>FSSI02000043.1:0-39500 GCA_900149785.2 Phormidium lacuna HE10JO | reverse complement strand
ATGACCGCCCAATTACAGCCCTGGTGCGTTGCGGCAGTTTCTACATTGTTCTCTGAGGTTTAATATGGGTTTGAGCCGCAACACACCCTACCGGCCACGACAACACAATTGCCTTGAACCTTTGCTGCCAATTTTCCGTCAGTCCTTGATTATTGAGGTAGAGTAAACTGACGTATACACAAGCGACCTGTCCCCATTATGAGCGATCGCGACATCATTACGATTGAGCCTGATAAGCGTGGTGGTAAGCCCTGTATCCGCCGAATGCGGATTACGGTCTACGATGTGCTAGGGTGGCTAGCGGCTGGAATGTCTATGGCTGAGATCATCGACGATTTTCCCGAATTAACGGAAACTGATATTAGGGCTTGTTTAGAGTTTGCGGCTGACCTTGAGCATCGCTAATCTGTTGACAACTATAGCCAGTTTTATCATGAAAACGAAAACCCGATATTACACCCCTCAAGACTACCTTGAACTGGAAGAAAACTCTCAAGATAAACATGAATATCGAGACGGAGAAATCATACCCATGGCAGGGGGGACAACCAACCACAACAAAATCGCGTTGAATTTTTGCCGCCAATTTCCCCTCAGTATTGGTGACATCGATTACGAGATCTATTTGGGAGATGTCAAAATCTGGATTCCCACCTATCGACAGTACACCTATCCCGATGTCATGGTGATTGAAGGTCAGCCGATGTATCAGGGAACAGGAACCACGGCAGTTATGAATCCCACTTTGATTGTCGAGGTTTTGTCGAAGTCAACGCGAAATTACGACCAAGGAGACAAATTTGATGCTTATCGATCGCTGCCTAAATTTCGCGACTATCTCCTCATCTGTCAGTACCAGTACCAGGTGAAACACTTTTCCAAAACATCTGAGAATCAATGGTTGTTGACCGAGTATCGAAATCTTGAGGACGAGATTCAGTTAAGATCCATTGAGTTTCGGATTTCCCTGACCGAGATTTATCGACGGGTCAACCTTCAGGAATCCGAGTAAACACATCAAAATCTAGAACCTCGCATATTTTCTATGAAGACACCGGTACAATCCAGATTGATGGATAATTATGGAAGAAAAATTGGGGTAGGGTGTGTTCCGGCTTCGTTCAATTTTTGATTCTTGACAACCCGATTAAGCGAGCCGGAACGCACCAAATTTGGGGATGAGATGACCGCCCAATTACAGCCCTGGTGCGTTGCGGCAGTTTCTACATTGTTCTCTGAGGTTTAATATGGGTTTGAGCCGCAACACACCCTACCGCTGGAACCTCACATATTTTTATCACCAGAAACAACGCAGCTTCGGTGGTGATGATGTCCCTAGAGGATTACGAAGCCTTGGAAGAAACAGCATACCTGTTGCGTAGGCCGAAAAACACCCACCGTCTGTTAGAGTCGATCGCAGAACTCGAACAAGGTGGCAGTTAAAACAAGGAACTTTGAGAATGAAGACCAGATTTTCTGCCATCATGACTGATTGAGGGAGCAGACTCCACTCTCAAAGACTCATCGTGCATCGCCTACCTCTGCAACGCCTCTTCCTCCGCCCCAACCCCTCCCCCAGCGTCAGCCGCATCTGGCTGGCCCTGAGTTTGCTGCTGTCGGCCAGTTACGCGCTCCCGGTTCTCCAGCAAACTCTGCAACCGGGCTATCTTGTCCCCAACGATGCTCGTCAACATCTGTTCTGGATGCGACGCTTCCTGGATGGGGGCCTGTTTCCCAACGATCTCATCGCCGATTACTTCCAATCCCTCGCCCCCCCAGGTTATCGCGCCTTCTATTGGAGTTTCGCCCAACTGGGAGTCGATCCTCTGGCCCTGGCCCGCATTCTCCCGGTGATTCTGGCCCTGTTCACCACGGTCATGGCCTTCCGCCTCAGCTTGCGCCTGGTCCCTATCCCCTTCGCCGCCTTTCTGGCTAGTAGTCTCTATCTGCAAAATCTCTGGATGCGCGATGATCTCGTCTCCGCCACCCCTCGCGCCTTCCTCAGTCCCCTGCTGCTGACGGTTCTCTATGCGATCGCCGCCCGTCGCCCCCGACTGATGCTCCTCGGACTCCTCGGCTTAGGCGGCTTCTATCCCCCCTATCTCCTCGTGGCGGCGGGAGTCTTGGTCCTACTGTCCCTCCAGGGTGAGTTTCCCGGATCCTGGACTGGCCTGGGATTGGGGCTAATTGTCCTAATGCTGTTACCCTATCTCCTACAATCCTCGGAGTTTGGCCCCACGGTTACTTTAGCCCAAGCCCAAGACCTGCCGGAGTTTCAGCCTGGGGGACGGACGGCCTATTTTGCCCAAGATTGGGGACGCTTTTGGCTGTGGGGAGGACGCACGGGCCTACAACCGCCTCTCGACCCCCCCTTACTCTGTGGAGCGGTTCTCTTGCCCTTCCTCCTACGTCGCAAGCCTGCACCCTCCGGCAATTTCCAGCTTTTGGGGGCGTTGCTACTGTCGAGTTTGGGGCTGTTTTTCCTGGCTCATGGCTTGGCCTTTCGTCTCCATCTCCCCAGTCGCTATAGCCAACATAGTCTCCGAGTCGTCTTTGCTCTAGCTGCGGCGATCGCCCTGGTTTTGATGGTACAGTTTATTCTTGACAAAAGTGTTGTTCTGTGCTATGTATCCCTAGGGTTGCTCCTCAGCTATTTAGTCCTCTACCCCCAGGGATTGGGCAATTACCCACGCACTAATCTAATTGTGGGCAATCATCCGGCGCTGTATGAGTTTCTACAAGAGCAACCTCCTGAGACTCGTATCGCGTCTCTGGCCCTAGAAGCCAATCAACTGCCCACCTTCAGCCGGCGATCGCTCTATGTGGGCTATGAATACGCCATTCCCTTCCACCGAACTTATCATCAAGAAATACGCCGCCGGGCGATCGCCCTCATAAAATCCCACTACAGCCAGGATGTCAAGCAACTTCAACAATTCTTAACCGAAGAGGCGATCGATGTTCTCGTCATCGAACGGGGGGCCTTTGAACCCGACTATCTCGAACGCTCCTGGTGGACACGTTCCTATCCCGAGATTAGCCAAACCATCCAACAGCAGCTTCAGCAGGGTCAAATCCCCGCCTTAGTCGAGGGGGAACGCTCCTGCACTCGCTTCGACGATGGCCTGTTTCGGGTGGTGGCGGCCGATTGTCTGCGATCGCTCTAGGGATTAAAGCGCCGATTCTGGCTCCGTCTCTCTTGCAGGAAGCAGATAAATCCCCCCAGATATCAAGGTTAGGGCGACGGCGGCCCAAAAACTCATCAGCCCCACTCGCGGCCAGGGGTCTGGGAGGGGAGCCAACAATAGGCTAATGGCGACAATCTGACTGACGGTTTTGGCTTTTCCCCAAAGATTAGCCCCGGAAATCTTGGGCTGGTTGACGCGCCAACCGGCGATGGTGAGTTCTCGGGTTAGCACCAAAAACACCCCCCAGGCCGGTAAGGTTCCCCATTCAATGAGAACCAGCAGGGGGGCAAAAATCAGCAGTTTATCCACGAGGGGATCGAGGAATTTGCCTAAATCTGTGACCTGGTTGAAGCGGCGGGCCACATAGCCATCGAGCCAATCGGTGAGAGCGGCGATGAGAAACAAGCCGAGGGCCAACCAGCGATCGCCTGCACTGGGATCCTCGACCACATAGAGAAATACAGGAATGACAAAGAGCCGTGAGACGGTAATCCAAGTCGCAGCGGTCATAGGTGGGTCAGTCGTGAGGGACAGGGAGACGAACACCCACCGCTGGAGTTAACGGCGAGGGGTGAGATCGTCGATAATTTGAACTTTACCTCGGCGCACGGAGCGAATTAGGCGGTTGATGGAACGGCGATCTTGTTCCGTAACCGATTCATCAAGGGATGCTGCCATGAGTCCATAACAATCGGAGCGGGTGAGGACTCCTGTTTCCCGTACAGACACCAATATTTCTGAGATTGCTCCCGGTAACAGTCGAACCTTGGGTAGCATGGGTCGTTTAAATGGCTACAATCTGGCATATCTAGTATGACGCAACTGGGGCCAAAAATGAGCGATCGCCGTCGTGATTGACTGCGATCGCGATCGCATCGGTTTTAGACGTGACGGTCAGTATCTCAGCCAAAATGGCGAGTCAGCCTTCGAGAAATACTCCCATACGACGGAATTTCTCATAACGTAGTTGTTGCCGTTCCTGGGGAGATAACTCTAACAGGCTCTTGAGTTCCTCAATCAAGGCAGTTTTCAGGATTTCCGTGGCCTGCACCGGCTGATTATGAACCCCGCCGACGGGTTCAGGAAGCAGGCGATCGAGAATCTCTAAATTCTTGAGATCCCCAGCCGTAATTTTCAGGGCTTCGGCGGCTTGGGGACTCTTGGCTGCATCCTTCCAAAGAATGGCCGCACAGGCTTCAGGAGTTGCCACAGTATACACGGCATGTTCGAACATGAGTAGGCGATCGCCGACCCCAATGCCCAAAGCCCCCCCCGAGCCACCTTCACCAATCACCGTACAAATAATCGGCACTTCATAGCCGAACATCTCTCGCAAGTTGACGGCGATCGCCTCCCCTTGCCCGAGATGTTCGGCCTCAATCCCCGCCCAGGCCCCCGGCGTATCAATAAAGGTCAAAATGGGCATTCCAAAGCGATTGGCATGATCCATCAGCCGTAACGCCTTGCGATAGCCTCCCGGGGAGGCCATGCCAAAATTACGAACCACATTGTCCTTGGTATCCCGTCCCTTTTGATGGCCCAACATGACCACCGGGATACCGCCAAGGCGGGAAACGCCCCCCACCAGGGCCGGATCATCCGAGCCACCGCGATCGCCGTGGAGTTCAATCCACTCATCGCCGATGGCCTGAATATAATCGAGGGTACTCGGGCGACGGGGATGGCGAGCCAGTTGCAGCCGTTGCGCCGGCGAGAGATTACTAAAAATCTCCTGGCGTAACTCCGTGGCGCGATCTTCGAGTTGACGAATCTCATCGGAGACATCCACATCGGTGTCTTCAGCGATATCTCGAATTTGCTGGATGCGCTTTTCTAGCTCAACGAGGGGTTTCTCGAAATCTAAGAGCATAGGTTTAGGTCAACGTCTCTGGGGAGATTCAAGGGAACATAGAGGGCCAGGGGACTTGGCTGTGGGAGATGGGACGATCTCAGCTAGGACAACAGGGGTTTAAATCCATGTTTGAGGGAGACTTCACCAATTTTCTCCATTTTCTCAACAGTGATTTGGTTGCGTCCCCAAGAAAAATTGGTGTACCACTTCTCAAACTCTAAGAGCATGGATTCGGCAAAGCAGGCAAACATCTGACGGGCCGGCACATCCATGTTGACCAACTTCATAATACGCCAGTTGATATCCAGGGCATGTTCAACAATGCCCCCTTTGAGGACGACCACGCCTGGGTGTTGGACTTTCGTGTCCAGATTTTTGGGATAGCCGCCATCGACTAACAAACAGGGTTTTTTCAAGCTGGTCGAATCAATGACCAGTCCTTTGGGCATACTGGCGACCCAGACGATAATATCGGCTTTCGGCAGAGCGTCCTCGAGTCCCATAATTTTACCCCGTCCGAGTTCCCCTTGTAGGTCTTCGAGGCGTTGGCGATCGCGGGCAATCAGCAACAAATCGGCCACATCACTGCGAGCATTCAACCAGCGACAGACAGCACTGCCAATATCGCCCGTTGCCCCACAAACCGCCACCGTTGCTTGAGACAGTTCAATTCCCAATTGTGCGCTAGCCTGCTCAACCTGACGGGCAATAATATAGGCCGTATGGGTGTTACCCGTCGTAAAGCGTTGGAAATCCAGGGTAATATTGCGAATCCGCTCAATTTGATTGAGGTTGAAATTCTCAAAAACAATCGAGGAGAAGCCACCGAGGGCCGTAATATCCAGGCCAATCTTTTGAGCATGGGCCATGGCGTTAATAATCTTACGGGTAGCTGCTTTAACACGTCGTGTCGCCAGCATCTCCGGCAGAAAACAGGACTCAACATAGCGACCTTCAATCGTTTGCCCCGTGATACTGGTCACTGTGATGTGATCGACAGTTTGCGGCGGCGCAGCACACCAAAAGTCAAGTCCTTGATCTGCAAGTCCGTCATATCCCATGTCCCGGGCAACGGACTGGGCGTGTTCTAAATTAGTCAGGTGACCGATTAAACCAAACATGGGCAGAATCTCAAGCAACCCTTATTTCAGGCTGCGATATGGTATCCGGTAACAACAGGGCATTCATAAACCTTTACAATACTATGTAAAGCGCCCCTTCTCAAATTAAATCCGATTCAAACACCAAAAATCGCTCGCTTTCCTAGGAAAAAACGAGCGATTGCGACAATGCTGTTACGCCTCGTTCGTTAGGCAACAGGGGCAGGCAACTCGCCTAGGATTTGTGACCTAGGCTGGTTGTCTAGGCTGCGCCCCGTAAGCCATAGGAGGACATTTTCATGATGTCACGAGTGCTGAAGCCAATGTTGCTCAGGGCTTCGCCGTAAGCAATCATGAAGTCTTCAATCAACTCCTCTTTTTCCATGTTGAGAACTTTGGCATCTTTGGCGACAGCGTTGAGCATTTCCCAAACGATGGGTAAATTCTCACGATTGGCTGCATCAATTTGCTCTTTGTATTCTTCAAAATGTCCCTTGAGCCATTCTTCCCCAAAATTGAGGTGAAGATACTCATCCTTGACCACCCCTTCGGTGATTTTACGAGCAAAGGGATCCGCGTAGGGAATGTAGATGTTATAAGCGGAAATGGCGAAACACTCGATAATCAGAGATTGAATCACCAAACAGGTCACAATGTCGTTAGCATCGCTGGCCGCCTGAAAATTGCGATGGAGTTTCGCGAAAAACTCTTGGGCAAATTCCATGTCAGCTACGACACTCAAGTTACGCCCACAGGCTTGGAATCCCTTTTTGTGGCGTTTCTCCATCTTCGCCAGAGATTTGAGTTCATCCTGACTTTCGGGCATCATTTCAGCTAAGCGGATGTAGTTATCAAAGGCTTCTTGTTCACCTTCGATGACAATGGCATTGATGCGACTGTAAGCGTCTTTGTAGACTTCGCTTTGGTAATCCAGAGTGGCGGTCGCTTCTAACTGCGGCATACGTTTTCTATCTCCTCATCCTATTTTATGGAGCGGCGAGACTACACCGAACCGTTGACTTTTAACCTGGGTGGTTAAACTTGTTCAATAGGTCGTTACAACTTTCTATTACTTTACAAGGTTTAACCCGAAGTTGACCAGGTTTATTCCTCTCAACTCCTAACTACGATCATTCTACCGCTGCTTTTAGGTTTATGTCTCCCAAATTCCCTAATCGACGTTATCCCGTGCCTGCTAAGGCTTTGACCCCAAAGGCGATCGCCTCGAAGATTGCGACAGCTAATCAATGGCAGGGTATAATCTTGATTTTTTTAATGATTGGCGCGATCGTGATGCTGTTTCCTCTGGGAATTGTCCTGCGAGCCGCCTTTGCTCCCCCAGGCTCCCTGGCCAACCTAGAGTTGGGGGGGATTTGGACGCTAGAGAGTTATCGAGCGGCCTGGATTCGTGGCCAGTTTTGGCTGGCGTTCGCCAACTCCACCATTGTGGCCTCAGCGGTCACGGCGATCCAGACGGTGACCTCGGCCTTGGCGGGGTATGCCCTAGCTCGATTTCAGTTTCGTGGACGTAATACGGTGCTGGTGCTGATTTTGGCCACTCTAGCCATTCCGTTTCAACTGCTGGTGATTCCCATTTTCTTGGTGTTGAAGTGGGGCCATCTCCTCGATACCTACGGGGCCTTGATTCTGCCGACCGCCGTCAGTGGCTTTGGGATTTTTCTGATGCGACAGTATTTTTTAACGATTCCGGTGGCGATCGAACAAGCCGCGATCTTAGATGGGGCCTCGGCTTGGCAAGTGCTACGGCATATCATGATTCCCTTATCTCGCCCGGCTTGGGTGACGTTATTTCTATTTGCCTTTATCGGGGAATGGAATGATTTGTTTAAGCCGTTGGTGTTTACCACGCGTCCACAACTGAAAACGGTTCAGTTAACCTTGGCCGAGTTTCAGGAGCAATTTACCAGTGACTGGGCCGTGCTAATGGCAGCGGTGGTGATTGCCTCGCTGCCGGTCATTATTCTGTTTTTAATCGGTCAGCGTCAGTTTGTGCAGGGGATTGCAGCGACTGGGGTCAAGGAATGAGACTCTGGAGGCGAACCTCGATCACAAGGCTCATTGGAACGGTCGCAGGCGAAAATAGGAGCTTAGGGGGATTTGGTAATACTCCATCAACAGGGTAATCACGCAAGAACCGTGGCAGAGAAAGGTTAATCCGGTCCAAATGAGGGGGAAGGTACTCCAGCCGCTACCAGGCAGAGGCGGAAAGACATAAGCCGCTGTGGCGACGATCGCCGTCGGAATCAGGGTAAAGCAGACAGCGGCGACCCAAGTGTCGAGGCCAATTTCGACATCTTCACGGCCGGTGGGTTGCCAGCCTCGGCCGGTCCAACGCCAGGTGGGGGGAGGGGATTGATCGATCGCCCGTAGGGAAATGCGATCGCGCTGAGGCTGATGTTGCACCTCAAACAGATGACCACAGTTGTTACAACCGACGGCCTCCATCAACGTTAGGGGGGAGAGGTCACCTCGACGACAAATGGGACAGGGACACTCTCCTCGGGAGGGATGTTGGGGAAGGGAAGACATAGAGAATCCAAGGGGGCGATTGCGGTTCCCGCACGCGTTGCGATTGCACAGGTAGACCCATGATAGCGAGATCCACGCCACCGTCGTGATGAGTCTCGATGAGTCTGTGCGATCGCCACCGTCGGCCGCCATCGGCCTCAGCCGGCCTCAGTTGGACTCTAGCTTTTAGGCAATGGCGGCACACTTCCCTGTTGGCGGCGATTCTGAATCTCAATCATGAGGGTATCGAGTTGGGCGTGCAGATGCAGATATTTCACCTGATGATCCGCTTGATAGACCGATAGCTTCAGCTCAGAGAGGGGTTTGGGGGTTGAGGGTTTGGATGTCGAAGGTTTGGATACAGTTGTCATATTTAAAGAGAGATTAAGAATTTGTACCTAGAGAGGCTCGGGCAACATTCTACTGCAATGATTACGAAATGTTGCAACAAATGTTGCAATTTTGTGAAAAACCCAGATCACCAACCCAGACCCCTAACCGATGAGATCGCACATCCACAAGGGCAGTAGCATCCGCGACAACTTTGGTACAATTGGGACACAACCATGACCGCTCTAGGGCAAAATCGCCCCAACGATCCGGTCAACACCCCTTATTTGCCAACAACCATTGTGACGCTGAGTTTTTCGACCGCCAACGCCCCTCAACCCGAAACCGCTCCACAGCAGCGAGGCTGGCGCGGTTTGATCAATGCCTACCGTCCCCACTTACCGGTGAGCGAGGCCACCCCAGTCATTACCCTCCATGAAGGGAACACCCCCCTCATTCCCGTCCCCACCATTGCCGCAGAAATTGGCAAAAAGGTGGAGGTGTTCGTTAAATACGATGGCTTGAACCCCACCGGTAGCTTCAAAGATCGTGGCATGACCCTGGCCATCTCCAAAGCCAAAGAAGAAGGCGCCAAAGCCGTCATCTGTGCCAGTACCGGCAACACCTCTGCTGCCGCCGCCGCCTACGCCAAACGAGGTGGCTTACGAGCCTTTGTCATCATCCCCGAGGGCTATGTTGCCCTCGGAAAACTGGCTCAGGCCCTGGTCTATGGTGCTGAAATCCTCGCTATTAAGGGCAACTTCGATCGCGCCCTAGAAATCGTCCGCGAACTGGGAGACACCTACCCCGTCACCGTCGTCAACTCCGTTAACCCCTATCGCCTCGAAGGGCAAAAAACCGCCGCCTTTGAAGTCGTGGATGCTTTAGGGAACGCCCCCGACTGGCTCTGTATTCCCGTGGGTAATGCTGGCAATATCACTGCCTACTGGATGGGATTCTGTCAGTATCAGCAATTGGGCCGTTGCGATCGCCTACCGAAGATGATGGGTTTCCAAGCGGCCGGTTCGGCCCCCCTCATCGAAGGCGCACCGGTCAAAAATCCCGATACCGTCGCCACCGCCATCCGCATCGGTAATCCCGCTAACTGGCAAAAAGCCCTAACCGTCGAAAACGCCAGCCAAGGAGAATTTAACGCCGTCTCCGACGACGAAATCCTCCACGCCTATCGTCTCCTGGGGCAAGAGGGCATCTTCTGTGAGCCAGCCAGTGCCGCCTCCGTCGCCGGACTCCTGAAACTGCGCGATCGCGTCCCCGCCGGAGCCACCATCGTCTGTGTCTTGACCGGTAACGGCTTAAAAGACCCCGACTCGGCGATCGAACATAGCCATAGCCGGCTCCAGCAAGGCATCGAACCCGACCTAGACATCGTCGCCCAAGCCATGGGCTTCTAATCCCCCCATCTAATCCCCATAGACAGTCACCACAATCTGACGCTGGCGGGGCTTAATATCACGTAAACCTCTTGCTCGCGTGGAAGCCCCGTGTCTTTAGACCGGGGAGGAAACGCGACCGGGGGACTTGAGTCCCCGTCAATCTTTCAAGCATAGGCGTAACCATCCTTTCTGTGAATGGGTTTGCAGTATTTGTGGCTAATGCCTGCCACCCGTACCATTGAGCCTCAGTCGATTGAACTTCGTTTGTCCGCCCGTTCCTGTGGTAACTGGGAGTCCTGTTGCTTTGAGAGCCTTGAACAAGGCCCATCGGGTCGAGTTAACGGCAGCCGCATCTTTAAGGGGTGATTTGGCCTGCCCCAGAAGACGACTCAGGACATCAGGCTGGCCCGATAAAAAATCCCGAATGTCCCCATGGCCTTTGGCTTGATTGCATGAGTGGCAAGCCAGGGTCAGGTTAGAAACCCGGTCAGAGCCACCCTTAGACCGGGGCTGGATATGCTCAACTTCAAGGGGCACATTCTTCGCACCACAGTAAGCACAGGTTCTGCCCCACTTGAACAACAGGTATTCCCTAACTTCATAGCCTTGTAATTCTCCCTGCTGATACTCAACCCCTGATATCTCAGGGTTTTCCATCAATTGCAGGTCGAACCGTACTAGTTCTTGAGCAATGCTGCCAACTGGGGCAAGTCTGCGGAATCGGTTAACCCAGGTCATCAGAGTATCCACCCGATGCTGCAAGCTCGGAGCTAACCAACCTTCGGGACGAGTCCGATTCAAGAACCGAGCTGGTCGATATCGGGTCTTGCGGTTTCGTCGAGAACGTCGCAGTTGACGACGAGACAGCAGTGCTTTTTTAATCGGCTCTCCCCGGTGCTGCAACTCGGCAGCAAAGATAATATGATTCCCTTGCTTTAAGGCAATTCCAGTGACTTTAGAGCCTGGGTCTAATTTTAGTTCGAGGGGTTCAGGATTAGCGTCAACCTCCTTGTTGAGAATAATGGTGAATGGGTAGCGTCGAAATACCGATGCTTTCCCGGCTTTCAGTAGTGACCGTGCTACCCCGGGCTTGCACGGTGTCAGCGGTTTGCGGTTGGTATCTAAAACGAAAACATGGTTAGACATTGTTGCGTCGCTTCTGATGTCTCGTAACGTTTGCTATGCGCTAACGCGCACGCTGCGCGAACGCTAATGTTCAGAGTCGGTACTTTCCAAATCGCACTGTCTTAACCCCTTAGGACTGTTTAACGATTCGGTTCTAGAGCCGGGAACTAGCACGCATTCCCGGGTAGGAACGTTAACTCTTGCTCTGAACGTAGTCAGTTAAGGCTTAAGCTGGTCAGCTACCTGAAGGGGAGGGCACGAAGCCCCCGTGCTTCAGCCGGGGGTGCTGACATTCAAGGTGAAAGATCTGTTGCCAGGTTCCGAGCTTCAGGCGGCCCTGCTGAACCGGAACCGTCAGATCTGGCCCGAGCCAGGTGGCCTGAAGATGAGAATGACCATTCCCATCATGCCAAGTCTGCTCATGGCCATAATCACGGCTCGGGGGATGAGGCGATCGAACAGTTCCGGCAAATCCCGCTTTAAGCCTGGCTCAAACTCAATCGTCCCAATCGAGGCCGTACTCCCCACATTGAAAATATGGGCAATTCCGGTGCGAATCCCGGACTGCTTGACGATCTGCTCCACCGGCTCAGTGATATCCTGTAGATCGCCATGATTATCGGTTTGTAGTTCAAACTCGTCTTGAAAGATCATCGGGTCTAATCTTTTGTACAACAGTACCTAATGTCCATTGTGGCGACTCCGGGGAAAAACTCAATCCCATTCTCAGTCTCAAATGAGATCTCAAATAAGATCTCATTTGAGATCTGCCGACCCCTCGACTATCATTAATGTAAATATAAGTAAAGACGTTAGCCCCTGTGTTTGTTCTCACTGGTTACGAATATTTCCTCGGCTTCCTGCTGATTTGCAGTTTAGTGCCGATCTTGGCTCTGACGGTCTCGAAGCTGGTACGACCCAAAAATCTGGGTATTGAATCCAATACCACCTACGAATCAGGGATGGAACCCATTGGTGGCGCCTGGATTCAGTTCAACATCCGCTACTACATGTTTGCCCTGGTTTTCGTGGTCTTCGATGTTGAAACCGTCTTTCTTTACCCCTGGGCTGTGGCCTTCCACACCCTAGGACTACTGGCATTCATCGAGGCGTTGGTTTTCATCAGCATCCTCGTGATTGCCCTCGTGTACGCCTGGCGCAAAGGAGCATTGGAATGGTCATGAGTGATAATCTCTCTACCCCCACCCTCATTAATCCCGTTGAGCGTCCTCAAGTGACGCAAGAGTTGTCGGAAAACTTAATTCTGACAACCGTAGACGACCTCTACAACTGGGCTCGTTTATCGAGTCTCTGGCCCATGATGTATGGGACCGCCTGTTGCTTTATTGAATTTGCGGCCCTGATTGGCTCTCGTTTCGACTTTGATCGCTTTGGTCTGGTTCCTCGGAACAGCCCCCGTCAAGCCGACTTGCTGATTACCGCCGGAACCATCACCATGAAAATGGCCCCGGCGGTGGTTCGTCTTTATGAACAGATGCCTGCACCTAAATATGTCATCGCCATGGGGGCTTGCACCATCACCGGTGGGATGTTTAGCGTTGACTCCCCCACAGCGGTTCGTGGAGTTGATAAGTTGATCCCGGTGGATGTCTATATTCCCGGTTGTCCTCCCCGTCCCGAGGCCATTATCGACGCCATTGTTAAATTGCGTAAAAAGGTCTCCAACGAGTCCCTCTCAGAGCGAGGCAACCACCAACAAACCCACCGCTACCACACCATCTCTCACGAACTTAAACCCGTTGACCCCATCTTTACGGGTCACTATATGCGCAGTGAGGCTCGGCATAATCCGCCCAAGCAACTCACCGAAGCGATGGGAATGCCGGTTCCCCCCGCATTACAATCTGCACAACAACAAGCTGCTGAGAAAGAGGAGGCCGACCGTGGCTGAAGAGTCCCCCAAAAACGGCAATGAGACCGAAGAACAAACTGAAGATAAACCCGTTCCGGCGGGTCCCGTCTCCAACTGGTTAACTGAAAATGGGTTTGCCAATGAAGCCCTCGAAGCCGATAACCTAGGGGTGGAACTGATCCAGGTTAACCCAGAGGTTCTGATTCCCATTGCAACGGCACTATACGCCTACGGATTTAATTACCTGCAATGTCAAGGGGCCTATGATGCGGGTCCGGGTCAGGAATTAGTCAGTTTTTATCACTTGATTAAAGTCAGTGATGATGCTCACAAGCCCGAAGAGGTGCGTTTAAAGGTCTTTCTTCCCCGAGAGGAGCCGAAAGTCGCATCAGTCTATTGGATTTGGAAAGGAGCCGACTGGCAAGAACGGGAATCCTACGATATGTTCGGGATTCATTACGAAGGTCACCCCAACTTGAAGCGGTTGTTAATGCCTGAAGATTGGGTTGGTTTTCCTCTTCGGAAAGATTATATTTCTCCCGATTTCTACGAGATTCAGGATGCGTATTAATGGCCGTCATGGCTCTGTGAATCATCATCTGAATTGAAGACCTGACGGGTTGAAAAAACCTCAGTCTCTTTAGGAGGCTGAGGTTTTTTGGTGCATCGCATTCAATGGCGATCGCCTTAGTTCGGGAAGTATTGTTGTTGTTGTTGAGGGGGCTGTTGGGGTTGTTGTTGCAACAGTCGTTCGTAAATCGGACGCATAAACCAATAACCCGCCCCGAAGGCGGTGATCACAATGGCAAAAATGGCCACTAACAGCCAGAGTCCTCCTTTCGCGGAGAACTCATCACTGATAGCGTTCAACTCAACGGCGGAAAATCGAGAACGAGGTGAGGGGGGTTGGGCGGTTGGGTTAGCCGTTGGGTTAGAGGTTTGCTGGGGGTACAACGGCGGTAAGTTGCGGGCTGAGTCCTGGTATTGAGATGGGTTGACTGGGGTGGGATCGCTTTGGGGGCGATCGAGTTGGGGGAGGGCCTCGCTGCGTCGGGGATTGTTGCTATTGTGGGGCGAAATTTCGGCGGGAGTGTTGGAGGGTTCGAGGGAGTCGGCCACTTGTCGCAGTGTGAAGACGGAGTTCACGACGTTATGGACTTCACTCAAGAGTTGTTGGTTCTGATAGGATAAACTCTGGTTTTCTTGGCTCAGTTGTTGGTTTTGGGCGTGGAGTGAGTCCAGCATCGCTTGGGTGGCTTGCAACTCAGCCGCGAGTTCGCGATAAACGGTGAGGGGAACTGAGGGGGATTGTCCGTTGGGATTACCGGAACCGTGAGGGTTTGGATGTTGCATGGGTTGCTTGCTATTCTTAGGGAGAAATTCGGTTTAAATGCTGGAACTGTCAACTCCAACAGCGACCACTACGGATAATTTACCATCACAGAGAATGCACGATTCACAACGTCCGCCGAACCCGACGAATTCGCCTGAGGCTTCCTCGATGAAGTATGGTGAACGGGAGATTCAGGAGGGTGAACTGATTACCTTCCCCAATCCCCGTCCAGGACGGCGCTATGAGATTCGGGTCAGTTTACCTGAGTTTACTTGTAAATGTCCGTTTTCGGGCTATCCTGATTTTGCCACCATTCACCTGGTTTATGTTCCCGATGAGACGGTGGTAGAGTTGAAGGCGTTGAAACTTTATATCAATAGTTATCGCGATCGCTACATTTCCCACGAGGAGTCCGCAAATCAAATTTTGGATGATTTTGTGGCGGCCTGTGACCCCTTAGAGGTCAATCTTCGGGCTGATTTTCTCCCCCGTGGGAATGTTCATACGGAAATTGAGATCCACCATGTTAAGGGTGAATCGGGAACTTAGCGCAAGCCCCAAAAGGCGAGAATCCCTTGATGGGTAATCAGTTCCGTCAGGATGACGGCTAGGAAGCCCAACATGGCTAGGCGACCGTTCCAAACTTCGGCTTTGGGGGTAAAGCCGAAGTTCCCCCCGCTTGAGGCGGAGGGGTTACGGGTCGATGATTTACCGGATGGGCTAGGTTGACCAAAACCTTTATCGGTTGCTGCGGGCGGTTTTGCCACGGTTGTTTTCTCCATTAACGGTCTGGATTCAGGGTATCATTTCTTGTTGATGTGAGGCATCGGTTACCAGGGAAGTGGGGTTCCATCCCAGGAAAAAAATTGACCGCTGTGATCGAGGCTGAGATCTTTGATCACCTGCATGAGTTGACGGACGGTTTTCTCGACGGGAAAGAGTTTGTCGGGGGGAACGTTGCGTTGAAAGGGTTTGGATAAGTCGGTGTCGGTGGTTCCTGGATGGAGACAGACGACGCAGGTTTGAGGACAACGGCGGCTATATTCGATCGCCGTGGTGTGCATCAGCATATTGAGGGCAGCTTTGGAGGCCCGATAGCCATACCAACCGCCGAGATAGTTGTCGCCAATACTGCCAACTTTGGCGGAGATGCTGGCGAAAACGCTGGGTTGGTTATGGCGAAAGAGGGGCATGAGGTGTTTGGCCAGCAGAACGCTGGGAATGCTATTGATGCGGAAGTATTGCAGCAGGCGATCGCCGTCGATTTGCCGTAAACTCTTTTCAGGCTGTATCTGGTCTCCGTCATGGAGAACGCCCACACAGTTAATCAGTAGATGCAAGGATTGTTCTTGCTGGCTGAGGGTTTGACTCCATTGGGCTAGTTGCGATTCGTCGGTCACATCGAGTTGCACGGGAATGAGGCGATCGCCCCCCGATTGTGCTAGTTGTAGTAAGTCTTGGGCGCGATCGCGGTGGCGATAGGTTCCATACAGGGTTCCCACTCGTGGATCGGCCAGAAGATGACGGACAAATCCCAAGCCAATGCCACGATTGGCCCCGATAATCACAGCTTGGATCGGTTGAGGGTTACTGAACAGAAATGGCATGGGGAAACGGCAAGAGGCGGCTAATGGGTATTACCTTGACTTGGGGGTTGGGGGAAGGGAATCGTAAAGGCTATGCCTTAGTTTGGGGGTGATTCACACTGTAGATTGCCATGATGATCTCGGACAATAATTTGATAGGCGATCGCCATGACACTCATGAAGATGTTGCCGACAATTTATTCAAAAACGGCTTAAATCATTCAAAAACGGCTTGAAGTTTTGATGTATTAGAAGTTATCGCGGCGAAAATTCTAGGGTTCCAGTCCCTGATGCGGTTTGATACGCCAGCCATAAATTCCCATTCCGATCAAGGCTATATTTACGTACTCCCGCTAAAGACTGTAAATACTGGGTTTCACGCTCCATTATTGGCGGTTCGCAAGCACGGCGGCTACTGGCAATGGCGTTAAACCCGATGTGCTGTCCTTGGTGATCATCGAGGGGGGAGTTATCAAGGTTGCCAAAATAGGTATTACAGCCGCTTGAACCGCGAACGGTATCGGAGTCGAGTTCAAGGTGAATCGGGGGGAGTTCCGGGTTCAAGGGGGTCCTGTTCCAACGGCGAAGTTGCCAAGACACGGATGTGAGAACCGATGCGAGAGGAGACGCATCGCCTAGAGGATCTCTGGGACTAACTTTGGGACTAATTCCCTGACTGACTAAAGGTACGTCGAAGGATGGAGTTTGGATTGGAGAGGGAGTCATGGCTGGGGCGGGACGTGAGGGGAGTATCACCGCGATCGCCCCGAGACTAATGCAGGGGACAAGAGCGTTGAGTGATCTCAGCATAGGGTTTAGCATGGGTTAACCTGTCGATGTTTCAGAAGATCTGTCTTGTCTGTATTGACTGTAACGCAATCGCTCCATTTCCTAGCCTGAGTTCCCCCACAGGGCGATCGCAATGTAAATTCATGCAACAAAATCGGTCGATATCTCCGTAAATCTGGTAGGAAAGAAAGGCGATGAGGCCTTGATACGGGGAATTGCCCTGCGATCGCCGTCATCCATCGTTCAAACCACTGTTTAATCAAAAATCAGATTCTTCTTATGCTCAACAGCGTTATCTTCGCTCTGACCCCCACCACGTCAGCTTGGAGTCCCAGCATTGCCATTGTCATGATTGTCTGCAACATTCTGGCCATTGCCATTGGTAAATACTCAATTAAATATCCCAGTGTTGGCCCTCAAGCTCCCTCGCCGAATCTCTTTGGTGGCTTTGGCATTCCTGCCATTCTGGCTACCACCAGTTTTGGGCATATTCTAGGTGTTGGGGCGATTTTAGGCTTACAAACCGCAGGTGTCCTTTAAATCAACTCGATTGTCTGACATTGTTCTGTGATCCGTCTGAGAACAGACTCTAGCGGATAACAATGTCATCTTGAATCGGTTGGGGTGCGATCGCGTCTTCGGGGGCGATCGCACCCCTTTTTGATGGGCGATTGACTCGAACATTGAGTCGTCTCCCATGCCAGAGACAACAACTCGACCTTCAATTAAGCCCAAATTGCGGTTAAATTAAGACAGGATTAATTTCAGACTTACCCCAATTTCCTCGTTTTGCCGTCCGACAAAACGATACATTGTAGGTAGTCGGCCATGACCGAGTGCTTCGATTCGTTGCACCCGGGTCAACCATTTCCCTCAACTAGCCCCATACTTAGGAACGGTTCTCAATCAATGATGTCCAATCCTTCCCACCTCCATGATGACTTGCAATCCGACAAACCTGAAGAAGCCTGTGGCGTCTTTGGGCTGTATGCCCCCGATGAAGATGTTGCCAAACTAACCTACTTCGGACTCTATGCCCTTCAGCATCGTGGACAGGAGTCAGCAGGGATTGCGACCTTTGATCAAGATCAGCACGTTCGCTGTCACAAAGACATGGGCCTCGTCTCACGGGTGTTCAATGAGACCATTCTCCAGAAACTCCCTGGCATCATGGCCGTCGGTCATAACCGCTATTCGACCACCGGATCGAGTCATGTGCAGAACGCCCAGCCGGCTCTAGTGCAAACGCGCCTTGGGACTTTAACCCTAGCCCACAACGGCAACCTGGTAAATACTCGTGATCTGCGCGAAGAACTCGAACGTCGCAATTGTAATTGTGTCACCACCAGCGACTCTGAGGCGATCGCCATCTTAATTGGCTCAGAAGTCGATGGGGGTAAAGATTGGCATCAGGCGATCGCCTCGTCGCTACGACAATGTCAAGGGGCCTTCAGCCTCGTGATTGGCACACCCATCGGCATTTTTGCCACCCGTGATCCTCATGGCGTGCGTCCGCTGGTCATCGGCAACCTAGACACCAACCCCAACTACTACGTCTTTGCCTCAGAAACCTGTGGACTCGACATCATTGGGGCCAGCTACCTACGCAATGTCAATCCGGGTGAACTGGTATTCGCCAACGCGGATGGCCTAAGTTCCGAGCGTTGGACAGAAAATCCCACCCCAAAACTCTGCGTCTTTGAGATGATTTACTTCGCTCGTCCAGACAGCATGATGAACGAGGAAAGCCTTTACAGCTATCGGATGCGGATTGGCAATGTTTTAGCCGAAGAATCCCCCGTCGATGCTGATCTCGTTATTGGCGTTCCCGACTCGGGGATTCCCGCCGCCATTGGCTATTCCCGAACCTCAAAAATCTCCTACGCGGAGGGACTGATCAAAAACCGTTACGTTGGGCGTACCTTCATTCAACCGACTCAACATATGCGTGAGTCGGGCATCCGCATGAAGTTAAATCCCCTTAAAGATGTCCTCGACGGGCAACGCTTGATTATTGTTGATGATTCTATTGTCCGGGGAACCACTAGCCGCAAATTGGTCAAAGCGCTACGGGATGCCGGTGCCAAGGAAGTCCATATGCGCGTGTCCTCCCCTCCCGTCACTCACCCCTGTTTTTATGGGATTGACACCGATGATCAAAAACAACTGATTGCGGCGACCAAGTCCGTGGACGAAATCGCGGCCCAAATTGGCGTTGATTCGTTAGCCTATCTCAGTTGGGAAGGAATGTTGGCCGCCACCCAACAAGACCCCAGTCAATTCTGTTCAGCCTGTTTCACCGGCGACTATCCCATTCCTGTTCCGACCAAACTGCGTCATTCTAAGCTGATGCTCGAAGAGTTAGAGGTCTAACAGCTAACCCGTTATTCACCCCCAAACCCTCTATAAGCCCCCTTCAAACACAGCTTTAACAAAGCTTGGACTTGAGGGGGGCTTTTTTGGGAATGAGAATCAACAGAGGCTTATAGCTACAAGTTCTCAATAAGCCCTAGATTGTTGACATTAACTCCTAGAAGAACTACCATAAAGGGTAAGAAATATACGTTAAAATCTAGGAACAATGTACGCTTATAATAGCGAAGCTTTTAAAGCGGAACTCAACCAACTAGGACTCCGGTTGACACCCCAGCGCGAAGAAATTCTCAGGATTTTTCAGCAATTACCCAAGGGAGAACATTTGAGTGCTGAAGAACTCCATCATAAACTCCAAAGCAGTGAGGATCAGCGTAAAATCAGCCTCTCAACAGTCTATCGCTCCCTAAAGCTGATGACGCATCTAGGATTATTGCGAGAGCTAGAACTGGCGGAGGGACATAAGCATTATGAAATCAACCAGCCCTATCCTCACCACCACCATCATTTAGTTTGTGTCAAATGCAATAAAACCATCGAGTTCAAGAGCGATTCGGTCTTAAAAATTGGCGTCAAAACAACGAACAAAGAGGGATTCCACCTCTTGGACTGTCAACTGACGATTCATGGAGTTTGCTTAGAAGCCATGAAACGCGGTTGGCCGTCCGGAATTCCTGAAAATTGGATCTGTCCTAAAGCCACGAGTTAAGTGATGTTAACAATCTTGCTGGACCCCTCTGTTTCCCCGGAAACAGGGGGGGTTTGCCTTGATTGGCAGATATCGCCGCTGTGGAGGTTGAAGAGGATGCGATTTATTTCAGGGGGAGTCTCTTGACATTCCCAAAAATTGCGAGCATCTTGGGAGAGACTCGAATCTCTCATATCGTCCATCAACCAGCGCCCCAGGCGTTTTGTGCTTTCTATGGCCGATCAAGCATCAAGACAAAGCATTTTAAGACAAAGCATTATTGAACTCGATGTATTAAGAGTCATTGGGATTAGCCTTGTTCTCTATTCTCATTCGACTCAGTATTTAGGCTGGTCACCGCGTATCTCTTGGTTTATTCAACATCCGGGAGCTGTCGGTCTGGGCATCTTTTTCTGTCTATCTGGGTTTTTGATGCAACGATCGCGGCAAAAACAAAATACTAACTTTGATCGCCTGAGGTTCCTGCAACGACGTTTTACACGGATTTTACCTCTATACTGGTTGGCTATTTTGGTTTTTGTGGTCGAATTTCACTATCTTGGCATCTTTCATAATGTGAGTTTTAGTCCTATTCTTCCGACGGTGTTAACTCATGCTTCGGCGACACAACTCTTTTTTATCCCCGAAGTTGCCGAAATTATGACCCTTTGGTACATCGGAGCCTTGATTCCCTATTATCTTTTGTTTAGTTGGACTACTAAATTTCGCTTCAAGACCTATTTGGGGCTAAATTTACTGGTTTTGGCGATCGCATTTGCCCTCAAGCTAATGTTAGACGCGTCACCGTTCACCTTCGTCGATAGTCGCATTATCCTGCACTATCCAACCTTTTTATTGGGAGTCTTGGTGGCTCACCTTGATGCCAATTTAAGCTGGCTGAAAGCTAAATCGGGTTGGATGACTATAATCTTTGGACTGGCTGCGATCGCCTATGTTCCCATGGTTGGCCACAACAACATCAACCTTGGCAATAGTCTAAGACTAGCTAAAAATAGTATTTTATACTATGGATATTGCCTGGTCTGGGCTTTGTTTATCATCATGTTAGTCTTTTGGCTAACCCGGCGCTTTGGGATGAACACTTCTCTCATTGCACCGATTACAGGGTTATCTCAAAACTCCTATGCAATCTACCTCTTTCATCGACCAATCTATGGATTGCTATATGGGGGATTATTTAGCCTTAATTTAGGATCAACAGTAATTCGGACACTTCTATTTCCTGTAGCCACTCTTGTGTTACTACTTGCATCTCACTATATTACAATTTTTGATATCAATGTTCTTAAACCTAGGGCTAACAAACTCATGAGAAAGCTTTTGACGTAACGCAAAACCAGAAATAAATACAGACAAAAAATTAGATAAAAATTAGACAAAAAAATCAAGCTATTAAATTCTCAAATAAAACTCATGCTCGGAACCATGACTCACTCAAAGTCTTTTAAACCTATCCTATTTCTGGTTTTAGTATTTCTCATTTGCTTCTTGCCACGGGTATTTTTTGCCCAGGTTCCCATTAATGTGGATGAAAATCACTGGTTCTTCCGAGGGAGTGGATTTTGGGTTCGAGTCTTATTAGGGAATTTTCAGGATACTTATTTTCAACATCATCCTGGAGTTCCCACCATGTGGCTTGATGGTTTTGGGGTTCTGTTCGGCTGTGTCGTTGACCATTGGTTTCCCCCTCATTTAACCCTCGAACCAGAATCAGTGAGAAGCTGTGTTCGAGTTTTGAGAGAGCAGAATTTTGTTCCCATTGACTTCTATGTTCTGACGCGTGTTATTCAAGCCGTTGTGACCTCAGCCTTAATGACTCTTTCATCGTGGTTTGTGCTGCGGTTGTTCAACCTGAAAATCTCAATTATTTGGCTGGCAATTTTAACCCTTGAGCCATTTTTTTTAGCCTACCAACGTTTGGTTATTACAGATTCCCTGCAATGTGGATTTATTTTAGTTAGTGTTTTAGCTTTGTTTTTGCATTGGCGATTAGGGTCAGGAAAAGTCTATTTAAGCCTCTCAGGAATCACGATGGGAATGGCGATCGCAACCAAAACTACGACACTCCTGTTATTTCCAGGCTTGATGGCGATCGCCATCTTAACGGAACTCAATTATTTTCAGCCAATATTCCCCAAAAAAGGTATCGCCGAACAAGCCAAAGACATTGGGATTTGGACGTTTTGTCTCGTGGCGACATTTATTCTAATTTGGCCCGCGATGTGGGTGGCTCCTTTCGAGACAATGAGCCGTCTGGTGAGTGGTTTACGACAAGAAACTCAGCGAGGATATCTTTTCTTTCTAGGGCGATCGCATCGTCGGATTAACGCCTTATTTTATCCTATCGTCATCCTCTATCGCCTCTCCCCCGTCCTCCTGGTGAGTAGTTTCACCTCGTTTCTGCTAACGAGTTTACCCACATGGCGACCTCGGATTCTCTATCAAAAATACCTAGTTGCCAATTTTATCTTAATTCTCTCATTTCTCTGGGTGGTCTCACTGCCGGGAAACAAACTCGATCGCTATATTTTACCCATTGTCCCTTTCCTTGCCCTTAACGGGGCGATCGCCAGCTTTATTGTACTCAAACGACTCCAGCAATATCTCCGGCAATATCTCCGGCAATATCTAACGCATCGCCATCCCCAAATCCTCTCTAAATTACCCCAAACATCCCAAGTAAGTTTTAATACCTTCATTGTCATTCTCCTGGCGATTCAACTGATTACCATTTATCCGTTTTTCCCGTACTACATCAGTTACTATAATCCCTTCATTGGCGGAGGAAAAACTGCAAAGTTTATCATCATGATGGGAAATGGAGAAGGATTAGACCAAGCCGGTGCTTGGCTTAATCGTCAACCCAACCCCCAAAACTTAGTCGTTGCAGGTCCCTATCGATCAGCATTCGCCCCTTATGTTCAGGGAGAGGTATTAGCCGTTCCTCGCCACTTTGGAGGCTCTTGGACCGAGCGTTGGTTACGGAACGCCAACTTTTTACTTTTTTATATCAATCAAATTCAGCGAAACATTCCCGACCCTAACATTATTGACTATTTTACCCGTCAAGGACCCTTACATACGGTGCGACTCAACGGCGTTGACTACGCCTCAATTTACCCAGGACCAATTGCTCGCCCCGAAGAGATGCAAACCCTCACATCCACAAGAGATTTGATTGGTAATGATCAGCTACAATTGCGAGGCTATACCTTAGCTTCTGACTCGTTACGACCTGGGGACTCTCTCGAACTAACGCTCTATTGGGATATCCTGCAATCTATTCCTTCCCATCGTCATTTTACCCTGAGTTTGCAACAAGGAGAGCGAGTGTTGATGGCGATTCCTCGCCCCATTCTCCAAGGATTTCTAGGAGACGATCCCATCGAAGCCGGCAAAACCATTCGCGACTACCAATCCTTAGCCTTACCCGCGACGTTACCGCCAGGAGACTATCAGATTGGTGTGAGCCTAGCTCCCTCCTTGTCTCCAGCAGAAGACGGTTTATTAGATATTCGTGAAAACACACCTGAGATCCTGGGACTGTTTCAAATGATACCGTCTGAAGATTGATTGCTGATTGCTGATTGCTGATTGCTGATTGCTGATTGCTGATTGCTGATTGCTGATTGCTGATTGTGTATCGTGAGGGACAGAACACCGCTGAGGCGATCGCACCCCCAGAATCACCCCCAGAATCACCCCCAAAATCACTGACTGAACCCATAACAAAATAGCCCTAGACCTCCAGTGTGATCCCACATCACCGGACACAAACCCGCCGGCTTAAGAGCCATAAAACTCCCAATTCCCAGAAGATTTGGTAAAGTGAACTCCAATTCAGATTCAGTTGCAAGATGCGGAACATCCCAATATGAGACAACGTTGGTTACTATTTATCGTCTTACTCGCATTTCCCACAGCGGCGATCGCCCAGGAAGCCGCCCAAGGAGCCAGTAATGGCAATGGCCCGCAGAACATTCTCGTTCTAATCGATAGCATCTTTAGCGGTCTCGTCGAGTCCATGGCCCAGGTGCTTTTCTTTAGCATTGGCGGCATCCCTCTGATTGTCCTGTGGCTAATTGGCGGGGCAGTTTTCTTCACCCTGCGGCTGAAATTTATCAATGTTCGTGCCTTCAAACACGCCTTTTATGTGATAGCCGGTCATTATGACGATCCCGACGAAGAAGGCGAACTCACCCACTTTCAGGCTCTCTCAGCGGCGTTGTCGGCCACAGTGGGCCTCGGTAATATTGCCGGGGTTGCCATCGCCGTCCAGACTGGGGGACCCGGTGCTGTATTTTGGATGACCTTGGCGGGACTCTTCGGCATGACCAGTAAATTTGTCGAATGTACCCTCGCCCAGAAATACCGAACCCTATCTGCCGATGGTCGCGTGTCCGGCGGACCGATGTATTACCTGTCCCGAGGCTTGGCCGAACGAGGCCTACGACCCCTAGGGCAAGGGTTAGCGGTTCTCTTTTCCATTCTCTGCATTGGTGGTTCCCTCGGTGGGGGCAATATGTTTCAGGCGAATCAGTCCTTCTCAGCCGTATCTGAGATTATCCCCATCTCCGACTGGGCCTATGGACTGATTCTGGCCTTTCTAGTGGGCCTCGTCATTATTGGCGGTATTCGTCGTATTGGTTCGGTGGCGGCGGCCATTGTTCCATCCATGTGTTTGATCTATGTGCTGGCGGCTTTGTGGATTATTCTGACGAATATCAGTGAGGTTCCCAGTGCCTTTGCCACCATTATTTCCGGAGCCTTTACCCCTGAAGCCGTCGAAGGGGGCTTTATTGGGGTTCTCATTCAAGGGATACGTCGAGCCGTCTTTTCCAACGAGGCGGGCATTGGTTCTGCGGCGATCGCCCATGCGGCGGCCCGCACCGAGGAACCGGTACGAGAAGGAATTGTGGCTCTCCTCGAACCCTTTATCGACACGGTTATCGTCTGTAATATGACGGCCTTAGTGGTGGTGATTACCGGAGTTTACCAAGATCTCGATCGCACCGGCGTTGACCTAACAGCGGCCGCCTTTGGAACCGTGATTGGCTGGTTTCCCATACTGCTGTCTCTTGCGGTGTTTCTCTTTGCCTTCTCAACCATGATTTCCTGGAGTTACTATGGCGAGCGGGCCTGGACGTATCTGTTTGGAGATCAACAAACCCAAATCTACCGCATTATTTTTGTGTTTTGCGTCTTTGTTGGGGCTGTGGTCAACCTGGGATCGGTCTTGGATTTCAGCGATATGATGCTACTAACGATGGCGTTTCCCAATATGTTAGGAGGATTTATTCTCTCCAATGAAGTGGCCGCCGATTTACAGAACTATTGGGATCGCTTGCAACGGGGAGTGATGCCCATTTATAAATAAGACATCCATGACACATTCATGAGAGATTCAATGAGAGATTGAATGAGAGATTGAATGAGAGATTAACTGCATCGATTCAGGGGAAGTTCCAAGGACATGACTGTTCCTTGCTGATCCGGTGACTCACACACCAGACTTCCCTGATGCTTCTCCACGATAATTTGATAGGTCGTGGAGAGTCCCAAACCCGTCCCTTTTCCCACGGGTTTGGTGGTAAAGAAGGGGTCAAAAATGCGCGATCGCACTGATTCGGGCATTCCCGAACCATTATCGATGAAGCTAATCCGTACGCGATCGTCAAGTCGTTGGGTTTGCACCGTTAAGCGAGGCTGATAGTCCAACTCTTGGGGAGAATCTTCCCGCTCCCGCAAGGCATCAATGGCGTTACTAATGACATTGGCGAAGGCTTGATTCACCTGGCCAGGAAAACAGGCTACTTTGACTAAATCCGCGTCAAACTCACGAATGACTTCAATCTCGTGATACCGTCCATCTCCTTTTAAGCGGTGATCCAATACCCGCAAGGTACTGTTGAGAGCCTGATGAAGATCGACTTCTTTGTATTTAGCCTCATTGAGTCCCGAGAAATGGCGCAATGACTGAACAATAGCCTGAATGCGCTCTGTGCCTTGATTCATCGAGGCCAAAAGTTTAGGCATATCTGCAATCAGGAAATCTAGGTCAATTTCCTCAATCTCGGCTTCAATTTCTGGATTGGGATGCGGATAATGCTTTTGATAACAGCGAATGAGCCGTAATAAATCCTGAACATAATGACTCGCATGTTCGAGATTGCCATGAATAAACCCAACCGGGTTATTAATCTCATGAGCCACCCCAGCGACTAACTGTCCCAAACCAGACATTTTTTCCGTATGAATCAATTGTGCCTGGGTGTTCTGCAACTCCCGCAAGGTCTGTTCAAGTTGAGCGGCTTGTTGCGTCAGTCGTTGTTCAGACTGGCGTAACGCTTCTTCGGTTTGGCAACGAATCTGGACTTCTTCCCGCAGACGGCTATTCGCCGCTTGTAACTCGGCGGTGCGTTCAGTGACGCGTTTTTCGAGGTTATCATAGGCGTGTTGTAGGGCTTCTTCTTCCCGTTTGCGATCGGTGACATCTCGGGTAATCGTGGCATAGCCGAGGAGTTGACCCTGTTCATCCCGTAGAGCCGATAGGGTCACATTAGCCCAAAAACGAGACCCATCTTTACGCATCCGCCAATTTTCGAACTCGACCCGGCCCGAGGTGGCGGCGACCGTTAGCACCTTTTGAGGAAGATCCCGTTGACGACTTTCGGGCGTAAAAAAGATATTGCTCGATTGACCGATAATCTCATGAGCTTCCCAGCCGTTGATCCGTTCTGCTCCTGAGTTCCAGCTAATGACTCGTCCATGACGGTCCAACATATAGATGGCGTGATCCTTGACCCCATCGACGAGAAGACGGAAGTGTTCTTCCGGGCTATTAAACTTTTGCACTGATAAATTAGGGCTAATGCTACAACCAGGACGTTCTCCTAAGTCGGAGACTTGGGTGTAGATTAAATGGTTTTGGGCATCATAATTGGCTTGCCAAGACAGCCAGCGATATTTGCCATTGCGACAACGGAGGCGGTTCTTAAAGATGACCTTCTCTTTGCCGACAATGACTAAGTTATTGATATGGGAGAGCGTTTTCTGAAGATCGTCACGATGAATCCAATCAATCCAAGGGCGAGACTTTAACTCTTGGTTACTATGACCGAGGACTGATTCCCAAGCCGGAGAAAGATGTTTGAAATGACTGTCAGCACCAATGACTCCCAACAGATCAGGGGATAACTCAAAAAATTTATTGAGATTGATTCGCGGGGAGGAGAGTTTGGGTGACATAGACAACGGTGATGATGGAGCTTTAAGCCGATGGTCAGATCTCCCCTGGTACTCGATCCCCGCCACGTTGATAAACTCATCCATTTGTAAAGAGATTATAAGTTAAACTGTTTTTTTATTACGCTCCATCTTAACTCAAGTTGCCATTTTTGGTGACATATTGCCCAGGCTTAGAGGCTATCAATCAATCTGATAAGATTCTTAAGTTAATGTAAACTTTGTCCTGATCCCGTAAAAATTATGCGTTCCAGGGATCATCGGTCTGGTTTGGAGGGGTCAGTGGACGTTGAGAGTCCAGGTATTCAATAAACTGGCGTGCGGTTCGTCCTGAACGTCCATTATGACGGGTTGCCCATTGTAGGGCTTGGGCATCCAAGGCTTCGAGGGGGAGATTTAACTGTCGTTGTCCAGCCAGATGCCGGACGATGTGTAGATAACGAGTCTGATCGGTGGCATCAAAGGTGAGAGTTAAGCCAAAGCGATCGCTGAAGGAGAGTTTTTCTTCAACGGTATCCCAGGAATGAATTTCTGCGGCGGCACTGGGGCGGGGGCGATCGTCAAAAAACTCAGGAATCAGATGGCGACGATTCGACGTGGCATAGACCACAACATTTTGCGCCCGAGCGGTGACACTCCCTTCTAAGACCACTTTTAAGGCTTTAAAGGCCTCATCATCGTCTTCAAAGGATAAATCATCCACAAAGAGAATAAATTTTTGCGGTAAGTCTCGTAACTGTTCAATAATGTCGGGCAGATCCTGAAATTGAGACTTGAGGAGTTCAAGCAAGCGTAGGCCGCGATCGCCAAACTCATTCACCAACGCTTTCACCAGGGACGATTTCCCGGTTCCCCGACTGCCATACAACAAGACATGCAGTGCTAGATTGCCATCAAGCAGCACCTGGGTATTCTCGACGAGAGTGGCTTTCTGAGACTCATAGCCTGCCAAATCCTCTAACCGCACTGGATCAGGCATCGCCACCCCCTGTAAGTGGGCCGGTAAGTGGGCCGGTAAGTGGGCCGGTAAGTGGGATGGACGCCAACGCAAGACATGATATTGAGCTAGAGTGCCGGCCCCATGATGTTGATGAAACGCCGCTAACTGGGGCAGGGACTGAGTCCAAACCTCTCCTAATTGCACAGGATGATCGCCAATGTGATCGGCGATCGCCACCAAAGAGGTCTCCGATTTGGTCACCTGACGCACCCATTGACTCAAGGTGGGGCCGCCACAGGTGGCCAAATGTTGCAGGGCCGCCAAATCATCCTGGGCTGCCTGAACTAAGGTCGCATCGAGGTCATCAAAGGGATAGGATTGAGCCTGACGCGTAAAAGGATTGTCATCATAGAGTAACCGTTGAATCAGATAATCTTGCCAACTCTGGCCCCGAGCCATCAAGGCCCGAAACCAACGCGCATAAGCATAGACACAGGCACTGGGTTTATCGTGACGATAGAGGGTTTCGAGTAGCTGGACAAAGGCTTCCCCCGCTTCACCCATCAACACCCCTTGATAGAGCAGCAGTGAGGCAGCTTGATGTTGTAAAAAGCGAACTGAATTAGGATTCATAGATCAATGAGGGAAGGGAGTTGAACGTAGATTTGAGGAGGATGTTTCCGAAAGCCGAACTAACTGGCCCGGCCGAGGATTCGTTTTTGAGTCTACAGGAGTGCTGTGACGGAGAAAAGGTAAAAAAACACGAGTCGATGACGGGGTAAACGCCCCAAGATGGACCCGAGGGCTTTACCATGGAGGTTAACTTAAACATTGTTGCGACTTTAACGCTAGAGCTTCGACCTCAATCAAGTCGTCTGAAGGAGATGAATTCCTAGACGCAAGACTCGGGACATCGGCTGTTCGTTACCTTATGATTCCTCGGCAACTGACACTTCACAACTTTTTTAGCTACCACTCGGCCAGTTTAGACTTTAGTGGATTGCATACCGCCTGTATTTGCGGGGAAAATGGGGCCGGAAAGTCCTCGCTGCTAGAGGCCATTTCTTGGGTCGTTTGGGGCAAGTCCCGAGCTGGCTCCGAAGATGACATTATCCGTATCGGTGAAACCGATGCCTGGGTGGATTTTGTCTTTCAATGTCAAGAGCAGATTTTTCGGATTAAGCGATCGCACCGTCGGGGGCAGTCGAGTTCCCTGGAGTTTCAGATTCAGACAGCTCAAGGGTTTCGCTCTATCACCGGCAAAGGACTGCGAGCCACTCAGCAACAGATTATTGAGCAGCTTAAACTCGATTATGATACGTTTCTCAGTTCTGCCTATCTGCGTCAAGGTCGGGCTGATGAGTTTATGGTCAAAAAGCCGGCTCAGCGTAAACAAGTCTTGGTGGATTTGCTGAAGTTAGATCATTATGATCAACTGTCGGCTCAAGCCAAGGAGATTGCCAGTCAGGCCAAGGCCGAAAGTAAACTGTTGCAAGAGTCCGTTGAACGTTTAGAGGAGACGTTGGCCGCCTCCGTTGAGTTAGGGGCGCAACTCAAGGCGACTGAAGCTGAAGTTGAACGGCTCCAGGGGCAACAACAGCAGACCACGCAACGGTTGCACGATCGCCAACAACAGCAGGCGGAGCGACAGCGTTGGCAGCAACAGTTAGACTGGGCCGCCACGAGCGGCGATCGCCTCCAGGGGGATTATGAGCGCGAACAGCACGAGCAGCAACATCTCAGGGAGCAGCGATCGCAACTGAAGGCGATGTTAGAGCGGGCCAGGGAGATTGAGCAAGGTTATAAGGACTATCAAGCCCTACAGGTCCAAGACCGAACTGCCACCGAAACGTTTAGTCACTATCAAGATGCGAGTCAACGAGAGACGCAACTGCGCCAGGACCTCGATCGCCTCAAACTCGCCGCCCAACAACAACAGCATCAAGAACAAGCGCAACTTCAGGCCTGCGATCGCCAACTGGCCCAGTTACAACAAAGTTTAGAACGAGAAGCCGAGGTTCAAGCCGGGTTAGGGCAACTGGCCCAAGCCAAAGTCCAGTTACGAGAGTTAGAACATTGTCACAGTGAAGCGGCGCCATTACGACAACGGCAACAACGGTTAGAAGCCGAACGCGATCGCGCCCGAGCGCAACTCGAAGCCCGACTTGAGCAGCAACAGCAACGACAACAGCAGCTTGAACAGCGTCAGCAGCAACGGCCCGAACTCGAACAGGCCTTAGCTAAGGTGAGTGAGCAGATTACGGATCTCGAAAAGTTACAGGTGTATCAGCAACGAGTTAAGGAAAAAGGCCTCGAACGTCGCAGTTTCTTGGATGGCCTTCATGCGAGCCAACAGGAGTATCAGCGGCGTTTAGAGGAGATGGAGCAAAAACGCTCGTTATTGCAGGTTCCTGATGCCGCTTGTCCGTTGTGCGATCGCCCCCTCGACGAGCATCATTGGCAGTTAGTCGCTGATAAACATGAGGATCAACATCAAGAGTTGCGCCATCAACGGTGGCTGATTCAGGAGCAGATCGCCATTTCTGAACGAGAAATTCAAGTCTTGCGGCAGGAATATCGCCAACTCGAACAGCAACTGGCCGATTATGATCGACTGCGAGAAGAACGGGGACAACGACAGGCGCAACTGACGGCCACTCAGGAGGAATGGGAGCTGTTGCAGGAGGTGCAAGCCGAGTGTCAGACGTTGGCCGAGGCGATCGCTCAGGGGGAGTATGCACCCGGTATCGCTCAGGAGTTGGCCAGTATTGAACAGCAGTTGGCGAAGCTCAATTATGATGAGCGGGAGTTGGCTTTAGCTCGCGGAGCCGTGGAACGCTACCGCTGGGCTGATTTACAGAATGCACAACTTGAGCAATCCCGGCGACAGATGCAGCGCCTACGGGAGCAACGGCCCGAGTTGCAGGGAGCGGTGGAGGCGGCTATGGCGGCTCTGCAAGAGTTAGAGAGTGAGTCAGAGACGGCCCGAGAGCTGCGAGATGTGCAGCATTATCTCCAGAGTCTTGACTATGATGTTCAGGCTCATCGTCAGTTACGGCAACAGCTAGATGAGGCTGAGGGATGGCGATCGCAATGGCAAGATCTCCAGCAAGCTCAGCAGAGGCTTCCTGAGGTGGAGAGTCGCCTAGAGGCGGTGAGCGATCGCTTAGAGCAACGAGGGCGAGAGTTACAGCAATGGCGAGAACAGATTGAGGCCGCTCAGGCGGCATTGCTCGACTGTCCCGATTGTGCTGAGGAGATTGCCCAGATTCAGGACCAGTTACAACAGCGGCGATCGCAGCTCAATCAGGAGTTAGCCACGTTGGGGCGATTGCAACAACAACAGCAGCATCGTCAGGCGCAACAGGATCAGTTAGAGCAACAGCGGCAGCAGTTGGCCAACAGTCACCGACAACATCGGGTGTATCAGGAGTTAACTCAGGCCTTTGGCAAGAATGGCATTCAGGCGCTCACCATCGAGACGGTGTTGCCCCAATTGGAAGCCGAAGCCAATCAGTTTTTGGCTCGGCTGAGTGCCAATCAGCTTCATGTACAGTTTGTGACGCAACGGGCCTCGAAAGGCAGTAAGAAAACTCGCAAGCTCATTGATACCCTCGATATTTATATTGCCGATGCGCGGGGAACGCGGGCTTATGAAACCTATTCAGGAGGTGAGGCCTTTCGCATTAACTTTGCGATTCGTTTGGCCTTAGCGAAACTGTTGGCTCAGCGATCGGGGGCGGCGTTGCAGTTGTTGGTGATTGATGAGGGGTTTGGCACTCAAGACGATCGCGGCTGTGAACGGCTCGTTTCGGCAATTGAGGCGATCGCCCCGGATTTTGCTTGTATTCTGGCGGTGACTCATATTCCTCATCTCAAAGAGGCCTTTCAAACCCATGTGGAGGTGGTGAAAACTGATTCCGGGTCTCAGGTTTGCGTCTCCCATTAGACTAGACTGCGATTCGCTGCAACTGACCCCGATTCCCATGAATTCATTACCATCTGTGCGGATTTTTAGCAAAAATTTCTAAAAAGTTGCCCCTTGGGTACACCATGAGGGAAGAGTCAGTGGTATCATGGGTTTGAATTCTTATCGCGAAAGGGCAGCAAGATTATGAGTCAAGCACCTGTGTCTCCGGTGGTGCTGGTGATTCTAGATGGCTGGGGATATCGAGAAGAAAACACCAATAACTCCATTGCCGCAGCCGATACGCCCGTAATGGACAGCCTGTGGAACGCCTACCCCCGTACCACAATCCGCACATCGGGAAAGGATGTAGGACTGCCCATCGGACAAATGGGAAATTCTGAGGTCGGACATTTGAACCTGGGATCGGGACGAGTGGTTCCCCAGGAACTGGTGCGTATTTCTGATGCGATCGAAGATGGTTCGATTCGGGACAACCCTGCCATTCAAACGGTTTGCCAAGCCACCCGAGAGTCAGGTGGAAAGCTTCACCTGATTGGCTTATGTTCTGACGGTGGGGTTCACTCCCATATTGACCATTTGCTGGGATTGGTGAGTCTCGCCAAAGCCGAAAATATTGACCAGGTTTGCATCCACGCGATCACCGATGGTCGGGATACCAACCCCCACTCTGGGAGTGCCTTTATTCGCAAAATCCAAGCACATCTCGATGAGGTGGGAGTTGGAGAGATTGTCACCGTCAGCGGTCGCTATTATGCGATGGATCGGGATCACCGCTGGGATCGGGTGGAGAAAGCCTATCGGGTGATGACGGACAATAGCACCCAGGTGGATCAGTCGGTGGGAGAGGTCATCGAAGCGGCTTATGCTGAGGAGGTGACGGATGAGTTTATTCTGCCGACTCGTGTGGCCGATGGGGCGATCGAAGCCAATGATAGTGTGATTTTCTATAATTTCCGACCCGATCGCGCTCGGGAGTTGACTCAGGCCCTGGTGGATGAAAACTTTGAGGCGTTTGAGCGCGAGTATGTGCCGCTAAATTTCCTCACGTTTACTCAGTATGATCCCAGTTTCCCCGTGTGGGTGGCCTTTGAGCCGCAAAATTTGACCAACATTCTCGGGGAAGTGATTGCGGATCATGGTTTAAAACAGTTCCGGACTGCAGAAACGGAAAAATATGCTCATGTGACCTATTTCTTCAATGGTGGTCGGGAAACGCCCTTTGAGGGGGAAGATCGCCATTTGATTAACTCGCCGATGGTGGCCACCTATGATCGCGCTCCGGCGATGTCGGCCCAAGAGGTGACGGATGTGGCGGTCGAGGCGATCGCGCAACGGGTCTATTCTCTGGTGGTCATTAACTACGCCAACCCAGATATGGTGGGCCATACGGGAATTATGGATGCTTCGGTTGAAGCCATTAGTGCCGTCGATCGCTGTTTGGGTCGTCTATTAGATAGTATTAGCAAGGTGGGTGGAACGGCCCTGATTACCGCTGATCACGGTAATGCTGAATATATGAAGGATGAAAAGGGAAATCCTTGGACGGCTCACACGACTAATCCAGTTCCGTTTATTTTCATTGAAGGGGAAGGGGCTAAGGTTCCCGGCTATGGCGGTGAAGTCCTTTTACGAGATGATGGTCGTTTGGCAGATATTGCCCCAACGATTCTCCAGATTCTTGGCCTACCGCAACCTCCAGAGATGACGGGACGCTCAATGCTGGTTCCGGCCAGTTATGAGGTGCATCCGAATCGAACCCCGATCGCGGTTCGCGTCTAGTCGACTTCGGGTTGTCCTCCTCGGGTTATCCTCAATGTTTGTAATCTTTGTTGTACCCTCTTTTGTACCCTCTTTTGTGACCTTATGACGACTGAAACGATTGTTCAATTGGTTTGGGTGATTTCGGCGGTTAGCTTAGTTGTGGTGGTTCTGCTTCATTCTCCCAAAGGGGATGGTATTGGCGGAATTGGCGGCCAGGCTCAACTGTTTACCAGTGCGAAGAGTGCTGAGACGACCCTGAATCGGATTACATGGACTCTAACGATCTTGTTTATGGGCTGTACGGTTGTTTTAAGTGCGGGTTGGGTGTAGCACGATTCGACGCTCTCGCTGGATAAGACACTGGATCAGACAAGGGTGGATGGCTGCGGCTATTGCCCTTGTTTTGGCGATCGCCCTGGCTACACCGCTGAGGGCCAGTGATGAGGTTGATGTTGAGCAGATTCGCCTCGATGAGATTCCCTATCAAGTCCATCCTCTACCGGAGTCTTTGGACGCGATCGCTGCTGAGGAGCATTATGGAGATCAGTTAGAGGAAACGCCGATCGGGGCGTTAGTCTGGTCACAGTTTCCAGTCACTGTCTATCTTGATGAGAATGCTTCTGAGACTTGGCAGAGCCAGATGAGGTTTGTCGTTGAGCAGTGGGGGGACTATTTGCCCCTGCAACAGATTGAAGCGTCCGAAAGGGCAGATATTGTGGTTTGGCAGCGTCGTCCCCCACCGCGACGGGTTGGGGACGATTTCCGGGCGGCGGCGGCCCGAGTCAGTTATCAACTCGATTGGCGAGAGCACCAGTTGAGCCATCGCTTTGAGATTCTCCTGAGTCCCACTCAGGGAACGGAGGCGGCTCAGGCGGCTCTGCGTCATGAGTTGGGTCATGCTTTGGGAATTTGGGGCCATAGCGATCGCCCCACAGATGTGATGTATTATTCCCAAGTCCGTCGCCCCCCGATGATTTCGCCCCGAGATCTCGGGACGTTGCGGTATGTCTATGAACAGCCAACGCGCCTGGGTTGGCCCGTTCGGCCCGAGTCAGCGGGATGAATGGCGGAAGATTCGTTTGAGTCGATGAGCGAAGACACGCAAACTTTGCTTAAGGGTGGGGAGTCGTTGGATATAGGTTAAGGTGCGGATGAGATTGCCCAATCTTCCCGTAAGGGTGATGCCGAAGCTATGAACGACACCATTGTGGATGCCCAGGGTGAGCATATCTCCGAGGTGTTTGTAGTGAAAGGGTTTGAGGGGATGTTGGAAGATGTAGGATTGTAGGTTTTGGGCGACGTGGGAGGCTTGTTGATAGGCGACTTGGGCGGTGTTGGGAAAGGGTGTGGCGGCGACATCGCCGAGGACGAACACTTCGGGGTAGCGGGTTAGTTGTAATTCGGGGTTGACCTGAAGTTGGCCGCGATCGCCGCCAGGGAGGCGAGAAATCAGGGGATTGGCCTGGGTTCCGGCGGTCCAGATCACCAGATGGCTCGTTTCTTTGAAGGATTGCTCTTGTTGCGTCAGTTGAAGCTGAAAGTCGCCCTGATGTTGAATCTTCTCGACGTTGGTGTTTAGGCTGACGCGGATCCGACGTTGGTGAATGGCTTGCTCGGCGGCGTTGCGGGTTTGGGGGGTAAATTGTGGTATCAGGTGTGAGCCACGGTGGATGAGATGGATTTGATGGCGATCGCCCAAGCGATCGGACAGTTTACAGGCCAATTCGACACCGCTCGCCCCAGCACCGACGATACTGATATCTAGGGAGGGTTGATGCTGTAATCGTTCGAGTTCCGTGTTGAGTTTCTCAACGTCGGCGAGACTGCGGAAGGTTAAAACGTCGGGATGAGGAGGAATAATACTCTCAACGCCGAGGGCAATGATGAGATAGGTATAGCCGAGGGGACCGCGATCGCGTAGTTGGACTTGGCGAGCATTTAAGTCGATGGCTTCGACGCGATCGCAGTAAACGGTGATGGGCCAATTTCGCAGTAGTTGCAAGTAGGGAGGGGCGATTTCCCAGGCTTCGAGTTCCCCGCTGATGAGTTCGTAGAGTAGGGGACTGAATTCAAAGCGATCGCGTTGGTCGATTAAGACGATCTGCCATTGTTCTAAGAGTCGAATTTTGGCTAAGGCTAAGGCGCTATACAGTCCCGCGAAACCGCCGCCCAAGATGCAGATGCGTGGGTTGAGGGGGGAGTTGGGGGGACGGTTCATGGAAGATAAGAGGAGAAAGGGCAACTCTGTAAGACCCCATTATAGGTTTTGTCGACAACCTAATTTTTGTTTTTGGAGACCTAAAAAAATTGCGCAGCCTAGATGTTTGGCTTTGCGCGGCCCGCACCGGGGCCGCGAAGCCTTGCTCCTAACCGTCGGAAAAATTGGTGCTACCCGAGGCGGGCTAAGACTTTATTTGTATTTCTGTGTTGATTATAGTCCATTTTTTGGGGAACTGTCAAGGATTTTCCGGGAAGATTTTGAACATATCTAGGAGGAAGATTAGTCGAGCAAGTCTCCGCTTTCAGATAGATCGTGAAGTCGGCGATAGAGTCCACCTTGGGAGAGGAGATCTTGGTGGGAGCCAATTTCGGCGATCGCACCATTATCGAGGACAATAATCTTATCCGCATCGCGAATCGTGCTGAGGCGGTGGGCGATAATCAGGGTCGTGCGCGTGCCAAAAATCGAGTGCATGGCTTGCTGAATCGAGCGTTCTGACTCGTAATCCAAGCTGGATGTGGCCTCATCAAACACCAGAATATCCGGTTCAACAATTAAGGCGCGGGCAATGCCAATTCGTTGGCGCTGTCCCCCAGAGAGTCGGACTCCGCGCTCGCCGACGACGGTGGCATAGCCTTGGGGAAGTTCTGGGAGAAACTCATCGACACGGGCGATCGCACAAGCGGATTTAACCTGTTCCCAGCTTGCCTCAGGATTTCCATATTTGAGGTTATCTAAAAGAGTACCATTGAAGATATCTACATCTTGATGAACAATGGCTAAGCGGCGGCGATACTGTCCCACGTCTAAAGCCTGAATATCTTGACCATCGAGATGAATTTGCCCCGAATCCGGCTGGAAATAGCGAAAAAGGAGCTTGACTAACGTTGATTTTCCAGATCCAGAGCGTCCCACCAAGGCCACCGTTTGCCGAGGTTGAATCTCAAAATCAAGTCCTTTCAAAATGGGGATATCCCGGTCGTAACCAAAGACCACGTGTTTAAACTGAATCGCCCCTTTGAAGTGATAGGGGGTTTCTTGGCTGTCATCTAACTCTAAACGGGCCGCATCTTGTCCCGAGGGGGTATTGAGTAACTCATGAAAGCGCAGCATGGAACTATAACGGCGGGCAAACACTTCAGCAATTAGACTGAGGGGGCGCAGTTCCGCGTAGGCGTAACTCGAGATTGTGAAGGTGGTGATAAAATGACCTAAGGAAATCTGCCCGTTTACCGTGGCCCAAAGGGTCATCACGAGGATGCCAAATAGAGACACTTGAATCACCGTACGCCGCCAAGTGTCGAGGAGAACATATTGACGGTGGATGCGGTGAATGGTGAAATAGTGAGCGCGATCGATTCGTTGTTGTTGGCGCTTATATTCTCGTCCTTCGTTGGCAAAGGACTTCACGGTTTTGATATTGGTGATAATTTCTGAGGTTCGACTATCGATATTTTCCAGGTAGCGATCGAGTGCATTTTCCTTTTTAACAATTGCGGTTAAATGGCGTAAACTAAACCCTAGAATCCCGACAAAAGACAGCCCAAACACAAGAGCAACCCAGGGTTCGATTAAAGCAATAATTAGAAAAACCCCAAAAACACGAATTAGTTTGGGCAGAAACTGCCCCGCAATCTCTGGATAGGTCCAGGTGTAATTTGTAATGCCTTTTGCAACTCGTCCAGCGATACGTCCGGGGTTATTTTCATCATAAAAATTTAGGGGCAACTCCAGCACTTTTGCCACAACAGACTTGGACTTATCTTGACGGGCTTGCAGGGAAATAAACCAGTGAAACCAACCACTTAACCAAGGTTGGAGAGGGGCGCGTAAGACAGAGACCACAAAAATAATACCAACAAAGACCCCCAATTCCAGATTAGGATTAGGGGTCAGGTTGAGGATATTGGCGGTAGTCTGAACGAGGACTTGGGAAAATTGATCGAGGGTTTGTCCCGAGAGAACATTGAGGATTTGTCCAACCGCATAGGGAACCGCTAAATCCAGAATTTCAAAGCCCCCGGAGAGGAGAATGCTGAGAATTGCCGAACGACGATAGGCGCGGAAATATCCGACAACATCTCGAAAAGAAGCCATATGGAGAACTCGGGATTACAGTGAACTCGAATCGAGACTTTCAGACTCGCCATCACTTTCGGGGAGATGTAAGCCGCATTCTTGCTTGAGGCCACGAAAGCGGGTATCTCGTTCATGGTCATCATCGGCGGTCACGGGACGACTCGAATGCCAATCACCGACGGTGGTGTAGCCAAGGTCAAAGTAGGGATGATAGGGTAAATCGTGGGCTGTGAGATACTCATAGACATCTTTCGATGACCAATCGAGAATTGGGAAGACTTTATAGTAGTCTCCTTGTTGTTCGATGGGACGTAGATTGCGGCGATGTTGGGTTTGGTTGGCTCGTAACCCAGCTAACCAGGCGGTGGCCCCGAGTTCTCGTAAGGCCCGCTGCATGGGTTCAACTTTGCGGATAGCATCGTAACGATTGAGGGCCGCGACATCCTCTTGTTCCCAGAGTTTGCCATAGAGGGCCTCCATGCGGGCCGGACTGATGGGGGATTGGTAAATTTTTAGATTGAGGTTAAGCCGTTGCTGTAGGCTTTCGGCAAAGTGATAGGTTTCTGGAGGAAGATAGCCGGTATCAACCCAAATCACAGGGATATCAGGTTTGACTTGAGTGACGAGGTGCAACATCACCGCCGCTTGAATCCCAAAACTGCTACTCATCACGAGGCCATCGCCAAAGGTTTCAACGGCCCAGGCTACAATTTGGCTGGCATTAGCGTTGGCTAGGTACTGATTGGCGTGATCGAGATCGAGAGCGGTTTTATCGGGGCTGATGACGGTCATACAGGATGTGTGAAAGACGGCTAGGTTGGTTGAAAGTGCGTTCGGTTGAGGAGAAGCTAGAACAAGCCAGGTTAATTTTACCTTAATCCGCGAGAAAGCTCACGTTGTAATCTTTGATTCAACGTTGAGATGAATCGCGGCAACCACTGTAGTACAATGTGGTACAATTCCGTCAAATGACTGAAGGGTGTCATGCTGGTATTTGAGGCCAAGCTCGAAGGAACCAAAGAGCAATACGAACGGCTGGACGAGGCGATTCGGACGGCTCGGTTTGTTCGTAACAGTTGCCTGAGATACTGGATGGACAACAAGGGAGTTGGACGGTATGAACTAAGCGCCTATTGTGCGGT
>FSSI02000020.1:8668-78299 GCA_900149785.2 Phormidium lacuna HE10JO | reverse complement strand
GCGAGGAAATTATCGAGCGATTTAGCTAATCAATTCAACTCAGCCTCCCGGTTTCTTCCCCAAACCGGGTTTTTTTTGAGATAATCAACTTTAACTTCTCCAGCATCGCCCCGTGACTCGTTTCATCCACGACCAATTCGCCAAAGACTATCTCGAAGAACTCCTAACCCCTTACGGAACCATCCAATCCCCGCGACGAGTGGCCGGAGAAGTGCGTCAAATCGACCTTTGGTTTTCCCCCAACCCCGAATGTCCCCTATCCCCCGCCCCTCTAGGACTTCTGGCCCGCACCCTCTACAGTCCCGCCATCTTCGAACCGTACCGCAACCCCGTCACCGCCGACGAAATCCGCGATTGTCTACTCAAACTCCTGGTCCTCTCCGCCGAAGTTCGACGAGAGGCCCGACGCCAGCAAACCTCACTGGCTGACTCGGACCAACCCCGCCTCTGGATTCTCACCCCAACCGCCTCAGACCCGCTCTTAGCAAGCTTTAGTGCTACCCTAGATGTAGAGAATTGGGGCGACGGGATCTATCAATTTCCCCTGGGATTGCCAGGAGCGATTATCGTGATTCACCGACTCCCTCGTTCCCTGGATACCCTCTGGCTGAGGGTCTTAGGACGGGGACAAATCCAAGAACAAGCCTTCGATGAACTCGAACAACTCCCCCCAGGTAATCTCTTTCGTGACAATGCCTTAATGCTGCTCAATCGCCTCAARGCTAACCTAGAAATGACCCCCAATCTAAATCAGGAGGATAGAGAGTTAATTATGCGTTTATCTCCTCTGTTTGACCAACAACTTGAAGAAGCAAAACTATCGGGTCTTGAACGAGGTCTTGAACGAGGTCTTGAACGGGGACGGGAACAAGAACGGCGCGAGGCGATCGCCAGCCTCCTAGAAGCCCGTTTCGGCTCCCTAGACCACGAACTCAGCCAACTCCTAGACCGCATGATTCGCCGTCCATCGAGCGAGTTAATGCCCTTGCTGCTGCAACTCTCGCGCGAGGAAATTATCGATCGCTTTCGCGGATAATACCCGGTCTTTTGGGGTCAGGGTGACAAGGAAAATTTATGGCGGATTATATCCCTTGCTGTAGGGGCGAAAAATCCCCTCCTGGGAGGGGCTAGGGGTGGGTTCCCCTACAATTTTGTATCCAATGCAACCCATTGCACCCGATATCCTAAAGACCCATAATCCCCCTCAATGACTGGCCAAATTAATACGATCGCCCAGTTGCAGTAACAATTGTGCCAACTGGGGGTCATTCTCCCGTCGTTGCGCGACTTTATCACAACTATACAGCACCGTCGTATGGTCTTTGCCCCCAAACACTTCGCCAATCTTCGGTAAACTCAAATCCGTATGTTGACGCATTAAATACATCGCCACCTGACGCGCTTGAGAAATCTCCCGCCGCCGCGATTGGCCTTTTAAATCCTCGACCGAAATCCCCATCATGTCCGCCACAACTCGCATCACAACGGTTGGCGAGGCTTCCACTTTTTCCGTGTGAGGACTGAGGACAGGGGCTAAGTTTTTCACCGTCATCGGTAAACCCGAAATAGAAATATAAGCCACCGCGCGAATTAACGCTCCCTCCAATTCCCGGATATTTGACGTATAACGAGAGGCGATATATTCGATCGCCTCTCGGGGAAGGCGCATATTCTCATACTCGGCTTTCTTCTGTAAAATCGCCATACGAGTTTCCAAATCGGGGGGCTGAATATCCGCAATTAACCCCATCGAAAAGCGAGAACAAAGCCGTTCCTGAAGTTGCGGGATTTGGTGCGGCGGGCGATCGCTGGCGATGACAATTTGCTTTCCCACCTCATGCAACGCATTAAAGGTATAGAAAAACTCCTCCTGGGTGTATTCTTTCCCTTCAATAAACTGAATATCATCGACTAACAACACATCCGCCGTTCGGTAATGATTGCGAAACGGCTGCATCCGATCCTGACGAATCGCCGTAATCAAATCATTGGTAAACCGCTCCGTTGAGACATAAAACACCCGAGATTGTCGGTCAATTTCCAAGCGATAATGACCAATCGCCTGCATTAAATGAGTTTTCCCTAACCCCACTCCCCCACATAAAAACAAGGGATTAAACTCTCGCCCCGGATATTCCGCCACCGCCAACGCCGCCGCGTGGGCCATGCGATTATTAGACCCCACCACAAAGCGAGAAAAGACATTTTTATGATTCAATTCCGGCGGTTTTGTTTGCGATTTTGGTTCCGGGGACATCACTTGCGGCGACCAACTCAGTTGCTGTTCTTCAACATCTCCCGTGCGATCGCTACAGAGTTCAATCGTTACCTCCTCCCCCACAATCTCACGAACCACCTCAGTAATGGTCGTTAAATAATGCTTTTGCAGCCAATTTAAGGCAAAGGGATTCGGCGCACGCAAAACTAAACGCCCTCTCTGCAATGACTCAACTTGCGCCGTCTGAATCCAGGTTTCAAACGTCGGTTGACTCAATTGGCCTTGCAACCGTTCTAGAACCTGATTCCATAGGTCTTCTAACGACATATCCACTGAACAGAACCTCCTTGGCTCAGGTTCCTCGGGGGAGAACCGCTACCTGACCCCTATGTGTTGCTCAATACCCCGATTGAGAAATTACCCCTCACCGCTATCAAATAGATAGTTAGAATAGATATCTATTTCAATTCTAAAAGACCCTGTTCCTTCAACTTCGGGTTAAAGCGGAACGATTCCATCACCCCACGCGCCGCTAATCGCTCCAAAACCGTGGCTTGAACGCGACGAGCGACTTGTTTAATACATTTCGTCTTTTTCCCCTCATCTAACGCCTCTTCAAAGGCGCTACGCTCTGCCTCTGTCATCAGGGGTTTAACATCAATTGGTTGATTCCATTGCGCCTCCGCCTCGCCATTTCCGGGAGGAACTGTGCCATTTTCAGCTAACCACTGTTGGCGGATATCTTCGAGTAGGGTTCGACTCGGGCGATCGATGGTTTCAACCTTAAAGCTATAACAGTGTTCCGGTTGTCGAATCAGATGTTGGCGTAAACTAACACTGACATTGCGGGAATAGCCGACAAACTGGAGTGTTTCATCTTGATCAAAGATGGCATAAATTCCAACTTTGCCAAGTAAAAACTCATCGGCGACATTGCCCTCGTCTGTTAGATAGGGATAAGGTTTTAGACTTTGGAGACTTGGGAGTTCAGCGGCGGTTGACATGAGTTAAAAAGGGCTAGAGGAGCGTAAACAGTAGCGTGAGGATGGTGTTGAGTGACGAAACCTAGTCTTGAAACTTAGTCTTTAAAGCTAGTCTTGAAACTTAGTCTTTAAAGCTAGTCTTGAAACTTAGTCTTTAAAGCTAGTCTTGACAAGTGCGATCGCCATCTAACCGGCGATAAATAGCACAGAGACGACTGGGTTTAAAGATTTTGGCTTTTGCCATAAAATTGGGCGGCACGTTAATAATAGAATACTCTGGAGAGTCATGATATTGCTCAAACTCCTGCGGCATTCCTTTCGGGGTGGCGGTACTGTAAGGAACAGGCTGAAAGAGACATTCCGTAAACTCGATTCCATCACAATTCAACTGTTGCCGAATTTGCCCAAGAAATGACTCATGAGTTAGCAACTGAAACAACGTTTCTTGCGCCTCGGGATCGAGTTGAACGCTGGCATCGAAGTTTTCAATAATTTTTAAAGACATTTAACAATTTTTAACAGATTGTTCTACAAATTAGTCAACTCTTTCGTCAACTCTAAATCGATGGTCAACCAAGCCCCCACATTTTAACTCGAACGATAACAGATATCAAGCCCAACTTCGATTTTTATAAGTAAATCCAGAAAATGCTGGTTTCACGACCGATTAATTCCCTAAAATATCCTCTGCTTCTGGCGTATAAATATACTCATAATTAAACTGAAGATAATTCGGATGACGAATCACCGAAAAGCCAAACTCAGTCACCGTTTCTGCCCGAAACGTCACCATCACCAATTCGGTCAATTTTTTGCGCGATATTTTGGGCATTTGGACATAATAATCTCGCTTCGCAAAAAACTTTTTCTTGTCCTTAGGAACCACGATTCCATTGATTTGGTGTGCAAAGCGAATCGGTTTAATATATTTATTGAGAAACTCATCCTGATTTCGTTGGATGCGATAGAGTCGTTCTTGCTGAATCCAACTCATCGTAAACATCATTTTGAGCAACTCAAAGCCCAACGTATAATTAAAAGCATTATTACTTTCTTCAGAACTACCAATCAGCCGCACTGCAACTTCTAAATACTGTTCCGGCTGTCGCTGCATATCCTGAGCGCAGTGGATATAAAACTGTCGAATATAGCCTCGTAACAAACTTTCTGTTAGAGGGGTTTCAATATGGAATTGTTCAAGATAATACTTGACTTTTTGGCGAGTGTCACGGTCTTCAATCAGGCGCGAAACTAAACCATCAGCGGTATATTCATCGAGAAATTCCGCTTGAACCTCCGAGGGGGCTGCACAGAGAATATGACACAGAGAAAGAACATAGCGGCGTTCATTCCAATGGAGTTGTTCCGCCCAATCTCGCGCTTGGGGCGGAAGTTGAGCAAAAATACTATCGGGATCGGTGGAATTAGCAGAAAACATAGACTCTACTGTGACGACAAAGACGAGGCCATGGACAGACTCAAGTGATCCAAGTTTCCCAGTTTTCCACCCCTGACGATCGCCCCATCACGGCGATCGCCCAACCGACATTTCATCGCCCCTCACCCCGTTACCTTAGCGTGATCCCCAGTGAAGTGACGTAAAGACTGACTTAGAGACACTGACTTAGAGACACTGACTTAGAGACACTGACTTAGATTACTTAGAAACAAAGTGAACCCAGAAACTTCCATCCGGCTTACAAGTTTCACGAATCATGCGATAAGAATAGCGTTGATACTTCCCAGACAAATCCGTGCGATAGCCCGTCGAGAACCATTCCCCATAAGGATCATGGACAAAAAACTGCTCTCGCTCCTCGTCATAGCCCACCAACACCACAATATGACCATAGGAGGTGAAGTAACCATGAACAATCACCGGCTTCAAGTCAGCAAGCCAATCCTTAACCTCATCGAAGCTAGCATTGGTGCGGAACTCATCCTGAGCGCCATAGTCCCTGACAATTTTAGCTAAATCATAGGGACTGTGACGACTGAGATTATTATCGAGGGCGTAGCGGTAGAGTTCATCCTCGAACTGGCGAGCATTCGTGCGTTGCGGGATGCCAAAATATTTCAGACACATCGCCACAGACGTAACATTACAGGCCCCCGTAGGATTCTCGAAGTTGTCCAACTGAGACAGATAAGGACAATCGAGTTGAATAATCCGGGGCCGAGGTTTCGGGTACAAGCGAGACGTCCCCGGTTCTTGAGACGACTGGCCCAACACCTCCACATGGTCCCCGAACGCATACCACGTATCGAGGCCCGCCAGAGCCTCATCCTGAAACGTCACCCGTAAATGATTGCGTTCACGAGTAAAGGTATCAATCGGGAACTCGCGATCGCGGTTAATCGAGATCTTCTCGCGATCGGGTAACTCCTTCGACTCAATCGGACGCTGTTTGAAGACCGTATTCGTGAGGGTACGCAGAACGAGAGACATGGCAGCTACCTCAGCACATGAAGACTAATCAAAGAACACCCGCGACCTCGCCAATTCTGGAAATGGGGAGAAGTTAGCTAAGCTATTAGGGAAGGTATCACGTTCTGACCCCCCCTCGCTAGATCCAAGCTAATCATGACCGACGGTTCCAATCGTAGTTCCAATCGTATCTGTATCCTCGGCGGCGGCTTTGGTGGACTCTACACCGCCCTCAAACTGGCCCAATTCCCCTGGGAAAGCTCCGATCAACCCGAGATCACCCTCGTCGATCGCAGCGATCGCTTTGTCTTCTCCCCCCTCCTCTACGAACTGGTAACAGACGAACTGCAAACCTGGGAAATCGCCCCACCCTTCGTCGAACTGCTAGCCAACACCCCCATTCAGTTCCGCCAAGCCGACGTCGAAGACATTAACCCCGACTCCCAACAGGTGTCTCTCGTCGGCGATGAGTCTCGCCTCGACTACGATCGCCTCGTCTTAGCCCTCGGCGGCGAAACCCCCCTCGATGGCGTTCCCGGTGCAGCCGACCATGCTATCCCCTTTCGTACCGTTAGCGATGCCTACCGCGTCCGGCAACGGCTGCAAAACCTAGAAAATGGCGATTCAGACAAAATCCGAGTGGCCATCGTGGGTGGCGGCTATAGCGGCGTCGAAATCGCCTGTAAACTCGCCGATCGCCTGGGCAATCGGGGTCGCATTCGCATCGTCGAACGTCACGATAGCATCTTGCGCCATTCCCCCGAATTTAACCGTAACGCCGGCAAACGGGCCTTGAGCGATCGCGGCGTCTGGACCGACCTCGAAACCGACGTCGTCTCCATCAGCGAGGACAGTATTTCCCTGCGTTACCGAGGTCAAATCGACGAAATCCCCGTCGATCTCGTCCTGTGGACCGTCGGTACCCGCGTCGCCCCCGTCGTCGAACGGCTCCCCTTCGAGCGAGGCGATCGCGGCAAAATCAAAGTCAATAGCCATCTCCAAGTGTGCGATCGCCCCAACATCTTCGCCCTCGGCGACCTAGCCGACGCCCACGATGCCGACGGACAAACCATTCCCGCCACCGCCCAAGCCGCCTTCCAACAAGCCGACTACACCGCCTGGAATCTCTGGGCCTCCCTCACCCAGCGTCCCCTACTGCCCCTGCGCTATCAAAACCTCGGAGAAATGATGACCCTCGGCATCGACAACGCCACCCTCTCCGGCTTAGGCGTAAGTTTAGACGGTCCCCTGGCCCATATCGCCCGTCGTCTCATGTATCTCTACCGCCTGCCCACCTTAGAACACCAAGTTAAAGTGGGCGTCAACTGGATTGTCGATCCCCTGCGGGCTTTGATCACCCCCCAGTAAAGACCTCAATACGTCTCAATCGGCTGAGATTGAGACCTCCCCATGATTAACTGTTAAGGGTTGAACCATTAAACCATTCAAGGCCAGAGGAGGTTATCCTTGAGACCAGCCCCTGAAACCGCCGAATTACCCCAAACCCCATCACGACGCGACAACAACAAGCACAACGACAAGCCCCAAGTCATCTTTCTCGATGCCGTCGGAACCCTCTTTGGCGTTCGTGGCAGCGTCGGGGAAGTCTATCGAGACTTTACCCACTATCAGACCGGCATTGACCTCGACGCTGAAGCCACCAACGAGGTCTTTTACGACCTCTTTAAAGCCGCACCCCCGCCGGAATTTCCCCAAGTCGAACCCCAAGATCTGTTAGAACTGGAATTTAACTGGTGGTTGGCGATCGCCTACGACACCTTTGCCGGAGTCGGCGTTCTCGATCAATTCTCTGACTTTGAAGGCTTTTTCAAGCATCTGTTTGCCTACTTCGCCAGCGCCGATCCCTGGGTGATCTATCCCGATGTCGTACCCACCCTCACCTATTGGCAACAGCAAGGCATTGAACTCGGAGTAGTCTCCAACTTCGACTCACGGCTGTATAGCGTCCTAGACTGCCTCAACCTCAGCCAATTTTTTACCTCCGTCACCGTTTCCACCCGAGTCGGGGCAGCCAAACCCAAATCCCAGATCTGGACTTGCGCCTTAGCCGCCCATGACTGTCCCCCAGCCGCCGCCTGGCATATTGGCGACAGTTACCGAGAAGACGTTGAAGGTGCCATTGAGGCCGGGTTGCGAGGTATTTGGCTCAATCGTCAGTAGCAATTATCACCGAGATCAGGTCAAACGAAGATGAGCAAGCAGATCGTTGGTCGGGCCATCCCCCTCACCTCAACCCTTTCCTCCTCAGCGGTTCTGCTGACCCTCGTCCTGGCGATCGCTGACAGCAGCGTCGCGCAAATCACCCCAGACGCGACGCTACCGGAGACCTCCCGCGTCACCACCGACGGCAGACAACTGACCATCGACGGGGGAACCCGTGCCGGAACCAACCTCTTTCATAGCTTTGATCACTTTGACCTCCCCAGCAATTGGGAAGCCCACTTCAATAACCCCGCCAGTGTTGAGCGCATCATCACCCGCATCACCGGCAACCAAGCCTCGCAAATTGATGGTCTAATCCGGGCAAACCATCAAGCCAGTCTCATTTTCCTCAATCCCAATGGCATCGAGTTCGGGGAAACCGCTCAACTGCAACTTGGCGGTTCTTTCATGGCCAGCACCGCCGAGGGTCTTCTCTTTGAGGATGGTCGTCAATACAACGCCGTCTCCCCCTTCGGCGATCAGCCCCTGTTGACCGTTAGCGTCCCAGTTGGCCTGCAATTTGGCAACAATCCCGCCCCCATTCGCAATCAATCCCTCGCGAGCAGTTCTCTCATTCCCAGCCTAGATGCTCCTCTACCACTGGTTAACCCCCCAGGGCTGACCGTTGCCCCGGGCCAAACCCTAGCCCTGTTTGGCGGAGATATTCACCTAGAATCGGGCAACCTCAGTAGCTTTGGCGGACAGGTGATTTTGGGGAGTTTCGGCGAGAATAGTCAAATTACTTGGCAACCGCAATGGGGTCTGGAACCCGGTCTGGGCTTAGTTCTCAACCTCGACTCAGCCTCGACTGGCGCAACGTTGGATCTGTCCCAGGGGGCAACGGTGAGTAGTAGTGGGTTGGGGGGCGGTGCCATTGACTTGTATGGCGATCGCCTACTGATGAGTCAAGGGGCCAGTTTACGGGCCGATACCTTTGGCCCCATCGATGGCCAGGGGATTCGCATAACGGTCCGAGACATCCAGGTGAGCGATCGCGCCTTCATCTCCAGTTCCAGTTTTGGCGCCGGGGCCGGCGGTGACATTACCCTCAGCGGCGATCGCATTCACATCCAAGGAACCCAACCGGGAGTCTTGTTAGCACAACTGCTCAATGGGACCTTTGACCCCACTCAAGCCCAAGATGGCATCTATGCTCTGAGCTTTGGCAGCGGCTCTGCCGGAGACGTACTCGTAAGTGGGGCCGCCGTGGATATCAGCCAAGGCTCAGTCATCCTGACCACCGCCTTGAACCAAGGCCCAGGGGGAGACATCGAGATCAACGCCGAGCAATTTCGTCTCGCCGATCGCTCCCTACTTATAAGCGGAACCACCGCCGCCGGCCAGTCTGGCAATATTCGCCTGGGGGTTGACCATCTCCAAGTCCAAAACGGAGGCATCGTCAGCACCGCCTCCAGTGCTACCGGAACCGCTCCCAGTGGCAATCTCGATGTCATCGCCGATCGCATCAACATGCAACGTACTCCCGCCGGAGCGATTATCCCTGGAGGACTCTTTTCCTCCACCCTAGGACAAGGGAATGCCGGCAATCTATCCATTGAAACCCGAGAGTTAGAGGCCCGTGGCGGAATGCAAATTTCAGCCGCCTCCAGTAGTGCCGGAGACGGGGGAAATCTACGCATTCATGCCACCGACTCGATTCACTTGGGCCAAAGCAGCGATGACAATGTCTGGCTCAGCGGCATTTTCACCACCTCCTCTCTACTCGAAGTCGCCGGACAACAAGGAACCGCCGGAGCCGGTTCCTTAGAAATTGAGACGCAACGCCTGACCCTCAATAACGGCGCCCGCATTTCAGCCGCCACCGCCGGAGCTGGAGCCGCTGGACGCTTAAGCATTCGTGCGGGTGAATTTGTGGACATTGCCGGCGAGACACTCTCCGCTCGCGGTATCCGTGAGCCAAGCGCCCTGTTTGCCGAGTCTCGGGGAGCCGGCGAGGCGGGAAATCTTCAGGTGATTACCCCATGGCTGCGATTGCGGGATGGGGCCGAAATTGCTGTACGGGGTCGGGGAACGGGAGCCGCCGGCAATTTGGAGATCATCGCCGATCGCATTGATATCTTGAATCATGCTGAAATTGGTGCTTCAACGGTGGATGGTGCAGGCGGAAATGTGCGCCTAACCTTTAGAGACCTCACGCTTGATGCTGAGGCTCAAGTATCAGTGAGTTCTCTAGGACAAGGCAATGCCGGTGATGTGGAATTGCAGGGACAACAATTGACGGTTAATAATGGTCGAATTGCCGCCACCAGTGTTTTAGGTCAAGGAGGAAACCTCAACATTAACTTAGGCAATGTGGCGATTTTACGTCAAACCAGTGAACTCTCAACGCGGGCAGGAACCGCCGCCACCGCTGGCGGCGATGGTGGGAATATCAACCTGCAACTCGGGGCGATCGCCCTCCTCGATGACAGCAGTATTGACGCCAACGCCTTTCAAGGCTCCGGTGGCAATATCCAAGTTGCCACTCAGGGGTTATTCTTAGGACAAGATAGCCAAATTACGGCAAGTTCTCAATTTGGCATCGATGGTACGGTAACGATTCAAACTCCCGAAGCGGAAGCCACGACTGGCCTGGTGGAATTAACAGAACGTCCTCTTGATCCAACTCGTCAAATTGCCTCAGGGTGCGCTGTCAGTGACGGCAATACGTTTATGATTACGGGACGAGGAGGCCTGCCGGATAACCCCAGTGATGGCTTACCTGGAAGCGTCAGTTGGAGCGATCGCCGAGATTGGCGAACGCTTCTAGGGACACCGTCGATGGCAGTTTCTGCGGTCACCTCAACCTCCCCAACAGTAGAAGCGACAACGTGGCGACATCAAGACGATGGAACAGTGGTGTTGTTCTCTCCTCGTCCCGTCAACCCGGTTGATCTAAGCTCAACCTGTCCCTAGGTTATTCCTTAGGTTATTCCTTGGGTTATTCATTATTTTTAGGGTGAGTCAAAAGATAATACAAATAAACACAAAATAAAAGATGTTTAAATAGAGCAAACAAGTCTTTTATTTATGGTTATTTAGATCCAATTTTTAACCCCTCAAAATCCCATGACCCGTTTAAAACTCACTCATTCCTGGTATCGTCGCAGTTTTAGTCTCGTCCTCAGTGTCTGTTTTCTCCTGGGACTGTCCCTTTCCCTCGGTCTTTCTCGGGGAAGTGCGACCCCCGTGGCGACCTCCATCGAGATGAGTCACAGCGATGCCTATGCCCGAGAACAACAAGGGCGATCGCACCTCAACGCCGGCCATTTCCAGGCCGCCGCCGACCAATTTGCAGCCGCCGCCGCTGGCTTTGGCCGCAGCGGCGATCGCCTCTCCCAAGCCGGTAGCCTCACCTATCAGGCCCTAGCCCTCTACCAACTCGGACAGCTTTTACCCGCCCAAAGCACCATCAGCCAAGCCTTCACCCTTCTCGAAGCTGATGAGTCTCCCCATCGCAGCGTCGTAGAAGCCCAGGCCCGCTTAACCCAGGGGCAAATTCAACTGGCCAGCGGTGACGCTCAAAGCGCCCTCGATAGCTGGGAACAGGCGGCTGACCTCTATCAACTCGGGGGCGATCGCCTCGGGGAATTAGGCGCACTCACCAATCAATCCATTGCCCTACAAAGTCTGGGCCTCTACCGCCGCTCCCAACAACAACTCGAAGAAATTACCGCCCAACTTGACGCTTTAGACCCCTCTCAAACCAGTCCCCAATTACGAGCCTCAGCTCTAACCGACTTAGCCATTGCCCAACAAGTGGTGGGTAACGTTCAAGCCTCACAACAACTCTTACATCAAGCCCTAGAATTAGCCCAATCCGAGACTCTGCCTCAAACCAGTTTAATTCTGCGGGCCTTAGCCAACAGTTATCGGGCCTTAGACGACATCCCGCAAGCCCAAGCTCTCTATCAGCAAGCCGCCAGCGAAGCCAGAACCCCCTTAGATCGCATCACCGCCGAATTGGAACAGGCTAGTCTGTTGCTGCAAACAGGCCAATCTGAACAAGCCGCCCAACAACTTCAACAACTTCAACCCCAACTGGCTCAGCTTCCCCCCAGTCGCCGTGGCATTTATGCTCGGGTTCATTTCGTGGAAAACTATGCTCAAATCGCCCCTCCAGACGAACGTCGGGCCTTAGCCGACTTGTTGGCCGCGGCCATTGAGCAAGCCCGAGCCTTGCAAGATGGGCGAGCCGAAGCCTTAGCCCTCGGGCAATTGGCACAAGTGTATGAACAACAGGGACAACGACGCGAGGCGATCGCCCTGAGCCAACAGGCCCTCCAAATTGCCGCACCGTTGGGCAATGCGACCGACTTAATTGCCCGTTGGCAGGCCCAATTGGGTCAGTTATATGCACAAGACGGGGAGCGTGATTTAGCCATTACGGCCTACAGTCGCGCCGTCGCAGCCCTCGATGAACTCGGGCAAGACTTAGTGGCCATTAACCCCGAGGTGCGTCTGTCGTTCCGAGATACCGTCGAACCCGTCTATCGCTCCTTAGTGAGTTTGTTATTGCAAGACAACCCCAGTCAAGCTCAACTCAGACAGGCCCGAGATACCATTGACGCTCTGCAAGTGGCGGAATTGGAAAACTTTTTCCGCGAAGCCTGTTTAGAGGCCCGTCCGACGCAAATTGAAACCGTCGACCCTCACGCAGCGGCGCTGTATCCGATTATTTTGAGCGATCGCCTAGAGGTCATTCTCGGCATTCCAGGACAACCCCTGCGTCACACCAGTACCGCCATCAGTCAGGAGCAGTTTCAACAGATTCTAAGCCGCTTTCGTCAGTCCCTGAGTCTTTCGTTTTCCCGCAGTGAACAACTGCAACTGTATCAACAACTCTATGACTGGCTGATTCGCCCGGTCCAAGCCGACTTACAACAGGCCCAAATCGAGACCTTAGTGTTTGTCCTCGATGGAGAATTGCGTAACCTGCCGATGGCGGTGTTACATGACGGCGATCGCTATCTCATTGAACAATACAGCCTGGCGATCGCCCCCGGACTGCAACTCCTCGAACCCCGTCCCCTCGACAATAGCCGCCTTCAAGCCGTCGTCGGCGGCTTAAGTGAAGCCCGTGACGGATTCGCCGCCCTACCCGGCGTAGAATCGGAAATTCGCCGCATTGGCAGCAGCATTGACACCGACGTCCGTCTCAATAAATCCTTTACCATTGACGCCACACGGGATGCCCTCAGTCGCACCGATAGTCCCGTCTTGCACCTAGCCACCCACGGCCAATTTAGTTCCAACGCCGAAGAGACCTTTATTCTGACCTGGAACGGTTCCCTCAACGTCAACGAATTGGGACAACTCCTGCAACGACGGGACGAACAGCGATTTGGGGCTTTAGAATTGCTAGTCCTCAGTGCCTGTCAAACCGCGATGGGCGACGATCGCGCCCTCTTAGGACTGGCTGGCCTAGCCGTTCGCAGTGGGGCGCGATCGACCCTAGCCACCCTCTGGGCCGTGCGCGATCAAGCCACCGCCGACCTGATGGCTGAGTTTTACCACCAACTGGCCCAACCGGGGATGAGCAAAGCCAAAGCCCTGCAACAAGCCCAACTTTCCCTACTACGACAACCCGACTATCAACGCCCCTTTTTCTGGTCAGCCTTTATCTTAGTGGGCAATTGGTTATAGATCGTCTCTCAATGAGGGTCTGCGATCGCGCAACTTAGACAAGATTCATAAAGTCTTCACCAAGACTTTACGGTTTTAGCGTAACTTTAGCCAAAGGAGCGGCTAATATGTTAATGAGGAAGAGTACCGACAAGCACACAAACCCGAGGCGAAATTATGAAGTCTATTTCACAATTGTCCCGTTACCTTTTAGCCACCCTATCTCTTAGCACCGTTCTGGGAATGGCGGCTCCCTCCGTTTTAGCCGTCACCTTCAGTACTCCTGAAGGTGTTGCTGGAACTCCAAGAACTCAAACCGGTGGTGGCGCCAGTCGTAGCAATGGTCAATGTCTGGTAGGGCAAGAAAACTTAGAGGCGATCCGGCCGATTCTTCCGAACTTTGAACGAGTTTTAACCGTTTCGGGGCGGCCATCATTCTTTGTTTCCCTTCCTCAAACAACAGCAAAAACTGCCTCTTTTACCCTTCAAGATAGTCGTGGTGAACATCATTACCGCACCGAAGTCGACTTACCTGAAGCGGGAGGAATCGTTCAGATCACCCTTCCCGACGAGCATTCTGAACTTGCCCTCGGAGAAGATTACTCCTGGTACTTTGAAGTCCATTGTGTTTCAGCCCTCGATCCCAATAATCCGACGATCGAAGGAACCGTCTATCGTTTACCCCTCGAAGACGCCCTAGCTGAAAAACTCGAAGCCGCTGAAACCGCCCTCGACGTCGCCGAAATTTATGGAGAATATGGCATTTGGTATGATGCCCTGTCGACCCTGGCCAACGCCCAGCAAGGACAACCCGACAATGAAATCATTGCTGAAAACTGGAGCGAACTCTTGACCTCCGTTGGCTTAGAAGATCTCAGTCAACAGTCATTGAACCTCGATTAGCCCACCGTCATCGTTGACATCCCTGTGGATATCCCTCAGGGCTTCGCAATACCAACCCAAGAGCGCAGGCGATCCCGATCTCCCTCGGGAAACCCTGTGTTCTACACTATTAAGGGGAGGACGAGCATCACGGAAATGTCCAGCTAAACAGAAGGCTTACACGAAAATCGTTTATGGGATCTCGATACGCCAAACTCAAGCGACGGCGGGTTCGGGTCAAGCTATGGCGGTGGCGATTTGTCCTAATGACCCCAGCTTTGGTTGCGGCCATTTTTGTCTTCGGGCAAGTCTGGGGTCTGTTTCGCCCCTGGGAATGGACGGTTCGGGATCAACTGTTTCGCTTACGCCCTTCCGAACCGATCGATTCTCGACTGCTCATTGTGGCGATTGATGAACCCGATATTGTGGCCGTGGGACAATGGCCGATGCCCGATGCGGTTTTGGGAGAGTTGTTAGACCAAATCCGCCAAGGAGATCCCGCCGCGATTGGTCTGGATTTATATCGAGATCTCCCGGTTGAACCGGGCCATGACGAACTCGTCGAGATTTTTCAGACGACACCGAATCTCTTTGGGGTCGAGAAGTTGATTGGACATACGGTGGCCCCCCCGCCGACGTTACAGGAATTAGGACAGGTGGGAATCTCGGATCTCTTACCCGATGCTGATGGCAAGATTCGTCGGGCCATTCTCTCGGCAGAGGATTCTCAAGGGGTATCACGGCTTGGGTTAGGCATTATGTTGGCCCTGCACTACCTCGAACAACAAGGAATTTCCCTGGAAATGCTCGATGCCGACCAGATGCACTTAGGTCTCGGCCAGGCTCGTTTTGTGCCGATTACGCCGGAGGTGGGTGATTACTTCTCCGAGGAAATTGGCGGCTATCAAATTCCCCTGAATTACAAAAGTCAGGTCTTTGAAACCGTCACCCTCAGTGAGGTGTTGTCGGGAAGCGTTGAGCCGGAGCAATTTCGCGATCGCGTCGTCATTATTGGTCCGCTGGCCCCGAGCCTCAACGATTTCTTTTACACCCCCTACAGCAGCAACCTCAGCCAAGACCCTCCCCAAATGCCGGGGGCGGTGGTTCATGCCAATATCGTCAGCCAAACCCTATCAGCGGCTCTCGACGGTCGCCCTCTGTTGCGTCTCTGGCATCGCAAGGCCATTTGGCTGTGGATTCTGCTGTGGTCAGGACTCGGAGCGGTGATGACCGGGAAACTCTTGTTCTGGGCGCGATCGCGGGGCTACAACCTGGGACTCTTGGCTGCATTCATCACCATCACAACTGGAGTCACAAGCCTGGGGATCATCGCCTATATGAGCTTTCTCCAAGGCTGGCTCACCCCCCTGGTTCTCCCCAGTTTAGCCCTGTCCACCACCTCGATTGTCATCGTCAACAGTCATCATCTCTCGGAATTGCGCCGGGCCAATCGTAAACTCAAACAGTCTTCGGTTCGCTTAGCTCATCGCGTCGAAGAGCGCACCGCTGAACTACGTCAGGCTCTGACCGCCGCTGAAGCGGCGACCGTGGCGAAAAGTGAGTTTTTGGCCAATATGAGCCATGAGATTCGCACGCCCATGAATGGCGTGATTGGGATGACAGATTTACTGTTGGTGAGCCAACTGACCCCAGAACAGCGCGATTTCCTGCAAACTATCCGCAGTAGTGGCGAAAGTCTCCTGGCGATCGTCAACGATATCCTGGATTTCTCGAAACTCGAAGCTGGGCGCATGGAACTCGAATCCATCCCCTTTAATCTCAAAGCCTGTATGACCGACGTGACGCGCTTACTCTACGCCAAAGCCGAGAGTAAGGGCCTCGAACTCCGGGTTGTCCTCGATGAGACCATTCCCGCCTATGTTAAGGGCGATCCCACCCGGTTACGACAGATTTTTATCAATTTGGCCGGTAATGCCATTAAGTTTACGGCTCAGGGGTCGATTACGCTGCGAGCGGGCCGCTGCGAGCGCCATGACTCCCAATCTCCCTCAGACTCTCTCCTCATCCGCTTTAGCGTTAAAGATACCGGCATTGGCATCGCCCCGGAACATCAACATAAACTCTTTCAATCGTTCTCTCAGGTCGATGCCTCCACCACGCGTCAATATGGTGGCACAGGCTTGGGCTTGGCCATTTGTAAACAATTAACTCAGTTGATGGGGGGCGAGATTGGCGTGGACAGTCAATGGGGCCAGGGGTCCACGTTTTGGTTTACCGCTCGTCTCAAGCCCGCCGCTCCTGGAGTGAGCGAGACCGTTGAGCCGGAGCCACACTCTTTAGACCTCGCCGCTGTCGCCGCTCAGGCCCGCTCAGGACTACGCTCGGTCAGAATCTTGGTGGTTGAAGACACGCCCGTCAATCAAAAAGTGGTTCGCAACCAACTCAAGCTGATGGGCTATGAGGAGGTGGTCTGTGCCGACAATGGACAACTGGCCCTTGATCGCCTAGCGCAAGAATCCTTTAACATCATTTTGATGGATTGTCAAATGCCGGTTCTCGATGGCTACGAAACCAGCCGTCGTATTCGCCAAGAGTATGGCGATCGCCTACCGATTATTGCCATGACGGCCCATGCCTTAGACGGAGAACGAGACAAATGTCTCGCGGCGGGAATGGACGACTACATCACTAAACCCGTGAAACGAAAACGGTTAGCTGAGCGTTTAGAGTTTTGGTTGGAGCAGTCTTTACCCCCTGCTGACCCCACGGCCGAGGGTCCGACGGAGGAATCCTCAGTTGAGTCTCTCCCCGAGCCGGCCATCTCTCCAGAGTTATCTCCAGAGTTATCTCCAGAGCCATCTCCAGAGTTATCTCCAGAGCCATTTCCAGAGCCATTTCCAGAGCCATCTCCAGAGCCATCTCCAGAATCAATGGATCTGGCCGTCATTGACGCGCAACAGATGGCGGCCATTACCGGCGGCGATCGCGAATTTCAACAGGAATTACTAGAAACCTTCTCCGATGACGCGCTCGACTCCCTAGATGGGATCAAAACGGCGTTGGAACAACAGGATTGGCAACGGTTATATCAACTCGCCCATAAACTCAAAGGAGCCAGCAGTAGTGCCGCCATTTTGCGCGTGCCGGATTTAGCCCGCCAACTCGAATCTCAGGCGCAAACCTATGACGAGGAGGGAAGCGAAAATCATGGTGGGCGCAATGGAGCTACCCCAGTTGCGCCAGCGAAAGCCGATTTACGTCAACTGCATGAGATTATCGAGACCCTTGAGTCGACGCTGATCCAACTGCGGTTTAAAGTAGAACGAGGTCACTTCTAGATCCCTGGTTGAACGTTGGATAATGCCCCTATTTCCTGACTCGCGATGTCCCCACATGATGGCTTCTCTCCCGGCAGTGGCCTGGGTTTTTCCGGCGTTGGCGAGTTTAACGCTCACCGCTCCGGCTCAGGCGGATGGATCGTTGCATCTGTCCTATCCGCCGGATAACCACGAAACTGTTGCCGATCGCATCTTCATTATCGGCACGGCTGACCCCAACCAACGGGTGTTGATCAATGGTAATGCCATTAACCGCTCCCCCGCTGGACATTTTGCCCCCAGTGTTCCTTTGGAGATGGGGGAAAATGTCATCGAGGTGCAAGTGGGCGATCGCCGGGTACAACGTCGCATTATCCGCCTCTCAGTGGTGCCTAATTTCCCCGAGGATGGCTTTGGCTTTGCCCAAGGGTCCCTAGAACCAGCCGTTGATATTACCCGAGCGGTGGGGGAATTAGTCTGTTTTAGTGCCTTAGCCCCAGGGGCTGATTTTAACGCCTCGGTCACCCTTGGCGGCCGTCAAATTCCCCTGCTTCGGGTCAGCCATGGCAGTGAGTTACCGGGAAACGCGGCGGTTCTGACGGGGCAAAATCAGCCTCAAACCGCTACGGCAACTCGTTATCAAGGTTGTCATCGTTTTCAGGCAACTGGCCGCCTAGGACAGCCTGTTTTTGAACTGCGGCGGGGCGATCGCCGCCTACGAGAAACCGCTTCAGGAGCTGTTGAGATTCGCCCGGCCTTAGTCAGTCCTGTGCCGGTGGCGCGGATTATCAACCGAGAAGCCGTCTCGCGAACCGGCCCGGGAACGAGCTATTCCCGTTTGACTCCCATTCCTGAAGGAGTCCAAGCGGCGATTACTGGGAGCGAAGGGGACTGGCTTCGCCTCGATTATGGGGTTTGGGTGCATCGAGATGAAGTGGACATTCAGGAGGCGGGACAGCCTCCCCAGGCGGTGATTCGTAGTATTAGTAGCCGCCAACGGGGCGATCGCACGGAGATTTATTTTCCCCTCAGTTCTCGGGTTCCCCCTCAGGTGCAGCAAGAGGGCCGCCAGTTCCGACTCACGCTACACAACACCACCGCCCAAACGGATTTAATTGCCTTTAACGCTAATCCCGCGATTCAGGGCATGACTTGGCAAGCCTTAGACGGCGATCGCGTTCAATATACCTTTGAGATGAACTCAGCCCAGCAATGGGGCTATGACCTACGCTACGACAACACCACCCTAATTCTCAGTCTCCGACATCCCCCTCAACTCAACCGGAGTCAACCCCTAGCCGGAACCCGCATTTTTATCGATCCCGGTCATGGTGGCCCCGAAGACTTCGGCGCCTCTAGCCCCACCCCAGTTCGGGAAAAGGAACCCGCCCTGACGGTCAGTTTACTGCTGCGCGATGAGCTAGAACGTCGCGGGGCCACGGTGATTCTCTCCCGAGAGACGGATGTGGATCTCGGCCTGCGCGAGCGTATGGACATGATTCAGAAGGCTGAACCCACTCTGGCGTTGAGTATCCATTACAATGCCCTCCCCGATAGTGGCGATGCCGAGAATACCGCCGGTATCGGCACCTTTTGGTATCACCCCCAGGCTCAGGATTTAGCGGTGTTTCTCTACCGTCATCTCGTCGAAGACCTCAACCGCCCCGAGTATGGGGTGTTTTGGGCGAATTTTGCCCTCACTCGTCCTCAGATTGCGCCAGCGGTATTATTGGAGTTAGGGTTCCTGATTAATCCCAATGAGTATGAGTGGATTATGGACGAGCAACAACAGCAACGGCTGGCCATCTCTCTTGCGGACGGGATTGAGGCTTGGCTCGCCCAACAACCCTAAACTTTTTTTACTGCTACGGTAGCACCACGGCGATCGCGTGTTAACGTCTTGACAGTTCCCTATTCCCTGTTCCCTATTCCCTCATCATGCCTATTCAACCCCCTGCTCCCCCACCGATTTCTCCCCGTCAAATGAACTTGCTGCGGATTGTTGCCGCCATGGCCTGGGCGGATGGAGAATTAGCTCAAACTGAAGTTGATGTCATGCTCACGCGCTTCAGCGAACTGTTTGCCAAAAGCCCTGAACAACAAGACAAGTTGCGAGAAGATTTACAAGCCTATTGTATTCAAAACATCCCCCTCGAAGATTTGGTTCCCAAGTTGCAGAGCGACGAGGAACGAGAATTAGTCTTGCGATTAGGCTATGAGGTGATTGCCTCTAGTTCCCGGACGCCTGATGAGCCCAAAATTAATGAAGAGGAGGCAACTGCCTATCAGAAACTTCGTGATATGCTGGGTTTGCCCGAGGCTACAGTTAAAGAGATTGAGGCTCAAGAGTTTTCAGAGTCATCCTCAGATTCATCTCTTGTTGAAAGTTTAGGAGAATCTCTCCAAGACTTCTTTAAAAAATAAGAAATACTGAATTATTTTTAAACCTAATTTTGTTAAAAATTAGGTTTTGTGTTGCCTGGCGATATTCTCGAAATCCTTGAATCAAACATCCTCGAATAAAACAATGGTTGAGTCTGTTAAATCAATTGATGTCAATGACCTGGCGCAACGATTGGCGTCGGAGACAAACCCTCTCCAGTTGATTGATGTTCGGGAACCCGAAGAGGTTGCGATCGCCGCGATTGATGGCTTCGAAAACCTACCCTTGAGTCGCTCTCAGGAGTGGATTCCTAAAATCTTAGATATCTTCGATCCTGAGGTCGAAACCCTCGTTTTATGTCACCACGGGATTCGCTCGGCGTACACCTGTCAATGGTTACAGGCTCAGGGATTTAAAAATGTCCTCAACGTTGAAGGTGGAATTGATGCCTATTCGACTTGCGTTGATCGCTCGGTTCGCCGGTATTAAAATGGTAAGAAATGGTAAATTAAAACTCATGATTTGCCAGGGTCTTCTGGGTTTAGTAGTAGGGGCGAAAAATTTTTCGCCCCTACAATTTTGTATACCCTGCAACAAACCTCACCGTAGATCCAGAAGCCCCATTTACCAGCCATTTTGCTAAAATTTTGCTAAGTCTTAGTTATTCATTCTGTCTTGTTCTTGAATCTGAGCCAACTGTTCCATGACTTGATTTTTGATGATGGGATCTTCGTTAAATTGAGTGCGAATCTGATTAAACTCCTCAACCGTTAAGTTCTCAGCTTGAATCATCTCAGCCACGCGATCGCAGTAGTTGACAATTTCTTGCCGCAGGGTTCGTGAAAAGCCACGAATTGTATCCGGTTGATTGCAACGAACCTCAGCAAAAGCGGCTTGTTCACTATCCGGGACATTTTCGGCGAGAACCCGATAGGTGGCTTGTCGTTGTCGTTCAATCTCCCAAACCGCTGCGGTATACTTGCTGAGCGATGTTTCGGGTGGATTATCCCCATTGGCTACGGGAGTATTTTCGTTCGAGGCATTTCCGCCACAGCCACTGAGTAAGAGAAAGGATAGGCTTGCAGCGACAGCCAGTCGTTTAGAAAAAAATCGCAGTGGTGACATCAATCTCAGCATTCTCATTGCGGCATGGGTTAAAACCGTCAAGTTCCCTTAGACGTGCAAGCTAGTATAGCGCCGAATGGATGATTCACAAAAGTTCACATATGGGGTCACGGATTGGGTTTTCGTTTTCAAACTTTATTTAAAACCCTGTGGTAATATGAGACCAATTCGGTATACTGTGAGTAACTAACATTCATCTCAATCCAGCTATGTCCAGTCTGTTGGCACAAGCTCAAGCCGGAGACGAACGGGCGATCGCAGCAATCCTTAATTCTGTCTTTAAAAAGGACGTGATTAAGACAGATGTCTCTAAATCGGGAACCTGTCTGCGAGTTGTTATTTTAATCGATGAATCTGGCGATCGCCGCTGGATTTTGCCCCGCCTGCACAAAATTCTCCGAAAACTCAACCTTAAGTCACTTGAGGTTGTTCGCATCATCGCTATCCATCCCGGAGCCTCAGATCCCCTCTGGAAACACCAGTTATCCTTAATGCCGTCTAACCGGGGTAACGCCACATCCAAAACTCCCCGCCGCACTAAGACGGCTCTCAAACGCAACCCACCAGCACTCCCCTCAACGGTTGCTATTTCTGAGACAGTTTCTGAGACAGTTTCTGAGACAGTTTCTAAGTCGAAAGCTGACTCAGCTAATTCAAATCCAGATCAACCGGTTCCCAAACTCTTTAAACCTCGCTACACCTCGTTTTTTAGAGCCTTATTCCTCACCTTAATCGGGTTTCCCCTCACCTTCGTTAGTGTCATCGGTGTCGGCTCTTTAGTGATTGCTTATCTTCTGACCTGGCTTGAGGGCGGGTTGGCGATCGCCATTGTTTTCGTCTTGGTGGGAATCTTTTTAATTAGCTTCTGTAGTCTATTTTTATCCCTGTTTTACCAGGCATTTTGGTTTTATTGGCGTCAACCAAAACCTAGAACTCACAGGCTTTTACAGCCTAATCGGTTCAGCGTGGCGGAAGGATATAAAGGCACTCTTGTGATGGGGATGACGACCTTAATTTTGTTGTCGGCAATTCCCCTAATTAGCTTTGCAGTTTGTTCGGATACCACTAATATAAATACTGATATTTACTCCTGTGCGGGGGGATTATCAGGACGGATTCTAGCTGTCAAGATGGTCAGTTTTTACCAACTTTTTGAGGGTCCACAGACAGCAACCTATTTTTCAAGGGGCTATCCAAATAGAGACTACGAAGCTATCATTCATTATTGGATTTTCTGGGGTTTAATTGCTTTACTTATTACCACTTACATCTACCATATTCAAGACCTCTGGTCAAATCGATTCAAGCCGCAACTTAAACGTTTAGTTGAACGTCAAAAAAGGGCTAAACTGGCAACTTTGATCGCCACATCTACCTCCAAAGCATTTCCAGCAATTGTTATCGTATTAAGCTGCGGTATTTTGGGAGTGTCAGGTAGCCTATTGTTTGCCCATCAAGATACGTTACAAGCCTTATTCTTCCCCTCAGAGTCGAGTCCCCATCCTGAGGTTAACGTTACATCGACTACACCCAGTTATCCCTTCCGCGATGCCGTTAACCAAGCGATTAAAGCATCAAATCTAACCCAAACAGCACAAACGGCTGAAGAGTGGCAAGAGGTGGTTGATGCTTGGAACGCGGCTATAACTGGAATGGAGGATGTTCCGGAGAGTCATGAACAGAGTGATTTAGCCCGTCAGAAGGCGTTGGAATATCGTCAAAATCTTAACTATGCCCAGGAACAGTTAGGAACGCAATAATATAGGGTGGGCTAATGTAGTGTAGGCAAAAGTCTATCTCCGACAAACACTGCACAATTCGATAACTTTCATTTGCAGGGTGGCGATCGCATCCCCTCCGCTTTTCAATTGCGTCTCTAATTGCAAGAGAATTGGCAAGGTTTGTTGTAATTGTCTCAGAGAAATGCGACTCACCTCTTGACGCAGAAAGTAAATGCGTTTGGGGTTTCCCACCTCCGCCGCTTGGGCGATCGCCTTTTCATCCCGTTCCCGTGAGTCTATCATCAATTTCACCCAAAGCCAGGTGCGAAATTGCCCGATTAACGTTGCTGAAATCACGATAGGAACATCATTGCGGGCAATTAAATCCGCCACCAACCCTAACGCCGCCGCCGTATCCCCCCGAAGAATCGTTTTCGCCAGTTGCAAGCTATTTTGAGTTGTTGTTGTCACCAGTTCATTGACGGCTTCAACCTCCACTCGACTCGACTCGGAATTTGAACTTCCAAACAGTTTCAGCTTTTCGAGTTCAGTAAACAACTGACGAGTATTGTTCCCCACCGCCTCCGCCAACCGTTCCGCCGCCGCTGGTGAAACCGAAACATCGAGGCTACTGGCGACTTGCTGAACCCGACGAATCAGCAGTTCAGTTTTCCAGGGAGGAATTGGCGAAAATTCTTGAAACTCTGCCAGCTTTTTTAGAAGTTTTGTTGACTTAAGTCGCTGATCAGGTTTTTTGCGACTCGTCAATAGCAACACCGAAGTTTCCGGAAGTTGCGGTAAGGTGCGTTCTAAGTTTTTCTGAATCTCTTGAGAACACTGTTGTAAAATTGGACTGTTGACTAGCCAAACCACCCGTTGACCACCACCAAACGGAGGAGTCATGGCCTGGTTTAAGCCTTGAATCGTCGCGTCGGGGGTATCAGCGGGGATTTTGTCGAAGTTGAACGATCCCCAAGCCGGATCGAGGCTGCGATCGCGTACCCGTTGTACCGCGCGATCGCAGGCAAAATCATCCTCTCCCCAATAGACATAAATGGGCATAGTTTAGCAATTGGGCAACGAACGAGCGTCGTCTCTCCCATACTCTCCCAGAATCGATACAATAGACCCTGCACAAGATACATCACAACCCCATCACCACGACCACTCAATCTCCAAGACTGAACATCAACAGGGTCAATATGCTCGATTTTACCCATATCCTTAGCCATCTCGCCGAACTCTCCCGCCTCCATTGTTTAGGCATCTGCGCCTTCCTGGTTCCTAGTAACCTCCTGGCGACCCTAACCACGTTGGTCCTCGTTGCCACCCGTAAACCCCGGCAAATGAGGCTGTTATCCGCCGCTATGGCGATGATTTTTGCCGTAACGATGATTCTCCATGTTTGGACGTGGTTTGCCGTCGGTGTCGTCCAGGCCCCCACCTTCATTCTGCTGAGTCTCGCCAGTCTCTGTCTGGGGCTGAATCTGCTGGCCCTAGCATTTCCTCACAATGTTGTCCTGGCCTATCGCTGGGGGCGACGGATTTGGAGTCGTTATTCGGCCATCTCTGCCTTAAAATCCGGCGGATATTGAGAGTCATAGGTGGTTTCTCGCCGGCCAAACCAATCGTAGCGATTATCCCGGACTTGATCATAGAGGCCATCGCCTAGGTTTTTCAGGCCGGGTAAGTTGCGATAAGCCCAGAGGAACGGATCGCCCGCCGGGAGTCGCCGCGCAATTTCTTCAGCCGCCTCACTCCCCTGCCAACGTTCCTGGGGATTGTCGGGATTCAACAAAATCATGCCCAATTCGCAACCCTGAGGGGTAATCTCGAATTGAGACAGTACGGTTTCATCTTGCATCGGCACATAGCGAAAGCGATCGCCGCGATCCAAGGTTTCCAAGAGTTGAACCAACGTCACACAAAGGTTACAATTGCCGTCAAAAATAATCAACATCATGTTAGTAAATTCTAAATAGCATCTTGCCGTAAGAAGGCGCCCCTATTACCTCTTGCCTCTTACCTCTTGCCTCTTACCTTCTTCGCCCCTGTTCCCTGTTCCCTGTTCCCTGTTCCCTCTCCCCTATGCCTTCCACCGTTCTTTGTCTCGGAGAAATCCTCTTTGACTGTTTAGCCGATCAAGTCGGGAAACCCTATGAGGCGGTTGAGTCTTGGACGCCCTACCCCGGTGGCGCGCCGGCGAATGTGGCCTGTGGGTTGGTGAAGTTGGGAACCTCGGCGGGGTTGATTGGCTGTGTCGGTGACGATGAACCGGGACATCAGCTAATGAACCTGTTACAAGAGGTTGGGGTTGAGATATCGGGGATGCAGCGACATCCTCAAGCCCCGACACGACAAGTATACGTTGTGCGAACCGAGGAGGGCGATCGCCAATTTGCGGGGTTCGGCGATGTCGCGAGTCATGAGTTTGCCGATACCCGCCTCGATGGGACACAAATTCCTGAGTCGTTGTTTGAGTCGGCTGAGTTCCTGGTGATGGGAACCTTGGCTATGGCCTATCCTGAGTCTAATCAGGCGATCGCCCGTTGTCGAGAGTTAGCCCGTCAACATGGGGTTCAGGTCTTAATTGATGTGAACTGGCGGCCGGTGTTTTGGCCCGATGTGGAGTCAGCCAAAGCAACAATCCGCAAGGCCATCGCCGATGCGGATCTCCTCAAATTGTCCGATGAGGAAGCGGAATTTCTCTTTAACACCCAGGCGGTGACGGAGGTGGCCACGCAACTGCCCAATGTCTCTCGGGTGATTATTACGCGGGGCGATCGCGGCTGTGGTTATTGTTTCGGTGATGTCGTTGGAGACATCGAGGCCTTTTCCGTCCCCGTTCAAGACACAACTGGGGCAGGAGATGGCTTTATCGCCGGTTTCCTTCACCAACTTCAAAATCAGGGACTGGATGCCCTTTATGAGCCAGCCAGCGCCCGCAACGTCATGAAATATGCCAGCGCGGTGGGGGCATTAACGGCCATGAAACCAGGGGCGATCGCCGCCCAACCCACCGCCGAGGAGGTTCAGCAGTTTTTGCAAGGGCAGCCCTGACCCATCTGTTGGGGGGGGTTGGCCAGGGCCGCTGACTGAGATGACGCTACTGGTGAGAATCGGGGTCATCGTCGGTGTGAACGGCTTGCAGCGAGCGATCAAAGGCCATCCGTTGATGGGCACTGTTGAGGAAATAGCCATTCATCATGGCCGAGACCAGGAGTTTGCTGAGGTTCTCCCGCGAGGTGGTGACGGCCACATCGAAGCCTTCGGGGGGCAACGTTCCTAACATTCCGGCGATCGAACGTTCCATCACCTGGGCTACTTCTGGGTTCGGCTGGGAGAGTTTGGCGATCGCCTCGGGGGAAAGAGATTGCACATAATCCCAGAGGGGGTTATCCGTTTTTTCGCGTCCAGTGTGAGGTAAAGAGTTCATAATTGTTTTATTGTCGCTGCGGCTATCTATTACTAAGATAGGGAATCTTCGCGGACTTGCCCAGTGAGTGCAACCGAAATCGGGGGGAGGGTTTCTTCGACCCATTTCTGGCAAAATTGCCCAGTTTGGCGGGAACTTTGGGCTAAACTGTCCTAATACCGCAACAGTTTAGGCAAACAGTTTAGGCAATGTCATGGCCCGCAAACGTTTAATTATCGAAATGGGAATGGGGATCGATCAACATGGACAAGATCCCACCGTAGCCGCCACCCGGGCCGTCCGCAATGCGATCGCCCACAATGCTTTACCGGGCGTGTGGGAAGTGGCGGGATTAGGGCATCCGAATGAGATGTATGTGGATGTTCAGATCGCCGTTCCCTATCCTGAACAAGTCCGAGAGGAAGAGGTGTTGGCGGTTCTCCCCTTTGGCAAAAAAACCCTACATCTCGAAGCTGGAGGAATGGTAACGGTGGGGCGAGCGATTCAGGAGTTGGAGGACAAAAACGATGATATGCTCATCGCTGTTGCGGCTGTGACTGTCTCGATTGATTAACCTTAGCTAATGTCACCTCAAACTCACATCAACGGGCGTACTTCCAGGCTTTCCAAGCCGTGTAACCCAATAACGAGGTGGCCGCCAACGCATAGGCTTGGCCGCTAGGAAGTCCAGCAAAAGCGAGGGCTAAGCCGCCCACCCAGAGAGTGAGGGCATAGATAAATAGAACCGTGAAGCGATGCGACAATCCAGCATTCAGCAATCGATGGTGTAAATGTCGCTTATCAGCCGCAAAGGGAGAAATTCCATTGCGGAGGCGATCGAGAATCACCGCTGACATATCAAAAATGGGAACCGCCAGAATAATATAGGGTAGTAAAACAGCAGTCAGGGCCGTACTTTTAACCAAACCGATCGCCCCAACCCCGGCTAAGGTAAAGCCAAGATAATAGGACCCACCATCCCCCATAAAAATCTGGGCTGGGTTAAAGTTATACCGCAGAAAGCCTAAAGCCCCTCCCGCTAACGCCGCCGCAATCAGGGCCGCCGCTGGCTGTTCCATAAATAAACTCACCACCAACAACACCACGGCCGCAATTCCCGAAACTCCCGCCGCCAATCCATCGAGGCCATCAATCCAGTTGATGGCATTGGCCATCCCCACTAACCAAATGACGGTGACGGGTAAACTCACCAATCCGGGCAACTCCACTAAGCCAACAAAGGGGATGGAGAGAAAATCAATACTCACACCACATAAAGACCATGCCACACTGGCAACGAGGATTTGTAACAGCAGACGGGTAATGGCCGATAAGTTAAATAAATCGTCGGCAAAGCCAATCATGAAGAAGAGTAGGCCGCCGATGGTGACGCCCCAAATTTCGTATTCTGTGGCGGGATCGAGATAGTTGCCTTGGGTATCGATAAAGCCGCCGAGTTTCCATACCAGAAGCAAGGCAATCAAGCTACCGAGGAAAATCGAAACGCCCCCCAAGCGAACCATGGGGCGATCGTGAACTTTGCGATCGTTGGGCAGATCAACTCGTCCACTCCGTAAGCCGAGTTCCTTCACCCAGGGCGTGGTGATGAGAACGACGGCAGCGGAAATCACGAACGCAAACAGATGATACAGATGTTGTGGCATCTGGACTTGAAGCCAAAGGGTGGGGTTAGGGGTGGGGCAATGGGGCTTAGTGTACCGCGATCGCGTCAACTTCTGCCACGGAGGATTGCCCACCAAGCCAGGAAAAGTCCCCAAAGCCAAGGCAGTCAGATACTACAGCAATTCCCAAACCCACGCTTAACCCCTTGAGTCAACACCATCGAAATAAAAAAAGGACAGCCCAGGAGGACTGCCCAGAAACTCTGTTATCGCGGATACTTAATTTACGCCATAGCCGCTACCGGAATCCGTAAATGTGGATACAGCGGGAACGACTCACAGAGGGTAGCTACCCGTTGACGACATTGGTTGGCGATCGCCTCGTCGTCCGGGTTGAGGAGGCGATCGGCGATAATATTACCAATTTCTTTGAATTCCTCAACACCCATGCCGCGAGTCGTCATGGCCGGAGATCCTAAGCGCAAGCCACTGGTGACAAAGGGAGATTCGGGATCAAAGGGGACCGTGTTTTTGTTGGCGGTGATGTTCACCCCACTGACGAGGGCATCGGCCCGTTTGCCGGTCATCTTCACCGATCGCAAATCCACCAGCATCAGGTGGTTATCGGTTCCATCTGAGACGATTTTCAGTCCCCGGTCTTGCAATTGTCCGGCCATGGCTTGGGCGTTGGCAATCACCTGACCTGAATAGGTTTTAAAGTCAGGTTTGAGGGCTTCGCCAAAGGCAACGGCTTTCGCGGCGATGACATGTTCAAGGGGACCGCCTTGGCTACCGGGGAAGACGGCTTTATCGAATTTTTTGCCCAAATCTGGATCTTGGGTCAGAATTAGACCGCCGCGAGGACCACGTAGGGTTTTGTGGGTGGTGGTGGTGACGACGTGACAATGGGGGAGAGGGTTGGGATGATGACCACTGGCGACGAGGCCGGCAATGTGGGCGATATCAGCCATGAGATAGGCCCCAACTTCGTCGGCGATGGCCCGGAATTTGTCGAAATGGATGGTTCGGGGATAGGCGGAGTAGCCGCAGATGAGGAGTTTGGGCCGGTGTTTGAGGGCCAGTTGGCGAATGTCTTCGTAGTCGAGTTGTTCGCTGGCTTGGCTGACGCCGTAATGTTGGACGTTAAACCATTTCCCCGAGACGTTCACCGGAGACCCGTGGGTGAGGTGACCCCCATGAGAGAGATCCATGCCCATAATGGTGTCTCCTGGCTTCAGCAAGGCTAGGAAAACGGCAAAGTTGGCTTGAGCGCCGGAATGGGGCTGAACGTTGGCGTGAGCGGCGCCAAATAGCTCTTTGGCGCGGTCGATCGCCAGTTGTTCGGCGCGATCGATATATTCGCACCCGCCGTAGTACCGTTTTTTCGGCAGTCCTTCGGCGTATTTGTTGGTCAGAACGGATCCCTGGGCCGCGAGAACGGCGGCGGAGGTGAAGTTCTCGCTGGCAATGAGTTCGAGGTGATCCCGCTGCCGTTGCAGTTCTTGGTCGAGAATTTCAGCCAGCATGGGATCGCTGGCGGCTAGGAGTTCAAAGTTAGTCTGAGTCATGATTGAGTTGAATGGTCTCGATGAGTCTGTGGGGGAGACTGTTATTGGTACGGTTGTGATCGATTTATCTCGGGGTTATCTTGGGGCTGAGGCTAGAGTTTAAGACGTGAACTCCTGATTGTAGCGTTTTTGGGACGGCAGGTGAAGGGCTGATTGGGGTCTCGGCGGCAGGCGATCGCCCATCACCCAATAGACGGCGTACAATGGAGTTAGGTCAGCGTAAATCCAGTTTCGGAGGTCTTAGAATCATGGTTGTGATTTTAACGGACAATTCCCTTATCCCCACGTGCCAAGTTTGTCAAGGCTGTGTGTTGGCTGACCACAACGGACAACCCCGTTGGCGTGGGGGAAAACTCGATTGTGGACGGGTGATGAGTCACTGTAGCGATCGCACGGGTCATCATTATCAATGTGTGATGGGGTTTCATGTGGCCCGAATTGATCTCGATTAGTTGGTCTAGTTAAGACTTAATGTCTGGTTTTGAACCCGTCTTAAAACAGGCTTAAAACATACGCAAGATTTTCTCCAATTCCTCTTTACGATTGGACTTCAGCAGGGCTTGCAGAAATTTCAAGCTCATGAACGGCATCGACAACAAAAAGGCAAAATAAGTCCGCCAGGAACTCCAGTGCGACAACAATCGCCGTCGGGGTTTGACTGACCAAAAGCGATTAGCAGAACAAACAAATCCTTCTCCTAGTGCCGAAACCTCGTGCCACCAACCCACCGGTAAATACAGCACATCACCGGGATTTAAGATCACTTCATAGCGGTGTTTAAAGGCTTCTTTTAAACCCGGAAAGGTCTCGAAATCGGGGTTGTCGGGATACACTTGGCTAAACCAAGACCGCAACTTTAAGCCATGATGCAGATGACCCAGCAGGGGAAAGGGATAGAGGTTTGACAGTTGAGATGGGGGAAACAAAACCACTCGTTTCTGTCCCGTCAGTTGGATGAGGGTTCCGTCGAAGGTATCGTAATGTAAGCTTTCGGTATGACCACCCGCACCCGCCCAAAGATTGAAGTCTGTCATTCCTTTGAGAAGGTTGAATTTTTGCCCCAATCCTTGCAGGCTAGGGGACGCAGATAGGGGTGTTTCAACCAGAGGACATTTAGCCAAGTAAATGTCTTCTTGATGAGCTTGCCCCGATCGCACTAAATCAGCATACTCAGAAAATGATAGGGATTTAGCGCTAATACCACTTCCAATGGTCTTCCATTGTCGTTTATCTAGGGTTTTGCGTTCAGAACCATAGAAGCGACAAAGAAATTTGTGTTGACCAATTTTCGATTCAAGATAGTCTAAATTCCACTCAGGTTCTGAGACACCTTGCCGTAAAACAACGGGAATTCCCGGTCTTTGATACTGTTCAATAAATTCCGCTGTAACCCAAGTCTCGGGATATCGCTCTTGGATCGGCAAAAATGGAATTTCAGACCCATCACTATCCCCATACTGAATGACAGAAGTGGTCATCGGGTTTGGGGCTGACTTCGAGTTGGCTTGGGTCATAAATAGATAAGATTAGCTAGAGTTCGTTTTTAAAATGAATGAGAGTACAAGCGAATAGTAATACAAAAGGGGTAATCGAGGAAAGTCGCGATCGCCGTCACCTGAGTCACACGGGAGCCAGGATACCCGAACCTGTTAACAATTCGACACGTTAAAGCCCTATGGAACGTTTTGTCAATGGCGATCGTCGTAGGATGGAGAAGGGCGACACTACCAAGAGACAGAGTCTGGTGTCTATCATCGGTAAAGGTGATCGGACAAACGGATCCTCCACCCTCAAAACTTAGACAGACAAAATAGGACGCTAGTTAAGGCGATAACCCTTTCAGGGAAGAATTTTCACCTAAAGGATAGTCACTATTCAAATGTCTATAAAACTTAGACTGAGTCAGCTAACTCAGTTGCGATCAAGAGGTCCGCTCAAGAGTTGGGGTGAGTTCTTCAGGCCTGTTTCCAAACGATGTTTGCCTGTAATTAGCCAAGTCATTAGCCAAATTTGAGACTGTAATGCGATCGCCTCAGTTGAACCCGCATCCCCTTGAAAGCCCTCTTTCCTCAGTCCGACAGGACTCTCATGTTAGACGAGGTCATCAACCTCGCTCTCAACGGAGATCACAACGGCTAGGCTATCGATTGGCAGTTTATTTCTTGAGTTTTTGGGGATCTTTGGCCATCACCCTCTCGGGCTGGTCAATCTGGGAACTGACGGTCATCTCCTGTACCTCACAGCATACCCCCCTAGGACAACTCTGCCACGGCAATGTCCCGGAGAGTTTACCGCAACCGGCGTTGACTCGTCTGGGGGCGGCGTCTTATCGGGCGATCGCGCAAATCATGCGACACCGATACCCCCAGGGGTCTACCCTCACTCCATCCCAAAAACGCTATCTGCGCCCATTTTTTGGAGATTTAGTCGATCGCGTCGAAGTCATCTACGAAGTCGAACTCATCGATCACTGGGTGGGGGCCAACTTCCGGCTCGATCTCGGCTCATCGAACGCGCAAGTCTATGGAAACCGAATTTACGTCAATGGTCCCTATGATCCCGAAAATCCCGAACAGTTAGCACTCCTGGCTCATGAATTAGTCCATGTACGCCAGTCCGAAGAGTTGGGTGGACTCCACGCCTTTGGCCAGGAGTATTTTCGCGAATATAAACGGGCCAATCTCGTCTACAAAGATAATGTCTTTGAGCGCGAGGCCTTTGCGATCGAAGACAAGTTCCGTCAATGGTTACGACAGAACTTCCGCCACGGAACATTACGCCACCGCCAACCGCACCGCCAACCGCACCATTAACCGTCTTCTAGCGTCATCCCCCCAGAATGGTCGTCAAAACGGCGTTACGCGAACGTAGAGGAGCCTAAATCGGGGGGGACATCTTGCCAACGTCCCTCGCCAACCGCGCGGATGGCTTCTTTCAGGGACACATCCCCCGTATAGAGAGCGCGTCCGACAATGGCCCCAGTCACGCCAACGGGTTCGAGGGAGAGTAACGCCAATAAATCCGAGACTGAACTCACCCCTCCTGAAGCAATCACCGGAGGGGTAATGGCTTCGGCTAACTCCCGCAAGGCCTCACGATTGGGACCGCTGAGAGTCCCATCCCGATGAATATCGGTGTAGATAATCGCGGCGACGCCGAACTGGGCCATCTGTTGGGCTAAGTCCGTGGCTTTGACCTGAGAGGTTTCGAGCCATCCTCGGGTCGCCACCCAACCGTCTCGCGCGTCAATTCCCACGGCGATTTGTCCAGGAAACTCCTGACAGAGTTGTTCAACCAGTTGCGGCTGTTCCACCGCAGCGGTTCCCAGGATAGCTCGCTCGATGCCAGTATCTAAGACGCGGGCCACACTGTCGCGATCGCGCAGGCCGCCGCCGAGTTGCACTGGAATCGATAACGCACGGGCGATCGCCCCAATCACCTCACTATTGACCGGACGACCCCCCTTAGCCCCATCGAGATCCACTAAATGCAGGCGAGTGGCCCCTTGGTCACACCACTGTTGAGCCATGGCGACGGGGTCTTCGCTAAAGGTCTGAGACTGCTCATAGTCTCCTTGATAGAGGCGCACACAGCGGCCCCCTAATAAATCAATTGCAGGAATGACATCCATGAGGTTTCCAAGTCAATAGGGTGAACGGTTAATCTAGGAGAGTCCATCATAAACTGCCCAAAGCCGGCACAAAAGCAACCATATTTAAAGATTTGCTCAGGAAAGGGCTGGGATTTCGCGATCGCCCACCTGGCAACGTATCATAGATCAGATGCTTGACTCTCTCCAAAAAGGCGACCGGAGACAGGTTGAGTTAGATCAGGGACAAACCGTCCAACTAGAGGTAGGTACAATCAATACCATGCCAGAACTTGATGATGTAAAGACTCGATTGAGGACTTCGATGCGACCTAAGAAACCTAAAATGCTGGTGGTTGACGACGAGCCAGATAATCTAGATTTGCTCTACCGCACGTTTCGCCGTGAGTTTCAGGTCTACAAAGCCGAAAGTGGCATTCAAGCCCTGGAAGTTCTCGAAAAGCAAGGCGAAGTGGCGGTGATCGTCTCTGATCAACGGATGCCCGAAATGAAGGGGACTGAGTTTCTCAGCAAAACGGTCACTCAGTTTCCCAATACAGTCCGCATTATCCTAACTGGGTTTACAGATATTGAGGACTTAGTCGAGGCGATCAACTCGGGACAGGTGTATAAGTACATCACGAAACCCTGGGACCCGAATGAGTTACGCGGAGTCGTGCAGCGGGCAGCGGATACCTACGAACTCCTCAAACAGAAAACCGAAGAACTCGAATGGTCTCAGGCCCAAATGGCGGTTCTATCGACGTTGATGGAGGTGGCCCAAACCTCGACGGATTTGGGGTCTTCGTTACAACCGATCGCAGACGCTTTAGGGGAGAATTTTGAGGCAGATACCTGTGTCTTACAACTGATGGATGGAGAGACTCTCGCCGGTGAGCCGGTCTGCTATGGTCAGGGGGAGAAAATTGAGCTTCAGGATGACCCGTTGGCCCAGGAGGCGATCGCCAGTCAATCGGTGCAAGGAGTCGCCAATATTGGGTCCGACGCGGAGTTAGGTCAACTCGACAGTTATCAAACCAGCGGCGTGAAAGCCCATTTAGTGTTACCCGTCGTCTTCCGCGAACAGTTATTGGCTTTGGCCTCGCTTCAGTGGAAAAGCCCTAACGCCATTCAAGAAAACGAGGTGGAGTGGATACACCGCTGTACCCAACAGATGGCGTTGGCCCTGGCCTGTAGTAAGTTGGCCGCTTAATCCCTGGGATGACTATGCAACCGGACGCATCGGCGATTCAACACCTTTTCGATCGCATCGCCCCCCTCTATGATCGCCTCAATGACCGCCTCAGTTTTGGCACGCACCGCATCTGGAAGCAGATGGCGATCGCCTGGTCTGAGGCCCAACCGGGCGATCGGGTTTTAGATGTCTGCTGTGGGAGTGGCGATCTGGCCTTGCTACTCGCCGAAGTGGTCGGTTCAACAGGAACTGTTGTGGGTGCTGATTTTTCCTCAGCCCAGTTAGAGGTGGCCCGTCGTCGCAGTTACCAGCAACTACGAGAGGTGGAGTGGGTGCAGGCCGATGCGTTGGATTTACCTTTCCCAGACAACCACTTCGACGCCGCGACGATGGGCTATGGCCTACGCAATCTGACGGATATTCCCCAAGGATTAGGACAACTTCATCGGGTTCTCAAACCGGGGGCCAAGGTGGCGATTTTGGATATGCACCGTCCTCAATCGGCCCCCATGCAAGCCTTTCAACAGTGGTATCTCGATACGCTCGTGGTTCCGACAGCACAACAGTTTCAGCTTAAGGATGAATATGCGTATATTGCCCCAAGTCTCGATCGCTTTCCGAGCGGTTCGGTTCAAGTTCAATTGGCTCAATCCGTTGGTTTTGCACAAGTCGTCCATTATCCACTCATGGGTGGCATGATGGGGGTTCTCGTGGCCCGTAAACCCCAATTCTAATCGCCCTGTTTGGGGTCTGAGTCTCGATTGTTGAGTCTCGATTGTTGAGTTCTTCTTCTCTGTTTCCTAGTCCCTTTTCCTAGTCCCTTTTCCTAGTCCCTTGCTACTCCCAGACATCTGGTTTTTGATTATTCCCCCCATTGCTGGCGGAGTTATTGGTTATTTCACCAATGATCTCGCCATTAAAATGTTGTTTCGTCCTTATCGGGCCTATCACATTGGTCGGTATCGCCTCCCCTTTACTCCCGGCTTGATTCCCCGTAATCAAGAACGACTGGCGAAACGGGTGTCAGATACGATTATGGGGTCTTTGCTGACGCCGGGTGAACTACAAAAATTGGCTCGTCGTCTGTTGGCGATCGACCGGGTTCAGGGTGCTATTCTCTGGCTATTGCGTATGGCCCAGGGCAGTTTAAAGGCTGACCCTAATGATAAAAGTAATAAAATTATTGCTGGAATTTTGCGAGATTTGGCGGGGCGATCGCTCCCCCGTATTTTAAAAGTCTTAGCCCGACGAGAAGACTTCCTAGATCATCAACTCAATAAAATTTTTGATGATGTTCTCCTCGAATTTCAACTCACTGAACGACAAGCCTCTCAACTCTCAGATTGGTTGATGAAAATTGCCTTGTCACCGAATGCCGTTCGCCTCGCCCTCATCGATTTTTTAACCGATCGCAACATCTTAATTATTGATGAAAGTTTCCGAGAAAAAAGCAGTGGAACCTACTGGCTAGTTGCCAACTTTTTAGGATTACGAAATGCACTGATTCGCCTGAGAAACTTTTGCTTAGATGACAAGGAACAAGCGAATGAACGGTTAGCTGAAGTCATTGACTCTCTTTCCCTACAATCTCGCCTCAAAGAATTTTTGCAAAATCTGTCTCTACAAAACTTGCCGGTTTCCACCGTTCGGCAACTCCGCAAAACCCTCAAAGACAGTGTCCGAAAATACGTTAAAACTGAAGGAAAACCCCTGTTTGAGAGCCTCAGCAACTCGGTCGATTTTGAAAATGTTGCTCAACTGGCGATCAGTCGCTTACAGTCCTCTGAAACCGTCAATTCATCCTTAGAGCCAATCAGCTACGAGTTAGCCTTGGTTTTAGATCGCTATTTGGAAGAAGATCTCGAAAAAATTGTCGCTCAAGCGATTCCCATTTTGTCAATTGATCAAGTGATCGTCAATCGCGTCAAGGCAACCTCTCCTGAAAACTTAGAAACGGCTGTTGAAGGAATTGTTAAAAGTGAACTCCAAGCCATTGTTAACCTGGGGGGACTTTTAGGGATTTTTGTTGGGTTAGTCCAGTCTGGACTATTACTCTTACGTTAACCCCAATCCAGGCGAGTCCTCACCCGAAAAGCCGGAAGAGAGAGGGCGCGCCACTTGCGGTACGCCCCTACCCTTTTGCCTTTTACCTGTTCCCTGTTCCCGTCTCTTCCCCTAATACGACTTCATCACCCGAGCAATTTCACGATCTTGTTGCTTGCGTTTGAGGCTTTCGCGCTTATCATGAAGTTTCTTCCCTTTCGCCAAACCAATACTCACCTTCACCCAACCATTTTTGAGGTAGAGCTTTAAGGGAACCAGGGTTAATCCCTGTTGTTCAACCTTACCAATGAGTTTACGGATTTCATTGCGATGGAGTAGCAGCTTGCGGTTGCGTAGGGGGTCATGGTTAAAGTACTGACTGGCAATGTTGTAAGGGGAGATATGAACATTGTGCAGCCAGGCTTCATTGCCCCGAATTAGAGCATAGCCATCCCGGAGGTTAACACGGCCCTGACGGATGGATTTAACCTCCGTTCCTTGCAACTCAAGGCCGGCTTCATAGGTTTCTAGGATGCTATAGCGATAGCGTGCTTGTCGGTTATCGGCGATGACTTTGTAACCGGAACTGGTATCTTTTGCCATGGGTATATTTCACTCAGTTATGGAACTTAAGGATGGAACTCAATCGTCTCACTTAGAACGCTCTTATGATTATTTAACCCTGCTCGGTTCAATTTTGCGAATTTCAGACCGTTCCCTTCGTTCCCTTCCGTCTCGACTCCCGAATCATCACGTTCATCATCAATTACAAAAGTTTACAAGTGACGGTTATCTGAAATTCAAATGTGCTGAGACTCCATGATAAACTCAAAGATAGTCTCAGACGCTAACGAAGGCGCTCTATCCCCCCTATTCGCGGCATAGAGCAGCTATGACAGGCTGTCTTTTGACAAATGGATCTGTTTTCGCTAAGACGGATTGCATCCAAAGATATCCTTCGTCAGACGTCGTTGTTACTATTGTTAGAGAATTTTCATGAAAGGAGAACACATTTTGAAAAAGCTGATTTCTGCGGTTTTAGTTTTTGCAGCACTAGCTTTATTTAGCTGGAATGGTTCAGCGTCTGCTGGTGAGATTGAACGTGGTGCTCAAATTTTCAGTGCCAATTGTGCTGCTTGCCATGCCGGTGGTGGCAATGTTGTCAATGCGGCTAAAACACTCCGCAAGGATGCATTAGAAAAATATGACATGGCTTCAACTGACGCCATTGTTTACCAGGTGACGAATGGTAAGAACGCCATGCCGGCGTTCCGAGGACGTTTAAGCAACGATGATCTTGAAGACGTTGCGGCTTACGTGCTATACCAAGCTGAAAGTGGCTGGTAGAGCTTGATTGTCTCCATTCGCTGTGTGGTTAAGGTGAGGGCAAGCGTTCACCTTGACCACACAGTTTTTTGGTCAGGGTATCTCACTCAACTAGCCGCCTCGGGAAAATGCACCCATGACTAAGGCGGACAAGAGTAAGCCGGGGGAAAGCAGGAGGGCGAGCATCAATAGTTCATGGCTGGTCATGTGAACATCTCCTCGAATAGATAGGATTTCGGACAGATTGGGGGTTTCCTGAAGTTCCATTGTAGGGGACTCGGTTGGGATAAGACCGTCTTACACCGTTCTTTAGCTTGACTTTAGATTTTTGTCTTGAGGGGAGAGGGTGGAGGTTCGTATGGCGGCGACGAGCTGTATCCAGTCATCTCGATGACAAAGCCAGGGATAAATGGGAAGGGGAGTTTCTGTTTTTTTGGGGCAGTAAATGATACGGTTCTCGTCTAGGATCAGGTCTTTGAGCGATCGCAGAGAATACGTCTGATCTAATTTTCCGGTCAATTTATAGAGCTTTAATTCATGGCGGGACAGGGKAATATAGGTTTTGCTGACGAATAAATAGCCACCATAGAGCGTAATAAATCCCGAAATGAGGCTAAAGGGAAATCCACCTTTGAGGGAGACAACAAAGGCATCTAACAGGACAAAAATTGAGGCAATCAGCAAGGTCACGCCAATTCCTCGCCGATAGCGAACCTTTAATTCTTCAGCCATAGTCAGCCATAATCAGCCATAACGAGTTCGACAGTCCATAAGGTCTTCTAGCTGCGGCGAATGTTGAAACAACACCATTCTTGCCGTTTCCAGAGAGTGGCAACAATCCAACCATGTTGCTCTAAAACATCAGCCATCGGTTTGGCTTGTTCGAGGAGTACCCCACTAATCACGCCCCAAGTATTCGGGGATGAAATCGCACTCATCTGAGGGACTAATTCAACAATGGTTTCTGCCAAGATGTTACAAAGAATGGCATCAACTGGCTGCTGATTTGTCAAACTAACGATGCGATCAAGGCTACCTTCTTCGACGATCATCGTCTCTGTGGAAATATTGTTGAGGGCTTGATTAGCGCGCGCCGCTTTCACCGCTAAGGGGTCAACATCTACGGCGTAAATCTGTTTCGCGCCCAATAAGGCGGCGCCAATGGAGAGAATCCCCGAACCACAGCCAATATCAGCCACAATGGGATGTTCTTCCCCCATGCTGAACCGCATCTCTAGGGATTCGAGACAGAGTTGAGTGGTGGCGTGGGCACCGGTTCCGAAGGCGACACCGGGATCGAGTTTCAGGAGGATGCGATCGCTGCCCTGGGGGGGATCAAGCCAGGCGGGATAGACGGTAAAGCGATCGCCAATATCCGTCGGTTGCCAATGTTTCTTCCAACTACTGGACCAATCCTCCTCCTCAATCAGATGCCAGTGAGTTCCTGGCGGTGGTAAATCGATGGCGATCGCATCCTGACGTAACCAGAGTGACAAGGCCGCCAAATCCAGCATTTGCACGTGATCCTGGTGCAAATAGCCTCGCATCAAACAGGAGTCGGCTTGAGCTTCACTCACCACCCCCCGACAGCCAAAATTCTCCAAACGCCAGAAAATGGTTTCCTCCAACGCTGGATGTCCCAAAATTTGGATTTCCCACCAGCTACTGCTCATAACCCCTCTTATCGTGAAGTCGGCGGCTTGTCTGTCTTGGGGGCGATCGCGCCAGTGGACCCTAAGCGGTTAGCCATAGGCGGCGATCGCCCCAACTCAACTCAGCCTGCCTACATTGTGACGGTATACGCGTCTCGAATCCCAGAAACTTTGAGAATTTCCTCTAAAATTCCTTCTGGCAGGGGATCATCCAAGCTCAACACCATCACCGCATCACCCCGGACAATTTTACGTCCGACCTGCATACTGGCGATATTGACATTGAAACTCCCCAACAGCGAACCAATCCGGCCAATAATCCCGGGCATATCCCGGTGACGGGTAAAGAGCATATGCTGAATTGGCGGCACATTGACGGGGAACTCATCGACATTGGTAATCCGCAATTCACCATCACCGAGTAACGCACCGGTGACGGTGTGCTGACCGCGAGAGCCTTTGGCTTCTAGGTGCAGAGAGTCCGTGTAATCACGAACCGAGGCATCGCGCATCTCAATAATACGGATGCCCCGTTCCTTAGCCTCAATGTTGGCATTGACATAATTCACCCGCTCCCGCAACGCTGGTGTGAGCAGGCCCTTGAGAGCCGCAATGGTAATCGGTTTACTGTCTTGATTCGCCAAATCCCCTTGCAGAGAGATGGTTAGGGATTCAACGCGACCGCCGGCCAGTTGTCCAACCATGTTGCCCAACGCCTCGGCCAGTTCTAGGTAAGGACGCAGTTTCGCCAAAGCATCCGGGTACAAGCCGGGGATGTTGACCGCTGAACGAGCCGGAAGGCCCAGGAGAACATCGCGAATTTGCTCGGCCACATCCACGGCCACATTCACCTGCGCTTCAGCCGTCGAAGCCCCCAAGTGAGGGGTCAGAATCAGGTTTTTATCGCCCTCTCGTAGTGGTGAATCGGCTTCGAGGGGTTCATTGCCAAACACGTCTAGGGCCGCCCCGGCGATGCGTCCTTCTTTGAGCGCTTCGGCTAAGGCCGCTTCGTCAATGAGTCCGCCACGGGCGCAGTTAATGATGCGGGCCGTGGGTTTCATTTTGGCCAGGGCCTCAGCGTTGATCAAGTTCGCCGTTTCCTCGGTGCGGGGAATATGCAGAGTAATATAATCGGCTTCTTGAATTAGAACATCGAGTTCGACTAGACGACAGCCAATTTGTTCAGCCCGCTCATTGGAGATGTAGGGGTCATAGGCAATCAGTTTCATCCCCATGGCTTTCGCCACATTGGCCACATGGGACCCGATTTTACCTAAACCGATTAAGCCTAGGTTTTTTTTGTAGATTTCTGCCCCGATAAAGGCTTTACGATTCCATTCCCCGCTTTTAACGGAGTGGTTGGCGTCGGGGACATAGCGAGAGAGGGACATCATCATCGCTAGGGCGTGTTCAGCCGCCGCGATGGTGTTGCCTTCGGGAGAGTTAACGACGACAATCCCCTGTCGGGTGGCCGCGGCCACATCGACGTTATCAACGCCCACTCCAGCGCGACCAATGATTTTCAGTTGCGCGCCGGCTTCGATGACCTCTTTGGTGACTTGGGTTCCCGAACGAATCATTAAGGCATCATATTCGGGGATAATGGAGATGAGTTCGGACAGAGGCAGTCCGGTTTTGACATCAACTTGCGCGACTTGAGAGAGAATTTCGATCCCTGCGCGATCGACGGAATCGGAAACAAGAACTTTTGGCATAATGTGCAGCTTGGTGTTCGCTTATGGCAACCCCTCCCCATCGCTCGTGGGTCGGTTAGGGAGAAGAGGGCGCGATCGCTGGTGATTTGACGTTTGCAGCTTAAAAACACACTGCTCCACCGCCCGCCCGCAGATAGTCATTGTATCGGGAAAGTTGCACCGAGGGCGCTTTTTTCCGAGATGTCTTTGGGATCTTAGGGGCTTTGGGATCTTAGGGGCTTTGGGATCTTAGGGGCTTTGGGATCTTAGGGGACTTCACCTTGGTGGGCCAGTCCGACAGCTTGGCTGAGGTGAGATAACCCCTGTTGTTCTAATTTGGCCACCAGTCCTGCCAGGATTTGTTTGGACATTCCTGGCCCTTGGTAAATCCAGCCGGTGTAGACTTCGAGTAGGCTGGCGCCGGCGGTAATTTTCTCCCAGGCATCCTCGGCGCTGGCGACTCCTCCGGTGCCAATAATGGGCAGTTTGCCCTCGGTATAGTGCCAAATTTCGCGAATGACCTCCGTTGAGCGAGATTTTAGGGGCGCACCACTGATTCCTCCGGCTTCTTCCTGGAGGGATTTTCCGGTTTTGGCCAGCCGTTGCGTTTTTAATCCTTCGCGGGAGATGGTGGTGTTGGTGGCAATCACTCCTGCGAGTTTTAGGCCCAGGGCGAGATCGAGAATGGCCCGGATTTCGCCAGTTTCCAAATCTGGAGCAATTTTGACTAAAATGGGCTTAGCATCTGCATTCATGTCCATCAGGGTTTTCAAAATTTGCTCCAAACGTTCTGGAGCTTGGAGCGATCGCAGTCCTGGGGTATTGGGCGAAGACACATTAACGACAAAGTAGTCTCCCAACGCCTGTAAGGCTCTAAAACTGTCGCGGTAGTCCCCCATGGCATCATCGAGGGGGGTGACCTTAGATTTACCCAGGTTGACGCCAATGGGAATCTTGGGAAGTTGCGGCGATCGCACCTGCATTAAGTTCTCGGCCATGGTCATGGCCCCGCAATTATTAAAACCCATGCGATTTAAGGCAGCTTGGTCTTCAACGAGACGGAACAGTCGTGGGGGAGGGTTTCCCGGTTGGGGATGCCAGGTGACGGTTCCAAGTTCGGCAAACCCAAACCCCAACGCTCCCCATAACTGTCCCACTTCGCCATTTTTGTCAAAGCCGGCCGCTAAGCCGAGAGGATTGGGGAAGTCTAACCCCCAGAGGCGTTGCACAAGGCGCTCATCGCGAAAACAAAATTGCGCTTCAAGTTGGGAGGCGATCGCTCCGGCTACAAAGTTCGGCGGCGAGACGCTTCTCTGGCGCGATACATATCGTAAACTCGCCATGAGTTGCCTATGCAACCATTCGGGATCGGCGGTTGCAAATAGAACCGGACGCACAATTTGTTGATATAGGTTCATGTCAATCCCCTAAACTCCATCTTCTCAATTCAACCCTACTTTCGGACTTCACTGATCGCGCAGCTAGCGGCTAAAACTCGACGGTATCGGATCACAAACTATCACTCCAAAAAACTTGACAAAAATAATTTTTTATGTATAAAACCTATCAGCCATTCACTCTCAAGTATTAACGATTATTAACGATCAACGGCGATCGTTATCCGGCGGACTGACCCTTTACGCCACCGTTGTCTGTGACCCCCTGAACTGTTCCCTCCCCCCACCCGGCTCATGCAAGATACTTACACGACCACCTCCGCCAATCCTCTGGTTAGCCTCAGTCATACTCTACAAACCCTCCGGGAACAGGAGACTGTTGACATCCTGGTGAAAACGACTTTGGACTATCTCCGCACTGAGTTTAACTACGCTCTACTTTGGATCGGAATTTATGATCGCCTCAGCCATCGCTTACGAGGAATTGATGGGGAAGTGAGTCAAATGGCTCAGCAAAGTTTGCCCCAACAGTTTGCTCTGAGTCCTGGGGATATTATGGAGCAGACGGTGATTCAACAAGCACCGGTTCAAGTGGCGGATTTACGGGAAGAAAGTCGCGCGGGCCAATGGCAAACGGTGGCTCATCGCTATGGGATTCAGGGAACGGTCGTTTTTCCCCTCTGTCACCGTCATCTGTGTTTTGGGGTTGTGGTGTTAGGCTCAACTCTCTGGGGCGATTTTCCCTCGGTTGAGCAGCGATCGCTCTTGTCGATGCTCTTCGGGGAATTGGCGATGGGGTTGCATCAGGCGGAAATGGATCAGCAACGGGAACGGCTCAAACGCCCCCATGAGCCGCTGTTGGAGATGATGTCTCAGTTGCAAGAGTCCCAAAGCCTTGACGATCGCCTGCGCAATATCGTGGCCACAACGCAACAGTTTTTACTGCCGGCTCGCACTCATATCTATTGGTATGACGGCGATCGCGCCCTATTTTGGTTACGGACGCGAGAGCAGGCCTCGCTCTCGTTTCGTAAGAGTACCACACGCGGCAGCACCTCTCGCCAGGGAGCGGAGAATCGCGAAACGACGGAAATTCCTCTGGCGGAGTTTAGCGGCTTTCATAAAACCCTCTGTGATAACCGTCTCGTGGCCATCGGCGAAGCCTATTCATCTCTAAAAGCCGATGCGACGAGTCGTTTGATGGCACAAATTGGCGCGCGATCGCTGCTGGCGGCGCCGATTCTCTCGAAAGGGAAGTTATTAGGGTTTCTCTCGGTTGAAGGCACGGAAGCCCGCATTTGGCAGGAAGGGGAGAAGGATTATATTCGCGGGGCCGCTCAGTTGGTGGCTCTGACGACTCCTTTGTCTCATCTGCAAGAGCGGATGGCTGAGATTGAACTTGATCGCGATTTGACCATTGGTTTACCTCAGGGAGCCACCAGTTTAAAGAGCTATAGTGAACGGCTCAGTCAACGGCTTCATGATGCGCCGGTGTTGGTATTTTCTGCGGATTCACAGACGAATCAAATTGAGCTGGTGTCGGCTTATCCCGCTAGTTTAGGTTGGGAAGTGGGGGAGTCGTTCCCCTCCCTTTCGTTTGTGGATTGGCAGTTGCTGCAACATAGTGAGGGGGCGATCGCGCTGCAATTGAGTGATGATTTTAATGAAGCCTCCACTCGCGGCGGTGGGGATATGCGCTTTACCTCTTGGCAACCGTTGTTGATTGAGGCGGGGGTGCGATCGCCCTTGATTGCGAATACGGAACCGGGACAACTGCCTAAAAGCTTTGTGGTGATTGCGGAGCCGTCGTCGCGGGTTTGGACGACTTCGGAACGGGAGTTACTGACTCTAGCGAGTCGTCAAGTGGGGCAAATTCTCCGCAGTCAAGCCATTCAGGAGAACAGTCAGCAAAATCAGCAGATGGTGAAGGGGATTCGTCATGGTTTGGATTGTTTGGCTAACGCGGCTAATTGGCAGGCCGCTGAGTCGAGTCATCTACATTATCTGGCGGAGATTTTAGAGTCTCCGTTTGTGGGGTTAGTCACCTGGGAACCGGGGTTAAAAACGGCAAGTCTCAGCACGTTGGTAGCTCAGGATGCCTATCAAATTCCTCAAGGGCAAGAGATTAACGTCAAGAAAGAACGACTGTTGCAAAAGGTGATGTCTTGGCAGGGGGTGTTTGGTCCGGTGGCGGTGACGCGCCTGCCGGCGGCGACTCAGACTTGGTTAGAACCGTTGCAAGGCTTGGTGTTGCGGGCGATCGCTCTGCAAACGATCACGAGCAGTCGGGCCACTGGGGTGATTTTGGTGGCGGATCCGCCGCAACGGGAGTGGGGTGAGCGTCAGGTGGAAGCGTTGGAATTGCTGGCGGGCCAGTTAGCTTGGGGGCGACGGGCGATGTTATTGGAAAAACGATTGAATCGTTATCGCGATCGCCTTGACCCCCTCAATTGGTACAAACAGCACCGGTTGGAGGAGCTTTATCGGGGCATTGGGTTCGATATTAAACAGCTCACTCAGTTGACGGATTTGACGGGCGGGCTATCTCGTTTAGATGAAGATGATAGTCGGGCGCGATCGGTTCAACAGGTGCGTCACCAGGAGCTACTGCGTCACTTGTCGGATAATCTCAATGGGGCGGTAAATTTGCTGAAGTATGAGCAATGGCGTTTGCAACTGAATCCTGAACCAATTTCTATTGTGCGGCTGTTTTCACGGGTGTTAGAACGGGTTGAACCGGCGACGGCGAAACGACAAATTTGGATGCAGGTGCATCGGGATGAAAATGTGACGCTTTATGCGGATCTAGCTAAGTTTGAATTGGTTTTTGTGGAGGTGTTGTTAGCAGCGTGTCGGCGATCGCCCACGGGGGGACGAATTGATATTTGGTATCGTTCTATCACCGAGGAAGGCGAGGGAGATCAGGAGTTTGTGGAACTCTCGGTCACGGATAGCGGTGAAGTCAGTCCCCGCATTTTAGGGGCCTTCCAACCGGCGATTCTCAGCGCCCCACGGGAGAATCGAGATCCGCTGGTGGCGTCACCGTTGGATCGTCCGCCGGGGTTGGAGTTGATTATTTTTGAACGTTTAATGCGTCAGATGGGGGGAGATTTTTTGATTGAAAAAATTGAGGATGGACGAATTGTAAGTCGCCTTTTAGTTCCCCGGCACTCTTGAACTTATACCAATTTTCAAAAGTCCCGCTACAGATAGTCGTAGGATAACCCACCCCTAAACCCTCCATTCGAGGGGATGGTTTGTACCCTCCTCGGTGTCAGATGTCTGGCAAGGTTATCGAAGAATGGATAGTTTGCCTTATTTAAACGCTGTTCTGACAGTTATTTTCAATTAGATCCATAGTGTTTCGCCATTGTTGCAAATTGCGTTCCCGAGTTTGACGCCGTTCCATTGGTGGCAAATCTAAACCTACTCCTTGTCGATACTGTGCATATTGTCTAGGGATTCCTCGCCAAATCCGAATTCCTTCGTTCGGAGAAATTCCTCGTTCCCGAAGCCAGCGTTCCGCATAAGCTTGCCAGAGATAAACATGATCATGTTTATCCCCACCCAACTTACGAAGAGAGCAAATTGACAAATTATTATCCTCAAACAAGCGTTTTTCCACATGAGGATTTTGCCCCTTTGCTAAAGAGCGCATTTCACTTCCCCTCCCCCTAAAAAATTCAATCACATATTTTTCTCCAAAATCAAAAATACACACCTCAGTTGGATCACTTTGATCCGATACCAAAACATCAATATCTTGTCTGAGTTCACCTTTAACAAATTGGTTGGACTCTTGGGGAACCAAAATCCGTAATCGCTCAAAACATTGAGAATAATTCGACCAAAACTCTTTTCGACGCTTGAGTTGATTGATTTGTTGAGGTATTTTAGGATTATTCGGGTATAGTTCTTGTTTTTGTTCTAGTTGTCGTACCAAAGTATTGATAAGGTTTTGAAAATCCTGCCAACTCGCCGCATGAATCCAGAGTTTTAGTGATTTTTGGGCAGCTGAATTGAGACGGTTCCACCGTGATTGTGGACTGCGATGCCAGTAATGCTGTCGTAGCCAAGCCGTTAAACTCGGTTGAAAGTTACTGAATCTGGAATCAATATGACTTAGCAAAAGAGTGACTTGTTTGACCTGAAGATCGTCAGACATATCTTCAAAACAAGATATGAGCCAAGATCCAGATCGATTCTCTTGCAGATCACTGTTTTTGAATCCCAAAACCGACTGATTTAAGGTAAAACCAATAGCTTCTTGAGTTCCCGGAAGCTTGCAAGATTCAAACAATACTTTTGGACTCTGATTTTGACGACAAGCTTCTTGAGCAATCTCAGCATACGCTTCTTGAGACAAAAATCGTAATAGTTTTGAAGTTTTTTCAGGCAGTCGATTTGAAAGTAGAGAGAAGTTGACCTGATCCACAAGAGACTGAGCGAGTGCGTTTTGTCTACTATACGATAGTGCAAGCATCCACACTAAATAACTCAAAACCAGTGGTTTATTGCTGGCTGCTTCCCAAGTTGCTGCCGCCGTAAGTTTGACTTCATTGGCAGATACTGTCTCATCCCAATCAGCTTTAGAAAAAACCAAATAAATCCACTCAATATCAGAAATACTGCCAAACTTTCTTGCTTTCACATCGACCATTATTTCTGATAAATTCCGCGTAGAATCGCCGGTAAAATCTGGAAGATTTAATAAATTTTGGTATTCAAAAGTCCCATCTAGATTCTGAGCCAAATGCTTTAGCTGTCGAGGTTCTGGCTCTGTGAAAGGCGTTTTTGAAGAAAAGACATTAAACGAAAAAGTCATGATTTTTATTTCAGTTAGGGATTCGATTCATCATTGTCTTCGCTCCAGCGGGTCGATAGATCAGCAAAATCTTCCCCTCGGAACTGGAACCTAAACGTTACACGCCGATCTGTAGGGTCATCTATTTCTTGATTAGCTTCGATTTCACCCCGTCCCGCTGTCATAATTTTTTGCCTTAACTCTTCCTCCGTTTCAAACGGTAATTGCTCTGAAAAAATGTGGTTAACCACTGAGAGCGATCGCAGCAAGCTTAACTGCATATTGTACTCATAAGTTCCCCGAGAACTGGTATGTCCTTCAATCAGAATTCGAGTAATTTCTTCCTCAAACCGCTCCTCTGAAAAAATGACATTGCTATAAGCTGGAATAAACTCCCCTAAAAATTCTTTTCCTTCTGGCTTTAATTCTGCACTATCATCATCAAACAAAACACCATCTCGAATGCTAACATCTCCTGTTTCTGGATTGATTTGAACATTGATATTATTATTCTCCATAGCTTCAATGACTTTACCAATAATCACTCGCCGGGAATCACTCATTTCAGTAATTTTAATGACAACCACTGAAAAGAGCAAAGCAAAAATCAGAAATAGTCCCGACATTAAATCACCGATTGACAAGAGTACACTGGAATCTTCCTCAAAGTCAGGGACGTTATTAGACCAACGGGAACGCACCATTCCATTTATCCTTAGTTAAAGTAGGGTTAGCTGATAAAAAACTGACACAATAAGGTCATAGCAAAGGCTGAAAGCCTAGACCTAATACTGCTTTTGGGTTGAAGATGCAGAAACTAGGTAGTTAGCCGCCGTCAAAAGACGATTGGCTAATTTAGCTGTTGCTGCATCGGCTTCTGTGAAAAATCTGACGTTAGATTCACGAGTTTTGGTAAGCTCGGTTGCTAAATGCTCATGACTTTGAGCCAAAGATTGATTGAGGCGTTGAACTAAGTTTGAATAACTCCTATCAATTTTTTCGGCTTCTCCTCCTAACGTCTCTGTGATTTCCTGAAGTTGAGCTAAACGTTCACCCGACGTCAAACCCATAGCACTAATAAATGTCTCAACTTGTACAATCTGTTCTTGCACTTGTTGTCCTAACTCTTGGCGGCGTTCATATTCATTCAAGAACACAGCATCAGTTTTATCCAAGACTTGAACTAATCCCTCTCGCTGTTTGCCAAGAGTCTCTTCTAGCAGCGTATCTTGTGCTTCAAAAAATTCAACCAACCCTCTCTGATATTCAAGTCGGAATTTATCTAATTCTTCCTGAACTGTTTGCCGAGTTTGTTGGAGTGTAACATCAATATTTCCAAGGGTGTCTTTCAGGTTAGAGCTGGCTTGTTCCATAACAGTTGTCGCCTGTTCACCCACATGAGTGATCAGTTGAGCTTGACTTCCGACCGTTTCCTCCATTGTCGTCGTAAACTCAGATAATAGCCGACGTTGTTGTTCTCCTTGAGTTGTTAAAGACTGCTCAAGTTCTTCACGAATTCCCTTAAATGTAGAGGCCGCTTGCTGAGCACTTGCTTCAAAAGCAGTTTTTTGATGATCTAGCCCCTGAATGCTAGACTGAATTGCTTCTTGAAGTTTGACAGAAATATCATTAAAAACTTCCTTGGTTCCGGTCTGGAAGTTTGCCAAAATAGATTGGAGTCCCTCTGCGAATTCTTCCAGTTTTTGTAAGGTGTCTTGCTGGAATTCTTGAATGGTCTGAATTGCCCCACTTAAACTGGTGGTTACTCCGGCTAACTCATCTTTGAGTTCTCGAACGGCTTGAGAACTTTCTGCAATTAAGTTTAAAGTTTGTTGATTGAGGTTAGATGTCTGCTTTAACTCTTCTAAAATGGGTTCAATCAATTGAACTCGCTGTTCTTGAATCAGAGTTCTCAATAATTCTTCCCGGTCTTGTGAAACTTCTTTGCGTAACTCGACTAAAGCAGAACTGATATTCTCAAATGTCGGCTTCATGGAGTCTGCGACTGCTGAACCGATGGCTTCGGGACTCAGTTTACGGATATTTTGTGAGGCTTCACTGAGTGCTTCCGCCGCATCAGCATTTGAGTCAAAGTTCAAGCGCGCCAAAAAGTGTTCAGGGGATTGAAGAAAAGCAATCCGATCTAAGCGGTGTCGGAGTTGGCTAAGATGTTGACGGCGAACGACTTGGCTGAGAAACAAAACGAAGGTGAGAACACTACTACTCCCCAAACCCATCAAGGATGTGGAAAAAGCAGTTTGCATCCCGACTAAAAGCTCAAATGTCGATTCGATAACTTCTGAAGTCTCGGCATTTAATCTGACGTCGGACATCCCAACTAATCCAGCTTGAATACCATAGAAGGTACCTAAAACCCCTAAACCGATGAGAATTCCGGGAATGAAACGAAAGGGACTCGATGACGCTGAACGGGATAAACGCGCAGGATATTGTAATATAATAAAGTCGCCATGCTCAATTTTGGCGGTAAAGTTATCGTTTATCCATGTTCCATCAAGGTGCTGTGTAAACCAACGAAAGTTTTTAGTATTACGAGGGATTCGGTAGTTTTTAGATTGGCTTTCAGACTGTCTATATTGTTTGAGGAAACTTTCAAGTTCTTTGATTTTGCCTTGTGTGGATTGCAGTTGAGTACGACTCCTCAACCAGTAGCCAATCTCACCAATAACGGTGATGATGAAAAGAGATAAAATGACTTGATGAATTAGGCTATTTTCCTGCCAAAAAACGTCCAAAACCTCATTAAAATTCATGGCAATTCGAGTAAACTAGGTATTCAAGTGGTAACTGATAGGAAATCAACGGTAATCACAAGTAAGGCGATCGCCCCCTTTGGCATAGCAGTCCCGAATAGCAGCATCTCGTTGTCGCTGAATGGATTGGCCCCGACGCAGTTCGTCATCAATTGTCCAAGTACCAGACGAGGAAGAACCTTGGGACGTAAGCCAGAGTGCAGCACCGCCGGTTAGAGTTAAAATTCCGAACAAGATGCCGATTTTTTGAGGTGACATAAAACAAGAAGGGTAGATGAAATGCTGAAGTGCTTTAACTGAAGTTTTGAATTTCAGTTGGAGTCAAATGCTGTTTTGCAACTCGAACTGGGAGATGTCCAGCATTCCAATGCTCAGACTGGGGTTCCCGAATTCGCAAACTGTAAAGGGGTTCTTCTGACTCAGTCTCCTCGTCTAGTTTAAGGAAGACATGATGGGGAGCATAATTTTGTAAAAGGCGAATTTGCTGTCGATTTTTTAAGTTTTTCAGTGAGCGGGCGATCGGCGATTCTCTGTCCACCTCTAAGTTTATCAGGCTACTGAGTTTCCAGCCCTGGTTGATACTGTGAATTTTGTATACATCTTCCTCAAAAGCCTTTAACAGTGAGAAAGATTGATGATTTGAATTTTTGGAACCTGAGGTAGACACAATCAATCCTTGGAATGAATCACCAACATGATATTGCTCTGGGAGCATCGCAGCAGACAGATTTAAATTGGCTTCAAATTAAGTTGCGACGTCAGATTTGCAGATAATCAACCACTAATCTACTGTTTTCTGCTTCTTGTGTCTTCAGTAATTTTACTTATTTCCACAAAGATAAATCAGTTGGTCTTTCTGAGCAAATTGCAATCTTTTTTAACAAGAATTTACTTTGGGGAATTTTCTAGGTTTAGGGTAACAGCGAAAAATTAGGGATCGATTATATTCTTTGTTATCGGGGCGAAAAATCCCCCCTCCTGGGAGGGTCTGGAGGTGGGTTCCCCTACAATTTTGTACCCAATGCCTGTGGGGGTGACAAAGGGTCTGTAACGCTTGTCTAGCAACGATCACAGAAAATGGTATTAGATACCATTTTTCAAAATGCTTGCTATACATCTGACACCGAGGAGGGCGAACAGCCATCCCCTCCTGGGAGGGGTTAGGGGTGGGTTCCCCTACAGACATCTATGGCACAACTTCTGAAAATTGGTATTAAAAGCCCCATTCTTTCGTTCAAGATTGGACGTCATTGGCAATCTTGGACAGGATGCGGGTCAAAATGAGAATTGCTGATTGATGACACGCCCTAGTCGTCAATGAGTTCGGAGAACTGCTCAACTTTCCATCAATGCTGCATTAGGCGGCTTTCGCGACAACGGCGCCATCGGTGAGCAGTTCGATCGCCTTCTGGTAGGGCAAATCGGCGGCTGTGCCGACTTCGTCGCGACGAATGGGATTTTGAGGGACTACGAAATCCGGGGTAATGCCGAGTTTGTTAATGTCCTTGTGGCTGGGGGTTTCGTATTTGGCCACGGTGACGGCAATTCCTGAGTCGTCGGAGAGGTCAAAGAGGGATTGAATTAGACCTTTGCCAAAGGTGCGTTCTCCCACGAGTTGGGCGCGGCGATTGTCTTGTAAGGCACCGGCTAGGATTTCACTGGCGCTGGCGGTCCCCTGGTTGACTAAAACCACTAAGGGGGCGTCGGTGAGGGCATCATGGCCCGCGTCAAAGCTGCCTAAGACGGCTTGGCGATTGACGGTGTAGACAATGGTGGCGTCGTTGAGCCAAAGACGGGCGATTTCGACTCCTGCTTGCAGCAATCCGCCGGGGTTGTTACGTAAATCTAGGATATAGGCGGCGGCCCCCTGGTCTTCGAGGTCGCTGATGGCCTGGGTCATCTCTTCGGTGGCGTTGGCACTAAATTGAGTGAGGCGAATATAGCCAACGGGGGTGCTGTCTTCAGCTTGGGTGAGGTTGTAGTTGACGGGGTTAAGGGCGATGCGATCGCGGATAATCTCAATGTCCTCGATTTGACCCTGGGCCAATCGTTGGACTTGTAGGGTGACGGCTGTCCCTAGGGTTCCCCGCATCTGGGTGGCGGCTTCATCGAGGGAGAGGTTTTCCGTTGAGCGACCATCAATTTCTAAGACTAAATCCCCCGGTTGAATGCCCGCTTCATCGGCGGGAGAGCCGGCAATGGGAGCGATGACTTTAATATGTTTACTCTCGGGGTCAATGGCAATTTGTAAGCCAACTCCGGTTAATTCACCGGCGGTGTTAACTTGTAGATTGCGGTAGTTATCGGGGCGCAATAGACGGGTAAAGGGGTCATCGAGTTTCGCTAACATGTCCTCGATGGTCTCGTAGGCAGCGTCGCGCGTCTCTAGGGGCGATCGCAAGGCCTCCTGGCGGATTTTCCACCAATTTTGTCCATTAAACGAATCATCGACGTAGGCGCGGTTGACGACTCGCCAGACCTCTGAGACGAGTTTCTGTTCTTCGGTTAGGGCGAGGGCGGGGGGCATTGCTCCGAGCCAGCCCCAGAGTCCGAAAAGCAATGAAAGAAGAAGTCCGAAGCTAATGGCGCGTTTGTGCATGAGAAAACCCGGCATCTAAAGTTGCGAAATATTAATGTTTCCTCAGTGTGCCAAAGTTCTGGGCATCTGCCTAGTCCATCGGCTGAGTCCATCGGCCGAGTCCACCGGCCGAGTCGAAGGGCTAGAGGTCTTCTTGGGGGCGATCGCCGGTCTGTGTTCCCCCCCGAATGCCCAAGCTGTGTTACATTTTCTATAAGAGACTTTAACCGTTCCGCCTTCGAGCCTGTCAGGAGATGTCGACCTCGTGATGATGTCTGGGATCTCCTCGATCTGCCTGAGGGCATGACGATGCCCAATTCTCGGGTGTCGTGCTAAACTTCACAAACCGCAATATATCTAACGCGCTGACTTTATGTTTTCTAAGGAAGTCACTGAGTCTAAACCCTTCAAGTGGTTTAACGAACGCCTCGAAATTCAGGCGATCGCTGACGACATCACCGACAAATACGTTCCGCCTCACGTTAACATCTTCTACTGCCTGGGTGGCATCACCCTGGTTTGCTTCTTAATCCAGTTTGCCACTGGGTTCGCGATGACCTTCTACTACAAACCGACGGTCACGGAAGCCTACACCTCGATTCAATACCTGATGACGGAAGTCAACTTCGGTTGGCTGATTCGCTCGATTCACCGCTGGTCTGCCAGCATGATGGTGTTGATGATGATTCTGCACGTCTTCCGGGTTTACTTGACCGGTGGTTTCAAAAAACCTCGGGAACTCACCTGGGTCACGGGCGTGATCCTAGCGGTCATTACCGTGACGTTCGGTGTGACCGGCTACTCCCTCCCTTGGGACCAAGTGGGCTACTGGGCTGTCAAAATCGTTAGCGGTGTACCTGAAGCCATCCCTGTTGTGGGTAGCTTTATGGTGGAACTGCTACGCGGTGGAACCAGCGTGGGCCAATCGACCCTGACTCGTTTCTACAGCTTGCACACCTTCGTCCTCCCCTGGTTGATTGCGGTGTTCATGCTGTTGCACTTCCTGATGATTCGCAAACAAGGGATTTCGGGTCCGTTGTAAACACACCCGTAGTAAACCCGAGGTGACCCCTTGGGCGACCTTCTCGACCCGTTAAGGTTCCGTGGCCCCCTCAGCCGGCCGAGTTAGGGTGGCTTTGCTAAACTAACCTCTAGCTGAATCACCACGGACAACCGCCCTGTTGCAGCATATCCCTTTGCAGGAGAACACCCAAATACTATGTCTACTTTGAAAAAACCGGATCTTAGTGATCCTAAACTACGCGCCAAATTGGCCCAAGGGATGGGTCATAACTACTACGGCGAACCCGCTTGGCCGAATGACCTCCTCTATGTGTTCCCGGTGGTTATCCTGGGAACCTTGGCGTGTGTTGTGGGTTTGGCGGTCCTCGACCCCGCTATGATCGGTGAACCCGCCGATCCGTTTGCGACACCTCTGGAAATTTTGCCGGAATGGTATCTGTACCCCGTCTTCCAGATTCTGCGTGTTGTTCCGAACAAACTGCTCGGAATTGGTCTGCAAACCCTAATTCCTCTGGGTTTGATGCTGATTCCCTTCATCGAAAACATTAATAAGTTCCAAAACCCCTTCCGCCGGCCTGTGGCGACCTCGATGTTCCTGTTTGGAACTTTGGTCACTCTCTGGTTGGGAATTGGGGCGACTCTTCCGATTGATAAGTCTCTCACCTTTGGTCTGTTTTAAATTCAGACTGAACGGGTGACGGGATTATCTCACCAACCAATGCGTCTGTTAGATTCTTGGATTCTTTTGCTCGTTTAGGCGATGGATCTCATGAATCTGACAGGCGTTTTGTTATGGTATGTGTTGTTTATTCCCTTGGCGTATGAAAGGCGATTCGTTCCCTCAACCTCTGGACCGCGTGGCGATCGCCGCCATGGTCGTCCTCGGCTTCATGACAATTCTCTTACTCGTCGGCGGGGATAAAAGTATTCCTCGGGTTCGCGGCTTTAGTTGGCACGAAACAAGGATTAGTTCGGTTGATCGGGCTTTTACGCTACGTTTTAATCGTCCGATGAATCGTGAGAGTGTTGAGAGTAATCTGCAAATTGATCCGCCTCTTCCGGGAAAAATTAGTTGGGCGGGGGAACGTATGGCTTACACTCTCCTCTATCCGGCTCCCTATGGGATGAACTATACCCTAAACCTCTCGGGGGCGCGCGATCGCTTCGCGGATTCGGATGACACGGAACATTATATTGACCCTTTCGAGGCCTCTTTTGAGACTCGCGATCGCGTGATGCTCTATCTCGGTTCTGAGGAAGGCGAACAGGGGCGACTGGTGTTGTATAACTTCAGCCAAGACCAAAAAACCATCCTCACCCCTTCAGATTTGAGTGTTCTCAGCTTTGAGATGTATCCCGATGGCGATCGCATCCTCTTTTCTGCTCTGGACCGCAACGGCGACCGTCGGGGACTGACGGACAGCCAAATTTATACGGTCACCACGGGCCTCGATTTCAGTTCCAAAGACGCTGATGCAGACGCTGATGTACCGGGGCGGGTCCAACGCATCCTCAACAACGATATCTATCAAAATCTACAATTTGGGCTGGCCCCCGATGGAACGACCATTGTGGTTCAACGAGCCAGGCGCGATCGCCCTGGAAGTGACTTTGGCCTCTGGGTCATTCGCGATGGAGATGATCCTCAACGTTTCCCGACGGAACCGGGCGGAGAATTTGTTATTGCACCCAACAGTAAGGAGTTAGCGATCGCTCAAGGTCAAGGGGTGGCGCTACTTTCAATTGAGCCGGGCCGCGAGGGAGATGAGCCGCTGCAATTTTTCCCCCAATATGGTCGTGTGATGGGGTTCACCCAGGATGGACGAGCGGCTGTGATGGTCAAGTTCAATACTGACTATACTCGTTCGATGGTGGTTGTGCCGAATCTCGGTGAACCTCAAGAAATTCTACGCACCAGTGGCTCTATTCTCGATGCTGAGTTCGATCCCAGTGGGCGCTACATCTACGCTCTGGTGACTGAACTGCTTGAGGCGGATGAGTATATCGAACAACCCTATCTCCTCGCCCTCGATTTGGAGAGTCAGGATTCTCAGGAGCTAATACGCTTTGAGGGGAGTTCTCTGGATCTCAGTATGAGTTTAGCTCCTGATGGTCAAGCTATTCTCTTTGATCGCCTTAGTGTTGTCCCGCCTAATGAACGCCCTGATGCACCGCTGACCTCTTCGGGTGGGGCGATCGAAGCTAGCGAACTGTGGATTCTCTTTCCTCTCGTCAATGCTCAAGGAGAATTGACTCGTCCTCAACCGGAGCAACTCCCTCTGGATGGTTTTAATCCTCGCTGGCTTCCTTGATGGGGAATAGGGAATAGGGAACAGGGAACAGGGAATAGAGTTCTTGCCGTCTTTTTATTGCTGGGTGTTCATTTTATGATGATGTGACATTGCCTAAAATTTTGCAGGTTGGATGTTTGGCTTCGCGTCTGATTACCAAGCCCCTCCCGCCTTTCCTTTGTTTATTTAGCTGTCACCCATGATTATACCAAACAAAAATGATATGGTCAATAATTTAGATTAAAAAAATCAGGCGGATTCGGCGAAGGGAGTGAGGAGAGACTAGAATGCAGAAAATTAGGACGATGGAATTGGTCAACCGGCCTTTATGGTTAAATATGATGGGGTTGATCGTATAAAACTTGAACGGGATGGACACGCGGGAACTGAAATTTGTCTTGAATCTGTTGGGAGCGCCGAATTACCGAGCGCCCATCTCTCAGGTGAAACCCAACCATCGCACGAAAGCCGCAGAGCGGGATACGATCTGTCGGAGTCTTCGCGATCGCGGACTGGTTGACTGTAGTGAAGAGATCGTCGAGTTTCGCATTGCGCCTCCCGGAATGGCTCTGCTGCGGCTCGATACGAGTCGCCTCCCGGTGACGGAGGATGAAATTGCGGTGTTACAGGCTTGTGCGGAGGGAGTCATTTGCGCCAAGGATCTCAACCTCGCGAGCGATCGCCGTCAAGTGGTGCTACAAAAACTCAGCGAACGAGGACTCATCAAAGCTGAAGCCACGCGCATTGAAGACGTTTGGCTGACCAACTTTGGCCTAGACTATCTCCACGATGACTATACTCCTAAAGGGAGTGGCTTAGAACTGAGCCTGGATCATCTTAGCTGCTATCTACAATTTCTGCGTAAACGGGACGGGAGCGCCTCAATTTCTCACGATAACCTCGCCAAACAGCAACCCCATGAACCGATCAATCCACAGCGACGGTTGACGGAAAAGCCGAATGATGCCGATATTTGGTATGTCATTGAAGAACTCGATCGCCAACTCGATACCCATAACTACCTTCCCATCTTCTATCTCCGGGAGCGCTTACAACCTCCCCTAACCCGCGTTGAACTCGATAGCGCCCTCTATCGTCTGCAACGAGACGATCGCCTAGAACTGAGTTCTCTGCAAGAAGCGGCTCACTATAGCCCAGAGCAAATTGAAGCGGGAATCCCCCAAGACATTGGCGGCCCCTTATTTTTCTTGATTCGTAACTAACCTTAACCCTGATTCTCTCACCTCCCGGTATCACTATGACCGAGATTGATCGCATTATCCAACGCGCCCCCAACCCCTTTGATACGGAAACCTTTTGGTCCGGAAATTTTTGGCAGGAAATCCAAAATCCTGAACTGACGGTTGACTCAATTCACCAAGAGGTTCTCCAGGAGATTGAGGGCGTATTAGATCAAGTGTCTGAGGATCGGCGCAGTCGCACCTTACTCTTAGAAGGGGAAACGGGGTCTGGAAAAACCTATCTTTTGGGCCGACTCAAACGTCAACTACAAACCCCAAATCAAAACCGTCTCCCTCGGGCCTTTTTTGTCTATATTGAACCCTTCACCGCCAGTGATTATATTTGGCGGCATATTCTGCGCTATACCGTTGATAGTCTTTTAGAAACTCCCGAGGGTTTGGATAAATCACAACTGTTAATCTGGTTGGAGGGACTCTCAGACTTAAAAAAACGAGGACTGGTGGATTGGTTGCGAGGAGAACGGCAATTATTTATCCGTAAACTCTTAGAAACCTATCCCTCGGGAATTTACAACGCCCAAGAGTTTTTTGGTGTCTTATATCATCTCACCGACTCAGAACTCTATCCTATTGCTTGTGAATGGTTGCGCGGTGATGATTTAGATGATGAGTCTCTACGAAAACTCGGTGTTCAGGGGACGATTGACACGGAAGATGCCGCCCAGAAAACCTTGGCTAACTTTGGGCGCATTGCTGAGGCGACATTGCCGATTGTACTGTGTTTTGATCAACTCGACAACATCGCCCGCGATCGCCAGGGACATCCCGATTTAGAATCCCTATTTCGGGTGAACGCTATCCTGCATACTCAGAAGGTGAAAAACTTTCTGTTTATTATTAGTATTATCACTGATACTTGGCGGCAAAATGCGTCTCATATTCCGGCCACGGACCGCGATCGCCTCGATGCGAACCTGCGCCTTAAACAAATCAGTCTCGATCAAGCCGAAGCCCTCTGGGCTAGCCGTCTCTATAGCCTCCATGGCCAAACCTACCCCCAACCCACGTCCCCTATTTATCCTCTCATTCGCCCGGCGTTAGATGGCAAGTTCCCCGGTGGTAAAACACGTCCTCGTAACACCTTGATTTTGGGGAGACGACTCTATCAAGAGGCAAAATTACAACGACTACAGGTTAATGTGTCTCAGGAGGATTCTGGCGAGAACCCCCTAGCCACACCCGCAATTCCCACTGATGCCCAAAGTGATCCTGTTGCGGCGTTTAAACTGGTTTGGATTAAGAAGTTTAAGCAAACCCGCGAACGAGTCCAAAAAATTCGTCAATATGCCGCCCCCGAGTTAGTGCAGATGTTAGCGGAGGTGGTTCGGGCCTTACAAATGGAAGATGTGCAACCACGCTTACTTCCTAGCCGCACCTATGCCAGTTATTCGATCAGTTATCGTCATCCCGGAACCACGGAACGAGTGGGAATGGTTTGGTCGGAAGATACGAATATGGTCAAGTTTTTTCACCTCCTCAAAGGCTGTGAAGAGGCGTTATCCAACCAGCTTTGTCAGTCTTTACAGTTAATCCGGGCTGAGGGAGTGGGTTCGCCAAGCAATCGCGGCTATCAACTCTATACGGAGATTTTTGGTCAACCGCAAAATAATCATTTTATGTCTGATTTAACCTCGGTTCAATATCTGGCGACTCACCATGCTTTGGTGAATGATGCCTTGTCGGGGGAATTAGTGGTTGGCGAAGAAACCCCCAATGGGACTCGTTTAGAGTCTTTAGTCCGACAAACCGGGGTCTTACAAGATTGTCCCCTACTGCAACAGTTGGGCTTTTTTGAGATTACGTCAAGTCAAGATTCAGCGGAACAATCCTTACAAGCCATTGAAGATTTTATGATTAACCGAGTTTTAAACCAGCAATGTATGGCGATTCAACAGTTAATTGAAGAGGCGATCGCCCAGTTTGGCGGTGCGAGTAAACAACAGGTTCACCAACTGATTCAGAGTTTATCTTTAAGCGATCGCCCCCTACAAATTCTCGATCCCAACGTCCCCTTAGAAGAACAACTCATCATCTCGATCACCTAGCCCTTTCCTAGACTGTTGACTCTTGGCTTCCTCTCTTGGGCTAGGAGTGGGTTCTTTCCCGATTCCCTGTTCATTTCTTTTTTGTCTCTTGCCTTTTGCCTCTTGCCTTTTATGTTATGGTTTCTATCGACCAGATCATTCAACGTACTGTGAATCCCTTTGACTCGACAACCTTTCGCCCCGGTAATTTTTGGCATGATGATAATAGCCAACAGGCGACCATCAATTCCATTCATCAAGAGATTGTCTTAGGGGTTTCGCAGCTATTAAACCAGGTTGAAGGCGATCGCCGTAGTCGAACCATTGTCCTCTCAGGAGACTCAGGATCGGGCAAAAGCTTTCTCCTAGGGCGTTTAAAGCGAACCCTTAACCCCCAAGCCTTTTTTGCCTATATTGGTCCCTGGCCCGAAAGTGATTATATTTGGCGTCATACGTTGCGCCATACCATTGATAGTTTGACCTGTATTCCTGACGGAGAACAGGAATCACAACTATTGCTTTGGTTGAATAGTTTGTCGGCGTTTCGAGATGAAGGATTACTCAAAAAAGTTATTGGCGAACGCAATTTATTTATTCATAATTTCAAATCGACGTATCCTTCGGGAATCTATAACGCGAATGAATTTTTCAGTATTCTCTATCACCTCACTAACCCTGAACTCTATCCTCTCGCCTGTGATTGGCTGAAAGGTGATGATCTAGATCACGAAAGTTTAAAACTCTTAAATGTCCGCAGTTCCATTGAAACTGAACATCAAGCCCAAAATATTTTAGGTAACTTTGGTCGCATCGCCACCGCCACGCAACCAATTGTTTTATGTTTTGATAATTTAGATAATGTCGATCGCAGCGATCGCGGCTATATTGACCTACAGGCATTATTTAACGTCAATTCAATTATTCACAACCAAAAATTGAAGAACTTTTTGGTAATTATTAGTATTATCACCGATACCTGGCGTGAAAATTCGCCCCATGTGCAGCCAGCCGATTTAGCCCGCGTTGATCAAGAATTGCATTTGCGCCCAGTGGATATTCCAGCGGCGATCGCCCTCTGGGAAAGTCGTCTGTTTTCCCTTCATCAACAAGCCGATTCGCCTCCCAACTCGTCTCTTTATCCCCTCCACGAAGCCGATTTACATCGTAAGTTTCCCGGAAACAAAGCCCTACCCCGTTCCGTCTTAATGTTGGGGCGACAGGAGTTTCAGAAAGCAAAACTAAGGCTACAAGATAACCGGCCCATTCCCCAGGAAGTCGATCAACTGGCGGCGTTTCACTTAACCTGGGAGAAAGAACTGGCGAAATCTCGTCAAACTGTTCAAGAAATTCGTCAGTTTTCCGCCCCAGAATTGATGAAGATGTTACGAGAAGCCTTAGAAGCCTTAAACGTGACGGGAGTAGAACCCAAACTCTTAACAAGTCCGACCTATAGCCGCTATTCTCTAAGTTTTTATTGGTCGTTAACCTTGGGACGAATTGGGGTAATCTGGATTGAAGAACCCAATTTAAATAGTTTTTGCCGGGTTATGAAATCTTGTCAGGAAGCCCTACGCAAAAACACGTGTCAATATCTTTATCTGATTCGGGCGGAGAATTTAGGGGTTCCCAAAAATCAGGGTTATCGCCGTTATCAAGCCTTATTTGTGGATTCGATTCATAAACATATTATTCCCCAAATTGAATCGTTACAGATTTTAGCCACTTATCATGGTTTAGTTAATGCGGCTGAGGCGGGAGATTTGCTGGTGGGCGATCGCCCTGTTAATCGTCAGCAACTCAAAGAATTGGTGATTGATTCTGAGGTTCTTCAAAGCTGTCGTTTGTTGCAAAATCTCGGCGTTTTTGAACGAAATTTGGGCAGCTTGTTACCGCAACAGACGTCAGATGGGGTTCAAAGTGAAGAATCTCTAATGCGGGAACGCCTCAAAGAATATATGTTTGCGTTGGTCAAAACTCAGCAATTAGTGGGGCGTAATGTGTTAATGGAGAGTACGCGATCGCAGTTTCCTGAGATTAACCGCGAGGGAATTGATGGGGCAATTGGGGTCTTGTGTGATGAGGGAGCGATCATGATTCTCAATCCTGAATCGGATGCTGACGAACAGTTAATTACCGTCAACTCATGAACATTCCTCTCAAGCCGTTGCCGAATCCGGTGCGTTCCGGCAAGCTTAATCGGGTTGCTAAAAATAGGAAATTGACTGAAGCCGGAACACACCCTACTGTCCATTTTTTGGGGTGTATTAATTCGTAGGGTGCGTTGCGGCTCAAATCCATGTAAAATAAAGAAGACAAGGTTAAAGCTGCCGCAACGCACCATTGTGATAATCGGGCTGTCGTGATAATTCGGTCATTATCCATCATTTATTTTTATGTTACAAATTTCCAACAAAACCAGCATCCCGATGAGCGAAATCGAGATGACGGCTGTCCGTTCAAGTGGTGCAGGCGGGCAAAACGTCAATAAAGTCGCCTCCGCCATTCAACTGCGATTTGACATCAACGCCTCCTCCATGTCGCCGATTCATAAATCGCGGTTACTGAAGATGCGCGATCGCCGCATCACCAAAGACGGCGTGATTGTCATTAAAGCGCAAACTCACCGCACCCAGGAGCAAAACCGCGAGGATGCCCTCAATCGGTTGCAAAAACTGCTCAAAAGTGCCACCATCACTCGCCCCAAACGCAAACCCACCAAACCCTCACGGAGTGCTAAACGTAAGCGGGTTGACAAGAAGAAACAACGGGGAAAACTCAAAGCGAGCCGCAAAAACGTTAAAATGCCAGATTAAGATGGCACTTTGAGAGAGTTATGGCAGTAAAGCCGTGACTCTCTCAAAAGGGCGCTCAACCCTCAGCCGTCAATATTTAACCGTCAACTCTCAACGCTTATGTGGAACCTTGACGCTTTCGCCATCCGTCCCGACTTCTACTTTCAAATTGCCTTTACCCTAACCGTCAGTGGCTTATTCTTCTGGCAAGTTTGGGTCGCCTGGAAAGCGGTTCGTAAGTGAGTCTGGGCAAGGTCTATCTCGTCGGCGCAGGCGTCGGCGATACCAAGTATCTCACCCAACGAGGGCGGCAGGTTCTCGCTCAGGCTGAGGTGCTGATTTATGATGCTTTAGCGGATCATCGTTTACTCGAGTTAGTCCCCGATACCTGTCTGTGCCTCGATATGGGCAAACGGGGGGGACGGCCGAGTCCTCCTCAGGGAGAGATTGATCGGCTTTTGGTGGCCTATTGTGGCCAGGGTCGTCGAGTGGTGCGCCTGAAAGCCGGCGACCCCTTTATTTTTGGTCGTAGTGCCTCGGAATTGCGGGCGTTGCGAGGGGCAAACTGTCCGGTGGAGGTGGTTCCGGGGATTTCCTCGGCGTTAGCCGCCCCATTGCTGGCGGGTATTCCCCTGACCGATCATCAACTCAGTTCAGGCTTTGCGGTGTTGACGGGTCACGATCTAGCGGCCCTGGACTGGCTGGCCTTGGCCCGCCTCCCCACGTTAGTATTTCTCATGGCGGGACGGAATCTCGGGGCCATTTGCCAAGCACTCATTGATCATGGCAAACTGCCCAACACACCGGTGGCCCTAATTCGCGCCTGTGGTCGGCCCGAACAACGAGTCTGGACAGGAACCCTAGAGACGATTGACCGACAGACTCGGGGGGAAAACCGATCGCCAACGGTGATGGTTATCGGTGAGGTGGTGTCGTTGCGTGATGTGTTTGGAGAGACGGCTATGGTGGCATCTGAGATGGGGTTACAGGGAAAAACGATTTTGGTGACGCGATCGACGGGACAGTCGAGTGATTTTTGCGATCGCCTGCAAAACCACGGCGCAATTCCCCTGTCGACTCCCGCCTTAGAGATTGTGCCGCCATCGAGTTGGCAGCCCTTAGATGGGGCGATCGCTCAGCTGAAGCAAGTCGATTGGCTCATTCTCACCTCTAGTAATGGGGTGGAATTCTTCCTAGATCGCCTCTTAACGCTCGGGCAAGACCTGCGCAGCTTGGCGCACCTCAAAATTGCCGTTGTGGGCAAAAAGACGGCTCGTGTGCTGAAAGAGCGGGGCTTAACGCCTGATTTTATTCCCCCGGATTTTATCGCCGATTCCTTGGTGGAGCGGTTCCCGGAGTCGGTGGGGGGCCAAACGATTCTCTTTCCTCGGGTGGAGACGGGGGGGCGCGATGTCCTAGTGCGTCAGTTCCGGGAAGCGGGGGCGACGGTGCTAGAAGCGCCCGCCTATGAGTCTCGCTGTCCTGAACAACTAGCCCCCCAGGCGTTGGCGGCCTTGCGTCAGGGAACGGTGGATGTGGTGACCTTTGCCAGTTCTAAGACGGTGCGTAATTTCGCTCGCTTGATTGAGATGGCGGGGGATATCTCCTTAGAGGGGGTGGCGATCGCCTCAATTGGCCCCCAAACTAGCCAAAGCTGTGAGCAAGCCTGGGGTCGCTGCGACATTGAAGCGGAGGAATTTACCATTGAGGGGTTAGAACGGGCTATTCTCAATTGGGCGATCGCCCAACCTCCTCCCCTCTAAACTCCCATAACTGTCCCTTATAATAAAGATTAGGTTGGCTAGGGCTGCTACGTAGAGGCAGATTAAACAGGACGTGCGTAACCCGTAACCACTAGACACAACAATGGTTTTCCGGAACTAACCATTCATTGTTAACTGTCCATTTTTCATCATCAATTGTTAAAAGGGTTAATTTCAAGTTGTAATGCTGAACGGATCTCTCCTACAAAAACTCGTCGAACGGCAAAACGCCCAACCCCGTCGCACGCCACCGATCAACTATGGGGTTTACTATAAAAATACCCTCGTTGCCCTCTGTCACGCCCTCGAAGACAGCATCCTAGAGTCAGACTGTAACCCCGTCATGATTACCGCCTTCCAACGGGGGAAATGGTATCTCCAGGAAGCCGATCGCTACGGAAAAATTGCCGACAAGGCTCAGGATATTGTGATTCTGGCGGCTCCCGACTCAGGCTTCGGGGAGCATCCCACCAGTCAAAAAGCCAATGTTGAACTCGTCTCCCTCGCCCCCGAGGACCCCGTGGCTCAAGAATGGCATTTACTGATTCTCTCTCCTGGCTACACGGCTATGGTCTTGTGTCAGGAACTCTCAGAGGCAGATTACGGCAAAACCGGGGTTCCTGAGGTGGATCTCGAACGCAAGTTTTATGGATTTTGGACGTTTGAACCGGAGTTAGTGTTAGCGGCGGTTGAGTTAGCCATCGAGCATATTCAACCCTTGCAAGGGGATCTGGCTCAATCCCTCAAAGCGCGGGTGGGCGACATTGAACAGCAACTGTTGCATCATCGAACGGCTGATGTGGCCCAGGTGTCCAAAGACTTAAACCCCATTGTCTCACGGGTGGTTCGTTACCTGAGTCACTCTCATGAGGGACTTGGCCAAGACCTTGACGCGGACGTTTTCCCCCACCAGCCTGAACTCGAACGCAACATTGTCTCGAACAAGTTGCAGGCCTTCCTACGCATGGCCCAACTGATTGATTTAACCGATTTACAAAACCCCCACGCCGCCAGCGAAGTCTCGGGGCTGTGTGAAGCCTTTGCACAAATCCTCGATTTGCCCTCTTGGCAGGTGAAACGGTTACGTCTAGCGGGATTGTTGCATCGAATTGACTATTTGCCCCAACATGAACCCAACCTGGGTGAAATTAGGGCCGACCGTCCCAATTCGGCTCTGAGTTGTCCCCTCTATCCGGGACGACAAGCCTTGCGGACGATGCCTCAACTCAAGGCGATCGCCCAAATTATCACTCACCAAAGCGAACATTGGGATGGCTCAGGAACCCCCGGAGGCTTAAGCTACGATGAGATTCCCCTAGAATGCCGTATCTTGGGCCTACTGGTTGAGTTTCAACGACGGCTAAATCAGTTGACTCAAGAGATATCTCGTTCTGAGGCGTTGACTCAAGCCTTGTCGGACTGTCAAGCTGCCAGTGGTTGCCGTTGGGACCCGAAATTGGTTGAGACGCTGACGCTGTTGGTGATGGCTCTGCAACAGGGGATGACGCTACCGGAGGAAGCCTTTAAACTGCGATCGGGCCTCTGGCTGCTGAACCCAGAGCAAAACCCGGATCTGTTCTCTCGTCAAGCTACGAATCCCTCAGTCACCACCGCCTAATTCTAGTCTCCTTCATCACCCTTTGTACCATGACTGCTCTTGACGCACTTGAATTTGGACAATCCAAGCACCTCCGAGGCGCTAATCTCGAAGATCAAACCTTGTCGGGGTTAGACTTACAAAACATTGACTTGGCCGGCGCGAAACTCTCGGGGGCTACTCTGGTTCGCGCTAACCTAGAAGCGGCCAATCTCGAAGGGGCCAATTGTTTAGGGGCCAACTTCGATCACAGTAATCTGCGAGCTAATCTCGTTGGCGTGAATCTCATGCAAGCGAGTTTACAGGGAACCGATCTGCGTGGGGCCAATTTACGGGGAGCCACTTTGATGGGAGCTAATCTCCAGACGGCTAGTTTGACAGGAGCGTTCCTGAGTGGCGCGAACTTGGTGGGGGTGAATCTGATGGGGGCTGATTTACGAGGAGCTGATTTACGCGGCGCGAATTTCAGCCATAGTAATCTCAGCGGGGCCAATCTCTCTCAGGCGGATTTACAGGGGGCGAATTTCTGTGAGGCGAACTTGGAGGAGGCGAATTTAGAGCAGGCGAATTTGCAGGGAGCCAATTTGGTGCGGGCGAATTTTCTCTGTGCGAATTTGCAAGGTGCAAAACTAGATGGAGCTACCTATTCTGGAGCCTGTTGGACGGGAACAATTCTTGATGGAAATGAGATAAAATCTCCAGGATAATCTCCTAGATTAAGCCCATTTATCGAGTAAGGCAAGCAAAAAGTTTAGGCTTAAATAGCCGACAAACATGGATAGGAGAATAAACAAACCAATGTTTAAGATATCTTTGATGTTGGTTTTCATGATGAAGAAGGCGAGAGGCAAAAGGCAAAAGGCAAAAGGCAAAAGGCAAAAGGCAAAAGGCAAGTGGTGAGTCCACTTCGGGGAATCGAGAAATTTAGCTAACTCAGGAGATTGGACATGAATGTTGTTGAGTCTTTGAAAATGGCGGGCCAAACTCTACTGGCGAATAAACTTCGCAGTAGTTTGACGATGTTGGGGATTATTATTGGTAATGCCTCGGTGATTGCAACGATTGGTATTGGTGAAGGGGCGCAGACGTTTGTCTCGGATCAGGTTTCGTCTTTAGGAACGAATTTACTGTTTATTGTCCCCGGTAGTCCTGATGCACAACGGCGGCCGGTGTTACCTCCTCAAACCTTGGTCTTAGAAGATGCTGAGGCGATCGCCGAACAAGTCCCCGGAGTTGATCGCGTGGCCCCACAACTCAATGGCAGTGAACTGGTATCCTACCGTAATCGTAACATTTCGGCGGCCCTATATGGCACAACGCCCGAGTTATTGCCAGTCCGTAATTTTGCTGTGGCCCGGGGACGTTTTGTCAATGACTTAGATATCCGCCGCAATCAAAAAGTGGTGGCCCTCGGGTCGGAGATTGCCGAACAACTCTATGACAATGTTGACCCCATTGGGCAAACTCTACGAATTAAGAATGTCAGTTTTCGGGTTGTGGGAGTGATGGAACCGAAGGGGTCAACCTTCGGCACCAACCTAGATGAGACGGTGTTTATGCCCATCACGACCATGGCCAATCAGATTGTGGGGGAAAGTTCTCCTTATGGCTTGAGGGTGACATTTATCAATGTCAGTGTCATCGATGAGAGTCAGATGCGGGCGACGCAGTTTCAAATCGAAAACTTACTACGGCTGCGTCACCGTATCGTCAATGAAGATGATTTCACCGTTCGCAGTCAGAAGGATCTTCAAGAAACCACTGGGGCAATTACTGGGGCGTTAACGATTCTTTTGGCGACGGTGGCCAGTATTTCCCTGATTGTGGGGGGAATTGGCATTATGAATATTATGCTGGTTTCGGTGACGGAACGAACTCAGGAGATTGGCTTACGTAAAGCGATCGGTGCGTCTCCGAGTGATATCCTGATGCAGTTTACCATTGAGGCGGTGCTTCTATCGATTGTAGGCGGCTTTGTGGGAACTGGAATCGGGATTGTAGGTATTACGGCGGTGGGAACCTTTACGGAGTTTGAAGGGGGGTTATCCCCGACGGCGATCGTTTTGGCGACAGGAGTCTCGGGTGGAATTGGCTTAATTTTCGGGGTTTTACCGGCGCGCCGTGCTGCCCGACTCGACCCGATTGTAGCGTTGAGAACGGCATAAGTTAGACCAAGAATTGCGAGACATCTTCGCCACATTCGTCTGCTAAATAGCAGAGCGCTCGGAACCGCATTCCCAAGACTTCTTCGTAAAAAGGGTTTAATTTACACAAGGGGGGAATGTGCAAGATTTGGCGACCTAAGAGGCTGATATCCCGAGCGAATGGGCATTGTGCGGGGATGAATTGACAAATGAACCGAGCGGTTTTTGGGGTTTGGATTTGGAAGTTATTGAGCCAAGTCCGAATGGCTTGGAAGCGCAACTTTTGGTGGTTGTTGAAGTTCGCAGCCGTCATGGTTATGTCTCCTTGTTAAACCTTCAATTCAGGGGGTCGTCTGCTGTGGACATCCCTGTTGTTTTTCTCGATAGGTCTAATGTAGCAAGCCCCGGAGGAGATAGCAAGGGTTTACTTATAGGAAAACTTGATTGTGATTATAAAAAATTATATCTAAGGGAGAGGAACTCCCGCGATCGCCTTCAGGAGTTGGGGTTGAGCGTTTTCGCAGCCAGGGAGGGTACGGTAAGGTTCGGGAGTTGACTGGCGCGACGGGCCGCGCAACTTGCTGCGATTCTGGCCTTGAGAATGCGGTTAGGGTTGGGGTTAGGGGGTCTGGGGTGGAAGATTGCAAACAGCGCGATCGTCGTCCGTGACGTTCGGATTTGAGGTGAGGTAGGGAGTGAGCCAGTCACAGGCGCGATCGATCAACTCGTCCAAAGTTTCCACCTTCCAGATTTTCGCCGTTGTATCCAATGACGCTGAGATCACCTGAGTACCATCAGGATTAAATTCAGCACTGACAACCCCATCAGTATGACCGGTAAAAGAGTGAAGTTCCTCTCCGATTTCGACATCCCAAAGTTTCACCGTTCCATCCGAAGATGCGGATACAACCATCGTCCCTTCACGATTAAACACAGCAGTATTTACCCCGTTATAATGCTCCTCAAATGAATAAAGTTCCTCTCCTGTTGCCACATCCCATAGTTTGACAGTTGTATCACCGGAAGCCGACACAATCTTCGTCTCATCATGATTGAACTCGGCACTGTTAACCCAAGCTTGATGACTCTCCAATGAGCGAAGTTCTTCCCCAGTTTCGACATCCCAGAGCTTTATACTTGCATCCTCAGATGCAGACATTATTTTCCTATCCTGGTCATAAAATGTTGCACTTCTCACCCAATATTGGTGACCTTCAAAAGACTGGAGTAACTCTCCAGTTTCCACATCCCAGAGCTTCACCGTGGCGTCCTCAGATGCCGAAAGTATCTTCGTACCATCTTTATTAAACGCCACAGTCCAGACCCGTTTCAGATGTCCTTCAAAAGACTGGAGTTCCTCTCCAGTTTCGACATTCCATAACTTGGCTGTTGCATCTTCTGAAGCAGATACGACTCTTGTAGCATCATGATTAAATACAGCATTCCACACCGTACCGGAATGACCGTCAAAAGACTGAATCTCTTCTCCAGTTTCGACATCCCATAACTTGGCTGTTCCGTCGGAAGAGGTAGAAACTATTCTTGTGTCGTCTCGATTAAATGCCACACTCATAATCTCACCAGAATGACCGGCGAAAGAGTAGATTAGCTCTCCTGATCTGACATCCCATAGCTTTATAGTTCTATCCGAAGAGATAGAGACTGCCTTTGTGCCATCATGATTAAACTTACTCCCTCTTAGTCTATTTAAATGTTCCTCAAAAGAGTAGATTTGCTCGCCTATTGACATATTCCATAGCTTAATTGTCCCGTCAGTTGATGCTGACACAAATCTCATACTATCGCTATGTAAAGCTGGATACCACGATTCTTCAAATGAGCTAATTTCTGCACCAGTTTCCACATTCCAAAACTTTGTAACTCCATTGTTAGAAGTAGAAATAACCTGGGTGTTATCGCGATTAAAATCGGCACTATTAACTCCACTACCATGACCTTCAAACGAGTGTATTTCTTCCCCAGTTTCCGTATTCCAAAGTTTTAAAGTTTGGTCCCAGGATGTAGAAATCACCCGAGTACCATCATTGTTAAACTTAGCACTATTGACCCTACTTAAATGTCCATCAAAGGAGTGGAGTAGCTCTCCTATTTCCACATCCCAAAGCTTCGCTGTCCCATCTCCAGAGGCTGACACAACTTGAGTTCCGTCCTGGTTGAACTCAGCATTCACAACTCGGTCTGAATGACCATT
>FSSI02000020.1:0-8488 GCA_900149785.2 Phormidium lacuna HE10JO | reverse complement strand
TTGACCGTTCCATCCCAAGATATCGATATAAATTTATCATTGTTGTCGTTGAAATCGAGCCCTATAACCCAACTAGAATGATTCTCATATATATATTGAAAACGACTATCTTGCAAAATTTTGCTGAGACTTTGAATCGGTTGTACAGTTGGATAGTTTTGGGATGAAACCGGTAGAGTTTGCAACCGACGAGCTGTTGCTGTTGCTCTTAAGAGTGCTGGTAACTCATCGTTTTCCGCAAACTGTCTTAGGGCCAGGCGACTGTTCCGTTCCAATTCTGTAGTTGAACGTGCGATGTACACCTCACGACTTGACCAAGCTAGAGTTCCCAAGGAAAGGGCAATAATTAGCCCCCCGACGGCACTCATCCATCGTATCCGGCGTGTCACCCGAGTTTGTTTCTGATCTAACTCTTCTAAACTACTTTCTGCTGCAACTCGTTTTGCCTGTTCTTCTTCGAGCTGAGCGAGTAAACCTCCACCCCGTGATTGATGGATAAACTCGGCTAAATAGTCATGCACGAGTTGATAGCGTTCTTGTTGTCCGGGAATCAAAAAGACTAAGCGCGATTCAGCAATAATATCTAATACTAAATTCAAGGCGGATGAGAGAGACTGTTGGCCGTAATTTTTCTCAAACAGTTTTAAGTCGCGCAGTAAATCTCGGCGGGTGCGGAGGGGACGGGTTCCTCGTTCATCCGTCAGCAGATACAGGACGGCATCGGCTAAATCCTTGTTTTGAGGACCGCAGGATTCAACGACGACATCTAAATATCGTTCCACTAATGCCCGTTTTGGATGCTCTCCTAGAGCAGTATAGTCTGCTAGTGAAACAATTTCTTCACTTTCTAATTGATAGCCCACCACTTGCAGTTCGATGGGACGAATCTCCTCACTCTCTTGCTGTAAGTCTTGCACAAGACGCGATCGCAAATCATCGGCAATATGAGGCGCGAGGTTGGCAATCACCTGACGGGCCTGCTGTGGGGAAAGGTTATTTAATTCATAAAGAACCGTTTTATCTAAAATATTTTGGCTAATACACGCCATCGTCGAGATGCGGTTACAGACGAGTAAGCGGTGGATATAGTCGGTTCGCAAGGACAGGATAACTTTTAAAGCACCCAACTCTAAAATATTGCTGCATAGAGTTCCGAGAAAGTTAAAAAACTGGTGATGGTCTTTGGGGTTGGGATTGGCAAAGAAAAACTCTTCAAATTGGTCGAAAACCAAAATCACTTGATGATGATGTTTTTCGAGTTCAACGAGGATGGCTTGGCTCACGGCTAACGGTGACGTTCCATCTTCACGCTTATCGAGCCTACAGAAGTGTTTTTGGCCCTCCTGTTCGATGACCTCGGTGAGTTGCTCGGACCAGTTTTCATACACTCGTAATACAATGGGAACTCCCCCACGCCCCCCTTCAAAAACCTGCTCCCGTAAGATTGGTAGTAAGCCAGCGTTGACAAGGGAACTTTTCCCAACTCCCGATTCTCCATGAACCACTAAGAGTTTGTTCTGACGTTCGTGGAGGCGGTTGAGGAGATGCTTCACGTCTTCGGCTCGCCCAGATTGCTCGATTTCGGGCGATCGCCAGCTTGAGGTGGATTGCTGCTGGGGCATTTCCTCTAAGCGATTGGCACCGATAAAGGCCCGTTTGCCGCAATATCGTTCGAGTTGATGCTGCTGTTGAGCAATTTTGAAGGCGTTGCGATAGTCTTGGCTGGTGAAATAGAGCCGTTGGAGCTGTTCGAGTACCCGCAATCCCAGATGAGGAAGGGCAAACACGAATTGCTGGCTGGCCCTCACCAGGGGGGCGATCGCCCCGTGAATATCCCCCTTCGCCTCTGCTACTTCCGCCTCCCGTAAGGCCTGAATCAGTTGCATCAGAGATGACTCTTGCAGTTTCTGGGCAAACTGGGGAGCGTCAGCGGCAAGAAATTGCTCGTCACTGCGGTGTAATTGCTCCTGTACGGCGGCTAAATCCACACTCTTGCCATCATGCTCTTTTGCGGCTAAGACTTGATTTAAGGCTTGGTGAACGCCGATGACAGCTAACCGCAAATGTGGGGTTTGTGGGGTTTTCGAGTCTTCTCCTTCTGGGGGTTCCGCCGCCGTGGGGCGATTGCAGTTCCTGCACGCTTCGCGATCGCCCTCGGGGAGAGGATTGAGATCCCCTTGCCAATGGCTCTGACTTTGCTTAAAGTGGGCGGCAGCTTGGTCCCATTCTCCAGCTTCTAGGGCGTGACGACCTTGAATTAAGGCTAAGTCAGCGGCTAAGTCGGCGGAAAGGGGTTCTCCCAGTTGAGCCAGTTGTTGACAGGCTTGTTCAATTTCCCGTTGTTGGTTCTCCCCCAGTAGGCAATCGCCCCCCAACCATTGGCGATCGCTCCCCCCCTGCAACCGACTGAGAAACTGTTGCACATTAAGCTCTAAGTTAGCTTGAATATCCTCAGCGGAGGGCAAAAAACGCTTTGATGTCGTCCAACTTTCCAGGTCATTGGCGACTTCTAACATTTCCCGTAAGCCAGTTTCATCTAACCAGAGAACAATGGGAAAAGCAAACTGATGACGGAGCTGATCTCGCATCTGATTGGCCTTAGCCAGAAAGCCTCGCAAATCTGCCAGTTGAGTCATCCCCCGTAGTTGGATTCCCTCCGCTGTTTCCCCGTCCATGGCCCTCTCAATGACTTGGGCCAGGTTTTGCGTCTCCACGGGTAAGTGAGCCGTTAACAAGCTGAATTGGTGCTGACGCTGGGTTTCGGCTTCTAATCGCTGCGACCAGTGAGCGGACAAACTGCGGTAGTTACAGCGCACTAAAATGAGCTTAAATTGCCCCCGAGACAGGGCGATCGCCTGAGCTAGTTGGCGCAGACTTTTTTCATTTTTAGCGGCAATATCTATCACAGTTTTTTGTCCTCAAGTCTCAGCTATTTCCCCAATTCCTCTTAAATTCAACCCTTAAATAACTCTTCGGATTCTAAGAAAATGGGATTGACATCAAACCATGATTTTCGGCGTTCCACATATTCAAAAACGCGACGGGTGCGAATTAAGCGTTCATACCCCACCGCATCTTGAACTTTTTTCGTCTGGTGAACCTGTCGCAGCAGTTCCCACTCCTCCGGGGAAACCCCTAAACTCATTTTGTTGAGATCATCGGCGATCGCATCTTCTAAGGTATCCTCCGTTAAGGGAAGCTGCATTTCCTCCTGCACCCACTGAGACAACAATTGCAGCAAATCCCGCACATGGCCGCCACTCACCCGACAGAGGCGGTTAAACACCTCCGTTGTCTCAAAAATTTCCTCAACCCGCTCTAGTCGTTCCGCCTCACTCAGTTGAGGAAAGGCTCGGGCCAACACCATTTGTTTCAGTTTTTCAATTCCTTCGCTCGATTCCTCACCGCTGGGGGTTTTAATCGCCACCATGGGTAAACATTCGGGGGAGTGAGGAAACCGCTGGCGTAGGTTGCCATATTCATTGGAGAATTGCAACGCCAGGGGCATAGTATAGATGGTATGACAGGCTAACTGGGTGAGGATTTCACCGCGATCGACAAATAGATACTCCTGTTGGGTTTTCCCGGAGGCTTTCTGACGATTATCGACGCGATCGAGGTTATCAACAATTACCGCCAAGCCGGCATAGCCATTCTGTTTTAAGGTTTCAATTCCTGGCTGAATTAAATCCTCATTAATTGTCCGCACTAAGGCGGTTGTTTGTGGTCCGAGATATTGATTCAGCTTTTCTCGAATCCCAGAATCATCTTTTGCCCTAACGGTTAACGAAGCAATGCCCGCTGACAAAGATAGAGCTTGATTCTCGGTATCGACCGCCAAGCTACCACTCATTCCACCAACAGAAATCGGAGACTGAATGCCTCCGCTTACCTCCACTTCTGTCATCAAGACATCTGTGGTTTTTTGTAATAAACGACGAAACAGAGGAGCTTGGGGTTGATTGATGGTTTGGTGTTTCTCTAGGGCTTCACTAATCTGTTTAGCAATTGTCAAGAGAACTTCAACAATATCAATATCACCGGTATCGAGGTCTTTATCTGACTCAAAATAGACCACGAAAAAGTTTTCGGTTTCTAACTCCGATTTGAGTTTGTGCAGTTCCGTGGATTTCCCGCAACCAATATGCCCGGTAAACAGGGAGCAACTGGGGCGATCGCGGTAGAGTTTGACGATACGATTCTTGATTTTTTTGATAATTTCTCCCCCGCGTACTGAAGAGAAATCAATGTAATATTGCCGATCATTCGGGGATGAATACACCAGTGTTTTACTGGGGTTGATGGCATTGAAAAAGGTGGCGTAATCGAGGGACATATCCAAGAAAATCCGAAAGATAACCGAGAGAATGAGTTTAGGGAGAGACCCAAACCAGTTTTAACACATGAGTTAAAAATCATGTGTTAAAACTCATGATTTTTTAATCCTTAATTTTTAATCCTTAAAACATGAAGCCAGGATCATCTCCTTGGGGAGTGGGAGTGGGTTGAGGAGTCGGTTGAGTGGTCGGTTGAGTGGTCGGTTGAGTGGTCGGTTGAGGAACCGGTCGGCGAGTGGGTTGGGGAGTGGGGGTACGGCGACGCTGTTCCCCTCGCAGACTTTGCAAGTTATCCTGCAAATCTTGTAGATTAGACAGCACCTGCTGATATTGCATCGATCGCCCCAGGTCAAAAAACAACTCCTGAGCGCGTTCCAAGTCAGCAATCGCCATTTCCATCTGGCCGATCGCCTCCGAGACATTCCCCGCCTCATAGGCGGCGATCGCAAATTGGTTATAAATCACACTGCGGTTGTTGTAAGCATCAGCAAAATTGGGATTCGCGGCGATGGCCCGTTCATAATCCTCTAACGCCGCTTCCAAATTCCCCTCATCCAACGCCAAATTAGCTCGGGCATTCAACGGCGCAGCAAAGTTAGAATCGAGTTGAATGGCCCGGGTGTAGTCCTGCTGAGCCGCTTGGAGATTTCCCCGGCGAGCATGAGCCACGCCGCGATTATAGTGAGTGCGTGCATCATAATCCCCGTTGGCGATCGCCGCCGTCAAATCCTCAATCGCGGCGGCGTAGTCTCGCAACTGAATCCAAGCCACGGCCCGATTGTTATAAGCCATCCCCGACTCATCCTCCGCCTCAATGGCCGCCGTAAACTCTGCGATCGCTCCCTGATAGTCTCCTTGAGAAAAATAGAGATTTCCCTGTTGCACATGAAGCCGTCCAATTCCCCCAAGATTGGGGTCTATCGCCAAAGCTTGATTGAAGTTTTCCTCAGCGGCGTGAAGATTCCCCTCATAAGCCTCAATGGTGCCACTGGTTTGATAATCTTCCGCCGTCTGAGGATTATCAATATTCGCGGCAGCCTGACTGGGGGGAGCATTATCCAAACTGAGATTAGGAACTTCCACCTGTTGAGTCTGGCGCAACTGCATAAAACTAGCAATGGGAATCCCGCCATTAAAGCCGGATTTCACCTGAGCACCTTCCCCCGTTTCCGACTGGCCACTCAAATCCGTATCGGCGATTCCGTGAATCCCCACCAAACGATTGTCACTATCAAACACCGGGCCGCCACTCATCCCAATTTTGGTACTGGCTCCATAAATTAGGGTATAGCCCTGAACTCCCTGTCGCCGCCGTGACACCACCGGTCCCTGACTTAGATAAAAGTCGCGATCGGCTCCCGCCGTCTGAAAGGCCGCCGGGAAGCCAGCCACATAAATTGATGAGGCCAATTCCGCATGATCTGAATCTCCCAACGTGGCTAAGGTGTAATCCTGAGAACTCTCAAATTGAACCAAAGCTAAATCCGGATCGTCCAAAGTTTGCTGAAGCGGCTGAACATCCATCAGGTCGTATTCTTGTCCTGAAGCCGTGCGGATGCGATAGCGGCGGTTTTCGGCAATATCCTGACGACAGCTAATGGGTTCTCGCATGGGAATGCGATCGCAGACCACGTGTAACGCCGTCAACACCCAATAGCGATCGCCCTCCCGGCCCACAATCACCCCACTTCCGCCAGGAAACCCATCATCAGGTTGACTATAGCCATTAATTTGTACCGTGACGTTTTCGGCCAAGCGACTATCAAAGGCGATCGCCGCTCTCGGACCAATCACCGTCGCCAACCCCACCCCGAGACTTGCGGTGGTACAAAAAGCGACCCACTTGGACGCACAGACAAAAGAAAACATGATTAAAACACCAAAGGTAACGGTTGTTCGCGGCTGGGGGCTGGTGGTTCTGGTGGCGGTAACGGCTGTCTGGGAACTGGGTTAGAACGGCGGGGCGCCTCGGGCCGCGACGTCGCTGAGGGAAGTCTCTGTATAGGAACCGCCCAACTCAGGCGTTCCATCTGCAAAAACTCATCCTGACTCGGGAGGCCGCCATCTTCAAAGACAAAGGCGCGAATCCCCAAAAAGGGGTAACTCAACATACCATTGAGTCCAATCAGCTGACCCTGAGCATTTAACACGGGGCCACCACTCATCCCCCCACTCACGTCATTGGTATATCCGAGTTGATAGCCACCATAAAAGGCGCGAGCCGTAATCCAACCAATCGCGCCCTCGGTGACACGAAAGGCACGTAGCCCCCAATCTCGGGTATCGTGACTCCTGACGATGCGATCGCCCTGCCGCTCAAAGACCCGAGCCGGATAGCCCGCCGCATAGACGCGATCGCCCACCGACACCTCAGCCGCCTCTCCCACAGCCGCCACTTGATAGGAATGAGGACTGGAGAAGGCTACCCGAGCCAGATCCCGATTCCCCAATTGATCGGGGGACAAAACCCGCCCAGCATGAGTTCGTCCATCAGGCGTTAACACCGAAATATCCTGGCCCTGGGCCGTCATCACCACGTGCCAATTGGTTAACAGCGTATAGCGATCGCCGTCCCGGTCGACAATCACCCCAGACCCTGAATCCTCCGCAAGTAAGAGTCGCACCGTCACCAGACGAGCCAGTTCCCGAACTGAGGTCGTCTCAGCGGGAACTTGGGCCGTCCGATGACCCTCCCAGGCAAGGATTCTCGAAGAAGTGGGGTGAGATAGGCCCGCCAAGACAGACAACAACACCATTCCCACCCCTAGCATTGGCATTTGTACTCTCACCATGCTTGCCGTCCCTAAAACATGGAACCACCCGAATCATCAGGCTGCACAACCGGATTCTCTTGAGGAGACGGTTCAGGAGCGGGTGACTCAGCAGCGGGTGAGTCGGGAGCGGGTGAGTCAGCCGCAGCCTCTCCACTGTCCACCAACGCCTGATCTGCCCAATCCCCGAGGTTCACATAGGTTTGACCCTCAGTTTCGGTAATAAAACCGGCTGCACCGCCATAGCGGCTAATTTGTAAGAGCTGACCCAAAATTTGTCCAGCCCGATAAGCATTTTCGGGTTTCAGGGTAAAGAGAACATTCCCCGATGTGCAGGCCGTTTCCATGGGGCCTAAGGCACAAATCACCGTTTCATTATTCACCATGCCATTGGTTAAGAGTAAGTTGCTCAACCTCCCTCCATTCTGAGCCATAGCTTGATTTAATCGCTGAGTGACCGCCCGACAGCGTCGCTCAGGGGTGTACTGACCTCCAAAATAGGCAGAACCGCGATGAGTCCAGCGGATTAACGTCGCACTATGAGATCCTTGCCGCATCACCGTTTCAAACTCACCTTGGGACAACGGAACACACTGAGCCTGGGTTTGGTTGGCATTCGCTTGAGGGGAGAAGGCGGCCATCGTTCCTAGACAACAGACCGTCGGTAAAATAGAGTGGCGCAATACTTTTCCTAGCATAATAAATCTTGAAACCTATTGAGTAATCTCAAGCCACAACGACCGGACGCATCAGATTTGACTATTATGCTCATCCCCGGCTCTGACTTGAGACAACTCAGAGCAAAGCTAGGGTTAAACTAGCTTTCTGGGAATTTTTTGGGTGAACCTCTAGCCACCTGATACCCGACGTTTGCTGTAGTTCCAAACTACCATCTGTTTATACGAATGTCTCTGAAACTCACCCTCAATTTTGTAAAACTCTATATAGAGTTATATTTGTTGACAATCGTGGTTTTAGATCTGTCAAATCAACGAGATTCCATTCACCAGCAGTAGTGAACTCTCCAAAGACCCCCTACAAGAGTCTAGTCCAAGAGACTCAAGCCAACACCCTCTGAGATCCCGGAGTTAAAGCTGTGGCTGTTGCGCTGTCTCCGTCCTGACCGTCCATAGAACAGCGAGTCGCCTCCTGATATAGCTCAGGAGGCGACTGGGAGCGCGGTCAACGCCTCGTCGACTAGGGAGGGAGGAGTTGGACTAGATGCGACGGCCGGAAATCAGATTGTAATACCATTTTTCTATAAGCCCGCCAAAGATAGTGACATCAAAATCTGATTCCATCCGGTTAAAGATGCAATAATATCTTGATTAAGTTCTTCCAAAATAGACCGAAGTTTCTCTCGCAACTGATCCAGAGATT
>FSSI02000004.1:103501-158931 GCA_900149785.2 Phormidium lacuna HE10JO | reverse complement strand
GCTAATCCTGAACCCCTCGAACTCAAATTAGACCCAGGCTCTAAAGTCTCTGGAATGGCCCTGAAGCAAGGGAATCAAATCATCTTTGCTGCCGAGTTGCAGCACCGGGGAGAGCCGATTAAAAAAGCACTGCTGTCTCGTCGTCAACTGCGACGTTCTCGACGAAACCGCAAGACCCGATATCGGCCGGCTCGGTTCTTGAATCGGACTCGGAGCAAGGGTTGGTTAGCTCCGAGCTTGCAGCATCGGGTGGATACTCTGATGACCTGGGTTAACCGATTCCGCAGACTTGCCCCAGTTGGCCAGATTACTCAAGAGCTAGTACGATTCGACCTGCAATTGATGGAAAACCCTGAGATATCAGGTGTTCAGTATCAGCAGGGAGAATTACAAGGCTATGAAGTCAGGGAATACCTGTTGCAGAAGTGGGACCGAACCTGTGCTTACTGTGGCGCTCAAAATGTGCCCCTTGAAGTTGAGCATATCCAGCCCCGGTCTAAGGGTGGCTCTGACCGGGTGTCTAACCTGACCCTGACTTGCCACTCATGCAATCAAGCCAAAGGCAATGGGGACATTCGGGATTTTTTATCGGGCCAGCCAGATTTGCTAGGTCGCATCCTCAAGCAGGCAAAATCGCCGCTTAAAGATGCGGCGGTCGTTAACTCGACCCGATGGGCCTTGTTCAAGGCTCTCAAAGCAACAGGACTTCGAGTCACCACAGGAACGGGCGGACAAACGAAGTTCAATCGACTGAGGCTCAATCTACCTAAGGCTCATTGGCTTGATGCTGCCTGTGTTGGACCAGTCGAATCACTCGAAGTTATGACGTCAAAGCCGTTGCTGATTATAGCGAAGGGGCATGGAACTCGTCRGATGTGCGGGACGGATAAGTATGGATTCCCGACTCGTCACCGCTCACGGATTCAGGTTCACAAGGGCTTTCGGACTGGCGACATCGTGGCCGCCACGGTTACCGCCGGCAAGACAATTGGTTCCTACGTGGGACGGGTTCTCTGCCGTGCGTCTGGCAGTTTTGATATTACCACCGCCTCGGTACGGGTGGCAGGCATTAGCCACAAATACTGCAAACCCATTCACAGAAAGGATGGTTACGCCTATGCTTAAAAGATTGACGGGGACTCAAGTCCCCCTGTTGCGTTTCCTCCCCGGTCTAAAGACACGGGGCTTCCACGCGAGCAAGAGGTTGACGTGACGCCCTACCCTAATTGATCCCTCACGAGTTCCTGTTCACAGTTCGCTGTTCCCTCACCGATAACGACAAGCGGATGCTACACGCCAAACGGTTACACCATCCATGAATGTCAAAACGTCCGTTTTGGAGGATTTGCTGCAAGCGCAGCCTCACCTGCGATCGCAAACATACTTTAAATCTTCCCTTATTGCCCTCTCCCACGCGATGGAAGATCAGGTCTTGGCGGGGGACAACTCGCCCCTGGTCATCGCCACCTTCCAAAAAGAGCGCTTCTATCGCATGGAAGCGAGCCGATACAAGCGCATCGCCCAAGCCACCGAGCAAGTCTATGTTCTGGCCGCCCCAGAAAGTGATTTCACCAACCAGTCGGGCCATTATGAAACCATCGCCTTCAACGGTGACGAACCCCTGAGCCAAGAATGGAACCTGGTGGTTCTCAGTCCCAACTATGGCACCTGTCTCGTCTGTCAAGAACGAGAGATGCCCGAAGGAGAAACCCGCTGGCTGGGGCAAACGAACCTGGAAATTGACACAGCGCGACGGTTCGAGGGCATTTGGAGCTTTGACCATGATCTCAGCCGTTTTGTCGCCGCACAGCTCCTAAATCGGATTTTGCACTATCGCCCCGAACTGGCCGACAAAGTCGCCCAAGCTCGTCGCGATTATGGCATTGATGACCGTCCTCCCAAGCCCCAAATTCCCCCAGCCGTAGAACCCCTAGGGATGAACCCTGGCCCCTTTGCCGAGCGACTCATTACCTATTTACAAGCCGGCCAGTATAAACTCATCAAAGCCTATCGCTCCATCGCCGCCCAGGAAGAACAAGAGCGCTTAGTCAACTCCATTACCACCGCCATTCGCCAATCCCTAGACCCCCAAGAAATTCTCAAAGTCGCGGTGCGAGAGTTGGGCGAGGTCTTAGATGTCTGTCGTTGTTTGGTCTACCGCTGTAAGGAAACCGACGCCACCGCCACCATTGTCCATGAATACGCCGCTCCGGGAATTCAATCGTTAGTCGGGGAAACTTGGGCGTTATTGGATAACCCCTTGTTTCAAGAAGCCATTGAACGCCAATCGGGGGTCTTCCTCGAAGATACTGAGCATCCCCAGCAAACGAGAATGGAGAGTTTGGCCTCACTTTTAGAACAGCCAACCGCCCGCGATTGGTTAGCCCAACAGGTCCAACGCTGGAAGATTGGGGCCTGGTTGATGATGCCGATTCTCTATCGGGGTAAACTCCTGGGAATTTTGGAATTACACCACTGTCAGGGATGCGCTCACCATTGGTCGAATGATGAGGTGGCCTTAGTCAATACCATTGCCATTCAGATGGGGACGGGGTTAATTCAAGCCGAAACCTACGCTCACCTCGAAGATCTCAATCAGCAACTCGAAGCCCTCGAACGGACCCGCAGCAATTTGATTGCCATTACGGGCCATGAGTTGCGAACGCCCCTGTCCACCATTCAAATTTGCCTCGAAAGTCTGGCCAGTGAACCGGATATGCCAGAAGAGTTACAGAAAGTCATGCTCAATACGGCATTGGTTGATGCTGAGCGACTACGGGAACTGGTGCAAGACTTTCTCACCCTCTCTCGTTTTGAGAGTGGACGGGTGGAATGGAATTTAGAACCGCTCTCGTTACAAGAATGTATTGATTTAGCCATGAGCGGGGTGAAGGCCCGTTACGGCGGTGAGTCGTTGCCGGAGTTGGTGGTGGATATTCCCCCGGATTTACCCTTGGTTCAGGCTGATGGAGAATGGTTGGTGCAGGTGTTGGGGAAACTGCTCGATAATGCCTGCAAGTTTACCCCCAGCGGTGGATCGATTACGGTTCGGGCCACCCCCATGGGCTATCGCTTGCTTAAAGTGACGGTGGCGGACACGGGACGAGGGATTGAACCGGCCCGAGTCGAAGATATTTTTGAGCGTTTCTACCAGGAGGAAGGGGCGCTGCGACGCACCACCGGCGGCACGGGGTTAGGGTTAGCCATCTGCCGTCAAGCCATTCAACGCTGGGGCGGACAGGTTTGGGCGGAATCGGAGGGAAAAAATCGTGGTAGTCGCTTCCATTTCACGATTCCCCGCCTCGACGATGAGACCTCCTCTGACTCAGCCTTGGGTTCGACAGCCGGGATGTCGGCGGTTCCCAAACGTCGGCGATCGCGTTGAGAAGGCAAGAGGCAAGGGGCAAGAGGCAAGAGGCAAGAGGCAAGGGGCAAGAGGCAAGGAGAGTACCTTGAGGGCGCTCTGTTCCCTGTTCCGGTGTTCCGGTGTTCCCTGTTCCCTAACAAACTGTTACATTTGTTGACGAGATGGCTCACCTTTCCCCGCAGCAATGATAGGATGCCCATCAAGCTCTTTAATCTCGTTCAATTTAAACTTATGGCAGAAGAACTGACTGGAAAAACTCCGATTTTCGGTGGTAGCACCGGTGGTTTGCTTTCGGCAGCCGAACGTGAAGAAAAGTATGCCATCACCTGGACTAGCTCCAAGCAGCAAGTGTTTGAGATGCCCACCGGCGGTGCGGCGATCATGCACGAAGGCGAAAACCTGCTGTACTTGGCTCGCAAGGAACAGTGTTTGGCCCTCGGAACCCAACTGCGGACGAAGTTCAAGCCGAAACTCGAAGATTTTAAAATCTATCGGATTTTCCCCAACGGTGAAATGGAATATCTCCATCCCAAAGATGGTGTGTTCCCCGAGAAAGTGAACGAAGGTCGTCCTTTGGTCAACATCATCGATCGCAGCATCGGCAAAAACCCCGAACCCGCTAAACTCAAGTTCAGCGGCAAACAACCCTACACCGCTTAAATCGGTTCCGCTTGTCACGGACATTAAGTTGTCTTCCCAAAGTTGTCTTCCCAGAGAATGTAGAATGTGTTAGCATCTGCATTCTCTTTCTCTTTGCTGGGGAGCGGCTGTCGCTGTTAAGGAACAACTGCGGTAAGATCCCTAAGTTGTCCGAGTCCCACTGTTCGAGTCCCACTGTCCGAGTCCCACTGTCCGAGTCCCACTGTCCGAGTCCCACTGTCCGAGTCCCACTGTGTAATTCTTCATCATCAGACCTGTGATCTTTCCGGATTTAGAGCAATTTCGTCAACTGGCGCAAACCGGTAATTTTGTCCCAGTCTATCAGGAGTGGGTGGCGGACTTGGATACCCCAGTGTCAGCCTGGTATAAGGTCTGTGCAGGTCAACCCTATAGTTTTCTACTAGAGTCCGTTGACGGGGGAGAGCGCATTGGACGCTATAGTTTTTTGGGATGTAATCCCCTTTGGGTCCTCGAATCTCGGGGTGAGGAAACGCTACAAACTCATCGCGATGGCCGAGTCGATCGCTTCGGTGGCGACCCATTTAAAATTGTCGAAGACTGTCTGAAACCCTATCAGCCAGTGCAGTTACCGGAACTTCCTTCGGGGATTGGTGGCTTGTTTGGCTTTTGGGGGTATGAGTTGATTCATTGGATTGAACCGCGCGTCTCGGTGCATCCCGCTCAGGAGGGGGATTTACCGGATGGAGTTTGGATGCAGGTGGATAATCTGCTGGTGTTTGATCAGGTGAAACGGAAGATTTGGGCGATCGCCTATGCGGATTTACGAGATCCCGAGGTGACGGTTGAGGCGGCTTACCGTCAGGCCTGCGATCGCGTCTCGCAGCTCGTCGATAAGCTACAACATCCCCTCAGCAGCGAAGATACGATGCTCGAATGGACTCCGCCTCATCTGAATGAGGATCAACCCCTCGCGACATCGAGCAACACCACACGGGAGCAATTCTGCGAGAGTGTCCGCAAGGCCAAAGACTATATCAAAGCTGGGGATATTTTCCAGGTGGTGATTTCGCAGCGGTTATCGGCGGCGTTTGCGGGAGATCCCTTTTCCCTCTATCGCTCGATTCGTCTGATCAATCCCTCTCCTTATATGGCTTATTTCAACTTTAAGTCTTGGCAGGCGATCGGGTCGAGTCCGGAAGTGATGGTGAAAGCCGATCGCCTCGACGATGGAACCCGGCTGGCCACGGTACGGCCCATCGCCGGAACTCGTCCGCGCGGGAAAACGGCCCAGGAGGATGCTGAACTGGCGGCGGATTTGTTGGCCGATCCCAAGGAAGTGGCGGAACACGTGATGTTAGTGGATTTGGGCCGCAATGATTTAGGCCGCGTCTGTGAACAGGGAACGGTCACTGTCGATGAGTTGATGGTGGTGGAACGCTATTCCCACGTGATGCACATTGTTAGTAATGTGGTGGGGAAACTGGCTCCCTCCAAGTCGGCGTGGGATCTGCTGAAAGCCTGTTTTCCGGCCGGAACCGTCAGTGGTGCGCCCAAGATTCGGGCCATGGAGATTATCGCCGAGTTAGAACCGAGTCGCCGGGGTCCCTATTCGGGGGTTTATGGCTATTATGATTTTGAGGGACAGTTGAATACGGCGATCGCCATTCGCACGGCGATCGTGCAAGCCGATGAGTCGGGTCAAAATACGGTCTCTGTTCAAGCGGGGGCTGGCTTAGTGGCTGATTCTGACCCGGACAAAGAGTATCAAGAAACCCTCAATAAAGCCCGAGGCTTATTAGTGGCTATTCGCGCTTTAATGGGTCAATAGATATAGGTTATTAGCCCTTACGGCAAGGAGTTTAATCTACCGTCGATTGTTTTTAATCACCCTAAAACCTGAAGACCCAAGTTCCAGAACCCGTTAATTACCAATTTTGGATTAGCGATTGCAATACCGATTTTTAGATCATTTGTTGTTAAATTACCCCTAGCCCTATGTCAGCCTATCCTTGGACAGCCCTCGTCACCGTCGCCGCCCTACTTCTCTATTTTGTGGTCACCATTAACGTCGGGCGAGCCAGATTCAAATATCAAGTGTCTCCCCCCGCGACATCAGGAAACCCTGATTTTGAGCGAGTGTTTCGCGTTCAGCAAAACACCGTTGAACAGATTGTTTTATTCATCCCCGCCTTGTGGCTGTTTTCCATCTTCGTGAGTCAAGTTTGGGGTGCGGGTTTAGGTGCGGTTTGGGTGATTGGTCGTATTCTCTTCGCCTGGGGGTACTATCAAGCCCCGGAAAAACGAGCCGCTGGATTTGGGATGAGTTCGTTAGTGACGATGGCGTTGTTGATTGGTTCCTTGGTTGGAGTTGGCTTAACGCTGTATTCGGGGTTATCTAACAGCTAAAACCCAAAAGTAGGGGCGAAAAATTTTTCGCCCCTACAATTTTGTCTCCAGGTTGTCGCCCCTACAATTTTGTCTCCAGGNTCGCCCCTACAATTTTGTCTCCAGGTTGTCGCCCCTACAATTTTGTCTCCAGGCCACAAATTCCACCCGATCTCCTGAAGATCCGATTGTTTAACTCTTCACCGTGGTTTGTTGGACCTGAGGTTGGAACTGGAAGAGGGAGAAGACCACATCGCGGCGGATATCAATCATCATCTCTAAGAACAGTTCATAGCCCTCACTCTTATACTCAATCAGGGGATCTTTCTGGCCATAACCGCGTAGACTCACCGACTCACGCAAAGCATCCATTTGTTGCAAATGTTCCCGCCAGAGGGTGTCAATCCGTTGCAGAATGAAGAACCGTTCCGCCTGACGCATCAACCCCGGTTGAATTTTATCAACTTGGGACTCCTTCATGTCGTAGGCAATATGAACCTGTTCATGGAGGAAGGTTTTAATCTCCTCAACGGCCATATCTTCGAGTTGACTCGGCTGTAACTCCTCCAAGAGATAGACAAACTGTTTCACTTTGTCCACGAGTTTATCGAGGTTCCATTCCTCCGAGGGCAGTTCCGGGTTAATGTAGGCATCGACGATGTCATCCATCGTCATTTCCGCATACTCAATCACTCGCTGTTTGAGGTTTTGTCCCTCCAAGACGCGACGGCGTTCAGCGTAAATTGCCCGACGTTGATTGTTCATCACTTCGTCGTACTCAAACACCTGTTTACGGATGTCGTAATAGTAGGTTTCGACCTTACGTTGCGCCCCTTCGAGCGATCGCGTCAACATCCCGGACTCAATGGGCATATCCTCCTCAACCCGAAAGGCATTCATGAGGCCCGCGACGCGATCGCCGCCGAAAATCCGTAATAAATTATCCTCTAAACTCAAGAAAAAGCGCGTCGAACCGGGGTCACCCTGACGGCCCGCTCGTCCTCGCAACTGGTTATCCACCCGGCGAGACTCGTGGCGTTCCGTACCGATGACATGCAAGCCACCCCGTTCAATCACCAAATCATGTTCCTTGTCGGTGTAACCCTCATAATGCTTCAACAACTCCTGATACACCTCGCGCAGCTGAGCCACCACGTTATCCTCGGTGGGGGCCTTCTCAGCGGCGATGGCGATGCGTTCTTCAGCCTCTAACTCCGGTAAACTGCGCTCACCATACTCCTTCACCGCCGTATCTACCATCGACTTGAGTTGTTGTTCCAACTCCGGCGTCAACTCCACCGGGAAAATTTGCGGTGAGGCTTTCCAGGTTTTGGGTTTCGACACCGTATCAAAGCCTTTCCCTTTGCTGCGACTGCGACTGGCTACCGCTTTCGGTTTCGCAAAACTCGCTTCATCCTCGGGTTTAACTAAACGGGGCATAAAATACTCCCGTAGCTTCAGCCGGGCCATATAATCGGCGTTCCCGCCGAGGATAATATCCGTTCCCCGTCCCGCCATGTTGGTGGCGATGGTGACGGTTCCGCCTCGTCCCGCCTGGGCGACAATTTCCGACTCCCGTTCCACATTCTCGGGTTTGGCGTTGAGGAGGTTGTGGGGAACCTTTAACTGACTCAGCAGTTGCGAGAGGACTTCTGATTTCTCCACGCTGGTGGTTCCCACTAATACGGGGCGGCCGGCTTCATGTTTCTCGGCGCATTCTTCGGCGACTGCTTTCCATTTGGCCACCTCGGTTTTATAGACGACATCGGGCAAATCCTTCCGCAACAAGGGACGGTTGGTGGGAACCACCGTCACCCGCAGTTTATAGATTTTCTCAAATTCCGACTCTTCGGTTTTTGCCGTTCCCGTCATCCCCGCTAACTTGGGATAGAGCAGGAAGAAGTTTTGATAGGTAATCGTGGCCAGGGTTTGGGTTTCCGGCTGAATCTCCAGATGTTCCTTAGCTTCGATCGCTTGGTGGAGTCCATCACTCCAGCGTCGGCCTGGCATCACCCGGCCGGTAAACTCATCAACGATGACGACATCGTCATCGCGGATAATGTAGTTGACATCTTTGACAAAGAGTTCTTTGGCTTTGACGGCGTTGAAGACATAATGCGCCCAGGGATCGTCGGGATCGTATAAATCCGTCATTCCCAGGAGTTGTTCAGCCCGAGCGAACCCTTCATCTGAGAGTAAGACATTGCGGGCTTTCTCGTCGATTTCGTAATCTTGGGGGTCGTCTTCCGTTCCCGCCACTAACTGGGCCGCCACTTCAGCGGCGCGGCGGTATTTCTCGCTGGGGCGTTCGACTTGACCCGAGATGATCAGCGGCGTGCGGGCTTCGTCGATCAGAACCGAGTCGACTTCATCAATGACGCAGTAGTTGAAGGGCCGTTGTACCACTTCCTCGATGGAGGTGGCCATGTTGTCTCGTAGATAGTCGAAGCCTAATTCGGAGTTGGTGCAATAGGTGATGTCGCAGTTGTAGTTTTTGCGCCGTTCGTCGGGGGTCATTCCCTGTTGAATCAGGCCGACAGACAGGCCCAGGAAGCGGTGAACTTGTCCCATCCACTCGGCATCCCGGCGGGCCAGGTAGTCGTTGACGGTGACGACGTGGACTCCTTTGCCGCTGAGGGCGTTGAGATAGGCGGGAAGGGTGGAGACGAGGGTTTTCCCTTCTCCGGTCTTCATTTCGGCAATTTCGCCGCTGTGGAGGACGATTCCGCCGAGGATTTGTACGTCGAAGTGGCGCATTCCTAGGACGCGGCGGGAGGCTTCGCGCACCACGGCGAAGGCTTCGGGGAGGATCTCATCGAGGATTTCGTCTTCTTCTTCTCGCGATCGCGCCTTAGACAACTGTTCCCGAAACTCAGCCGTCTTGGCCACCAACGCTTCGTCCGTTAGGGGTTGGATATCTGGCTCAAGAACTTTAACGTCAGCCACGAGTGGCTCAATTTTCTTGAGTTTCCGGGTATTGGGGTCGCCGAACAGTCGTTTAAGCATAGGAGGAGCGGGAAGGGTCTATAACAAGAGTTGGCGATCGCACGCTTGGGGGCGCTTGGGGGCCAAAGCGTCGGCATCGCATTCACGAAAATGGATTGAAATCAGTGTCTTTATGTTAATCCTACCACTGCAACTCGGCTACTTGACGGGGGTCGAATCCCCCTTGAGCAAGACGGGGTAGTCGAGACAGGGAAAGTTGACCACATTGGCGGGGGTTTGCCGAGAAGGGTTGATGTCTGGGTCAACGACACCGGCCACGCGCAGGGCTTTCGTGACGAGTTCTGAACAAAATAGCCGTGAGAGGTCTTCGGGTCCTGAGAGTCCTAATTTTTCTAGGAGTTTAATCCCAGCCCCGGCCACTTGGATACTGTCATAGGGGATACGCTGACTATGGGTTTCTCGCAACCAGGCTTCCATGCGCGATCGCCCTTCGGGGGGTAAGGGGTCTTTGAGGGGGAACCACCAAACAGCGCCATCATACATGAGGGTGCGTTTGGAGAGCCAATTCATCTGTACGCCTTTGATCAGTTCTTTGCCCCCTTCGGAGGCGGGTTGATGGCTCGTTTCGGTGGTGGATTCAACGACGAGGACACTATCGCCAAAGCCACCGCCCATGCTAACGGTGAGGACAATCCCGACATGGGAGTACATCGAACCGGTCCCCCACTTAATCACGTCGGAAAACCCGGCATTGCCCGAAAAGCCAATGACATCGCCGGTTTTCATCTGGGGACGATGCTGTTCATAGCGAGATAAAATGCTTTCGCGTCGTAAGGCATTGCCAAAGGCTGATCCAATTCCCATCTGCGAGATCCTCTACTCGTCCTTCGTCCTGATAATACCTTATGGGGAGAAGGGAACAGGGAACAGGGAACAGGGAACAGGGAACAGGCAAGAGGCAAGAGGCAAGGGGCAAGAGGCAAGAGGGGGAAAGAAGGGAACAGGGAGGGGGGAATGGGGTCAGATGGATCGGGGGCGATCGCTGTTGAGTTTGAGTGTTAGGAGAGTTAGAACGATGAGTCGTCGTATGGTGTTGGGTTTGAAGAACTCCTTGGGGGGACGGTTTTGGCTGCGGCCGGTGATGGTGCTGGGGGTGATGTTGGCCACCGGGGCGATCGCCGCTGGGACGTTTGGAACGTCCGGGCGAGATGGGATGCGCGGTCGTGATGGGCGATCGGGGGAAGCGGGACTGGATCAAACCTTGGTGGTGGAGGGCCGGGGGCGATCGCTGCAACTGATGGGAACCCCAGGTCGTGATGGGGAGGATGGACGAGCGGGGGAGGATGCGTATCACTGTTCTCAGCCGAGTAACCCCAGCTATAACTTGCGGGGGGCTGATGGCGGTGATGGGGGGTCCGGTGGTGATGGCGGTGATGGGGGCGATGGGGGAAATCTGACGCTGTATTATTCAGATTTGGAGCCGTTACGGGAGATTTATGTGGATGCTCGCGGCGGTGAGGGAGGCTATGGTGGCTATGGCGGCTATGGCGGACGAGGTTGTTCTTGTCGTCGTCGCCGTTGGACCGTTGATAATGAACGCTATTACTGCACCAGCGGTCGTTCAGGGCGGCGGGGAGGCAATGGACGGTCGGGAAATGAGGGGGACCCTGGTCAGTTGCGGATTGTGGCGGGAACGACCCTTCTGGAGCCGGAACAGCCCTCGGCGGAATTACCGATCTCGGCCTTGATCGATCGCCCTGTTGATTTGTCTAAACATGTCTGGGTTCGTCGGCGGGGGGCGCGATCGCTCTTGGGGCCAGGATCGGTCATTGCAGATGAGTATGAGGAGTTTGTGGAGCGTTTAGAGCGATCGGTGGCGGTGGTCTGGAACAGCGATCGCCGGCTGTCGGATTTTGCCGATCTCGAAGTTCGCGTCAGCCTAAATGATGATGAGTCGGTGGCGATGACGTTTCCTGAACAGCTCTGGATTCAGGGGTCTTGGCAGGAGGAAGAACAGATTAGTACCTATGCGGTTGAGTATAGTTTACGGCGCAGTGAGGCCACGGAGTTGGCGATCGCCGATGCCAATCGCAATCCTCGGGAGTTTAACCTGGCGGTGGTCGATACTGCTCAACAATCGCAGGTGTTGGAGACTGAATTTGCCGTCAAGATTCGCTCAACTCAGTCTCGGGCCGGGTTCCGTCATGTCCGGGACTATCAAACTCGCTATGATGGGGATCTTCCGGCTCATTTGGTCTCCCAGGACTATAACCGCTTTGTGCTGGATTTGTCCCGTTTACCTTTAGAGGCACGGGATTTGACCTCGCGCAGTCAGGTGGAGGTGGAACTAATTATCACTCGTCGGTTGGGAGACTATGAGGCGCAACAAACGCTACTCTGGCAAGGACAATTGGATTGATCCTCAATCAAACCCCAGACAAACGTCGAGAAAAATGACTCGTTTTGGCGTATTTGGGTCATAATTCGTTGTTTATTGTGGGGAGTTAATCGCTCATTTGTGATTGCGATTATTGTTGGTCATTTAACAGATTAAAAACGGGGTTTGGCGATGTTACTTCAGCAAATTTGGCGCTATCTCAAAACCGTAATGGGCCTCCTGTTTCGCCATCCCATCACCGGAACCACGGTGGTCGCCGAACTCATGGAAGGAGAAGATGCAGGAAAATTAGTCTTGATTCAGCGGCGGGATACGGGCCGTTGGGGACTCCCCGGTGGGATTATCGATTGGGGAGAAGATCTGCCGACGGCGGCCCGGCGAGAACTCTATGAGGAGACGGGGTTAGAGTTGCATGAGTTGGGGCGCTTAGTGGGGGTGTATTCCCACCCTGATCGCGATCCCCGCATTCACTCGATTTCCATTGTTGTCGCAGCTAAAGTCACGGGAACCTTTAACCCTCAAGATACTCAGGAAGTTCTAGCTGTACGAGCCTTTGACCCCGAGGAGATTCCCTATGATCATCTCTGTCATGACCATGAACAGCAACTGCGAGACTATTTAGCCGGAATCACGGCGATCGCCTAAATCCCTCCTAATCCTAGCGGTTTCTCTCCCCAGTCGCTAGGCTAAAGAAATGCCAGTTAACCGAGAATTTCACCGACATCACACGTATGTTTAATCGACCGCAACGCATTGAACCGAAACCGGGACAAGAATCGGTGTGGGACTATCCTCGCCCCCCTCGCTTAGAACCGGTTTCGGGTCGTCTCTGGGTTGTCTTCAACGGCGAGATCATTGCCGATAGCGAACGAACCCAGCGAGTCCTCGAAACCAGTCATCCCCCGGTCTATTACTTTCCCCCCGAGGATATTAAAAAGGACTGTCTGATCCCCTCACCGCGACAAACCTTTTGTGAATGGAAAGGGGCCTGTCGCTATGACAGCGTTCAGGTGGGCGATAAACTGGCCTCAGAGGGGGCTTGGTACTATCCCAATCCCGTGCCTGACTTTGCGGCGATCGCCAATTATGTGAGTTTTTATGCCAGTCAAATGGACGCCTGTTACGTGCGAGGGGAACAGGTAGACGCCCAGCCAGGGGACTTTTATGGCGGTTGGATTACTCAAGACATTGTTGGCCCGTTTAAAGGCATTCGAGGCAGCTGGGGCTGGTAACATGAAACGTCCCTTCAAGTCTGCGGATGTCTTGGCCTCAATACGTCCGCGACGAATCCGTCAACCGCGCCGAGGGATTCCGTTACGAGCGGTTTTGGTGGCGCCGTTTGCCCTACAAATTGCCTTAGCGGTTGGGGTCACGGGGTGGCTGATTGCTCGTAATAGTCGTTTGGCCAGTGAGACGATGGGACAGGCTCATCAACAGCAGATGAGTGAGATGGCCCTTCATGATCTCGAAGAACATCTCGAAACGCTGATTCAGGTCTCCCATCTCAATCGCCGCCATCTCGAAAGCCAACTCCTCGATCCGGCTTCAATTGACTATATTGAAGCCCTGTTATGGCATCAGTTGCAGACCTTTCCCCTAGTCTCAGCCATTGGCTTTGTCAATGTGAATGGGGATGCGATGGGGGTGATTCAGGACAGCGGCGATCGCAGCTTAACCCTACAACGGCGCAATGGCCGCCTGCGAGCCTTATGGGTCGATGAAACGGGGATGGCTCTCGAAGAAGAAGACAGCTTGAGAGACCTTAACCCACAAACGATCCTCAGCTATCAGACCACCTTGCGTCGTGGGACTCCTGGCTGGAGTGAGGTGGTGGTGTCTCCTCTGCCTCCGTTACGTCCGTTGATTACCTTTTCAGAACTGGTGGGGCCGAGGGAGAATCCCCTGGGCGTGATGAGTGTTGCAGTGGAACTGACTAGCCTCAATCATCTGTTGCGTCATCAAGATCTCAACGACGAGGGAGAGTATTTCCTCGTCGATCGCCAAGGCCGACTTTTAGCAACCTCCTTAGCCACATCTAACCCGGATCAAGGGCAATTCTTGGACGAAATTAAGCAGCACACTCTGGCCCAGGACAGTCAATTTTCCCACATTGCCGAAGTTAGCATTGGCGTTCAGAACACGATAGGACTCTGGACAAGTCTCAATGAGCCTCAGCGTTTCAGGTTGAGTCTCGGTGACGTTCCCTATTTTGTCAACGTGACTCCCTTTGAGATGGAGGGGGGAATCGATTGGGTTCTAGTGACGACGATTCCTCAGTCCCAATTTTTGGGTCATCTGGAGGAGAGTAGTCGTCAAACCTTGATGATTTGTTTGGTGGCCATCGCCGTGGCGGGAGGGTTAGGCTGGTGGGCCTCTCACTGGATTGCTCGTCCGGTGAAGCGATTACAGCAGGCGGCCCGAGATGTGGCCGATGGCAATTTTTCGCGGCGGGTTCAGGTCCGACAACCGCAGGAGGTGGCGGATTTGGCGGATTCGTTTAATTTGATGAGTGAAGATTTGGAGCGATCGCACCTCCATTTAGAAACCACCGTCGCCGAACGAACCCAGGAACTCAAGCAAGAAATCCAAGAACGACAGGCGATTACGGCCGAACTCCATCGCTCAGAAACCCGTTATCGTCTCTTGGCTGAAGGCACTCAGGAGGCGATCGCCCTACTGTCTGAGGGACGCGTTAGCGATTGTAATCATGCGGCGTTGGAGCTGTTTAACGTCCCGAGTAAAGACGAGTTTTATGGTCTCACGCCTTGGGGCCTCTCCCCGCCCTATCAACCCGATGGCCGTTCCTCCCAAGTGGCGGCCCAAGACTGGATTGAAAAGGTCTTAGCGTCGGGGTCACAACGGTTTGAGTGGATTCACCGGCGACTCGATGGCCGTTCCTTTTTTGCTGAAGTCTGTCTCAGTGCCATTGAAGTCGAAGATAGCATTCTCATCCAAGCGGCCATCCGCGATATCAGTGAAACGAAACAAGCCGAAGCTGAACTGCGAGCGAGAGAGGAGCAGTACCGAACCCTGGTCGAAACGGCTAACTCAATCATTTTGCGCTGGAACCTCGACGGCAGAATTACCTTCATCAATCGTTATGGTGAAGCCTTTTTTGGCTATGGCCAGGATGAGTTACGAGGACAACCGCTGCCGGTCATAATTCCTGATATTGGAACGACCTTTAACTGGCGAGAGTTTGCCCAAGAGTTAGTGGACAATCCCGATTGTCGGACGACTCGCGAGGATCCCAATGTCTGTCGGGATGGAACCTTAGTTTGGGTTCTCTGGACCAATCAGCCCATTTTTAATCCTGATGGGACGTTATTGGAGATTTTAGCGGTTGGGAACGATTGCACTGAACGTAAACGGGCGGAGGTGGAATTGCGACAGGCTAAGGACGCGGCTGATTTGGCGAACCGGGCCAAAAGTGAATTTATCTCGAACATGAGTCATGAGTTACGAACCCCTCTCAATGGCATTCTCGGTTATAGTCAGATCTTTAAACGTCAAACCCATCTCCCTCCGGCGGTTCTCAATGGGGTGGAGGTGATTCATCAATGTGGAACCCATTTATTGACGCTGATTGAGGATATTCTCGATTTTTCCAAGTTGGAAGCCGAGCGGATGACTCTGGTGGAGAATCCGTTTCCGGTGCAGAATTTCCTAAATACTGTGGTTCAGATGTTTGAACTCAAGGCGGCTCAGAAGCGGTTGACGTTTGTCTGTGAAGCCGCCGAAACCCTGCCAACGGCGATTATTGGGGATCAAAAGCGGTTGCGTCAGGTTCTGATTAATCTGTTGGGGAATGCCATTAAGTTCACCGAGAGGGGACAGGTTCGCTTTGAGGTGTCTCGGGTTCAGTCGGTGTCTGAGGCGACGGGCGATCGCTGTCTGATTCGTTTTGCGGTGCGCGATACGGGGATTGGGATGAGTTCCGAACAACTCTCGCGGGTTTTTCTGCCGTTTGAACAGGTCAGTGATCCCAGCTACCATTCTCAGGGGACTGGCTTGGGGTTAACGATTAGCCAAAAAATTGTCCATCAGATGGGAGGACAGTTGAAGGTTGAGAGTCAGTTGGGCCAGGGAAGTTGTTTTTCGTTTGAGTTATGGTTCCCTCAAGCGTCGACGTGGTTGGAGGAGGAGCCACATCCATTGGCTTTGTGTCGGGGGTATAGCGGACCCCGGCGTCGTCTGTTGATTGTCGATGATACAGCGGTGAATCGTTTCACCCTGTGCCAGTTGTTGGGGGATTTAGGGTTTGAAGTCCTAGAGGCGGACAATGGAGAAGAGGCTCTCAGGCTGGCTTGCGAGCAATCGATTGATGGGGTGGTGACGGATTTGCTGATGCCGGGCCTCGACGGGGTTGAGTTGATTCGTCGCTTGCGGGCGATTCCGGCTTTGGCTCAGGTGCCGATTCTGGTGGCTTCGGCGAGTCCGTTGGTGGAGGAGCGCGATCGCTGTTTGGCGGCGGGGTGCAATGAGTTTATCGGTAAACCCATCGAGACGGAAATTTTGTTGGCCCGTCTGCAAGAGTATCTCAATTTAGAATGGGTGTATGAGCCGGCCAGCCGCATCAGTGAGGCGGTTGAGATGTCAACGGTCTCTGATGTGGAGCCGATGGTGTTTCCTGACGCTCAACAGCTCGATGAGTTGACCCATTTGGCGAAACGGGGCAGCCTGAAACGGTTGATTGAGGTGGCAGACCGATTTAGGCTCGATAATCCTCAATTAGAACCGTTTGTGCAACACCTGAATCAGCTTGCTCGTCACTATCAAGATAAAGCTATCTTAGAGCTATTGAATCGGTCTTAACTGAAATTTCTGATGAATGCAATCCCGACGGCGACCCAATCGATTCTTATTGTGGATGATGATCCGGCTAATTTAGAGGTTCTCTCGAATTTGCTCGAACGTTCTGGATATGAGGTCCTGATTGCTCGGGATGGCCAAAGTGCGATCGAACGGGCTCAGTATGATCCGCCGGATTTGATCTGTTTGGATGTGATGATGCCGGGGATTGATGGGTTTGAAACCTGTCGCCGTTTGAAGCAAAACACCGAAACGGCGGATATTCCGGTGATTTTTATGACGGCGTTATCGGATATTGAGCATCAGGTGATGGGGTTGGGGTTGGGGGCGGTCGATTATATCCCCAAGCCGTTTTATGAGGATGTGGTTTTGTCTCGGGTGCAGTTGCATCTCAAGTTACGCCGGTTAACGGATTCTCTGGCTAACCAGAATCAGCAGTTGGAGCAGTTGGTGGGCGATCGCACGCATCAACTCGAAGACACGATTCATCAACTGCAAGTAACGCAACGGGAGTTAGAACAACGGGAACAACAGTTAGCTCATGATGCGCTTCATGATTCTTTGACGGGACTCCCAAACCGGGTTTGGTTGATGAATCGGCTCAATACGCTGCTTCATAATGCCTCGGATTCGCCGGAGTTTGCGGTGTTATTTTTAGACCTCGATCGCTTTAAGGTAATTAATGACAGTTTGGGACATTTGGCGGGGGATGCGTTACTTGAAACGGTGGCTCAGCGACTTCTAGAAACCCTCGGCCATGATCGTCAAAGTTTGGATCATCTCAGTCCTGATTTTCCTGGGGCGGGACTCAGTACGGTCTCTCGTTTAGGGGGAGATGAATTTGTTATTCTCTTGGAAAATATTTCAGGGTTGGAAGATGTTTTGGAGGTGGCTCGGCAGGTTCAACGTCAGTTTTCGCTGCCGTTTCATTTGGCAAATAATTATGAGGTGTTTACGAATGCAAGTATTGGAATTGCGCTCAAGAATGCTCAGTATCTCCATTGTGAAAATGTGCTGCGAGATGCCGATATTGCGATGTATCAAGCCAAGCAAGCTGGACGGGGACGCTATGCTATTTTTAATCCGCAAATGCAGGCTCGGGCTAAGTTACGTTTGGAGTTAGAAAACGATTTGCGTCATGCGGTTGAACAAAAACTGGTGATTCAAGAGCATTGGCAAGGGAGGGGGTCCCATCATCCGGGGGCGGGGGCTGATAATGAGTTTAGTTTATATTATCAACCATTGGTTTGTCTGAAAACGGGAAAGATTCGCGGTTTTGAGGCTTTGTTACGTTGGCATCATCCTCGAAAGGGTCTCATTTCGCCGGTCGATTTCATCCCGATTAGTGAAGAGATTGGTCTAATTCATCAACTGGGAAGTTGGGTGTTTTGGGAGGCGTGTCAGCAGTTATCAGATTGGCGATCGCAGTTTCCGCACTTACAAGATTTGACGCTCAATGTCAACCTCTCTACCATTCAACTGATGCAACCTCAACTGGTAGAATTGATCGAAAATGTTTTAATGGGAGTACAACTCCCTCAAGGTTGTATCAAACTCGAAATTACTGAAACCTGTTTACTCCAAAGTAATGTTCAAGTTTTTGATATTCTCCGCAAACTTCAAGAGTTAGGGTTATCCCTTTGTATTGATGATTTTGGCACAGGATACTCGTCCTTAAGCCGTTTACATGAGTTTCCAGTCCATACCCTCAAGATTGACAAAGCCTTTGTTGCTCGTTTACAAGAGAAGTCAAACGGAGTCTCAGAAAATGGCAATGAAATCGTCCATACTATTATCACTCTGGCTCATGCTCTGGGGATGGATGCCGTGGCGGAGGGGATTGAAACCCCCACGCAGTTGGCGATTGTGCGAGCCATGGGCTGTGAACTGGCTCAGGGCTATCTGTTCTCTCGTCCACTTCCGCCTCAGGAGGCTGAGACGTTTTTGGTGACGCCAGAACGATTTACAGCTTGGCTTCCGGCGGCGATTCCTCATTCAACACCCTCTTCTACCACTTGATAGTATTTAGCTCGGTATGAACTCACAACAGCTCGACTACGGCACGATTCTGATTGTCGATGACAATCCAGCTAATTTAGATGTTTTGTCGGATTTTCTCGATAGTTCGGGATTTGAGGTGTTGGTGGCTCAAGATGGCACGAGTGCTATCGATAAGGTCAACTATGCTCCGCCTCATCTGATTTTGTTGGATATTATGATGCCGGGAATTGATGGGTTTGAAACCTGTCGTCGCCTGAAAGCCAATCCCGACACTCAGGAGATTCCCATTATTTTTACCAGTGCCTTGGCGGATACGGTGGATAAGGTGAAGGGCTTATCTCTCGGAGCGGTTGATTACATCACAAAACCCTTTCAACAAGAGGAGGTTTTAGCCCGAGTTCGTCTGCACCTGAAACTCTATTTTATCGGCAAAGAGTTGGCACAACAAAACCTGTTGTTGGAGCAACGGGTGAGTGAACGGACGTCAAAACTCAATCAAGTGATTCAGGAGTTACAAACAGCTCAGGTGCAACTAATTCAGAGTGAAAAAATGTCGAGTTTGGGGCAATTGGTGGCGGGTGTTGCTCATGAAATCAATAATCCGGTCAACTTTATTTTTGGGAATTTAACTCACGCCAATGACTATACATCGAGTTTGCTAGAAATCATTAAAACCTATCAAGATAAGTATCCTGATCCCGATGAGGAATTGCAGGAAACGTTGGAGGAATTAGAGCTGGATTTCTTGATTGAAGATTTGCCGAAGTTGCTGCGATCGATGCAGGTGGGGGCTGAGCGGATTCGTGAGATTGTTTTGAGTTTACGGAAGTTTTCTCGTATTGATGAGGCGGAGTTAAAGGCGGTGGATATTCATGATGGGATTGATACCACGCTGATGATTCTTCATAACCGCATTAAAGTGCGATCGAGTAGCCCGGCGATTGAGATTATTCGGGATTATGGAGAGTTGCCGAATATCGAATGTTATTCGGGGCAACTGAATCAGGTATTTATGAATTTGTTGGCCAATGCTATTGATGCTCTCGAAGAGAAGCGGGATTGTCAGGAAGTGACGTCGATTACGATTAGTACCCGTCGGGTTGCTGACAATCGGGTGCGAATCTCCATCGCCGATAATGGTTTAGGGATGGAAGCGGCGGTTCGGGATAAGATTTTCAATCCCTTTTTTACCACCAAACCTATTGGCAAGGGAACCGGAATGGGGTTGGCGATCGCCTATTCCATTGTCGTCGAGAAACATCATGGTTCTTTAATTTGTCTCTCGCAACCGGGCCAAGGAACAGAGTTTGTCATCGAAATTCCTTGTGTGCAAGATAGCCGCGCAACCGCCACCCCCGAGGTTCAGAACGTCCAAGGTTAGGGGCGATCGCCGAACTTTTCCAGACAACGAATAAACATCTCGACTCCCATCGCCAACGCCGTTTCATCAAAATCAAAACGGGGGTGATGGTGAGGATAATCAAGGTTTTTGTTGGGATTAGCTGAACCGAGGAAAAAATAGCAACCGGGAACTGCCTCTAAGAAAAAGGACATATCCTCTCCACCCATGGTTTGGCAATTGGGAACCACCCCGGCGGGGGTTTCAATCACCTGTTCGGCGACACTGCGCACCAACTCCGCCATCTCAGGGTTGTTAATGGTCGCCGGATAGAGCTTCCAATAGTCCAGTTCATAGCTGGCGCCATAGGCTTGGGTAATTCCGGCTAGGGTTTCGGAGATGCGGCGACCAAAAAAGCCCTCATAGTCTGGTTTAAAGTAACGCACTGTTCCGCCCAACTCGGCTGTATCGGCAATAACATTTAGGGCAGAACCACTGTGAAATTCTCCGACGGTAACGACGGCGGCGTTGATGGGGTCTACATTGCGCGAGACGATCGCCTGCAAGGCATTCACCACTTGAGCGCCAACGACGATCGCGTCAACGGTTTGATGAGGAATGGCCCCATGACCCCCTTTACCGAGAATTTTAGCCCGGAACAGTTCCACCGCTCCCATAAGCGCTCCCGAACGAACGCCCACGGTTCCCAGGGGTAAGCTGTTCCACAGATGTAAGCCAATGATGGCATCGACATCAGGATTCTTCAGCACCCCGGCCTCAATCATGGGTTTTGCGCCCCCTGGCCCTTCCTCTGCGGGCTGGAAAATCAGTTTAACGGTTCCGGGGAAGTTTCGGTGTTGACTGAGGTAATAGGCGGTTCCTAGGGCGATGGTGGTATGGCCGTCATGACCGCAGGCGTGCATTTTGCCGTCGTGACGGGATTTGTAGGGAACGTTATTTTCTTCTTGAATGGGTAAAGCATCCATGTCGGCGCGAATCCCTAAAACCGGTCCCGGCTGGGTTCCTTCGATGACGGCGACAATGCCGGTTTTGGCAATTCCGCGTTGATAGTCAATGCCCCAACGGCTGAGTTGTTCGGCCACAAACTCGCTGGTGAGGTGTTCTTGGAACCCCAGTTCTGGCCGTTGGTGCAGATGTCGCCGCCATTGCACCAGTTGCGGCTGAAGATCGCGAATTTCAGGGCGTAGACGTTGGTGAAGCATGGCGGAGGAGGGGATGGAAAGGGAGGTCGAAACTGTCATAGATGGAGGTATTCGAGGGGAATGTGAGATGGGTTTGAGGAGAGAGATGTCCCGTTTTCCCAGTTTAGGTGATTTTTTTGAGGATGTTTTGAATCTGGGGTTTAGAGAGGGATTGGTTATGGGGCGATCGCCCAAATGGGAGCGGTTTCCGTCAAAAGGAGGGCGTGATTTGGATCGATATTGCTCTACAATTGGGCGATCGCCTATGGCATTGTTTAGGCAAAATGCCAAGATCAATGACAGTCTTTGTGCTGCATCCTTTGTACTGCATCCTTTGTGCTGCATCTGCTCCCTCGCTAGTTTCTGCTACTCATGCGATCGCCCAATCAACTCGAAGTTGCTGAATATCTCTGCTGGCTGAGTGCTGTCATCGGAACCCTGGTGGCGGCGGTATCAAGTCGAATTGTTTTTGCTGGGGTTCCGCTGTCGCTGTCGTTGTTGCTGAATTTGATCAATCGCCGCCGTTTGGAGGTGATGCTCAATCATCGGGCGATGACGGCGGTGATGCAATTACAAGATCAAGTGGGCCAGGAGTTTGATCTGCTCTACAACTCTATCCCTGAGTCGGGGAGGGGGTCGTCTGTGTCGTCTCGGGGAGGGTCGCCGCAACCGTTGGATTTGTCGGCCAGGGCCACGGATGAGAGACTGCAAGAGGTGGCGCAGCAGTACCATCAACTTCAGGGGCAATATGATCGGCTACATATGACGTTAGCCGAGACGATTGATTATCTCAATCATTCGCCGCTTCCTCAACGTCTTGATGGTTTGGAGACTCGCTTAACTCAGTTATCTCGGGAGTTGAGCCAACTGCGACAACAGTGGCAGACGACGATTCCGATTGAGGTGCCGATTCAGGTCACTCAGGAGTCTGATGGGTCTGAGTCAGAGACGTCGCAGACAACGGTGGAGACCTCAGACCCGCGTCCAGAGCGCTCTCAGGGGTCAGCGAGTGCGGTGAACTTGCCGTTCGCGACCCATCGAGATACTCCAACCCGAGAGAGGTTGCCGAGTCCAACGCCGGCCCCGGTTCCTACGTTTTCGATTGAAGGCCGGACGGGAAAACGAGAGGGCACTGGAACTCCCTCGTTGCCGTTGCAGCCTGGAGTGTCTTCGCCGAGTCCGTCAGGGGCGACGATTCCTAGTTCGGCGGCCGGTTCTTCGCTGAGGGATGAGCGCAGGGATTCGGCGCCCTCTCCGACGATTTCTCCTAAGATTCATCGGCCTGAGAGGGACAAGACGCAGGAGACCTCGACGGATATGGCCGTTGGCCGGGAAGTGGGCCTACCACAGTTTCAGTCGAGGTCGGGGTCTGAGGGCTTGCCGCAACAGGTTTGGGATTGTCTGTTTACGCTCGATCAATGTCAGGATTGGGTGAGTGATTTGTTGATTACGCCCGATGGGGAGTTGTTGATTGCGGCTAGTTTTGATCGCACGATTCAGGTTTGGCATCTGAAAACTGGGGAGTTGGTGGGGGCGTTGATGGACCATGAGAGTCCGGTGTGCAGTTTGGCGTTGAGTCAGGATGGGTCACTGTTGGCGAGTGGGAGTTGGGATAAGACGGTGAAGTTGTGGGATCTTCAGGGGCTGCGTGAGTTCCGCCCGACGGCGAAGAAACCTTGGGATGGGACGTTGTTTTTAGGGGATACTCTGGTGGATGAGACGGAGACGGCGGGGTCGGTGCGATCGCTGTCGATGAGTCCCGATAGTCGCTTTGTGGCTAGTGGATGGTTTGAGGGGGATGTGCAGGTTTGGCAGGTGCGCGTTTCTCCGAAGCGTCGTCGGATGACGACGACCCTGTGCGATCGCGCTCAGGTGAATCAGGGCCGGGTTGAGGCGGTGTGTTTTACCCCGGATGGACGGCAGTTATTGACGGCGGGGGCTGATGGCTCGATTGTGGTTTGGGGTTTTGAGACGGAGACGGGCCGCTTTCATCGCGATCGCCAGTTGACGGAGATGCCGGTTCCGGTGAATGCGATCGCCTTGGCGGCCCAGGGGACGTTGCTGGTGAGTGGGAGTCGCGATCGCACGCTTCAGGTTTGGGATCTGGCCTCTGGGGAGTTACAAGGGGTGTTAGAGGGTCATGGTGGCTCGGTGACGACGTTGGCGGTGTGTCCGGATGGGGATACGGTGGTCAGTGGCAGTTCTGATGGCACGGTGAAGCTCTGGAGTCTGCGACAGCAAGGGGCGATCGCGTCGTTTTGTGATGGCAGTGATGCGGTGATGGCGGTGGCGGTGAGTCCTGATGGTCAGGCGATCGTCAGTGGGACGGCGGATGGCACGGTCAAGGTCTGGCGGCGAGGCTAAGACCACGGCTCGACCAGGCTTAACCGTCCTCATGTTTTCCAGGCAACTTGATAGGTTCAAGTCCTCACTAGACTCGCTGGAACAAATTTTGAAAAGGCTGTGTATTTTTCCATCGATAGGCATTAAAATCGGGTCTTCTGGGTTTAGGGTGATAAGTAGAATTTATGGCAGATTACATCCGTTGCTGTAGGGGCGAAAAATTTTTCGCCCCTACAATTTGGTATACCATGCAAGAAATTCCACCCTAGATCCAGAAGACCCTTAAAATCTCGGTTGTCAATCGAAAAAAATCGCCCCTCTCCTAATTCTTCCGCTAGGATAACTAGGGAAGTATCTGCTAAATCTATGGGTGGATTTTGATAGGTTTCCATTAACGCTGTGATGCGAGTTAAATGAGTCGCTTGAAGCTCAAATAATTTAAACTGTTGGGGGTGTAGCTGAAAAATTGACAAGAATTTAATCTGGTTCTGAACGCCCCGATAAATGGTTGAAGAACGTTTTAAAAGTAAGTGAGAGGTTTCCGTTAAAACTGACCCGGTGGTGATTAGTTCTTCATAAGGATATTGAGATAAGGTATTTTTGGCGCTTTCGTGATAGCGGTCTTTCTCATTAAATACGGCCACCCAGAATCCTGTGTCAACGATTATCATACTTCGAGTCTACGTCTTGTTGTATCACAGATTTGTAATCACTAGAGAGTCCAGGTTCCGAACTGATACAGCCGACTAAATCAGCGTCTCTTAGAATTTCTAGGCTACTCCGTTGCTGATTGTGACTCTGGTTGGGGTTAATCTCCTGTTTTTTCACGGTAGAGTGTCTTCTTTTTAGTAAATCAATGAAATCTGCGAGTAAGGTCTGTGCTTCTTCAGGTAATTCGTTGATATCCTTTTGAAGAGTGTTGAGATCGAGCATGATTCGTTCTCCGATTTAAAAATAAAGTTGTACCGCCTTTAGCCATTCTACTTTATCAGTTGGGGTCAGGCGTTCAAGATGCTCATTTAGGGTGAGAGCCGGCCTATCTTTGGCCGGCCGGATCGCAGAAGCGACTCTTATCATAGTTTGTGCCTGTTTTGTTACTGTCGTCACAAAAATTAAAAAATAAAGCGCTAGGATTGGTATAGACCTCATCAACCCAGGACAGTTGTGACCTATGGCTCTTGTACGACAGGTTGAAATCCGCACCTTGGACTCGTTCCAGGGAGGAATGGCGCAATTCTACACGCCCCAGTCTAGCCACGAGACGATGCTGGTTCAGGTGGCGCCTCAGACGATTGATGATTTGTTTGTCCATCATTGCCAGACCGACCAATTGCTGGTAGTTCGGGGCAGTTTGGTGCTGGTGATTTTGCAAAATCGCCGTTATCGCTATATTGCGCTGAGTCAGCAACAGCCTCAGGTGGTGCAAATTCCGCCGGGGGTTCCTCATGGGGCGATTAATCTCAGTGAGGACCCCTGTGTGTTGGTGAATGCGGTGTTGCGTCATGGAGACCCTCATCCTCGGGATTATCGACCACTGACGTTGCCCTTTCCCTTTGATTTGGGGGCGGCGAAGCAGGCGTTAGATGACTTATTAGACAACTCATTAGACAACTCATTAGACAACTCAGAGATTCCGGTTATCGCTTCGCGGTAGCGATTGGCGGCTCCCGTGAGGTTTCGATGGGATGGTAGAATCGGCAATGCTCCCGTTTGAGGAGCGTACCGCGCTGCATGGAGAGATTGACTGTGGTTCATACCCCCCTGACGAAAACTGATTCCATTCCCACCTTAAGCCCCAATTCTGCGAGCGATCGCACGGCGTTGGAGGTCTGGTTAAATCAACTGGCCGATCGCATTATCGCCGGCGAGGCCCTCGATCGCGAGACAGCACAGCAGTTAACGGAGATTGAGGGAACCGAGAACATTCTCCTCCTCTGCGCGGCGGCCGATCGCGTGCGTCAGGAATGCTGCGGTAATGTGGTGGATTTATGCAGTATTGTCAATGTCAAATCGGGCAGTTGTTCGGAGAATTGCGGCTTTTGTTCCCAATCGGCCCATCATCCCGGTGAGGATTCCCCGGTGTATGGTCTGAAGTCTCCTGAGGAGATTTTAGCCCAGGCCAAGTCGGCAGAATTGGCGGGGGCGAAGCGGTTTTGTCTGGTGTCTCAGGGGCGCGGTCCGAAGTATAGTAGTCCCAAATCCCAAGAGTTTGAGCAGGTTCTCGAAACGGTGCGCCGCATTATTGCCGAAACTCAGATTAAACCCTGTTGCGCCCTCGGGGAAGTGACGCCGGAACAGGCCCAACGCTTAGCCGAAGCTGGGGTGACACGCTACAACCATAATTTGGAAGCCTCGGAAAACTTTTTCCCGGAGATTGTCAGTACCCACAGTTGGCGCGATCGCGTCGAGACGGTAAAAAACCTCAAATCCGCCGGGATTCAAGCCTGTACGGGGGGCATTTTGGGGATGGGTGAGTCGTGGGGCGATCGCATCGATTTAGCCTTTGCCCTGCGGGAGTTAGAGGTGGAGTCGATTCCACTGAATTTGCTTAATCCCCGCGAAGGAACGCCCCTAGGCGATCGCGATCGCCTGGATGCCTATGAGGCCCTCAAGGCGATCGCCCTATTCCGTCTGATTCTCCCGACGCGCATTCTCCGCTATGCCGGTGGACGAGAAGCGGTCATGGGTGAGTTACAGGCGTTAGGTCTCAAATCGGGGTTAAATGCCATGTTAATTGGCCATTATCTAACGACGATGGGTCAACCCCCAGAAAAGGACAAGGAAATGCTCGAATCCCTCGGTTTAGAAGGGGGAGAAGCCAAGGTTAACTAAGGGATCGACGTGGAGGACGAAACCTGTTTTGCCCTCCACCCCCCTCTTGCCTTCTCTTCCCCTCTTGCCTCTTGCCTCTTGCCTCTTGCCTTCTCTTCCCCTCTTGCCTCTTGCCTCTTGCCTCTTGCCTTCTCTTCCCCTCTTGCCTCTTGCCTCTTGCCTCTTGCCTCCCCCATGAGATTGACTCTCATTGTCAACTAGCCTAGAATCAAACGATACTCAACTCAATGGGAGTGTCGGAAATTCTATGTCTAAACTGTGGTGGACTGCATTAGGTGGGGGGTTGAGTGCCATGAGTGTGCTGAGTATCCCCAATCTAGCCCAGGCTCAAGAGGTTGGGGCGAAACAGCTTGACGGGGGCGATCGCCCCATGTTACTGAGTCAAGTGACCTCCGTCTCGCAACTGTCCGATGTGCAGCCGACAGATTGGGCGTTTCAAGCCTTACAGTCTTTAGTCGAACGCTATGGCTGTATCGCCGGGTATCCTGACGGAACCTTTCGCGGCAACAACTTCATGACTCGCTACGAGTTTGCCGCTGGGTTGAATGCCTGTTTGGATCAGATTGTGGCCATTGTCGATGGTGGGGATAATTTGGACCCGACTGACTTAGCTACCATTCGTCGCTTGCAAGAAGAATTTGCCGCTGAATTGGCGACGTTACGAGGTCGTGTGGATGGCTTAGAGGCCCGCACCTCAGAACTTGAAGCCAATCAATTCTCCACAACAACCAAGTTGGAAGGAGAAGCCATCTTTGCCGTCTATGGGATTGCGGCTGGAGATAATTTTGCGGGGAATGACATTGACCAAGTTCCTGCCTTTGGTTATCGTAGCCGCTTGGAGTTCCACACGAGCTTTACGGGAGAAGATTTGTTGCTGACTCGTCTGCAAAGCAGCAATATCCCCGCCTTCTCAGAGGTATCCACGGGATATCCAGAAGGGGATTTGTTCTTTGCTGATGATAGCGGTGGTGCGGTTGAGGTAGATGCCTTAGTCTATCAGTTTCCCTTGGCGGGGGCGAATGTGGCCCTAATTGCCAATGCGGGGGCCGCTGATGATATCGCCTCGACGGTGAATCCCTTTTTGGATGGCGATGGCGGTAGTGGGGCCGTATCGCGCTTTGGGACTCGTGCCTCGATGTATTATCTGATGGATGGTTCTGGAATTGGGGTCGAGTATCCCATTAGTGATGCCCTCTCCTTCAATGCCGGGTATTTGGCTGGGGATAGTAGCAATCCTAATCGCGGGGCGGGGCTGTTTAATGGGTCTTATGGTGCGATGGCCCAGTTAACCTTCACTCCGAGCGATCGCGCCGAGTTTGCCCTAACCTATATCAATGCCTATAACCAGGAGATGAACACCGGTAGTGTTCTGACGAACCTGCGACGGGCGACTAATGATGCCATTCCGACGCTGAGTAATGCCTATGGCTTGCAGGGGTCGTTTCAGGTCTCGGATAATTTTGCTCTCGGGGGTTGGGTGAATTATGTGAATACGCAAACCCTCTCGACACTGGGAGGACAGATCGATCGCGGCAGTTTCGATAATTGGAACTGGGCGGTCACTCTGGCGTTTCCTGATCTACTTCTGCCGGGAAATTTGGCGGGAATTGTGGTTGGACAGGAACCGAAAGTGACGGGCGTCAGTTCAAGTTTGCGTAATTCAGGACTCAGTGATGACCCGGATACGTCGCTGCATATCGAAGGGTTCTATTCCTTGCAACTGAATGAAAATATAACGGTGACTCCGGCGTTGATTTGGCTGACGGCACCGAATCACAATGCGGATAATGATGATGCCCTCATTGGCGTCATCCGCACAACGTTTAGTTTTTAAGGGTTAGCTAAACGGTTCAATAGGGCAGATAAGTTGGGGCCGTCATCTGTCCTGTTGAATTGTGATTTTGAGGACTGTCGCAGGCGATTATATTCAGTCCAAAAGGCTTTTTTGATGGCATCAAGGTCGGCAGGTTCGGCGATGGCAATTCGCACTAATAGGCTGCCGTCTTGTTGTTGTTCTAAGGCTTGGGGATGGACGGAGTGGCGGTCTGGAGTGAGACTGTCTAGGCTAGTTAAGAGGGATTTGAAACAAATCGGTTCTGAGAAGATTAGGTCTAAGGTGATCGATGGGGGATTGAGGTAACTTGCGAGTTCTCCGGGGGCGAGATACTCCTGGGCTGAGGCGGGAAAACGTTGGAGAAATTTGTTGTCCCAGATGTTATAACTGCGATAAAAGTATTTACAAATAACGGTATTGAGTTGGGTGAAATGGTCGGTGTGCCAGTCTTGAAGACAGGTTCCGGTGAGGTCGGCGTTGTCAAAGTTAGTTCCATAGACGCGAGCGGATTTGAGGAAGGCGTAACTGAAGTCGCTATCTTGACAGTTGGCTTGGCTGAGGTTGGCTTCGGTGAAGCTGGTATGGGCGAGGTTGGCTTGGCTGAGGTTGGCTTTGGTGAGGTCGCTGCGTCCGAGGCGGGCCTGTTGCAGTTGGCTGTGGCTAAGGTTGGCCCGATAGAGGTTGGCCCGACAGAGGTAGGCTTGTTGTAGGTTGACCGATTGCAGGTTGGCCCGGAAGAGGTCGGCTTCGTAGAGGTCGGCTTGGAAAAGGTTGGCCCCTTGGAGATGGGCGAGGCTGAGGGAGGTTTTACCGAGGACGACTCGGCTGAGGTTGGCCCCTTGTAGGGCATAATTGCGCAAGTCTGCGTCGTAGAGGTCGGGGATGAGGTGAGGGTTAATCTCTCGCCATTGGTTCCAGGTCTCGACTCCTTGTCTCAGGATGGAGAGGTGTTCTAAGTTCGCCATGAATCGCCCACTCGACGTGTCTCTCTAGTAGTATCACAAAAAAAGTGGCGGCTTGTTGGGATGAAATCGGGGCTGGGGGGAAAGATTCGCTGAAATGGGGATTTATGTTAGGAAATGCTGATTTTTGCTGAGGATTGAATGGTGAATGAAGGTTGGATTTATACTGACCGCCTGGGTTCGGTTGCATCGGGGCTGACGGTTTTAGACTATTATGCCCAACGTTATCGCCATTCGACGCGGGAGATGTGGCGCGATCGCATCCTGGCGGGTGAGGTTCGTTTGGATGACCAGCGGACAACGCCGGAGACGCGGCTACAACGGGGCCAATGTCTGAGTTATCATCGCCCTCCTTGGCGAGAACCGGAGGTTCCGTTAGGGGTGGATTATTTGTATGAGGATGAGGATTTGCTGTTGGTGAGGAAACCGTCGGGGTTACCGGTTCTCCCTGGGGCGGGTTTTTTGCAGAATACGTTGTTGTTTCAGTTGCGACGGCGATATCCGCAGGTTTCCCCGATTCATCGTTTGGGACGGGGAACGTCGGGGATTATGCTGTGGGCCAAGTCCTCTCGGGGGCGATCGCGGTTGAGTCAGCAACTTCGCAATCGCCAGATGGTTAAGGTGTATCGGGCTTGGGTGGGGGATTGGTCTCATGGGAATCTCAACATCCATCAACCGATTGGGAAACTCCCTCATCCGACGCTGGGAACAGTCTATGGGGCGACGGATGAGGGACAACGGTCAAAAAGTCAGGTAACTGTGGTCTCGCGACGGGAGGATGGGGTTCTCTTGGAGGTGGCGATCGCCACGGGACGACCACATCAAATTCGCATTCATTTGGCGGCGGTGGGCCATCCTTTGTTGGGCGACCCGCTTTATACTCCGGGAGGTGGGTTGAATTTAAAGGTCCATCCTGAGACGCAAACCTATCCGGTTCCCGGCGATTGTGGCTATTTTCTTCATAGTTTTCGGCTGGGATTTTATCATCCAACTTCGGGCGATTGGCAATGTTGGGAGTGTTCTCCTCCTGACCGGTTGAGGTGATGTTTTTTGGGCAAAATTTCTTGAAAAATTCCTTGACTTTTGCTGGGTATTGACATACTATTGAAGCATGGGAATCTGTGCCGCCATATATATAGGGTCTGTGGCGGATTGAGTCAAAGCGTTGGCGTCAGATAAAATCGCGTTTGGGGTCTTGGCGAGAGAATTTTGAGATAGACCCCTAGAACGGAACTTTGCCGGTTAGCATATCTCGATACATGAGGATTCCCCCTTTAAAGCTATAGAGAGGGTAGCCAAAGGTGGCGGGGACGTTTTTGCCGAAAATACCATGACTTAGCCAAGCACAAGGATAGCCGAAGCCGGGGGCGATCGCCAAGGCCCACCAGGTTTGAGTGATGAGGGCGTAGAAAATTGCCCCAATGGCGACGACAAGCCCTAAAACATGAAGTCGCCGACAAATGGGGTTTTCATGGGCTTCGAGGTAATAGGGATAAAAGGCGTCAAAGGAGTTGAATTTTTGGGTCATTAGAAGGGAATAGGGAATGGGGAATAGGGAACAGGGAACAGGGAACAGGGAATAGGGAACAGGGAATAGGGAATGGGGAATGGGGAATAGGGAACAGGAGAAAGAAGGCCGTCGGCTGTTAGTCACGGCGGGAGAAGAGTCCAAAGATTGGACCTAACAATGCTCCAAAGATAAAGCCTCCGGCGTGAGCCCAGTAGGCGATACCGCTTTCCATTCCGCCTGCATTGACTTGGGCTTCTAGGCTGGATACACTGTTAAATGCTTGTTGTAAAAACCAAAATCCGAGGAAGAAAATCGCCGGAACTCGGATGGTAAACCAGATAAATCCGAGGGGAATTAAGGTGACAATTCGAGCTTGGGGGAAGCGGAAAATATAGGCTCCCATAATTCCTGCGATCGCACCACTCGCCCCCAACGTCGGAATCATTGAATCTGCATCAAATACATATTGAGCGAGAGAGGCGAGGATTCCACAGAGAAGATAGAAAATCAGATAGCGGGATGATCCCATTTCTTCTTCAATATTATTGCCGAAAATCCAGAGATACAGCATATTGAAGACGACATGGAGGATACTTCCATGCAAGAATTGCGAGGTGACAAGGGTTAAGGGTTCAGGGATTAAATCTCCGGTGGTTGCCCCTTGCAGACTCTCGGAGAGTTGACCGGGAATAAAGGCAAAGTCTTGTAAAAATGCCTGAAGTCCGGGGGTTCCGAGACGCAATTCGTAGAGAAAAATGAGAATGTTGGCAACAATTAAGACATAAGTAACAACTGGGGTAATTTGAATCGGATTTTCATCGTTTAAGGGAACCATTGAACTCCATAAATTGCTAGACAGCCGCAGACAACTCGAAACGGTCGATTGAGGATGTTTAAAAAACCGAGAGATTCGACTCGTTAATGTTAGATTACCGTTCCCCGTCCTCGGTGGGACGTTCAACGGGACGTTCAACGGAACGCTCAAAACTGATATTACCGTCAGGAGTGAGTTGTGGGCGAATCATTTTGGAACGGGGACGGATGAAGGGACGAACCGGAGGCGGTGTGGAAGGACTATTTTGGTGTTGATAACCATAGCCGGCGGCGGGTTCGCTGTAACCATAGCCGTCACCCACTTGTTCGTGGCGGTGAAGGGGGGGAATGGGGGGTTCGTCCTGTTTCAACAGTTCCCAGTCGGGTTGAGTCTGTTGCGGCTGGATGTCGGGTTGCGGCTGGATGTCGTCTTTTGCGGCGTCAACGCTGGGGGGTTTAGCTTGGGAAACGCCCTGACTGGCGGTTTGGATGATGGCTTTTCCGGATTCACTGGGGGTAGGGGTGGCGGTGGCGTTGAGGGGAATCAGGGGAAGGGAAAGGGAGGCGAGTACGGCGGCGACACGGCTGCGAGAGGCGGTGGGCCGGGGTTTGAGGATAAATCGCCCGTGTTGGACTTGCAGTTGTAGGGTGTCTTGTAGGCCGCGACGACGGAGGGCGTTGTTGATGGCACATTGCGATCGCGCCTGTTGTAAACTGGCCTGGGACCGAGAGGCGTTGTCGGGATGGTGGCGGTAGTGATAGAGGGGTTCACGAAGATGGTAGATGTCGGTGAGTTCTGATATCCGTAAACAAAGATCGTAGTCTTCGGCGTATTCGAAGGCGGGGTCGATTCCTCCGGCTTGGTTGTAGATGTTTCGGCGGATAAGGCGGAAGTGAAAGGTGATAAAGTCGGTGAGGAGGCGATCGCGGCTGTAGGGAATGCGACAGCGATAGCCTAAGCCAAGGGGGGTTCCCTGACTGTCGATGTCGAGATAGTCGCTATAAACCATTCCCACTTGGGGGTTTTCGTCGAGGATGGCGGCGGTTCGTTGCAAGGCGTTGGCCGTTAACACATCGTCACGGTCAATCCAGCCGAGATACTCCCCGGTTGTGGCCGAAATTGCCGCTTTGAGGGCTTCTCCCCGACCTCGGTGAGAGGCGGCGATGACGCGGACTCGCTCATCGTTGGCGGCGAGCGATCGCGCAATGTCCAAGGAATCATCGCTGGACCCGTCATCCCAAATTAAGAGTTCAAAATCGGGGTAGGTTTGTTGCAAAACACTCTCGATGGCCGCTTTGAGATAGTGGGAGGGATTGTAACTATTAAGGATGAGGGAAAGTTTGGGAGACATGGCTGAATCCAGGGGTGAGAGGCGTTAGGGCAGATTCTAGCACAAGGAATCTCGGCAGGGCTGATGGGGATTTTGGGCAAGTTTAAGTTTTCTTAAAATCTCTTGACGAAATTCTAGATCGGTTGCCAATTTTTGAGCGAGTTGGATGTAGTCTGAGTCTTGGTGGGCGATCGCATCTGGGGGAATTGTCCCGGAAAAGCGTTTCACGCTCATTTGCGATCGCCGAGTTTTGCCGGAATACAAGACAGGAACCTTATTTTTGTTCAGGGCCATCTCGACAAGTTGCGGCGAGTTGACGGGAAATGTATCTAAATAGATATCTCCCATATCCCACCAAAGCGGTTGCTGTTGCCAATCCACAGGATTCAGGATGATTAACTGTTGACGAGAAAGGTCGAATTTTGCCCAGGTTTCGGTGAGGCGATCGCGGCTAGAAATCCCCAGCCTCGACTGTTCCTCGTTTTGTGATAACAAGAGAACGAACAAGGATTGAGGACAAGATTGGATGATACTCGCCCAAGTTTCTCGCAATTCAACCGTTAACTCATCGGGAGAAACAACACTGACAAAAATGACGGTTGCTGAGGCGAGATCCAGTCGTTGCTTAACGTCTAAAATTTCTCGGTCTGGGGCTTGACCTAAATGGGCAGTCGTGGTAGGGTAAATGCTAGGGGTCAGACTTATATGCAAAAAAGCCGTTTCATCAGAGGTTTCCCACAGGGGTAAGTCCCCAAACGTCCTCTGAGAGCGGGCTAACTGATGTAACTCCAGGAAGGCGATCGCCCCAATGTCGCCCACTGAGTCTCCCCAGAATTGCAACTCGTCTAAATTTTCCTCTCGCAGCCGTTGGATTTGTCCCCGTAAGTCCGCCGGTAACTGAATCCAATCCCCACCCGGCCAGGATTTCGGCGGTGGTTGTGGCGAATAGAGAGTTTTGCCGGTTTCCGGGAGATGGCGGGGATAGGTGTCCAGATAAACTCCCGTTTTTCCGGAGTTTTGCGGCGAAAATTGCCAATCGAGCTGATATCCCTGGGATTGGAGAAAGAATTGTAAGATTTGCCGCCGCTGCTGTAGGAGTTCGTCTAAAGGCAGGTCACAATAATAGGTAGGGGACAGACTCACCTGCAAGGAATAGACCTTCGCCGCCTCTAGCCATTGTTGCGGCTGGTCTTGAATCTGAGCCAGGAGATAGTCGGAGATGGCCATCAGTCCCTGAGTATAGGTTTTGGCGTCGCCGCGATCGCACCATTGGGGCGTTTGCGACAACATCTGTTGCAACCAATGAGGCCATAGGGAGGGGGGAATCTCTTGCAGATGCGATCGCCAATCCCGACATCGCCAATCTTCCCCTTGCAACCAATGCCATGTGGCTTGTTGTCGGATTTCCTCAGCAAAGATGGGATTTTGGGCAATTTTGAGCAAGAATCGCCGTTCATCAAACCTCCCCTCCAAGGCATTTTTCACCGTTTGTTGTCCAGGATGGAGACGAAACACCGCCAGGGGTTCCTCAACAAATCCCACGGAACCCGTCGCCAACAACCGCCACCACAATTCCACATCCACCAACTGAGACAAGTCTGCATCAAACCCTCCCACCGCCTCCACCGCTGATTTGCGCAACAACACCGCCGTCGGTTCACCAATTTTGTTGAGGGGAAAGGTCCACAATTGGGAATCGGCTAAGAGCGTTGTTCCCAGTTGGCAAGCCTGTAACTGACTCCAGCCACGATGAATCTCCCGACAGTATGTCCAGAGAATTTGCAAAATAGGAGTTTTGGGGAGACTTTCAGGAGACGAATCCCATAACTCAAGCCGACGGGGACAAAAGACAAGTCCTATATCAGCATCGGTTTGCGCCAAGTTGACCAGTTTGCGAATACAATCGGGGTCTAGGCGATCGTCTTGAAAGAGGAATTTGAGATACATTCCCCTGGCCTGTTGGATGCAAAAATTCCAATTGTTCACCATTCCCCGCTGGGGGTTGTGGTAAATGCGACAGGGATGAGGAGATGTGGCCGCAAAGGCTTTTAATTGGTCTAGGGTTCCATCCTCAGAACTGTCGTCGGATAGGAGAATTTCTAAGTTGGGATAGGTTTGCTCAGATACACTGGCTAAAGCCTCGCTTAAAAATTTCTCACCATTATAGGTGGGAATGCAAACCGTCACGAGCGGATGTGGCGATGTCTCAGACGCGGAGTTAGGCTCAACGGAAGAACTCACTGGATGATTTACCCCTTTTTTTTGGGCGCACCTTTTCCACCATGCTTATAATACAGGTCAAGTTGTCAAGTTGTCAAGGGAAAATTAGAAGAACGAGAGAAAATTGATTAGAATTAAACCAGCCCCATTGTCTTAACTTAATGTCATGAAGTCCCCTAGTCAACAGCATCAAGACCAACTTATCCTAGGATTTCGGGCGTTAAGTGATCCTCTACGGTTACAGATTATCGATCATCTGTGCGATCGCGAACTCTGCGTCTGTGACTTGTGCGATCGCCTCGACACCCCCCAGTCCAAACTCTCATTCCATCTCAAAGTCTTAAAAGATGCGCAACTGGTGCATCCTCGACAGGATGGCCGCTGGGTTTACTACCGCCTGAACCTCGCTCAAATCCAGCAGTTAGAACAGTTCCTGCAAAGCCTACAAACCCATACAGCTAACATGTCCGCCTCCCACTGCATCTAACCCATCGAGTTAAGAGATCGTCATAGTTCCGTCATATTGATCCTCTAACCTAGGATTAAGCTAGACGAGTGCAGGGTGACTCATTCCCCTGACTCGATCGCAAGCATCACAATTTACTCAGAAATTAAACCCGATGAAACCCTCATTCAAAATTGCAGTCTTAGCTTCATTTGCGTTCCTCAGTGCATCCACCGCCAGTCACGCCGTACAGTCTTCAGCCTCCCCCAAACCCAGCAACCGGCTTCATGTAGAAATTGAAGACTTAACCCAATCCAACCTCTCCCAAACCAGTGTCTTTAACAAAGATGGGAACGAAGACTATGACCAAGACTATAACAGCGATCGCACCCAAGACTATAACTACGATCAGGACGCCACAACCCGTTCAAGTCGCTCTCGTCGCATGAGAAGCTAAACCGCCTCACTCCCCCTAAAACGTTTCTCTAAGCCAGCACACTATCCCCCAAGTTGGCTTAGAGGAATTACAATTTTGTCTCATGTTTTTGTTTGCGTCCCACTCCCATGAGAACCTTTGCCAATCTACTTCATCCCATCTCCCCGTCAGACTTCACTGACCAATACTGGACTCAAAAAGCCCTTATAATTTCTGATAACAACCCCAGCAAATTTGCAGATTTGTTTTCCTGGGAGAGCCTCAACCAAATCCTTAATTTATATCCCTTAAAATCCCCAGAAATTCGTCTTTCTCAATCTGAAAAAAAGTTTCAACCCATCCAAACTGCACAAGATATCATCAAAGCCTGTCAATCTGGAGCCACATTAGTCGTCGATCGCCTGCATCAAAAAAACGAAAACATCGCCAAACTCGCCGAACAACTCCGCCTCGAACTCGGACATCGCGTCCAAGTTAATAGTTATAGTTCTCCTGGGGGACAACAAGGATTCACCTGTCATTATGACTCCCATGACGTGTTTATCCTACAAATTTCTGGACAGAAACATTGGCGAGTTTTTTCTGAAAGTTTTCCCTATCCCACCTCTGACATTACCTCCTCTCAATTCACCCCACCTGAGACAAATCCGTATCTTGAACAAACCCTAAATTCCGGTGAATTGCTGTATATTCCTCGGGGACATTGGCATTATGCGATCGCCGTCGCCGAACCCTCCTTACATCTAACCTTAGGAATTGATGGTCCCACCGGCATTGACTTTAGTGATTGGCTCACCGAACAGTTACAAACCTCACCCCAATGGCGACAAACCTTACCATTTTTAACCCCAAATAATCGCTCAGCTTGTCGAGAACATCTCCAGCAACTTGTCGAGAACTGGAAACAACAGATCGAACAAGACCATCTCATCGAACGCTATCTCGATGAACAGAGTTCAAAGGGCCAACCCTCACGACAATTCAGTTTTCCCGCTCAACTGAGTCATCCCCAATTCCCCGACGGACTCCTCACTCAATTCTATCGTCCCCAGCAACCCGTTCTCATCGAAACCAATCCTAAAATTGGAGGCTACACTGTCAAAACAGGTGAAAAAAAGATTGCGTTAGCAGGATTAGACCTCAGCCGCTTAGAGAAACTCTTTGCTTCGGAGAACTTTACTGGCTTAGATGTCCAAAATTGGTTAACTGACTTTGACTGGGAGACGGAAATCGTCCCTCTCTTAACTCAACTGGTTCAAAACGGGATTCTGCTCGTGGTATCTTCATAACTTGACGTCATAACTTCACTCAGATATTGGCGGATAACGCCGATCAATTTCCTCAACGAGCCAACCACCAAACTGATCTAAAAACTCAATAATCCTCTCAGGAGAGTCAATGGGGTTAATGGCCCAAGTCAAGGCTTGCCACATCGAGGATTGTTGAGTTGGATAATAATGGCTAAACCGTTCATAACAAGGATGCAAATCCCGCGTAAAACACTGATCTCGTTCCATCACAAGTTCAAAGCCGGAACGGACAATACGTTTCATACTCCATTGACAGAGTTTACGGATATAGACTTGCTGTTGAAGCCGATCTGAGGGGTTTTCGGGAAGATCTAACAAATCCTTAATTAACTGGTTTAGATCCGCTTCTAAATCAAAACTATGATGAATGCAAGTCATGTCAGGGCGAACTTTCGGTAAATCTTCAACCACATCTTGTCCCCAAATACAAACCGCTTGAGTAGCGATTAACATTCGCAAATTGTCATAGCTATGATCCGTTAAATCTAAAAGGCGATCGCCCGAAATCACCGAAAATTCAACGCCACAACAAAAGGGATAATGACGAGATATCTGTTGATTCAGTTTTTTAAACCAGCGGCGATCGCACTCTCGACAATCCCCAGACACCACCGCCAAACTATCAACATCAGAATGATTGAAAATGGCGTGTCCCGCCGCTACAGACCCGCGAAGATAGACCCCCATAACCCGATTCGGCCAAGCCATCACATAGGCCGCCGCCACATCATCCACCAGCGATCGCCAGGGTTCAACAATCTTTTCCAAACTCGCCTGACGCACTAAATATCCTTGCTCATCAATAGGTAATATCGAGCCAATCGGTAAGATGTCACTCATGAGTAAAAGAGTTTTTAGCCCTAATTAATTATAGCATAATTTTAATACAAAAAAGGATCTTCTGGGTTTAGGGTGATAAGGAAAATTTATAGCAGATTACACCCATTTATGTAAGAGCATAACCCACCCCTACCCCTCCCAGGAGGGGATTTTTCGCCCCTACAATTTTGTATACCCTGCAACAAATTTCACCGTAGATCCAGAAGACCCATAAAAAACAGAAAAGACAACCCACTTTAAACCTTGTCATATTCTCGTCATCATTTCAGATTAACCTCAATTTAGGCCACTTTATAAACCCAATCATGCGAGTTAGCCTAACAATTCTGGCGACATCCGCTTTACTGGCCAGCATCACACCAGCCAGTCTAGCTCAAATCCCCATTAACTCCCTAACCCGAACCCGTGGTATCAGCATTTCAGGAACCATCCGCAGCGTCGTGGGTAACGACTTTATTCTCGACGATGGAACCGGACAAATCATTGTCGATGCTGGTCCTCAACGCTGGCATCAACTAAACTTAGAAGAGGGAGAACAGGTCGCCGTCATCGGTGATTATCGTGACTATGAATTTGATGCCTTTCAGATTACGCGTAGTAACGGAGAAGTCCTAAACATTCGTCCCGCCTCAGGGCCACCTCCCTGGTCTGGTGGACGTCGTAACCCCAACTTTCCCCGTCCCAACCTAGGTTTTTAAGGTGACAGCGATATTGGAGCAACACCTTTAAATCAATTCCCCCGAAACACTCACCTGTAACCTCAGCAAAACCCAGGAATGCTTAACACAAGTCGTGTCTTTCGTCAAAGTTTTTGGGGTTAAATTTATGTTAAAAATACTCGGCTTGCATTAGATTACAGCCATGCGAATTTTGTTAGTAGAAGATGACTTTGAACAACGAGAACCCATCCAGTTTATCCTCAAACAGAGCGGACATATTGTAGACGCCGTTGAAGACGGAACCACCGCTCAATGGCTGCTTGACGAGACCGACTATGACTTATTGATCTTAGATTGGATGCTACCGGGACAAGATGGGATCGATATTTGTAAACAGTATCGAAAACTAGGAAAAACCGCTCCCGTTTTAATTTTAACCGCCAAAGATACCACCGCCGATAAAATCATGGGACTCGACGGAGGAGCCGATGATTATTTAGTCAAACCCATCGACCTCGAAGAATTACTGGCCAGAGTCCGAGCCTTACGGCGGCGATCGCCACTCTGGATCGGCGATCGCCTAGACGTATCTGGCCTCTCCTTATCCCTCGACACCATGACCCTCACCTGGAAAAATCAAGACCTTTCCCTCAAAACCCGAGACTTCCAACTCTTAGAATATCTCATGCGTCATCCCCAGCAAGTTCTCAGCCATCAGCAAATCGAACAAGCACTCTGGGAATGGGGAGAAGAACCCGAAAGTAACGCCGTCGTCTCTCGTATCAAACGGCTACGTCAAACCCTACGACAACTGGCGATCGACCCTTGGATTCAAACCATCTATGGAATGGGATATCGCTTCGAACCCCCACAAGACAACCAACCATGACGCTTATTATCAAACACCTCAATCAACGCTGGTTCCGTCTTCCCTTGCGAGTCCGAGGAACCCTAATTGTCTCAATTCCCATCAGTTGCTTATTTATAACCCTTTCCACCTTAGCCTGGCTGAAATTGAATCTTATCGAAGACGAAGCCTGGGTTCAGCATACCCAAACCGTCAGTCTCGAAACCAAATATCTTTTAAATGCACTGCTCGACGCAGAAACAGGAATGCGCGGCTATGGACTGACACGACAAAACGAATTTTTAATACGTTATGACTACGCTATATCAACAATTCCCAACTCTATCGACACCTTAGAAAACTTAGTCGATGACAATCCCGAACAAACCCGAAGAATCCAAGCCATTCGCACTCAAGTGAACGACGTATTAGATATTTTTGAGCATAAATTAACCTTGCAAGAAAACCTGACGCGAATCCAGGGAGCTAATGATATTTTGGTTCCCGTTGAGTCATTGTATAACTGGCTCAAAGAGGGACAAAATGATAGTGTAGCCACTCGTGATGCCATTGAACGCTTTGCCGATGAAGAAGAAACCCTACTGATTGAACGAATACAACATCGCGATCGCCATCAACAACTAACATTTCTATTCCTGATTCTAGCCGCAACCATCGCCACATTAGCCTCTTGGAGTGCCATTCACTTATTTTACGAACTCGAACAAGAACTAGCGAACCGACAACAAAATCTCAAAGAAACTAACGAACGTCTCGAATCCGTCTGTAATCAATTACAACGATTTACCGCCAATGCGTCTCACGAGTTACGCGCACCCTTAGCCGTCGTCTTAAGCAATACTCAAATCGCCTTGATGGCCTTAAAACAGGTCGAAGATAGTCCCGAAACAGCCAAAGAACGGCTGGAAAAAGTGGTTAAAACAACCAAACAAATGAGTCAATTAATTGGAGAACTCTTGTTTTTAGCAAGACATGAAGGACTCTTAGCTCCCGAAAAACGCCAACCCATTGATATCAGCCAATTTTTGCTAGAGTTAGCCAAAGATTGGACCAGTCATTGTCGCGACAAAAACTTAAGCTTCAACGCTCATATTTTAGAAGCAAACATTTGGGTAGAAGGAGACGAAAACTTACTCCGACAAGCCGTGACGAACCTCCTAAGTAACGCCGTTCGCTATACCCCCCCAGGGGGAGAAATTGAACTTCGCCTTGAGCCAAAACACTCAGCTCTAATTCAAGTCAAAGATACCGGAATTGGCATTGCTGAAGCGGCATTACCCCATGTCTTTGAACGGTTTTATTGTGCAGACCTAAAACGGTCTAAAGCCTCAGGAGGATTTGGGTTAGGCTTAGCCATCGTCGAGCAAATCATACAAATTCACGGCGGAACGGTACGGGTTGAAAGTCAATTAGGGAAAGGGTCCTTGTTTACGATCGCCCTACCCATCATTTAAGCCATTTAACCCGCCATAACACCACTGAGATCGCTTACGATCGCTCCAACTGAGTGGACATGGTTGTGCGAGTATTATCATGTTCAACCACAAACACATTCGCATAAACATTCGCCACAATTTGCTTTCCTTCCTGCGTCAAGCCTAAATACTCCAACGCCGGTTCAATCGCCGGATAAATTAACGACCAATACTGCTGAGAATGACTTTGACGTAGATCTCCCGCATGACGATAGCCCAACTTCTCATTATAACTCACTTCCTCATACTCATAATACAGCGCCCCCAACTTATTGAGATAACGCGGATCACTTAACTGGCCAATTAAATCCGCCGCCCGAGTTAACCCCCGAAACCCCGACGTATCCTCATAGCCGGGATGTTGAGGGGATAGAATACGAGTTAACTCAATATTCTCCTGAATTTCTTGCGCTTCAATGAGCTTGTGACCATGAAAGCGTTCCTTAACAAACAGTTGACTGCGATCGACATGATAAGGTGCTAAACTCGCATCCGTCGCCCCAGCATCAAGTTGAATCAACTCCCCCGTTCCCGAATCAAACTGATGTGCGTCCAAGCTGTCCCGACGACAGACACCTTTGACATAGCCAATATCACTACAGACCAACGATAAAATAAAATGCAACCAATCCTCGCAGCTGATTCCTCCCTCACGAATATGTTTGCCTCGGAGAATTTCCTGTCCCACTAGAGCCACACCAATGGTATGTTCTACCGTGTGGTAAAGGGCATCACTATTGGCAATATTTTCCAACGCCATCCCACCCGCCCAGGCGATAATATCCGCATAATCGGGCTTATAGCCGCCATAGGTTCGATGATAGCCTTCCCGTAATTCTTCGACGAATGCTTGAATTAAAATTTCAGTGGCGTTGAACATCTTTCGTTCTCTGGCAAACCCACAGTTGGGGAATTTTAGGTAAATGGCAGATCGCCCTGATAATTGGGAATTGATAGCCTGATCTTAACGGTTGCGATCGCCCTTGGCAATCGAGGCGATCGCCCCTGAGTGGCACGACCCATACCCCCTGTCCCCGACTCGTAACCCAACGGATGGCCTTAACCCGACGACAACTCACACGATACACCGTTTTTCTCGGACTTGCAGCCTGGCTACCCGCTCAACGGCGTTTCTCCCAATCCTCAAAAACGCCCCCCCTAGTCACCCCCAGCTCCCTCTCCGATAGCCTAACCCGCCAGGTCAACCAAATTCTCAACCAATCTCCCCAACTTGAACCTGACGAAACCCAACTCCTGGTTCCCACCTATCTCGGCAACGACCAACGCCGCTACTATGGCCGAGGAACCCCCGCCGCCTTAACACTCCAGGATCGATTCTACCTCGGCAGCAGCATCAGCCGCGTCGGTGGCACAGCCTATAGCTGGAGTGGAGCCGGTTGGACCGGACAACCGACCCTACTGCGCGATCGCGGCCGCCTCTATCTCATCATCGGAGCCTACAACCAGCAACTGCGAAAAATCGACCTAGAGAGCCGTCAAGACGTCTGGACGTATCAATTTGACGACATTCTCAAAGGAACCGCCACCCTGTACCTCGACGAAACCGCCAGCGACGACAATCGAATCGTTATCCTACAAGGGAGTCGCCTTGGCGTCAACAAATCCCTTTCATCTGCGATCGTTCCCAGCTTCCGGGCCATTTCCTGCCGTACCGGACAAGAACTCTGGCGTTTAAACATTCGTAAAACCGACAGTTACAGTCGAGACAATGACAGTTCAGCCCTCTACCTTGGCCAGCAAACCCTCTTTAACGCCGGTGAAAACTCCATCGGCTATTTTATCAATAGTCGCATCGCGAGTCGTCGCCCCAATAATGGCTTTTTTGCCCCCGACATTCAACAAGAACTGCAACTCTATAACCCCGCAGACATCCCCCTCTATCGAGGCAATTTAGTCGCCGAATCCTCCCCCGCCCGCTGGGGCGATCGCCTCTACCTCGCCTCAGGCGGTGGACGCATTTACGGCATCGACATCAACCAACGAACCATCGTCTGGCAATTCCGCTCCGGCGGCGATCTCAACGGGACCCTTAGCATCGCCCAAGATGGCAAACTATTTAGCACCCTAGATCGAGAGCGCATTCCCGGCCAAGGAGGCGTGTATAAACTCGACCCAAGCCAACCCGATCCCGACTGTGTCGACTGGTTTCTCCCAACCCGAAACATCCCCTTTGCCGACTGGCAGGGCGGGATCACCGGCTCCGTCGCCCTCAACGACGAGTATCGCGCCCCCGACACCCCGCCCCTATTTGCCACCAATGCCATCGACGGCTATCTCTACCTCGGCAGTCAGACCCAAGTCACGGGCGAAACCGTCCCCGGCCCATTCCAACAACGGCAATATAACACCCCAATTATCATTGCCAAAGAACCCGTTGGCCCCTCCATTTCCACCCCCATTTTTACCGACGGAAATCGCCTCATTTCCGCCGGATACAACGGCGTTTATCTCTTTCAACTCAACTACAGTTTAGCCTCCGCCAACGACCCCTTAGCCCTGCCTGGAAGACGGGGCCAATTCTACCGCATCAGCCTCGAAAAACTCGATCACTTCACCTCAGGGGGAGCCTTTGAATCGACTCCCGTTGTCTGGGAGGGGTCAGTTTATATTTGTAGTCGAGATGGCTGGATGTATCGCCTCGGCTAAGTCCTATCTCGTGAACAGTTGACCGTTCATGGGTGAATCAAGACCCAGACTATCGAGGGCAGACAAAAACAGCATCACGTTCCCCCCTCCCCAAACCAATCAACACTCAACTATTGCGCCCCATAACCGCTCTCCTGTAAAGCCAGCATCTGCTGCATCTCGGCCATTTGCGTTTCAATCAGGCCATTGGCGAACGCCTCAACTTCCGGGCGATCGCTGTTTTCTAACACCTGACGAGCCATATCCAACGCCCCTTGATGGTGAGCAATCATGGCATTGACATACCGCTGATCATAGGTCTCATCCACCTCACCGAGATCCAGTTCCATCTTCAGCATCGACCTCATGCCATCATTCATTTCCACCGTCTGAGACCGTTGAGGATCATACATCTGCGGGGCCTCTGGAGCATCCGCATACCACTGCGATCGCCAGGCCTGCATCTGAGTAATATCATCCCTCTGAGTCTCAATAATCTCTTGAGAGAGTTGACGAATATCCTCCCGTTGTGACTTCTGCAAACTCTCCTGGGCCATCTCCACCGCTCCCTGATGATGGAGAATCATCGCATCGAGAAACCGCAATTCAAACTGCTCATCATCGGGGCCAAGATACATCCCATTCATCGGCATTCCCCGGCCATTCATTCCGGGGCGATCCATCCCCGGCCTCGGTTGAGGGGCCATCGGATCATCAGGACTCATCGGCGAGTCCGTCGGTTCTTCAGCCCTCGGTGGCGACTCTGGAGTTGACGAATCAGCCGTTTCAGGAGGACGACAGGAACTGATCGCGATCACGAAAGGCACAGTCAATCCTAAGCCAATTTGAGTGAGTCGATGAGAATAGATCATTAAGGGAAATTTCCTTAAACGCAAGGGTTAATACAAAATCATACCGCCATCGCGAGCCAAGCCTCTCGCAGAGGTGATCCCGGCGACATTAATTCTCGTGACCGTCCCTATGCTGACCCAAAAAAGGGGGCGATCGCCCCCTCCTGCGGATAGACTAACGAGCCGTGTGGTGTCTCCCTAGCGTCCTAAATCCACCGCAATACGGTGCGCACAAGCAAAGCCGGAAAAGGCCACAGCATTGAGGCCTTGACCGGGAAAGGTACTATCCCCAACACAGTACAATCCGGGTACGGCAGTACGATTAAAAGGCATGGTCAGTAATCCTGGCAGTCTGTGACGGGGAATCGGGCCATAAGTCCCCTCATCTCGTCCCAGGAAGCGGCGATGAGTGCGAGGGGTTCCCACTTCCAAGTAGTCCAATCCCGCATCTAACCCCGGGAAAATGGCTTCGAGGCGATCGACGATCTCCCAGGCAGCGGCTTCCTTACGCCGTTCATACTCATCCGGGGGCAGATGTTGCCAGGACTCCAGCCAATCCGGGGTAAAGGCATGAATAATGTGATAGCCCTCAGGAGCGAGACTGGGATCGAGAAGGGTGGGAATCGAGACAAACAGGGTTCCCTGAGCGGCTTCCATCTGTTGCCAATCATCCAGGATAATATGATGGCATTCCGTCGCCGGCGGCAGCACGTCAGCAGCGACCCCCATATGTAAGCTCAAGAATCCCGGAGATTTACGATATCGCGTCTGCCAGCGACGTTCTGAGGCGGGCATCGTCTCAGCCGGCAGGAGTTTCTCGAAGGTATCCCAGCGCGTGGCGTTGGAGACAATACGACGGCCATAGAGGGTTTCTCCTGAGGCCAGTTGCACCCCAACCGCTCGTTTGCCCTCCATGACGATTTCTGTGACGCGCGCTTTGTAGCGGATTTCCCCGCCGGCATTTTCGAGGCCATCGGCCAGGGCCTGGGCAATGGTTCCCACACCGCCTTTGGGGTAGTTGATGCCGCCATAATGGCGATCGCTAAAGACCATACCGCCATTGATGGCCGGGGTGAGATCTGCCGGAACCACGGACCAGCAATAGCATTCAATATCAATAAACTTCAGCAGTTCTGGGTCTTGGATATGGCGGCGGGCAAGATCGCCAACATTTTGGGGTAGGTATTTGACGAGGCCAAGACAGGCTAAAGGATGCTGAAAAAAGACTCGCGTTAGATAGCGGGGTTCTTCAAGGGACAGCAACTCCATGCTGTTTAGACAATTAAAAATCCGCCAACATTCATCATAAAAGCGGCGAATTCCTTGCCGTTCATGGGGGAACTTCGCACTGAGTTCACTGATAAAGCCTTCGTAATGGCGATGAACTTTCAGGTCAAGCTGGTTCGGGAGGTGGTAGTGAATTTGGACAGGATCGGCGATCGTCTCTAGGCTCATATTCACCGCCTCTAAGGCCCGTGTCAGCAGGTTGGTGGTCCCCTGCTCTCCGAAGCCAAAAATCATCGAAGCCCCGACGTCAAAGCGATAGCCTGAGCGTTCAAAGTAGCCCGCACTCCCACCGGGGATGAGATAGCGTTCAAGGACCAGGACCTTAGCCCCTTTGCTCGCCAGTTGACTGGCGGTGACGAGGCCGCCAATGCCCGAGCCGATGATAATGGCATCATAGACTGGGGACGAGACGTGGGGCGATCGCCCCTGAGAGGAAGAAGAAGCCGCTGTTGCAGTCATAGAGAAGGATCTTATCGGAGGATATTAAACAATCTCTTTGTACTGTAGCGGAGGATACGGGCGATCGGGAATGGCTGGGGGCAAATTCAGGACAATCACCGAGCCAGCATAGTTGCCAAAAAAAACATCCGTATTAAAGCACAGGTGCTTCAATACGGATACCTATTAACGACCTAGCCTTGGAGGAGAATTACCGTTTAACGACCGCTACCACGATGGGGAACGGTATCCGCATTGTTGCTATCGGCCGAAAAAACGTGACTCAGGCTGTCATAGTTGGGGTCCGAGGATATCCGTTCGGCTTGAACGTTGACCGCAAAGCCCATTAACAGGAGGCTAGAAAGGAAAAGAGTTTTATAGATGCTCATCGAAAGTAGCCCTTTGATTGATACTGCTACTTCTGATTACTTGAGAGCATCGTCGTGATCCGGAAACTTTTTAGGTTGGGCTTCGCTAAAATGAGCCAATCAAACTCCACAGGAGCAACTAGGCTTCAGGCGGTAAATCAAAGAGAACTGAGGTCATATAGCGTTCAGCCCAATCGGAGCCAAAGGCTTTTTCCAATACCCGCCGCGTCTTATCATTTTGCCGTTGTTTGTTACAGTAATACAACTGTCCCGCCCGCACTTGAGCCGCCGCCGTACCGCTAACTGGCTCGCTGGCGGTGGCCCGTTGACAGTGAACTTTCAGATAGTCGGTCACCCGTTGTAAAAACTGCTCTTCTTCGGTTTCATCGCCGGGACGAATGAAGAGACAGAAATCGGAAAAAATATCGCCCCAGTCGGGTAAATCCCGCACTTGAGAGAAGTTCAATGGCGGTAAAGCCTCTAAGTCTTGGCAATAGTCTTGCGAGAGTTTTAGATTTTCTGTTGTGGGGGATAAATCCACGATCGCCGCACTAATTTGTCCCCGGCCTCCCACTAAATCGGTGCCAAACATGGGCAGGGCATAGGTGGGATGGGGAAACATGACACAATGGAGAATGTCTAGGTTCTTGCCCACTTTAGCCAGTTCCAGGTGCATCTTACGAAATTCTCGGGACTGGTAACAGCTATTTTCAATGACGAGCTTTTCGCCTTCGAGTCGTCCTTCCACATAGCCTAAATCTTCGGGGAGATGGTAGGGGTCAAGGTCGAGATGGGTTTTCCATGTGGACTCAATCGCATCGGCGAGCTTTTGAATCAGGGGATGTTGCTGCGATCGCACCGAAGAGGTCATAAGGGTTTAGGATGAAGGATTAAGGTAACTAGGCGGTTTGCGGGTGTTGCTGTCGGTAGGCATCCCGTACAGCCTGAACATGATACCAATTTAGGAAAATTCGAGCAATTTCGAGGGCCAGTTGCGATCGCCCTCGCTCAATCAGCCATTGCAACAATCCCGACAGACGCTGTTCGTTCCAATATCCTCCCCAGGATAACAGTCCCCAAAGAGCGCGATGGGCGGGGGTCATCTGAATCATGAAACGCACCTCCCAGGTGGGATGTTTCTGGTAAAACAAAACTCCCGTTTTGGCCCGTTGTCGTTCCCGCTCAATTAAGGCCGGTAATCGCTCTAGGGAAAAAGCAGGATTCCAATGATAGCCCACAGCTTCGGGACATTTAATCAGTTTGACGCCAATTTTTTTTAACCGAACTCCCAACTCTAAATCTTCCCAGCCATACTGTTTAAACTGGGTGTCAAAGTAACCAACTTTATCCAATAGATGGCGAGGAATGGCAACATTGCCTGTGGCGAAATAGGCGGCTGAAAAGTCCGTTACTTTATAGGGTTCAGCAGTAGGATTCTCAAAATTACAGGTGTTAATTACCGCCCCATAGGTAAAGAGACGCTCATGTCCAAGTTTGGCAAATCCACCTATTAGGGCGTTGCCATGAGCCTGCAAAAACCCTTCTGTGACCACTAAATCACTATCGATAAAGACAATAGTATCTCCGTTCGCCTGGTCTAATCCTAAATTGCGAGCGGCGGCAGGACCTGCATTTTGTTGCCGAAAACAACGTAGTTGTGGCATTTGTTGTTGATAGCGGGTTAACCAGTCCCAAGTTCCGTCATTTGACCCATCATCGATAACAATCACCTCGTATCCTTCTACGGGTTTAGCTATCTGTTGTTGGGCTAATCCTTGGAGGCACTTTTGTAAAATGGGTAGGCGATTATAGCTGGGAATAATAACACTAAAAAACATGGAAGAATTAGAAAAGAAGGCAAGAGGCAAGAGGCAAAAGGCAAGAGGGATAACCCACCCCTAACCCCTCCCAAGAGGGGATAAAAAAAGGCAAGAGGCGGGAAAAGCCACTATTCATGATCAGCGTGGAGAAACTTGTCAAAATCTTCGGCGCGAACTTGTTCTTGGGCGATCGCAGTCCCAATTTCTAATAATGCTGGAATTTCATCCACGCAATCCATCGCGGCGACTTTTTTGGGATCGATGTGGGAGAGGCCGAGTTCAGCAAAGCGGTTGTGACTGAAAACCACAGTGTAGCGATGATAGCTGAGTAAATTGGATAAATAGGAACTGCGATCGCGGTCTAAACCCACCCAAGCCGCCGAGGCCAGTTCCGGTAACTCTTTAAAGGTAGGAATTGAGAGACTGGCCAGTTCTCGCGACATCTGCGATCGCAGTTCTTCAGGACTATTCCCAATCAAACTCATGAGAAAGTTCTGTTGAACGTTGGCATCTTCCATTAAGGTACTAATGGCGTATTTAGCCCAATCAATCAGGTGATAGTGTTTTGCACGTCCTGGGGGAATCACATTTAAGGAAAATCCTGTCCCAACAGACACCAATAACAGTTTATCCTGTCCCGTTTCCCAACCAATCCCATATTGGGCTTTCGTGGCTTCTAAAAACAGTTGAAAGGTGGGATTATTAAACATACTCATGCCCCCATCAATAAAGTCATAGCTTTGATTATTGATGGAAATCGTCTGAGGCGGAAAAAAGGTGGGGGCGGCGGTACTGGCGCGAATTAACTGCCAGAGAGGGAGGTCTCGGTTAATGGGATAAAATTTATTGTTGGGAGAGTTGACAAAAAACCAATTATGTGATGTTGTCGCGTTCTTCGTCACAATCATCAACAGGGTTTTGAGATCCTCAGATCCCAGGGGACCCTCGCCAAAAATCTCCTTGAGTTTCTTCTCTAGCGGTTGGCTACTATATTTTGACCAAAACTGTTTGAGAAACCAATTTTTTGTAAAAATTTCCCGTCCATGATCCAGATATAAACTGAGAACATCTTGAACCTTCATTCCTCGGGCTAACGCCGCCGCCAAAATTGACCCGGTACTGGTTCCGCCCATGAAGTCAAAGTAATCAGCCAGACAGTTCCAGGGCGTTTCTGGGCGACAGAGAATCTTCTCGATTTTTAATAAAACCTTCGCCGCAATAATACCGCGAATCCCGCCCCCATCAATGGAGAGGATACGTTTGGGACGGGTCAGTTGTTGTCGTTCTAACAGCATGGTAAACGCCTCCGAGGGGGTGTTAAAATCGGGAGTTGATTTAGGGGGATGATTTAACGCTTAACGCCGCCTTGAGGAGCGTTTGCGTATAGGGATGTTGGGGATGTCGGAACAGGTCTTCGCTAGGGGCAAGTTCAACGATTTTACCTTGAGTCATGACGGCGATGCGATCGCACAAAAAGCGGGCCACCCAGAGGTCATGGGTAATAAACAAATAGGTCAGGTCAAACTCCGCTTTAAGGTCTTTCATTAAACTCAACACCTGGGCCTGAACATTGGCATCTAGCATACTCACCGGTTCATCACAGACGATTAACTTGGGATGGGTAATTAAGGCCCGGGCGATCGCCACCCGTTGCTGTTGTCCGCCAGAGAGTTCGCGAGGATAGCGGCGGGCGTAGGTTTCGGCGGGGCTGAGTCCCACCCGGTCCAGGAGGCTGAAAACCTGTTGGCGGGCGGCGTGTCCCCTAGCCAGTCCATGAATCAGCAGAGGGTCCGCGATGCTATCGCCCACGGTCATCATGGGGTTGAGACAGGCTTGGGGATCTTGGAAAATCATCTGCATCTGTCGTCGTTGCTGGCGTAGCTTCTCGGGGGAGAGTTGGCCTAAATCTTGTCCGAGAAAGGAGACTCGTCCGCCGGTGGGTTTCACCAGTTGCAAAATGGTTCGAGAGAGGGTGGATTTTCCACAGCCCGATTCCCCCACTAATCCTAAAATTTCGCCGGGATAAAGACTTAAGTTGACGTTATCCACCGCTTTGATAGTTTCGGCTTTGCGGTTAGTCAACAGTCGTTCTAGGAAATTCCGTTCTAAGCTGTAATGTTGTTGTAGGTTTTCGACCTGTAATAGCGGTGAGACGGGGTTAGTGAGATCCGGTGGTGGGGGCGGTTGTACCTCTTGTAGTTCGCGGACGGCGTTGATGAGAGATTGGCTGTAGGGATGTTGAGGAGATTGGAGAATTTGGGCGGTATTCCCCGTTTCGACGATTTTACCCTCGGTCATAATGGCGATGCGATCGCAGTATTCCCCCACTAAGGCGATGTCATGAGAAATCAGCATCAGGGCTAGGTTTTGGTCTTGACACAGGCCCATCAATTCATCCAAAATCTCTGCCGAAACCGTCACATCGAGGCTGGTGGTGGGTTCGTCGGCGATAATCAGTTTGGGTTGTAGCAGCAGGGCTAGGGCGATCGCCACCCGTTGACGCATTCCCCCACTAAATTCATGGGGATATTGATTCGAGCGATTCCCCGGAATTTTGACCGTTTCGAGGGTTTCCAGGGCGCGTTTTTTGGCCAGTTTGAAACTCATGTTGGGCCGATGGGCCTGCAAAGTTTCGATGCAGTGATCGCCAATGGTCATCAGGGGATTGAGGCGCGTCATGGGATCTTGGAAGATCAAGGCGATCGCCTCACCGCGAAATTTCCGCAAGGCTTGGGGACTTAGACGAGGGACAGACTGACCGTCAACGCGAATCTCGCCGTTGAGGTGACTTCCTTCGGGTAGGAGTCCCATAACGGCCCGTCCTAGGGTCGATTTCCCGCATCCTGACTCGCCGACAACCCCTAGGCGATCGCCGGGGGCCAGTTGCAAGGACACTCCGTCAACGGCCCAGGTGAGGGGATCGTTGGGATCGGTTCGCGGATAGGCGATTTGCAGTTGGTCGACGTGAAGTAGGGTCAAGGGGGGGAGAAGGGAACAGGGAACACCGGAACTGGGAACAGGAAGAGAAGGCAAGAGGCAACAGGCAAGAGGCAAGAGCGGTAGGATGTGTTCCGGCATCAGTGAGGGGTGTGACCTAGGCCCACCAATTCAAAACTGCCCGAACGCATCGCTGCGGTAGGCTCTATTGTCCACTGTCCATTGTTAATTGTCCATTATCCCTGAGTATTGATGACCACTTGGGTGAGATAGGAGACGCCAAAATCGCCGTTGGGATGTTGGCGGAGTTCGTCGGCCAGGTCAAAGACTTTTTGGGCCAGGGGTTGACCGAGTTTGTCGATGGTGGCGGTTCGTTGGCGATCGACTTGGCTTTGTTCCCGGAGTTGGGCTTTCCAGTCGGCGGAAAATAGGCGATCGAGTTGGTTGTGTAACCCCAGTTGTTTGAGGATGTCCCATTCTCCTTGATCAAGCCAAAAGCCGCCGGTTTCGGGCGATCGCTCGATATAAAAGGGCTGGGGCGCATCGACACGGGCGCGAATGAGAATTTTGCCGCTGTGGGGACACAGGGCGGCTTTACTGTCCTCTGGGGGCGGGGTAAACGCTAGGTTCGCTAGACGTTGGCTGAGGTCTTCGGGACTGAGGTCTTCTGGGGGATGGTCGGCGCACCATTGGTCGTAGTCGTTGCGTTCGATCCAAACCCCTCCGGTTTCGGGACAGCGTTGGGCCGGGAGTTCCGGTTCGAGATCGGCGGGTTGCAGGGTGATGTTGCGGGCTTTAGGACATTGCATTGTGCTGTGCTGGTGAGGAGTGGCGTTGTCTATTATGTGTTGTCGTTGGGATTGAGTAAATGATCACAGTAGCGGTTGAGGGTGTTGAGGCGATCGCGGATCTGTTGGTGTCGCTGTTGTTGGGTTTGCGGGGTTTTGGCGGTTTGCAGAAAGGCGGCGTCGGTGGCCAGTAGGCGTAGTTGTTTGTGAATTTCGACGAGTAGGGACTGTTCGGATTGGGGACGATTGCGGTTCCCCCACGCTTCGCGATTGCGGTTCCCCCACGCTTCGCGATCGCCGTCTGAGGTGAGTAGGGTTTGCTGAAACCACTGCTGTAGGGCGTTGATTTGTACCGTTAGGGGGGGGCTGGGATCAGCAGTTTCTAAGCGTTGCAGGCGGGTTTGTAGGTCTAAGTAAGGATTCGTTGACATCGGGGCTACAAAAAATGAGTGTAGGTTGCTACAATTAGGTTAAGCCATCTCTTACAAAAATTAAGACATTGTAAACGTCGTCCTCAAACGGCGTACTGGCTCCATAATTAGCAGTTAAAACTCAGTTCTGATTATCGTTTCTCTGCGATCGCATCTGTCGGCGATCGCAGGATCTCGCTTATCTCGGCTTAGGTTTCTTGTCCTCAATCCGACAAATTCTGTATTCTACGATACAGTAGGAACTTCAGAATTAAAGGAGATTCCATAGCCTTCTGACTCAGAGAGGTCGTCGACCTAAATCTGAGTTCCATTTCTATTTTTCCCTTTAATCTGCGATCGCTCGAACCCGTTAAACCATTATGAACGTAGCATCTCCCACCTGCCACCTCGATTTCTCAATTGACGTCCCAGACTGGCTTCAAGCCGCCCTCGGGGACAATGATCCTCATGGCTTGTTAGGAACCCTTAGCGCTGAGGAAGTCGATTTAGTCCGACGAGCGTTTCAGTTTGGCTACCAACTCCATGAAGGACAATGTCGCGCCTCAGGAGAACCCTACATCGCCCATCCAGTGGCGGTTGCGGGGTTACTGCGCGATTTAGGAGGAAATGGGGCCACCATCGCCGCTGGCTTCTTGCATGATGTCGTCGAAGATACGGACATCACCCCGGAAGAGTTGGAGATGCACTTCGGGGAAGAAGTGCGGCGGTTAGTTGAAGGGGTGACGAAACTCTCGAAATTCAACTTTTCGAGTAAAACCGAACGCCAGGCGGAGAACTTCCGGCGGATGTTTTTGGCTATGGCGCAAGATATCCGGGTGATCGTGGTTAAACTGGCCGATCGCCTCCATAATATGCGTACCTTAACCCATTTGCCCCCGGCGAAACAGAAACGGATTGCCCAGGAGACGTTAGATATTTTTGCGCCTCTGGCAAACCGGCTGGGGATTGGACGTTTGAAATGGGAGTTGGAGGATTTATCCTTTAAGTATCTCGATGGAGAAGCCTACGCCCGCATTCGGGATTTGGTCGCCGACAAACGGGGCGATCGCGAAAGTCGGATTCAGGCGGTGGCCTCGACCTTAAGTGAACGGTTGCAAGCGGTGGGAATTACGGATTTTGAAGTCAGTGGTCGTCCCAAGCATCTCTATGGGATTTATACCAAGATGCAGCGGCAACAGAAGGACTTTACGGAGATTTATGATATTGCCGCCGTGCGCGTGATTGTCAACAGTAACGATGAATGTTATCGAGCGTTGGCGATCGTTCATGATGCCTTTAACCCCATTCCAGGGCGCTTTAAAGACTATATTGGTCTTCCCAAACCCAACCGTTATCAATCACTGCATACAGGAGTGATTGGCAAGAGTGGCCGCCCCATTGAAGTGCAGATTCGTACCGCTGCTATGCACCATGTGGCCGAGTACGGGATTGCCGCTCATTGGAAGTATAAAGAATCGGGTTCGGTGCAAAGTCAATGGACGGCTGAAGATGAGAAATTCACCTGGCTACGGCAATTGTTGGATTGGCAACATGACTTAAAAGATGCCCAGGAATATCTCGACAGTATCAAAGACAATTTGTTTGAAGATGATGTGTATGTGTTTACCCCTGATGGGGATGTGGTGGCGTTGAAACAGGGGGCGACTCCGGTGGATTTTGCCTATCGCATCCATACCGAAGTGGGGAATCACTGTGCTGGGGCGAAAGTCGATGGGCGGATTGTTCCGTTGGATAGTCGCTTGCAGAATGGCAGTATTGTCGAGATTATTACGCAAAAGAACAGTCATCCCAGTTTGGATTGGCTCAACTTTGTGATGACTCCCAGCGCCCGTAACCGCATTCGTCAATGGTACAAGCGATCGCACCGGGATGAGAACGTCGCCCGAGGCCGGGAGATGTTAGAGAAAGAGTTGGGTAAAAGTGGCTTTGAGGCCTTGCTGAAGTCGGAACCGATGAAGACGGTGGCTGAACGCTGTAATTATCACAGTGTGGATGATTTGTTGGCGGCGGTTGGCTATGGTGAGGTGACGCTAAATCAGGTGGTGAACCGTTTGCAAGATACGGTGAAGGTGCAACAAACGCCGCCGGAGGTTCCCAGTTTGGAACAAACCACCCTGTCGTTGCTGAATAAGGCGGTTCCGGATCAACCGAAGTCCAATGGTAAGTTTCCCATTGCGGGGATTGAGGGGATGGTGTATCACCTCGCGGGCTGTTGCAAGCCGGTACCGGGTGAGGGCATTATTGGCGTGGTGACTCGCGGCGATCGGGGTATCTCGATCCACAATCAGCATTGCAGTAATGTCAGTTCGGTTCCGGGAGAACGCCTGGTTCCCGTGAGTTGGAACAATCAAGAGGAAACCAACCGCCCACCGACGTATCCGGTGGACATTTCCATTGAGGTGTTAGATCGGGTGGGGGTTCTCAATGATATTTTGTCGCGTCTGAAGGACAATAATATTAATGTGCATAGTGCCCAGGTGCGGACGACGGAAGGGAAACCGGCGATTATTGATTTGGGGATTGGGATTCGGGATCTCGGCCAGTTGGATCGCACGTTTGCACAAATCCGCCAGATGAGTGATGTGTTGAATATGCGTCGTCTTCAGGAGGGGCGTGTGTCGTAGGGAGTTTGCGCGAGGGGGGAGCTGTTGGAGCGAGTTGTGTGAAAAAACGGCTGAACCCCTTGTGGAGACTAGGTTTTAGGGATTGCAGTACATTGTAAGTGTCGCGCAAATCTGCGATGTCTTTCTGGGAGAGAGTTTTGGAGGTTTTTGATATGCAAGGGGTTGTGTTTTTCACTCGATGGGTGTTAGAATCAGGGGGTCTCGCGCAAACAGACCTCGAAAACTGCATAGTGTCAGGGTTCCAGGAGGGAGGCCTCGCAATTACCGATAATCCCTATTAGGGATTGAAAC
>FSSI02000004.1:0-103386 GCA_900149785.2 Phormidium lacuna HE10JO | reverse complement strand
CTCGCAATTACCGATAATCCCTATTAGGGATTGAAACATCACTCTGGTAAGTGGGTAGGAGAAATCCCTTGCCTCGCAATTACCGATAATCCCGATTTCATCAAGCCGAAAGGTTAGTCCCTTAAGTCTCGCAAATCGGGCAAATCTAGCTGAGCCGTTGCAAAAGCCTGGGTTTCAGCAAAAACATCCTCAAGGCTCAACAAATGAGTTGTCAACGTTTGGGCCGTCACTCCCCCAGCAAATTCCTGTAATCCTTCATGAAACAACTGAAGACGACTCTCATATCCCGAAGTGCAGCCCACTCCCGACAGCAGAACACCCACATCAGCCCGATGGATGACCAAGTTTCCACAGAAATCCGCCACAAATGAGGCATCTAGCCGCTTCCTATAGAGCTTGCATTGAAAGTAAATGCGCCGTTGGTTCACCATTCCCCAGCCATCAACTCCCCCATCAGCTCCCACGTTTCCTGGCTCCAACCCCAAACGCAGGGCAAATCGTCGTCCCAAATCCTGCTTCACCGCTGAATCAGAATTGAGAATCCCGGTGACTAAGGCATTGATTTCCAAAAAATCCATCGTGATTGAGATTAGTTGTGTTCATCCAGGAGTTGAGTGGCTTTCTCAACCAGTTGATAATAAAGGAGGGTAACTCCTAAATAGACAGACTCTCCGGGACTTTCCCTCATATTTAGTGCATTCAGTTTTTGGGAGATGCTAGCCGTTAACTCCAGCTTCATGCTATATCTCCCTTCCTTTCTCGGATTACCCTCAATTTTTCCCAGCTCTTTCAATTCTCTTAAATAGTCATTTTTATACCTTGCTTTCCAGTTTTCCCACTTCGGAATTTTGGGGGTATGAGAGTCAGCAGGAGAATGTTTTTGTCCAGAGTCAAGATCCTGCCGCATTTCATGGTCTATAAAGCTTAAGTAATGAATAGCTCGACGGGAAATTTCCTCTGTATTCATTCTTAAAGCAGTTGCAATTTCCTGCAATTTCCTGACTTCGGTTTCAGTTAAAATACAGGTAACTACATCCGATTCTTCTGCTTTTTTTGCATGAAATTTTTCGTACCCTTCCTGAATAGGATGTTCTACCATAAATTCACTTCCCGAATTACCTGTGTTACTACTCATAGCTGATACATCATCCTCTCTAATGTAAGGCTTGCGGATATCTGACATTAATTATAATTGGATAAGAGCTATTTTGCCAACTTAGTTAATTCATTTTGCATAGCCTATCAACAAGTGAGTAGTGCATCAAAGTAATTATATAAATCGTAGTTATATAAATCTGGATCTTGATTTTCATTAGACCAAATATATCTATAGTCACTGTAAACTGCTTTTTGCATTTCTTCTTGTAGATTTGGAAAGGCAGGGGCCAGTCGAAAGTCGTTAGGCCTGTTTGTAGGCTCTATACGCTCCACGACTTTCTGGACAGAATATTCTGATACACCTAGAGGAACTACAATCACCCTAGGATTAACTCCTGTATTTTTAGCTAGGTTTGAAAATACTTGTAATGTTCGAGGCAAGTTCCGAAGTGCCTTTATTTCTTGGGAGGTATTGATGGGAACCAAAACTAAATCGGGATGCTCTCCTAGAATAATTTCAACAGTGTTACTCAAGGGTGTATCTATATCCAAAATAGCATGATTGTGCTCACCCAGTTCGACTTTGGGGATGCGAGTTCTATTTGGGTTCCATAAAATAGTATGATTTTGAATGGGACGAGAGTCCATATTTTGATTGGGGATCACGCCACGGGTGAAAAACTGCCATAAGTCGGCTTGATCATCACAGTCAACCATTAGCACGCTCTTACCTTGGTCAATCAAAATACCCGCAGCATGAGCAGCAAGGGTTGTTTTCCCGACCCCACCATCGTTGTGAGTACACAAAATTCTCTTGAACTTGTCCTTGTCTTTCAATTCCTGTTAACCCATTTGATGTTACAACTTTAGCTCAAATGATACCACTTCAAGCATTGAGAACACCAACAGTCAATTTGAAAATGTCCAGAGTGAGAAACAAGTTGAGGGCATTGAAACAGGTTCAAGACCACTTAATCCTAAAAACACAGCAAAAATCGAGGGAATAGAAGATACCATCCCCTATTCCCTGAAACGCCTAACCCAACGCCTCCATTAACTGCGATTTCGCCGCCTCCAAAGCCGCCGGTAACTGACTCGCATCCCGTCCCCCCGCCTGGGCGAGATTAGGACGGCCGCCCCCACCACCGCCGCAGAGTTTGGCAATTGCGCCGATGAACTTGCCCGCTTGCACCCCTTTCTGATTCACCGCTGGACTAAAGGCGGCCACTAGACTCACCTTCCCTTCACTGGGAATCGCCCCCAACACCACCGCCGCGTCACCGAGTTTCTGTTGTAGGCGTTCAGCGGCGGTTTGTAGGGCCTTGCTATCCGCACTTCCCAAATTCGCCACGAGAATCTTGAACTCGCCCACAGTTTCAGCCTCCGAGAGAAGTTGATCCGATTTCGCGATCGCCAACTCAGCATTCAGGGCCGCCAGTTGTTTCTCCGCCGCCTTGAGTTCCTCCTGCAAACTGGTCACACGATCGCCCACCTCCTCGGGCTTCACCTTAAAGCGATCGCACAACGCCTTGACCACCCCATCACGGCTATTGAGATAATCCAACACCGCCGGCCCCGACACCGCCTCAATACGTCGCACCCCCGAGGAAATCCCCGACTCAGAGATAATCTTAAACGCGCCAATCTCCGCCGTATTACTCACATGAGTCCCGCCGCAGAGTTCCATCGACACTCCCGGAAAATCAATCACCCGCACCACATCAGCATATTTCTCACCAAACATGGCCACAGCGCCTTTCCCTTTAGCATCCTCCAAAGGCATTTCCGCCACGTGCGCCCCATGGGCCTGGGCAATCCAAGTATTCACTAAATCCTCCACCTGCTGCACATCCTCAGCCGTGAGGGCGCGGGGACAGTTAAAGTCAAAGCGGAGGCGGTCAAAAGCCACCAGAGACCCCGCCTGAGACACCGACTCATCCACCAGGTGTTTCAGGGCCGCTTGCAGCAAGTGAGTCGCGCTGTGGTTAGCTTGGGCGCGACGACGACAGGCCCGATCAATGTGCGCCGTGACCCGATCGCCGAGATTGAGAGTTCCCCGTTCAACGCGTCCGAAGTGAATGAAAATGTCCCCCTCCTTCTTCACATCCTCAACGCGAACCAAGAGCGTTTCCCCAGACAGATAACCACGATCGCCGATTTGTCCCCCAGACTCAGCATAAAAGGGAGTGCGATCGAGAACCACCTGCACCGGATCCCCCGCTTGGGCCGACTCCACCCGATGACCTTCGACTAAAACCGCCGTCACTTGGACCTTAGCCTGATGATCCGTATAGCCTAAAAATGCCGTTGCATGGAGCGTTTCCGCCAATTCATCCAAACTGCCCTGAACCGTCAAATCAATGGTCTCATGAGCCGCCCGGGCGCGATCGCGTTGCCGTTCCATCTCCACCTCAAAACCATCCACATCGACCCCAAGGCCCTGTTCCTCAGCAATTTCTTGCGTCAACTCCAGCGGGAACCCATAGGTGTCATATAGCGTAAACGCATCTTCCCCGGAAATCTGTTGCGGCTGCGTCTCCAGAATTTCCCCGAGAAGTTTTTCCCCCCGTTCCAAGGTTTTCAAGAATTGCGCTTCTTCCCGAGATAACTCCGTTTCAATGAACCCCTGTCGTTCCCGCAAATTGGCATAAGCCGCTTCCGAAACCTCAATGGCCGTCTCAGCCACCTGAGTAATAAACGCGCCCTCAATACCAATTAAACGACCATGACGCACCACCCGGCGAATTAAACGACGCAACACATAGCCCCGGCCCATATTCGAGGCGCGCACCCCATCAGCAATCAAATGCACCACAGCGCGAACATGATCGCCAATGACTTTCAGAGAAACCTGAGTTTTCGCATCCACCTGGTCATAACGCAGTTGCGCGATCGCCGCCGCTCGTTGGATAATCGGGAAAATCAGATCCGTCTCATAGTTATTCGGGACCGTTTGCAGCACCTGGGCCATACGTTCGAGTCCCATTCCCGTATCAATGTTTTTGTTTTGTAGAGGGGTGAGGGTACCGTCGCTGTCCCGGTTGAACTGCATAAAGACCAGGTTATACAGTTCGATAAAGCGGCTGTCGTCTTCTAAATCAATCTCATCATCGCCAAGTTCCGGGTGGAAGTCATAGTAAATCTCTGAACAAGGGCCACAGGGGCCAGTCGGGCCAGATTTCCAGAAGTTGTCCTCCTCTCCCATCCGTTGAATGCGATGTTTGGGAATACCGATGCTTTGATGCCAAATATCGAAGGCTTCGTCATCCTCCCGGAAGACACTGACGATGAGACGTTCTGGAGGTAAACCGTAGACTTGCGTCATCAGTTCCCACCCCCAGGCGATCGCCTCGGCTTTAAAGTAATCCCCAAAACTGAAATTCCCCAACATCTCAAAGAACGTATGATGTCGCGCCGTTCGGCCCACATTCTCGATATCATTGGTGCGGATACATTTCTGGGAAGTCGTGGCCCGAGGATAGTCCCGTTCCCGCTGGCCGAGGAAGATCGGTTTGAAGGGCAACATCCCGGCGATCGTCAGCAGAACCGTAGGATCTTCAGGAACCAGTGAAGCGCTGGGGAGGCGTTGGTGTTGGCGCGCCTCGAAGAATTGCAGGAATTTTTCGCGGATTTGGCGACCACTTAGGAACTCAGGGGTGAAAGACATCGTGGGTTAGACTGCGGTGAACGGTTAGCAAGGGGGATTTTACCCTGTCCTTGGTTTCTATTGTAGGCTTCTATGCAAGCAGCGAGGGCGGATCTCTCTCCCAATCCTATTAAAACTCCCGTCATCCCTCAAACGCGATCGCCCTCCCCGTCCTCTACCACCCCTCATTCCTTGGAGGAGGCTGGTTCCAATCATCGTCCCTAGCAGGGTCTTGAGTCCTGGCCGGAGGAGGCGTCGGCGCTGGATCTCGCGGCTGCCAGAGGGGTTCTTTGACCCCCGCTGGCTCCTGATCTCGTTGCAGTTGCAAGGGTTCGACGACCCGCGCCAGGGCATCCTTGAGAAATGCCTTGACAAACTCCTCTTTTCGTGTTAGTTCAAACTGTCGTTGCACCACTTCCGTAATGCCGCCATCGCCCCAATCCCCATCTTGGCGGAAATACTCAATAAAACTCTTGCCCGCAATACGCGTCAGATAAGCCGCACTCACCCCCTGAATGGCCTTACCAATCACCAACGTACCCACATGAAACTGTAACCCCGTCGCCACCAATTGCACCACACCCTTGACAATGCCCAAACTCGCTAGGGTTTTCCCCAAGGAAAGGGCCAACTCTCGTCCTCGTTCCAAGTTCAACTCACAGCCATAGACTTTGCCCAACTCCACCACCATTTGGGCATTCACCGCCGCCGTCGCCAACAAATCCACCCCAGGAAGCGGCGTAATCGCGATCGCCCCGGCCCCAATCCACTGATAGCGATCGACAATCTTCATCCCTTGACGGCGGCGTTGTCCATCCAACAGACGACGAGCCTCATCCCCCAACCGCTGGGATTGCAGCAAAATGTTATCGGCCAGTAAATCTTCCCCCTCAGCCCGTAAGACCGCCACAATACGCCGAATTAAGGGCATAATCTCAGGATCTGGCGTAAAGGCTTCCCCCGTCACCAGACGCACCACTGGGGGATTCGCGGAAATCGCCACAATATCACTCGGGGGAACAATCCCTCGTAATCGCGCCCGCAACCGAGCTAAAATCACCTCGCGATCGCCCTCAGCATACAAATCCGCCTTATTCAAGGCCACAACAGAACGCTTACCAATCTCCGCGAGAACTTGCAGAGGCTCATATTCCGACTGGCGTAGGTCATTATCCACCACAAACACCAGTAAATCCGCTTCAGTCGCCCATTGGCGGGCCACCTCACCCCGTTCATTCCCCTCGATTCCCGCCTCTAAAATCCCCGGAGTATCCGTAATCAGAATTTCTCGTTCCAAACCCGGTAACGTCAGCGTATAGGTTTCTCCCACCGTCGTCGTTCCCATCGGCGCACTGACACGCCCCACCACCCGGCCTAAAATAGCATTGACCACCGAGGATTTTCCCGCCGATCCAGTTCCAAAGACCACCACCTGTAAGTTACCCTGAGAGAGATTGGACTCAATGGCCTGCGATCGCGCCTTGAGCGCCTGTCGAGCCACCTCATCCTGAATTTGCTCAACCTGCGATCGCACCGCCTGGAGGTTCACCGAGGCCGCTTCACTCTTATTCTCTGGAATCCTCGGCGACGGACGTCGTGACCCCCGTTTCACCTCAGACGGCGTCCACAGCAACCGCAGATAGTACACCAAACCGCCAATCAAAACCGCTAACAGAACAATCAGCAGCAGCAACAAGAGATTGGCTAAAAACGGACTGGCAGACCAAGCGATTTGACCATACAGCCAATTTAACGACGTGATCAACCAAATGGTCATTGCCAAAATGACAATGACCCCAATAATCAGAGTCAGGAGACGAGACAGGGGCATAGAACACCAGGAACTTTCCCTAGTTTAGCCTTTCAATTCTGCCACTATTCCCGCCCCAGTTTCGGCCCCGACGATCCAGTTTCCTTAAACGAGATGACGGCCGAGTGAGCTAAAGTGGGATGGCGACCATCAGGCGGCCCGAGGCCGACCACAAGTATATCCCCCTGCATTGTTCCCCCTCTTGCCTGTTCCCTGTTCCCTGTTCCCTGTTCCCTGTTCCCTTCTTCTTGCCTGTTCCCTTCTTTCCCCTATGTCTTTCCGGCGTTCCCTTCGCTTCCTGAAAACTCATTGGTTCAAAATCCTCCGCGATACCTTAGCCGGTGTAAGTCGTCAACGGCTCGTTAACCTATCCTCGGAAGTGGCGTTTAATGCCATGTTAGCCATGTTCCCAGCCATCATGGCCGCCCTGGCTATTTTGGGACAAGTCTTACCCGAACGAGCGGTTCTAGATTTAATTACCGACAATCTGAAAATGCTCCCCCCCGAGGAAGTTCAGAACATTCTCGACGGCTTTATTGGCCAACTCGAACTTCCCAAAGGTGATGGATTATTTTCCGTGAGTTTTGCCGCCGCCTTATGGATTGCTTCAGCGGCCCTGAGTTCGATTATGAACGCCCTCGATCGCATCTACCGGGTTCCTAAAAAGAAAACCCGTCCCTTTTGGAAAGCTAAACTCATTTCCATCGCCCTGACCCTTGGCTCAATGTTAATGTTAGCGGTGGCCTCAATTCTGATTATTATCAGTGATTTTATTGTTAAATTTATCGTCGGTCGGGTTGGGGAATATGAATCAGAATTAATGTCAGCCTGGTATCAACTCACCTTTCCCCTGGCCTTAACCCTCGTGGCGATCGCCTTCGCCTTTATCTATCGCTATGGAACCAGTGTCTGGAAACGAGGAACTCCCGTCGTTCCAGGGGCGATCGCCGCCACGATTCTCTGGGCCGCCGTGTCGAGTCTCTTTCGCCTCTACGTCTCCTCCTTTGGCAGCTACAACCTCTATTATGGGGCAGTCGGGGCGGCGATCGTTCTGTTACTCTGGCTCAAATTGAGTGCCTTAGCGATCCTAGTCGGTGCCCAGTTAAATATGTCCATTGGCCGCTTCCGCCGTCGCAATTATCGTCGCTATTGCCAGGCCCAGAAATCTCCCCAAGAATCCCTTCTCGATCAACCCGCAGACTCCTCCCATTGAGAATAGGGAAACCTCACCAAATTCGCATTGTAATACCGAGGATCCTCAGACACTTCCACCCCCAACCAGGGGGGAGGAGTAAACGCCTGTTCCTCCGTCTCAAGTTCCACTTCCGCCACAATTAACCCCTGATTCTCCCCAAAAAACTCATCAATTTCCCAAGTGAGTCCCTCATACATCACCTGATAACGCCGCTTCTCAATAATGGGGGTCTCACAGAGGTTGTCTAGCATCTCTTGGGCCTCCTCACGGGGAATCGAATACTCATACTCTAACCGAGAGACTCCAACCGTTGCCCCTTTCAAGGTAAGCCAGGCCCGATCGCCCCCAAGGCGAACCCGAATCGCTAAATCCGGTTGGCGGGTGAGATAGCCTTGGCGATAGAGAACTCCCGGATTCGGCGATCGCCAGGAGTCATCCTTGACTAAAAACTTACGTTCAATTTCTTGGGCCATGGGCGTTTTGCTGGTCTCCATTGCGAGAGTACGGCACAATCTTAAAGCAGAAGGTTGAGATGTTGTTATGGTAACCGGTCAGACAAAACTACTCGGAATTATCGGCAATCCCGTCGAGCATTCCCTCTCCCCAGCCATGCAGAACGCGGCGTTAACGGAGATGGGGTTAGATTTTATCTATTTGCCCTTTCCCGTGGCGTCACAGGGCATTGAGGCGGCGCTATTGGGCTTTGAAGCCATTGGGGTGGTGGGCTTTAACGTGACGATTCCCCATAAACAGGCCATTGTCCCCTATCTCGCGCAACAAACGGAGGTGGCCCAGGCCGTGGGTGCGGTGAATACAGTCCTCTATCGCGATGGCGGTTGGTGGGGAACCAATACCGATGTGGCGGGGTTTATCGCACCGTTGCGGGAGATTTCCAACTGGGGCGATCGCACCGCTGTTATCTTAGGTAATGGTGGCGCAGCCCGAGCGGTGGTGGCAGGACTGACGCAACTCGGCTGTGGGGCCATTCGGGTTGTCGGACGGGATGAGCAAAAACTGACTCACTTTGCCGAGAGTTGGCAAGGTTCAAGTCTTGGAGTCCAGCTAACCCCCCATCTTTGGCACAGTTTACCAGAATTACTGCCTCAAACCCATCTGCTGGTCAATACCACCCCAGTCGGGATGGGAGTCGATGGCGATCGCAGTCCCCTCTCCGCCGCTGATGTCGCTCAGCTCGGTCGTGATAGCATCGTCTATGACCTCATCTATACCCCCCGTCCCACGAAGCTCTTACAACTGGCTCAGGAAAGAGGGTTACGGGCGATCGATGGCACAGAAATGCTCGTCCAACAGGGTGCAGCGGCCTTAAGCCTATGGACGCAACCGTTCACCTCGAAACCGGTTCCCGTCAACATCATGCGAGATACCTTATTAAGTCATCTTTCCTAACTCCTGGGTTTGGCGTTTTTAGGATCTTCTGGGTTTAGTAGGGGCGAAAAATTTTTCGCCCCTACTATTTTGTGTTAAATGCAACAAATTACACCCCATATCCAGAATACCCATAATGTTAAAACTTGACCTATCCAGATTGTGTTTTAAAGACTTCTGAACCCCTTTAACTATTATGATATTCAGCAGCCAGTTCCTCAATGAGTTCTCTCATAGCTCTTACCATTGGCATTCCAGTAAGAATTTCAATCCAATACCATTGGCCATTGGGATTTAACTCAATAAAGTAGAGTGTATCATCATCATCTTGAATCACATCAAATGCCCCAAAATTCAACCCTAGTTCATCTAACATCTTAAACAACTTATCAATATAAACATCGGGCAAGTTGTCGGGAACATGAACAAGTTTTTCCGGTTCAGTCGTACGCCAACCTAAGTTAACATCCACATCATTTATATGCTTAGCGTCAATTCGACAAACAAAAGGGTTTTTGCCAATCAAAGTCACACGATACTCTGCTTTTTTAGCAATACGCTTTTGCAAGAAAACGGGTGCTAATCGAATACTGTCTTTAAACTCTTCGATAGTGTCTAGATCTATCGGGCGAGTATAGCAACCATACTGTGTACCATCATGCAAAAAACCAGAATAACGCATCGGTTTAATAATACAAGTTCCCTGGCGATTCAAAAAATCATAAATTGCTTCATAGGAATTCGTGACCAAAGTCGGTGGAATCGTAATTCCTGATTTTTGAGCGATAGGGATTTGATTGATTCGATGCGAGGGAAATCTAATTTTGTAGTAGTGATTCACCCATTTTGCTTTTGGATAAATACCAGAAAGGGAATACATTAAAGATTCTGTTTCTTGTCGGCAGTATTTAATAGCCCACTCATCTTGAACGTCCGGAAAGACGGTATACTCATCAGGTTTGCGCCACCAGATAACACCAATTTCTTCAGCTTCTTTCAAGGATTCTTCAAGACGAAGAAAAGTATTGTAATTAGTACCAGAAGCCTCCCATTCATAAACGTATTTGCCAGTTTTTATGAAGCTTTCTGAATTTAATCGAATTGGGTTTATCTCTGTTTCTTGTAAATCCTTAATGACAACATCGGCATGAGTATCCGACTCTGATGTGACAATTAACAAGTTGGTCATAATTAAAGAATAAAAAATCAAACAATGACTTAAAGACCTGATTTCAAAAAAACAGGTCTTTAAGAGAGATAACTAAAATTCAGAAACCTAGCTTGGCAAACTGAATTCTAATCATCTTCTTTTTGGTCATCATCATAGCCTTCCAACGACCACTCTCCAGTTGAAGCATTACGAGTACACCATGAGCCACTCATACCCGTAACATTTGAGGTTTGGCTCTTGGGATCATACTTGAAGTCTTTTTCAGTAATCTCAATTTTTGGCACAATACTTAGGTGCATCATCAAGGGATGAGATTTTTTATCTAAGGTCAGGTCAGTTGTCATCATAGACTAAAGTGACTTGCGAGATTGTTTTAACTTGTACTGATGGGTAGTATATTCCAAGGATTTTATGGTGTACAGTCGAATAAAGTCGGATAAAGTCATTTATTTCAAAAAATATCAAATTTGTAAAAATATGTTATATTCAAAGACGAACAAAGTCGGATATCAGCGGCTTGAGCGGTTAACCCATTAAATCATGAGGTGATCTTAATGAATATTCAGGAAGCACTACTATTCGCCGATGACGTTGTCTACCGCAAGACAGGACAGCATTTAGATGATATGCAGCTTGGAGTGGTGGAGGGAGTGTTACAGCGTAAAAAGTACAGTGAGATCGCCAAAGACTTAAAGTGTACAGAAGGGTATGTCAAGGACATAGGCTATGAACTATGGCAACTATTTTCAGATTTTTTTGGAGAAGATGTGAATAAATCGAACTTAAAATCAACCCTTCTACGTCATAGTGCTGTTGACAGCTTCAATTTAAATGTCTTCGGCGACTTTGAGAAGGGTACTGTTATTAGCTCGTTTAATTTTTGTAAACATCAAGAAGAATCTCAAGAATTTTTAAGGGGAAAACAGCAGGCTAAAGTTGAAGCCATTACCAGATTACGAAAGATTGGCTTAAGTGATGAGCAAATTGCCCAATGTTTAGATATGACCCTAGACGCTGTTCAAAACCTATCCTAACTCCAGCATCCCCCGAACAAACTACGCCTCTGGGGGGTTCGCCAACCAAGCATCCCCCGCCGTCTCCCTCCACTCCCTCCTCGTATCATGGCCCCCTCCTCGTGTCATGGTATACGGACTTTGGGCGGCTCTGCCGCCTGTACTCGGGAGCCAGAGCCGTCCCAATAGCATGACGAGCGCATCGAGCCAAATCACGAGAAGGGAGCGATAGTTGGCCTATGCGAGGGGTTCCCTCCCAACGCCGCGCAAAACCCCATTCGCCCACCTCCCCCACACCTCCACTGTACCCCAGACCCCGCCCCGATTTCCCCCCAAATTTCCGGCCCCAATCCCTTGACATTCACAAACCGTTAGCCTATACTAAAACTATAAAAACAAGTCATTCCATTTAGGTAAAAGCACCAAATTTTTTGCCTAGGTCGGTCAAGGCTTCGCCGCCCCGGTGCGGGCGGCGCAAAGTCAAACATCTAAGCTGCGCAATTTTTTCCAAGTTGTACATTATAGATTAACGTACAGAAATACAGCCCAACCGTCCCCAACAGCGATAAACTAGACTCTAGCCACCACGCCCAACTCAACTTGCCGTGACCCGTTTCATCCACGACCAATTTGCCAAAGATTATCTCGAAGAACTCCTGACCCCCTACGGAACCATCCAATCGCCGCGACGAGTCGCCGGGGAAGTCCGGCAAATCGACCTCTGGTTTTCCCCCAACCCCGAACCTCGGCTGTCCCCAGACACCTTGGGACTCTTGGCTCGTACCCTAGACCATCCCGCCATCTTCGAACCCTACCGCAACCCCGTCACCGCCAGCGAAATCCGTGATTGCGTCCTCAAACTCCTCGTCATCGCTGCCGAACTCGAACGAGAAGCCCGACGTCAACAAACCCAACTCCCCGACTCCCGCCAACCCCATCTCTGGATTCTCACGCCAACCGCCTCAGACAACCTCTTAGACGGCTTTGGTGCTACCCTAGAGAGAGAAACTTGGGGCGACGGCATCTATCACTTAGCACCCCAGTGGCGAACAGCCATTATCGTCATCCACCAACTCCCTCGCCACCTCGATACCCTATGGCTGAGGGTCTTAGGGCGAGGTCGAGTCCAGCAACAGGCCATTGACGAACTCGGACAACTCTCCCCAGACAATCCCTTTCGTCGCAACGCCCTAATGCTGCTCAATCGCCTCAAAGCCGACCTAGAAACCAACAACAGCCCTAATCCAGAGGATAGAGAGTTAATTATGCGTTTATCTCCTCTATTTGACCAACAACTCGAAGCCGCCCAACTCTCAGGTCGACAACAGGGACTTGAACAGGGACTTGAACAGGGACTTGAACAGGGTCGAGAACGAGAACGACGAGAGGCGATCGCCAGCCTCCTCGAAACCCGATTCGGCCCCCTAGACAACGAACTCAGCCAACTCCTAGACATCCTCATCCAGCGTCCCTCCAGCGAAATCATGCCCCGACTGCTGCAACTGTCGCGAGAGGAGTTAACCGAGCAGTTTAAATCACCATAAAACCCCGTCCAAGCCTAGGTTTGGCCGAAAAACCTCACCCACCTCCCATAGCCCAAAAAAGCCCCCGGTTACCTCAAGAAACCGGGGGCTGACTCATCAGCTCACGCCTCAATTGTCCCAGTCACCTAACCGATATTTTCCATCACCGCGAACATCGGCAGATACATCGACAAGAGAATCGAGCCAACCATTCCCCCAATGACCACAATCATCAGCGGTTCCATCATCGACGTCAGACCCTTAATCGCCTGTTCCACCTCATCCTCATAAAACTCACCCACCTTCATGAGCATCTTATCGAGTTCCCCCGTTTCTTCCCCAATCGACATCATCTGAACCGCCAAAGCCGGCATCACCCCCCGTTCTCGGAAGGCTTCACTAATACTTCCCCCTTCCGAAATTTGGGTTTTAGCATAATCAATCGCCTCAGCAATGACCTCATTCCCCGCCGTGTCTCGGACAATCTCCATCGCATTGAGAATCGGCACCCCAGAGCGAGTTAACGTCCCGAACACATTACAGAAACTTGCCACAGCCGACTTCTCAACAATTTCCCCAAACATCGGTGCTTTCAGAATCAAACCATCAATCTGAAAGCGTCCAACGGGAGTTTTGTAGTAGGCTTTAATCGCAAAGACAATACCAATGAGAATGGCAACAAAAATAACAATCGTGTAGTTACGCAGTTCGAGCCAACTCTCGGCTTCTGGATTTTCCGCTGGGAGGAATGGACCCCGCAAGAAGAAACTAATGTTCATCATGACCTGTGTGAACATCGGCAGTTCTGCGTCCAACTGGTCAAAAATACCCGTAAACGTTGGTAGCAGAAAAATCGTCATCCCGAGGAAGATAACGATCGCAATACCGCCGACTGTTTTCGGGTAAGACATGGCAGATTTCAACTCGTTCTCGATCTTGGCGCTTTTTTCCAGAAGCATCGCCAAACGATTGAGAACCTCATCGAGAACCCCACCCACCTCTCCGGCAGCGACCATACTGACATAGAGTTTATCAAAACAGCCAGGGTGTTTCCGCATCGCCTCAGCAAGAGATCCCCCCTCCTCGACCTCAATGCTAATCGCCCGTAAAGCTCGTTTCAACTTGATATTGCCGCACTGTTCCGTCAGCACCGACAAACAGCGCAACATCCCCACCCCAGCATTAAACATGGCGGCAAACTGTCGAGAAAAGACCGCTTTATCTTTAACAGTTACACTGGCGATCGCCGCCGAGATTGTTTCTTCTAAATTGCTGAGATCAAACCCTTTTGACTCAGCCTTTGCTACATTTGTCATGGTTTTAATTCCAATATTAGCACTGCTGTAAAACCACCCTAAACAGGACTTGATGAGTGGTGAAGGAGCATAGTTTAGGACGTATTAGAACTTAATAGTCAGTCCCTAACCCCCGAAATATACTCCTTGGCTCATCACCCCCTAACGAGCTTTAGCTCTCACTTTGCCCTGGGTGGGTGCGCCCCCGGCCTTGACACGAGGATCAATCAAGCGATCGAGTTCATCAATTTTCGAGGTTTTACTGATCGCATCTTCATAGGTCACTTTTCCCTCATTCACCAGGCGGGCTAAAGCCATTTCCATCGTTTGCATCCCCATCTTGCTTCCCATCTGGATAGACGAGTAGATTTGGCTCGTTTTACCCTCCCGAATCAGGTTGGAAATAGCGGGGCTATTGACCATGATTTCATGAGCAGCACAACGACCACCCCCAACCTTTTTGAGCAAGTTTTGAGAACAAACCCCAACCAACGCTGTTCCCAACTGAGCGCGAATTTGTGGCTGTTGAATCGGCGGGAAAACATCCAACATCCGGTCAACCGTAGAAGCGGCTGAGTTCGTGTGCAACGTCCCAAAGACCAAGTGACCCGTTTCTGCGGCGGAAATCGCCAGTGAAATGGTTTCCAAGTCCCGCATTTCCCCCACCAGAATAATATCTGGATCTTCACGCAATGCCGCTTTCAGAGCATTAGCAAAACTCTTAGTATCTTCTCCTTTTTGGCGTTGATGAAACAGGCTTTTAATATTCGGGAATACATACTCAATCGGGTCTTCAACGGTCAGAATATGCTCCGATCGCGTCCGATTGATCAAATCAATAATGGCCGCCAACGTCGTCGTTTTACCCGACCCCGTTTGTCCGGTGACCAAAACCATCCCCCGAGGACGCATCGACAGTTCCCGGAGAATTTCAGGAACCCCCAACTTCTCAAAATTCGGAATTTCTGAAGCCAACGCCCGCAAACAAGCCGCAAAACAGCCCCGTTCCCGATACACATTGACCCGAAAACGAGACAACCCTTTCACCCCATAGGCGCAATCCAACTCCCAGTTTTGCTCAAGATCCTTACGTTGGTTGTTGTTGAGCATACTGAAAATCAGCCGTTGACACTGATCCGGGGCCAACGACTCCCCAAATTGAGGCTGAGGCGTCAGTTTACCACTAATGCGAAAAAAGATCGGCGCCCCGGCCTGGATGTGCATATCAGAGCCACCTTGTTCAATCAAGGACTCCATCACATCTTCAATCATGTATTCCATAACAGTTCCTTTGCTCCTTTAACGGCGTACAGTTGCCAGTTTAGTCCTGGAAACGGGGGGTCATACAATAGGGACAATCCATCCATTCAGGATCTAACCCCGCCCCACAGTTGCTACAGGTGAGAGAACTCTTGCGTTTCGCCTTGAGTTCCGCTTCCAAGCCTGAGTCGGTGAAGGTCACGCGATCAACTTCCTCAAAGGTCGTATGGCCCTGCTTCACCAGATCAAGACTGTAGGCCAACAGGGTCGTCATCCCTTGTTCGACGGCCTTCTCCTTAATCCGTTCCGTGGGCGCATTTTCGTTGATCAACAGTGCCAGTTCTTCCGTCGTTTGCAGAAATTCATAGACCCCGACACGTCCTTTATAACCAACACCGCTGCATTTTGGACAAAGCTGCCCTTGTTCCTGAAGATCCTGGCGATCGCCCGGCGGAATCGTATTCGCCTTATAGAACGTCGCCTCAACATCCGTCGAAGCCGTCATCCCATAACGGGACAACTCCTCACGATCCGGCGTGTACGGAAGCCGACATTCCCCGCAAACCCGCCGCATCAGACGTTGAGCCAACACCCCCAACAAAGACCCAGAAATCATAAACGGTTCAACCCCCATCTCATCGAGACGGGCGATCGCCCCAGCCGCATCATTCGTATGTAGCGTCGTCAAAACCAAGTGACCCGTCAACGCCGCCTCAATCGCCGTTTTTGCCGTTTCCTTATCTCGGGTCTCACCCACCAGAATAATATCGGGATCTTGTCGTAGAAACGCCCGCAGAATATTGGCGAACGTTAGATTTTTCTCCCGAATCACCTGACATTGACTAATCCCATCGAGGGCATACTCAATCGGGTCTTCCGCCGTACTAATATTGACCCCTGGATCATTGCGCTCAGCTAGAATCGAATAGAGTGTCGTCGATTTACCCGACCCCGTCGGCCCCGTCACCAAAATCAAACCGAAAGGACGACTCGCCACCTCCCGCACTTTTTCCAAGGTTTCGGGATCAGAAATGAGTTTATCCAACCCTAACTGAGTCGAAGAGTTATCCAGAATCCGCAGGACAATCTTCTCCCCATAGCGAGTCGGCAGCGCATTAACCCGGAAATCCACCGCCCGTCCCTGGAACATCCGCCTAATCCGCCCATCCTGAGCTTGACGGCGTTCAGCAATGTCCATGTCCGAGATAATTTTAAAACGAGACGTCAGTGCCGGGATAATCAGTTTCGGCAAGCGCGGAAACGGCTCATGTAGCACCCCATCCTTGCGCATCCGAATCCGCAGAAACTCCTCTTGTGGCTCAACATGAATATCCGAGACATCATCCGTCAGAGCCTTACGGAGAATCTTATTCACCAAGGCGATGACACTTTTATCTTCAGCATCGGCCTCTTCTTCTAAATCAGCCGCTTCTGGGGGAGCTTCTTCGAGATCATCATCCTCTCCCGCCAGTTGGGCGAAGTCCTCAACGCTGATGGCATTTTTCTCAGCCTGTTCCCGTTTTTGGCTTTCAGCTTCTTTCTTAACCTGCTCATCCAAATACAGCGAGATCAGGGATTGATAGTCGTCAGGCGTAATCGCTTGCCGTTGCAAACTATAGTTTTTCGATCGCAGCATTCGCTTGAGGTCATCTTGAGCCTCCAAGTTATCCGGATCGACCATCGCCACAATCACAGACCCCTCTTGGATCTGTAGCGGCACAAAGCGATAGCGACGACAACTATCAACCGAGACAAATTCTAGGAGTTTATTGATCTGTCCCGGCGGTAACTCAGTGACTTCGGGATCAAAGGCCTCAACCCCATAGAGAATCTTCAACTCAAACAGTTGCTGCTTCTTGTACTGGCGGATTAACTCAGGCGGAAGTTGTTTACCGGTGATGCTCTCGATCGCCTCGATCAACGTACGACCCGACAGGCGGCTGTCTTCTTGCGCCTGACTCATCTGATCCGGGCTGACGTGACCCGCTTGGATGAGTTTATTTCCGAAAGGTGAGAAGTTCGTCTGAACCACCAAGGCACGCCGAGCTTTGGGGGCACTAGAAGAGAAGTTAGTCATGGCGTATTACACGAGCAGGTGAGGAAAATCGACAGTTGCATCGTCGAGACAGTGGCGAAGGCAACAGGGCACGAGGGCAACTACTTCGATCAGTGTAGCTCACCCAACGGCTGGCCGTGGCCAAGCCATTGCCCTCAATCACCCCAAGCCCAAGCTGGCGATCGCCTCGTCTGAGGCAACCTGGCTCCATCGACAACACAGAACGTTAAAATGGCCTAGGATTTTAAATAGACGTTCAATCTCAATCTAAGTGCTTCGAGGGGCTAAGTGCTTCGAGGGGAATAGCCTAATTTCACAAAATTAGACTGCTAAGACCCCGGCATTGTGGTGTATCGTGTGATTTGCGAGCGCCCTTGACCCGGAGCGCCTGTACTAGAAACTTGTAAGGGGAAAGCCAGACATGGACGAAGACAAGCAGTTCCAACAGGAGACCAGCCAACCCAACTTAGAGACCGAAAAAACCCCTGTGGATAGCACTGCTGATACCGTTCCTGAAGCAGTGACCGTCGAGGAGGTTCCTGTTGACGAGTCGGCCGAGGACTCGGGGGATGATGCCGAATCGGCCCAGGACAAGGAAGTCGATCCCACAGTGATTGAAGCCGAGGCCGCCGCCGCCGCCGCCCAAGCCACCGAATCCCCCGAAGCCGCCATGGCCATGTTGAAGGCCACCGCCGAAGCGGCTCAATCTCAACTCGAAGATCTCAACCTACAATATGCTCGCCTAGCCGCCGACTTTGATAACTACCGCAAACGAACCCAGAAAGAAAAAGCAGAACTCGAAGAACAAGCCAAATGTAACACCCTCAAAGAACTTCTACCGGTGGTCGATAACTTTGAACGGGCGCGGACACAGATCAAACCGCAAACCGAAGGCGAAACCAATATCCATAAAAGCTACCAAAGCGTTTATAAGCAGATGGTGGACTGCTTAAAACGCCTCGGCGTCGCCCCCATGCGTCCTGAAGGGGAAGAATTTGACCCCAATCTCCATGATGCCGTGATGCGCGAGGCCACCGATGCCTATCCCGATGGAACCGTCACCGAAGAATTGATGCGCGGCTACACCATCGGAGAACGGGTCTTGCGTCATGCCATGGTCAAGGTGGCAACGGCCCCGGAACCCGTGGTAAGCTCAGGGGAATCGGACACCGAGACCTCTGACTCCTAACGGAGCGCACCGCAACAGCAGTCTACCCCTGGCGTTGACCGTTTTGGAAAGCGCTAGGGTGTTCACGTCACATCCCGAATATGGGTTATGGGAAAAGTTATTGGTATTGACCTCGGGACTACAAATAGTTGTGTGGCTGTCTTAGAAGGCGGTAAGCCCGTCGTCATTCCGAATTCGGAAGGCGGACGCACAACCCCGAGTATGGTTGGGTTCACAAAATCAGGCGATCGCCTCATTGGCCAACTGGCAAAACGCCAGGCGGTAACCAATGCCGAAAATACGATTTACAGTATTAAACGCTTCATTGGCCGGCGTTGGGAAGATACGGAGATGGAACGCTCTCGGGTTCCCTATAACTGCATCCCTGGGCGGGATAACACCGTGGATGTCAAAATCCGCGATCGCAACCACACCCCCCAAGAAATCTCGGCCACCATTCTGCAAAAACTTAAACAAGATGCCGAGTCTTATCTCGGAGAACCCATCTACCAAGCCGTCATTACCGTTCCCGCCTACTTCACTGACGGACAACGGCAAGCCACCAAAGACGCCGGAACGATCGCCGGCCTCGAAGTATTACGAATTATTAACGAGCCAACGGCCGCCGCCTTGGCCTACGGCCTCGATCGCCATGACGAAGAACTAACGATCCTAGTCTTCGACCTCGGTGGCGGCACCTTCGATGTCTCAATCCTGCAACTCGGCGACGGCATTTTTGAAGTCAAAGCCACCGCCGGCAACAACCACCTCGGCGGCGATGACTTCGACAGTGAAATTGTCTCCTGGCTCGTCGATAACTTCCGAGAAGCCGAAGGCCTCGACCTATCCACCGACAAAATGGCCATGCAGCGGCTGCGAGAAGCCGCCGAAAAAGCCAAAATCGAACTGTCCTCCACCACAGAAACTCATATCAACCTGCCATTCATCACCGCCGATGAAACCGGCCCCAAACATATTGACGTTCGCCTAAGCCGCAGTCAATTTGAAGAGCTTGTTAAACCGCTCATCGATAGCACAATTGAGCCAGTTAGTCAAGCCCTCGAAGACGCCAATATGAACACCGAGGAAATTGACCGCCTGATTCTCATCGGTGGCTCAACCCGGACTCCAGCCGTACAGCGAGCCATTAGTGACTTCTTCGCCGGCAAACAACCCGACTACTCCGTCAACCCCGACGAAGCCGTCGCCACCGGAGCCGCCATCCAAGCCGGCGTCCTTGGCGGCGAAGTCCAAGATGTCCTATTGCTAGACGTGACCCCCCTGTCGCTCGGCATTGAAACCTTGGGAGAAGTGTTCACCAAAATCATCGAACGCAACACCACCCTCCCCACCAGCAAATCACAAATGTTCTCCACAGCCACCGACGGCCAGACCTCCGTCGAAGTCCATGCCCTACAAGGGGAACGAGCCATGGCCCGAGACAACAAAAGCTTGGGTAAATTCATTCTCATGGGGATTCCCCCCGCACCGCGAGGGATTCCTCAAATTGAAGTCAGCTTTGAAATCGATGCCAACGGCATTCTCAACATTTCCGCTCGCGACAAAGGCACCGGGCGCGCTCAGAGCATCCAGATTACCAATACCGGCGGCCTAAGTGCCGAAGAAATTGAACAGATGCGCCTTGAAGCCGAGCAGTTCGCCGATCAAGACGAATGGCAACGGAACCTAGCCGAACTACGCAACCAAGCCGATGCCCTGTTCTATAACTACGAAGATACCCTCAAACATAACGCCGACCTGGTCAGCGATCGCCTAAAACTCGAAGTCACCGAAAAAGCTCATCGCTTGCAAGAAGCCCTCGACGAAAGTAACCCCAACGTCGAAGACATCCGCCAACGCCTGCACCAATTCCAACAAACCCTATTCGCCATTGGCTCAGCCGTTTACCAGGGAGAAACTCCCCAGTTGGATGAGCATCCCGACGAGGCGATCGCCCCAGACCCCGATGACCCCTCCCAAGCCAACCATCACCAGCAGCTAAGCAGCGACTCCCCCACCGCCCAACCTAGCCCCAGCAGACTAAGCTTCGATGAATCCGATGACCTCGAAGATCTCGGCGACGACGACGATCTCGATACCGATTTAGCCCGAGAACTCGAAGATCTCGAAGCCTTACTCTCACAAGAGTCTCCCCCAGCCTCATCACCCCCAGCCCGCCCTCGCCCAACAGCGAGTCCCCAGAAGCGGCCCCCCAGCAAAGCCACCTCTCGGGATAAAGCTGCCAGCCCAGCAGCGGAGCCAACCGACTCCCCGGCTCCCCAACCGGCTCCCCGAAAAGGTGATAATCCCTTTGATATCACCTCGTCCCCGGCTGAGCCTGTCGACGATGGAGACCCCGATAATCCCTTTTTCTAACCCATTCTTCTCCTCTCTCGTCCAGCAAAGATGATAGACATCAGTCCAACATCGCTTTAAAAGACGAGAGACCTACTTGTTCCTTCCTGTCCAACCCTTAGCAACAAGCGCGTTATGGCTGCCGACTACTACGAACTTTTGAGTGTTTCTCGCACCGCAGACAAAGACGAAATCAAACGAGCCTTCCGACGATTGGCCCGTAAATATCACCCCGACGTCAACAAAGAAGAAGGGGCCGAAGAGAAATTCAAAGAAATTAACCGCGCCTACGAGGTGCTATCGGATCCCGAAAAACGAGCCCGCTACGATCGCTTCGGTGAAGCCGGCGTCGGTTCAGGAGTTCCAGGAGCCGGCTTCTCGGACTTCTCCGATATCCCCGGTGGCTTCGCCGATATCTTTGAAACCTTTTTTGGCGGCTTCAGCAACACCGGCCAAACCCGCCGCCGCAGCGGTCCCACCCGTGGCGATGACTTACGCTTAGACCTAAAACTCGATTTCCGCGAAGCGGTATTTGGTGGCGAGAAAGAAATCCGCATCAGCCATCTCGAAACCTGTGGCACCTGTAGCGGAACCGGAGCCAAACCGGGAACTCGTCCTAAAACCTGTGGCACCTGTAGCGGCTCAGGACAGGTGCGTCGCGCCACCCGAACCCCCTTTGGTAGCTTTACCCAGGTCTCCGTCTGTCCGACCTGTAACGGCACCGGACAGGTCATTGAAGACCAATGTGCCACCTGTTCGGGCAAAGGACAATTACAAGTCGCGAAAAAGCTCAAAATTACCATCCCCGCCGGAGTCGATAACGGGACTCGCCTACGGGTGCAGTCAGAAGGAGATGCCGGTAAACGCAATGGCCCCCCCGGAGACTTATATGTCTATCTCTTTGTCAACGATGACAGTGAGTTCCAACGAGATGGAATTAACATTCTCTCAGAAATCAAAGTCAGTTATTTACAAGCCATCCTCGGCTGCAAGATTCCGGTGAATACCGTCGATGGAGAAGTCGAAGTCACCATTCCGGCCGGAACCCAACCGGGACGGGTCATTACCCTAGAAGAGCGCGGTGTGCCTCGTTTGGGCAATCCCGTTAGCCGGGGCGATCATCTCTTAACCGTTCACATAGACATTCCCACCAAAGTGAATGCTGAAGAACGAGAGTTATTGGAAAAACTGGCTAAGATTCGCGGCGAACGTGCCGGAAAAGGCGGTGTAGAAGGTTTTTTAGGAGGACTGTTTAAGTGAGTCAATCGAGATATTCGTCTGAACCGACTCCCAACACAGCCCCATCTGAGCCTCAGTCTATTGATGTTGAACTGGATTTGCGGGGAACCCCCTGTCCGCTGAATTTTGTGCGGACAAAATTGCAGTTGCAGCGGATGCAGCCCGGCCAAGTGTTGGAAGTGTTACTCGATGCTGGGGAGCCGATTGAGCAAGTCCCCGATAGCTTGACGATGGCTGGATATGAAATTGAGACGATTCAAGACTGTCAGGGCTATTTTGCCTTGCAGGTTCGTTGTCCGCAATCATGAGTGACCTCATCGACGATCGCCCCTCTGGGAACTCCCAATTACACTATCCCCGAGGAACCGTATTAGCAGTGCAGGCTAACTTCTATCAGGTGCAATTGGAGCCTGACCCCACCCCACCAACCCCGAGTTTGCTCTGTACCCGTCGCACACGCTTGAAAAAAGTGGGCCAACGGGTGATGGTCGGCGATCGCGTGGTCGTCGAAGAACCGGACTGGACAGGAAACCGGGGCGCGATCGCCGAGGTATTACCCCGTAAAACAGAGCTAGATCGTCCCCCCGTGGCCAATGCAGACCGAATTCTGTTGCTCTTTACCCTCGACGAACCTAGCCTCGATCCGTGGCAGTTAAGTCGCTTTCTCGTGAAAGCCGAATCGACAGAACTGACGGTGGAACTCTGTTTAAACAAACGAGATTTAGTTAGCGAGGCGGACCAGGAGGCTTGGCGATCGCGGCTGCAAACCTGGGGCTATGATCCCCTCTTGATGAGTGTCAAAACCGGCCAAGGAATAGACGCTCTCAAACACCGAATTGGCCAAGGAATCACCATTCTGGCGGGGCCATCGGGGGTAGGCAAATCCAGCACCATCAATCGTCTGATTCCCCAGGCGAATCTCCGAGTCGCCCAGGTCTCAGGGAAATTGGGGCGAGGCCGACATACCACCCGCCATGTGGAGTTGTTTGAGTTAGAACAGGGGGGATTACTAGCCGATACCCCCGGATTTAATCAGCCGCAACTCACCACAAGTGCTCAGCAACTCGCCGACTGTTTCCCCGAGATTCGCCAACGACGCCAGGGGGAAGACTGTCAGTTTAGTGATTGTCGCCATCGAGACGAACCCGGCTGTCAAATACGCGGCGATTGGGAGCGTTATGAACATTATCTGACCTTTCTCGACGAGGCGATCGCCCAGGATACAGCACAACATCACAGTGGTGAGGAAGAATCGAGCTTTAAGACCAAAGCTCAAGCCGGTGGAGAACGTCGCTGTGAACCGAAATTGGCCTCAAAAAAATATCGCCGCCAATCCCGGCGGCGACAGCATCAAACCTTACAAGACTTATGTGAAGAGTTGGATGAGAATTTCTAGACTATCTCGATAAGGGCCTTGCCAATCGCGCCCAATCTAGCGCAGATAACTGGCTTCGGCTTCGAGTTGCCGTAAAAGCTGATCATCCCCCTTGGCCCGAGCAACACTCATCCGGCGTTCCAAGGACTCTCTGAGACTGGCGAGGCGGTTACGGTTAGCTTCGTTGATGGCTTGACGAGTAATTTTGTTCATGATAAACAGTGCGTTGTAATGGTTTGGTGTACGGGTCTCTACTCCAATTATATGGAGAACGCTGAGGGAATGGCAAATCTGGTATAAAATGTTACGGAAATTTATAAAAAGTCCTGAAAGACTCATTCGATTAAGCCAGTCCAGCCCATAACCGAGGCATAGGCATGAACCGATCTCAGATTCTGGCGATTACCCTAGCGTTGATAGTCGGTTTAGGAGGCAGTTGGGCGATCGCCGCCGTTCAAGACAACCAGCGAACCCGTTATCAATGTCAACAGCTCGTCGATCGCGTCAACCAGGGGTACGCCCAAACCCTCGCCTTTCAGGGAACCGACGCGATCGCCCTCAATCGCTTAGCCGAACAACTCAACGCCATTGCCAACTCCCTGCAACAGATCGACATTGATCGTCCCCCCCTACGTCGCGCTCAGCAACAATTTGTCCAGGGGTATCGCGATCTCAGTCAAGGCTACCAGGGCATTGTCCGCGCCTTAGATGCCGCCGATCAGGCCCCCAAAACTGAAACCGGCTTACAGCAGGTGCAACAGGCCCAGTCTCAGGTTAAAGAAGCCGGAGCCGCTGCCCAGGAAGCCGCCCGGCAGATTGACCAATTCGCCCGTGACCTGAATCGACTTTGTCTGGGAGGGGAATAGGGGGGAGAAGGTAAGAGGTAACAGGAGAACTATGGAAAACTGGAACTGGCTGCGATCGCAACTGACACCACCGCAAATCCGCTCCTGGCAAACCTTAATCCTCGCCAGTTTTATCACCTGGTTTTTCTCCTTACTGGTGATGTTATCCGACCCAGACGTAGAATTTCAGAGTTTTCCTTTAACCCGGTTAGGATGGGTCTTTTTTCTCGTCGGCTTTATTTGGTGGCAAAGTCTCCATCCTTGGAAACTTGGCTCACTCTCCCTAACGCCGGGTTTAATTGCGGCCGTCTTTTGTTGCCTCTTTCTGACTAACCCTGACGGAGAACTCTCCCAATGGGTCTTCTTGTTTTACCCGATTTTAACCACCCTCATCGCTGCATTACCCGCTTGTCGCAACGCTAAAAATCGTCTTAGTGTTCCCCCAGTCCAACAGCGGCCCGTGATCATGCTGCAATTGCTCATTGCACTCCTCTGTAGCTGCTGGTTACAACTGACCTTTGTCCTGCAACACTGGATTGATACCTATCCTAAACTGGCGCGAACCGATCTCTCTCAAAGTCAATTCATCTTGCGGACCGGAACCCCCTTTCAGTTGCGAGGCTATCGTCAGTTGCAGGCGCTGCAAAAGCAATTAAAGGATCATTTCGACCATCCCTCCTGGCCCGAGACTGAACGGAAATTACTCGACCTGCGTCAAAATCCCGAGAACTTTTGGCGTACCCTGAATATCGGGGCAACCGAGGCTACAAACGGTTTGGTGCGATATCCCCAGGCCAGTCTGACTCGTGATGAGCAACAGGGGTATTATCTAACCATTCGCCTCTCTTGGTCTCATCCCTGGTTTGAGGAGCAACGAGAACACCTGAGTCTGCGCTGTCATCTCTATCCGGTCTCCCCAGAGGGGGGTCACGGGAATGGCGATCCCTCTGACCGGAGCGCGATCGCCTGTGATACAGACAAGCCAGAAATTTTTAACCCTATCTCGACTCCCTCGACTCCAGCATCATCTTAAAATAGTTATTCATTCTGACCATTTGCTGAATTGGCTTGAATTATGCTCGATTCTCTCACACAACATCACCCTAAAAATGCGCCGTGGAAACGAGTTTTCGTCACGGCGAGTAATGCCTTTCGGGAAGTTTTACGAGAGCGCATTCTGTATCTTATTGGTTTTTATGCCTTAATTCTCATCGTTAGCCTACGCATTTTGCCGCCTCTTTCGGCTGGAGCGCACCCTAAAATCTTCCTGGATCTAGCCTTGGCGAGTATGGAAATTCTAACCCTATTTGTGGTAGCGTTTGTCAGTACCCGTTCACTCGAAAAAGAGATTCAACAACGGACCTTATTAGTTCTGATCTCGAAACCGATTAGTCGCGCTGAACTGCTTTTCGGTAAATTTCTGGGACTGTGGGGCGTACTGCTGGCCGCCCTGGTCGTTATGACCCTCTTAGCCATCGGTATTGCTGCCTTAGGGGGCATTTCGATGGCGATCGGGAGTGTAACTTTGTCTTTAGTCTTTCTAGCCCTAAAACTGGCAATTTTGACCGCAGCGGCGTTACTGTTTGCAGCCTTTACCAGTTCTCTTTTGGCGGCCTTTTTTACTCTAGGGCTTTACGTCATGGGGAATTTTAGTCAAGACTTGTTGCAACTTGGGGATACCCTAGATAGCTCCCTTTTTCAGACCGTGGCAACAATTCTCTATCTCGTGTTGCCGGATTTGTCTCGCTTGAATCTTAAAAATGAAGCCGTTTATGGCCTGACAACCTTACCGAATGTGGGATCGTTACTGCTCGATGGGCTGTATGGTGTTGTCTATGCAGTGGTGTTATTAGCCCTGGCGATCGCCATTTTTCAACGTCGCCAACTTTAAACATTAGGGGTAGAGTCGAACCCCGTCACCGCTACCCCTCCCTATAACAAGTTTCGCTGGCAACATGAAGACGATCGCGGCCCTGAGTTTTAGCCAAATAGAGGGCGCGATCGGCACATTTTAACAACGCCTCCCCCGTAAATTGGGAATCAGGAACCACACTAGCCACACCAATACTCAGAGTCACGCGATCGCTACATTGAGAGGTTTCATGGGGAATCCGTAACCGTCGCACCGCCTCTAAACTGCGTTGAGCCACCGCCATCGCTCCTGGAGAAGCCGTTTCAGGTAACACCGCCACAAACTCCTCCCCACCATAGCGGGCCACCAAATCCTCAGGCCGACAAATCGTTTCAGACAGCACCTGAGCCACCCGTCGCAGACAATCATCCCCCGCTTGATGGCCATAGGTATCATTAAACAGCTTAAAACAATCAATATCTGCAATCAATAACGACAAATAGGTTTTGTCTCGTAAACTCCGTTGCCATTGATCCCGTAACCGTTCATCAAACGCGCGTCGATTCGCAATTTGCGTCAATCCATCGAGATTAGCTAACGCCTCCAGCCTGGAATTAGCAGACTCCAATTGACGGTTCGTTAACTCCAACTGACTGGCCAGCCGGCGTTCTTCTAACACCTGTAAACTGAGCTTTTGACTTAACTGATGTTCCCGAGCCAGCGATCGCTGCAACGCCTGAGTGGCACGGTGAGCCTCAATCAAACGACGGATACGCTGTCGTAACACTCCCCAATGAATCGGCTTCGTAATGAAGTCCTCAGCCCCCATCTCAAACGCTCGTTCAATGGAGTCTGAATCCTGTAGGGTCGTAATAATTAAAATGGGGGGACAGTTACTACCAAACTGCTGTTTAAGCCGTTGACAACATTCAAATCCACCCATTTTGGGCATCATCGCATCGAGCAAAATCAGATCCGGAAGTTGAAGCTGACAGCGATCGAGACAATCTTGGCCATTACTGACATCAATGCTGTGGTAACCGTCTCGCTCGACAGCTCGTTTCATCAACATCCTTAACGTCCGTTCGTCGTCTGCAATTAGAACTGTTCCTCTCGGTGCAGAACTTTCCACATTAGTCATAGTGAAGTTGGTGTAGGAGCGTCGTTAAAGCCTTATGAACCCGATCAAAGTCCCTCTGAAAATCCTCGATTATGGCGGATTTTTCCAAGGCCGATACATGAATAAAATCCCCTTGTCGAACCGAATCTTCGAGAGTCCGACAGCGGTAGGTTAAGGCGGCTGCCCCTAGACTGGCACTGAGGGAACCCAGAGCATGGGCAGCTTGCCCGATCATATCAAGCTCTCCGGCTTCTAATGCCAGGTGCAACCGTTGTAAACGCTCAGGAACATCATCGAGATAGCTTTCAATCATCTCAATCACGAAGTTGACCTCTCCGGCCATCTGTTGTAACTCGTCGAGGACTTGCAGATCGAGAATGGGATATTGGCCCGTCACCAGCAACGAGGGAGATCGTGGGGCCGCGTCTGAGGTGGATAACGCCGGGTGTAAACGTCCGCTGCGATAGCGTTCTAGGGCTTGACGGAGTTGGGCAGCTCGTAGAGGTTTACTGAGGTAGTCATCCATTCCCGCCTCCAAACAGAGTTGGCGATCGCCGGCGAGGGCATGAGCGGTCAGGGCAATAATATAAGGTTGAGGTCGTCCTTGCTGATGGTACTGCTGCCGAATTTGCCGAGTGGCGGCCCAACCGTCTAACTCGGGCATTTGAACATCCATCAAGACGAGATCAAAGCTCTCGTGATCTAGCCGTTGTACGGCTTCGAGTCCAGTATTGACGACACTGGCCCCATAGCCAAATCGTTCGAGTAACTGTTTAACCAACACCTGATTCATGGCCAGATCTTCGGCGACTAAAATGCGTAAGGGTAGCCGCTGAGCCAAGGCTGGGTCAAAGGGAGACTCCTGAACCGATGCAGCAGATTGGTAACGATGACGGGGTGTGATCAGACGAGTGACTGGGGTAAGACGGGGTGAGTCCCACTCGGGGACCATTTTTAGGGTGACATGGAAGGCTGACCCCTGACCGAGTTCACTCTCCACCCGGATTTGTCCTTCCATCAGGTGACACAATCGTTGGCTAATCGTTAGTCCTAAGCCCGTCCCCCCATAGCGACGTGTCATGGAGCTATCACTTTGAGAAAAGGGCTGAAACAGGCGATCAAAGCGATCGCTGGGAATACCAATCCCGGTATCCTCAACGGTCAGATGCAGGGTTTGTTGGTCCCCCCCATCAGGCGGATCGGCACTCGGCTCAGATGCGACCATCTCCGCCGACAGTCGTATTTCTCCATGTTCGGTGAATTTGACAGCATTCCCGAGAAGGTTAATCAAAATCTGTTTGAGGCGAACCACATCACCCCGCCAAATTTGCGGTAGGGGACTCATGAGGGAATAGCAGAGGTTGAGTCCTTTCTGTTGAGCCGTCACCGCCACGAGATCTAAGGCTTGTAACAAGGCCTGATCAAACTCAAAGGGTCGAGATTCGAGTTCGAGGTGTTCTGACTCAATTTTGGAGAAATCGAGGATATCGTTAATCAACGACAGCAGGGTTTCACTACTTTGACGAATAGTGTTGACAAATTCCTGTTGTTGTGCATCAAGCCGACTCTCTAACAGCAACTCAGTATTACCAATCACCGCATTGAGAGGGGTACGGATTTCATGGCTCATCATCGCTAAAAAGCGACTTTTGGCCAGATTCGCGGCTTCAGCCTCCTGTTTAGCTGCCGCTAGAGCCAGATTGTTGGCGCTGAGTTCTTCCCGTTGCGCCGTTTCTCGCTGAAGCATCGCCGCTTGAGCCAGGGCGATGCCCACTTGAGCCGCGACGGCTTCGAGGAGGTTGACTTCATCACTACTCCAGCGACGTAGGGAACATTGATGGAGGCAAATTTCTCCATTGGCTTGGCCTTGATAGGAGGTGCGGATTCCTAACATGGAGCGAATTTGATTGGCTTCGAGGAAATCTTGATGAGTCTGGAGGAGTGGATTTTCTGAGACATTGTCGCAGACTTGGGCGATGTCTTGTTGCACCACCACGGCACTATAGGGATGTTCATCGATGGGTAGGATTAGCCCCAACAGAGAGGTGAGAGTAGGATGACGCGATTCAGCGACGGCCCTGAGTTGGGGTTGGGGATCGCTTTCATAAGAAAAGATCAGACAACGACTGACGGAAAAGCTGCGTCCAATTTGGTAGGCGGCGGTTTGAAAGATTTGTTCTGAATCGAGACTCTGACGAATTTCCTGGGTGAGTTTTTTCAGGAGTAGAACATTACGATATTGACGTTTGAGAGCATCTTCGGCCAGTTTGCGATCGCTAATATCTTCGGCCAAGCCCACAAAGCGATAGGATTGTCCCTGATGATCCTGAACCGGAAAGGCTTTGGCGCAAAGCCAACGAACTTCGCCACTCGGTCGTAGGATGCGATAGGTTTCTTCAAACACCTGTCCCTGGCGAATTTGGCGATCGAGGGCTTCGCTAATGCGACGGCGATCGTCGGGATGAACCGCAGCCAGCCAAAGACGCGGGTTCTCATACAAATCTTGATGAGGACGCTCAAAAATCTCTTGGTAGGTTGGAGAGATATAGAGCATTGCGCCCTCGCAGGAGAGAATAAAAAAGATTTGCCGGATGTTTTCTGCCAATTGGCGGAATTTTTCTTCACTCTCTTGTAGGGCCTCTTGGGCCAGTTTTTCGCTGGTGATATCGTTGAGGGTTCCTAGATACCCCATGAGGTTATCGTGGTGATCATAGAGAGCAACAAGCTGGCCAGAAATCCAAGATAAACTGTGATCCCGGCGCAGGATGCGATATTGCAGCGTCAGATGTTGATGTTGGTTAACCGCTTGATCCCAGGCTTGAAAGACACGATCGCGATCGCCCGGATGAATCGCCGTCAACCAACCATAGTCGAGACAGTCCTCTCGTGACAGTCCGGTGGTCTGACACCAATGGGGATTGACATAACGACACGCTCCCATGGGATCGGCTAGAAACAAGCCCACAGGCGCTAATTCAACGAGACGACTAAATTGATACTCTTTAGGGGGAACGGTCATATCGAGCAGATGCATCTCGCTGACGGGGCGCAGAATCGCCAGCCAAGCCCCCTTCCCGGTCCCGTGAGGACTCCTAGACCCCAGCCAAAGAGCCAACACCTCAACCAGTCGTTTGGGACCGTCATGAGACCCGGTCACGATGGTCCCTTGCCATTGTCCCTGATGGACCAGTTGCTGCTGAAAGCGATCGCTGTTAAAAGGGGACGCTCCCAAAAACTGACAACAGGCCGCTAAAGGCTGTCCAATGGCTTGCTCAGCTCCAATTTGATAGAGGGKTTCAGCTTGGGGACTCCAGTAGAGAAGACGGCCGCCATCATCAACCACCATGGCGGCTTCGTTGATTTGAGCGAGAATCTGCTGTTGCCATTGTCGGGTTTGTTCGAGATGTTCAATCGACTGGCTTTGCTGGCCGAGGAGTTGGCCTTGCTGTTCGAGGCGAGTTTGTAACTGCTGATTTTCTTCAACGAGGCTTTGCTGTGTGATGACGCGTTCTAGGGCCAGGGTGATATGCTCGCTGAGTTGGTCGAGTAGCTCGATTTCAGCGTTAGTCCAGGTGCGGAGGCGATCGCACTGATGGGCCATGAGGAATCCCCAGGGAGGCGCGACCTTGGGCTTGAGGACATGAAAGAGATAGCTTTGAACTTGGAACTGGGCCAATAGATTCAGATAACAGGGACTAAACCCCTGTTGGCTGACATCGTTGACGACATGAGTGCGCTGGCCGTTGGGGGTTTCAAAGCAGCGATCGTCAATCTGATAGTGCAGGCTCACTCTCCAAGGGGGTAAGACCCGCTCCGCCATCACGGTTCCTGTCCCGTTGCCGGTCAATTGATAGACAATGACGCGATCGCACTCTAAGAGAGATTGAACCTCGCTCACAACGGTGTCTAACAGTGAACTGATGCTATGAGAACGGGCAAATTTGAGCAAAACCGAGGAGAGATGCTGATGGGTCAGTCGAGGAGAATCGGCGTCTTGAGTGAGCCTCGGGTTGCTGCGATCGCTCATGGTGATCCTAGTCGTGATCCTCTAGTCGTGATTCTACAGTAATGCCTTCAGTTGCGCTTGGGCTTTGGATAACGATTCTCTCCATTCTTGCTCAGGATCACTATCGGCGACAATACCGGCACCGACTTGACCCCAAATGCGTCCTTGATGACACAAAAGGGTGCGAATTAAGATATTAAGGTCAAGATAGCCTCGTTGATCCAAATAGCCACAAGAGCCATAGAACAGACTGCGCCGCACGGGTTCGAGTTCTTCGATAATCTCCATACAGCGTACTTTTGGACAGCCAGTAATGGTTCCACCAGGAAAGACGGCGGCGATCGCGTCAATGGGGTCAACGTTGGCCGCAAGCTGACCGATGACGTTACTCACCAGGTGCATGACATGGCTGTAGCGTTCGACAACGAGCAGTTCGTTGACTTGCACCGAACCCCAGTCACAGACTCGCCCTAGGTCGTTGCGTTCTAGGTCAACCAACATGATATGTTCGGCGTTTTCTTTGCGGTTATCGAGCAGTTCGGCTTCGAGTTGGCGATCGCGATCGCGGGTTTGGCCTCGGGGCCGGGTTCCGGCGATGGGGCGAGTTTGGACGAGTCCCTCTCGCAGTTGCAAGAGTCGTTCCGGGGAGCAACTCACCACCTGTCCCCAAGGGGTTTGCCAATAGCTGGCGAAGGGGGAGGGGTTAATCTCTTGCAGGCGGCGATAAATCTGCCAGGGATGGCGGTTGAGCTGGGTGCTAAAGCGTAGGGAGAGGTTGGTTTGAAAGATATCACCGGCCCGGATATAGGCTTTAGCCTGACGCACCATGGCTTCGTAGTCGGCTTGTGAGGAGAGAAACTCAATCTCTGGGGGGGCATTGAGGGGGCTAGGCGGCTCAGGAGAGGGCTGCCATTGGCTCCAGGTCTGTTCGAGGCGATCGAGCTGTTGGGGGGCGCTGGCGGCGAACCAGAGGGTCTTCTGGTGATGGTCGAGGACGGCGAACTGTTCAGGTTCGTACCAGAAGGCGATGGGGAAGGGGAGGCGATCGCGATTGTGGTGGGGAAGTTGTTCAATTTCCCAGCCGAGATCATAGCCGAGCCAACCGAGCCAGCCGCCGGTAAAGGGAAGTTGGGCAATGTCTGGGGGGAGGGTTGGGCTTGAGGTTGCTAAATTGGCGGCTAACGTACGCCGCAAAAACGGTAGAATTTCACCGAGTCCCGGTGTCCAGTGCTGGGAAATCCCCGCTCGTTGCCGAGGACGACCGGCACAGATGGAATAGCCCGTCAGCGTCGGGGTGTCTGAGCTTGAGGGACTTTCGAGAAGGACGGCGATGGGATCGTTGAGGAATAAGGCGGCAAAGACATGAGATGCTGTATGGGATTCCAAGGGATGCGATCGCCAAAACCAGGGCTGTTGGGCGTTCATAGGCGCGGTGTCACGGGGCGAGTAACAAGACAGGTCAGCGGTTAAGAGTTTGAGAGTTGAGGATGTTTAGTTATCTTAAGGGTTTGTTGGTCGGTGTTCAGATGGCGGTTCCTCAGCGTCCTGTGTTGACGCTAGAGGTCAATGGCCTTGGCTATGAGGTCCAGGTTACGCCACGATTGGCGCGGGAACTCCCCGGAACTCAGCAGGAGGTCCAGGTGTTTGTGGATTTGCAACTGCGTGATGACCGTCTGTTACTGTTTGGCTTTGCAACAGCCCCGGAACGGGATCTATTTCGTCAGTTAATTCGGGCCAGTGGTGTGGGGGCTCAGTTAGCGATGGCCTTGTTGAGTACCTTAACGTTAGAGGATTTGCTGCAAGCGATCGTGTCGGGGAATCATAAGATCCTCTCGCAAACCCCCGGCGTTGGAAAGAAGACCGCCGAACGCATTTCCCTAGAGTTACGAGAAACCCTCAGCCAATGGCGAGAACAGGCCAATTTAAAGGTGGTCGCCACGGCTGGGTTGGGCGGTAACATCCTCGAAGATGTGGAGATGACCTTGTTGGCGTTGGGATATACTCCTCAGGAAGTGGTGTCGGCGTTGAATGCGGTGTCGAGTGATATGCAGTTTGGCGATCGTGAGAATGCCGAAGCCTGGATTAAGGAAGCTATTTCTTGGCTCTCGCGGGAGGTTGCTGACTAGAGATTTGGGTCAACCTTCCCGCGTGCGGCTCCTAGTTTATCTCGTCGTCACTCTCGATGATCTCGGACACCATACGGATGATCTCAAGATGACCCTGAGGTTGCATCTCTCGCAGCAGTCGAGCCTCCCGTAACTCCAACTCCGTCATCCGTCGTAATTCCTCATCACTGTACGCCGCACGGGTTTGACGTACATCCTCTAAGGTTTGAGTCACATGGGCCAGGGTTCCCCGAATGGCGACGTTGTTCAACTCCGCGACAACCCGATAGGTATTACGTTCTTTTCCCTGAATCGTCACCGCATCCGATCCCCCGAACTGGTGAATCACGGCGTTTAGATAGCGATTACTCGATGCAGCGGCTTGGCGGAGACGGCGACGCTGAGGCGTGGTGGCGGTACAAGTCCGAGTCATAATCCCTTCCCCCGCAAATGTTGAACTTTACATCAACATTCTAACAGATCCAATCCCAAAGCCGCCACTCATGCCAAGAAGACACATCAAAAAATACATTTTTAGAGATAAGCTATTGCGGCTTTCCCCCTTATAGCAAGGTTTTTGTGGTTACTTTCTAATCTTAATTGGGGACAATTAAGTGTCTATTTTTCTTGATCATCATACCCTAACCGCACCTTGGCCGCCGCCTGGGTGGCCTTGCGACGGGCCTGCTCAATGGTGTTCCCTTTGGCCAGGGCCACCCCCATACGACGATAGGGACGAGCCGTTTCCTTACCAAAAAGGCGAATCTCCACATCCGCCTCAGCCAGAGCCTCATCGACCCCTTCGTAAAACACTGTATCCGAATGGCGATCGCTCAAAATCACCGCACTGGCCCCTGGCGACAACACCTCAATCTTGGGAATTGGGAGACCTAAAATCGCCCGCAAATGTAACTCAAACTCATTGAGATTTTGCGAAACCATCGTTACCATCCCCGTATCATGGGGACGGGGGGACAACTCGGAGAAAATCACCTCATCTTGAGTCACAAAAAACTCAACCCCGAAAATTCCGGCCCCCCCTAACGCCGAGGTGACGGTTTTCGCCATCTCCTGGGCCTGGGTGATTTTCGCCTGGGACAATCCCACTGGCTGCCAAGATTCCTGATAATCGCCTCGTTCTTGACGATGGCCAATGGGGGGACAAAATAGAGTACTTCCATTCCACTGACGCAGGGTTAAGAGGGTAATTTCGACCTCAAAGTTAATAAACTCTTCCACAATCACCCGCTCACTCTCGCCGCGAGATCCCGTCATGGCGTACTCCCAGGCCTCGACGACCTCCTCAGGAGAGCGAACCACCGATTGGCCTTTCCCGGAGGAAGACATGACCGGTTTGACGACATTGGGAAATCCTAACTCCCGAGAAATGGCCTCTAAACTGGCTAAATCATTGGCGTAGCCGTAGCGAGGGGTACGCAGGCCTAACTCGCGGTGGGCCAATTCCCGGATGCGATCGCGGTTCATGGTGTAGTTGGTGGCCGCCGCCGTGGGGATGATGCGAAACCCCTGGCGTTCTAAGTCGAGTAACTTACTGGTACGGATGGCTTCAATCTCAGGCACCACATAATCAGGCTGATGGTGTTTCACCAATCGCTCCAACGCATCCCCATCCTGCATCGACACCACTTCAGCGATATCCGCCACTTGCATGGCCGGTGCATTCTCGTAGCGATCGACCGCAATCACCGTATTTCCTAACCGTTGCGCGGCGATGACAACTTCTTTCCCCAGTTCACCGGAACCGAGTAGCATCAATTTTTGAGGAAGTTTCACAGGTAATGCAGATGATTGAAAAACAAGTCCCGATTATAGCAAAATGCGAGTCATGGGGGAGGTTCGCTCAGGAGAGAGCCTCTCCGGTACGTCTAGCTCAGGCTCCCAGTCTTGGCTAGTGCTAAACTGAGCTTAAAGTGCCTAGAATGAAGGTTTAAGACGGTTTAACTTAGGCAGAAATAAGCGTTTCAACAGGAATTGTTAGGTCGGGAAATGCTAGAGGAGAAATCGTCCCATCTTTTAAGGTTTCTTTAGAGCCATAGTCCCGTCCTTTAGGGTCTCGGTGAACCACTAATTCTCGGGTTCGCAGATTCACGAGCCAATATTCGGGAATTCTGGCTTCAGCATAGATATGATATTTGACCGTCGAATCTTTCTCTAAACTGGTATTCGCATATTCAATCACCCAGAAAATATTTTCAGGATAGGGATGGTGAGAGAGGTATTCTCGTCCTAGGGGTTGTACGATCGCCAGATCCGGTTCCGGTTCCGATTGGTTGGGGAGGGTGATGGGTTTGACGTGGCGTAGGAAGGCGCGATCGCCGAGTAACCGTGTAAGATACGCTCCTGCTTCCGAACTAAAAAACGCATGAGGTTCCGCTTCTGGGGACATGGTGACGATTTCTCCAGCGAGTAACTCCACGGGGCGATCGTCGAGAACTCCAGTGTTAATAATATGGTGGTAGTCTTCCACCGTCCACTGAATGGTTGAAAACCGGGTTGACAGCATCATTTAGACTCCATGAATTCACCTCAATTCTAGTTTAGCCCAGAGATCGCAAAACTCCCGGAACACTCCAATTCTTGAGGGGTTCTCATCCTCATCCTCGTCCCGAGTCTTCAAAGTACCCATTCTTCAAACAAGACGCCCAATTCGAGGCAAAAAACCGAGCGTCATCGCTCTACCCAAAGATGCAATTAGCTGTCCGATTGAGAACTCTTTTTCGAGAGTGACTTCCCCGAGTTGCACCTAGGGACCATAACTTCTGGGCATAGCCGCGCTCAATGGTAGTGCCGATGATGCTGGCGAACGATTTTTCTTAAGAAAAATTTTCTTTTTCAGATTGTCACCGATGAGTTACAGTAGTTTCACTGAGAAACTTCAGGCAAACGCTATACTCCATGGCAACGCATTGTCTTCCCTGCATCCTTCCTAGTCATGCAACATAAATTTTTTGTTCGCCTCCGAGTCGTATTGGCTACTGGTTTCCTTTCCCTGACGGTTTCGGTTGGTGTTCCAGCGATGGCTCAAGAAGCAGAGTCTGGCGCTGGGGAGAGTCCGGTTTTCCTCGAATCGACCATCTCGCCTGATGCTGACCCGTCTGCCGCAACGACGATCGAGAATATACAGATTCCGATCGAAGAACTCCGGCTGAGGCTCCGACCTCTAACCCTAGGGGATTTGGAAAATGAAGCCGCTGCTTGGTTCTCAATTCTGAAAAATAAAGTTGAAGAAATCTCAAATGCCGAGATTGCAATCCGACGAGCCAATCAGGTAATCGCTCTTCAGCAGGAGGCAAGCACTGCACTGAGTGAGGCAGAAGTAGAACTAACTGAGGCGGAAGCTGAGCTCGAAGCGACCAGCGAAGGAACGACGGAATACCAAGAAGCCGCCCAGCGTGTCGAAGCCGCCAGAGAATCCTTCCGAGAAGCACAGCGGTCTCTCGAAGAGGTACTCGAAAGGAAGGAGGAACTCCAAGGGGACGAAGCGCTGCAAGAAACGCTCCAAGATGCAGGTGAAGAGGGGAGGCGAGGACAAGCCCGGGAAGTCTTACAGCAAGCCAGAGACGCCCGCGATGAGCTGACGGCAGGCAGCGAAGCTTACGAGACCGCGACGGAAAATATCAATGCACTTGATGAAGCGCTGGTAGACGCAGAGGCCGCCGCCGAAGATCTCGACTCTGCCGTGCCGGAGTCTCAAGAGGCTGAAGAAGCCCGGCAAGCTCTCGAAGAAGTTGAAACCTCTGTCCAGGAAATTGTGGACACAATTCTGGAATCGGGTCTCGTCGAGGTTGAGGACAACACCGCAGAAGTTGTTGAACCCGGTCAGTCCGAGGAACGGCTAGAAGACGTGGCCGAAGATCAAGTGCCAGCGGCCGAGGCGGGTGATGTCCAAGATGAAGGTCAAGTCGATAGCGAAAGCTTGGGTGAAGCCGCTGAGCAGCTCGATATTTCGGCAGAGCAGGACGAAGCGCTCAAGACTCAGCTCCTGGAAAATGTCACCGCCCTGCAAGGCGATCGCACTGTCATTATTGATCGTCTGAACGTCGTCCTAGAAGAACTCGAACGCAAAGGCGGCGACCCGACCTCTTATCAGCGTTACATCGATGCGGTCACCATCATTGAAATTGACGTAACCGATACTGAAGGGTTGGGCATACGTATCTGGAGCTGGTTGAAGTCAGAAGAGGGCGGCTTACGCTGGGCGATTGGCATCGCGAAATTTTCTGGTATCGTCTTGGTTTCACTTCTCCTGTCCCGTGTCATCGCGTCGCTAACCCGCAAGACCCTGAGACAAATCAGTGCTATCTCGAACCTATTTCGCGAGTTCCTCGTCATTGTCGTCGAGCGCGGTATAGTCGTAGTTGGCTTCCTCGTTGCGCTCACGTCACTTGGTGTCAGCCTTGGGCCTCTCCTAGCTGTCTTCGGAGGGGTCAGCTTCGTCTTAGCCTTCGCACTCCAGAGTAATCTCGGGAACTTTGCGAGTGGTCTGATGCTGCTCTTCTACAAACCCTTTGATGTCGGCGATTTCGTGGTCATCCCCGGACTGGGGCAGAAAGGTTACGTGCGCGACATTACTCTGGCGAACACGACCTTCGATCACTATGATGGCAAGATCATAACTGTTCCGAACTCGACGGTTTGGAGTTCAACAATTCAGAACTTGCTGCCGAATGAGGAGCGACTGGTGGAATTTATGTTTGTCATCAACTCCAACGACGATGCGGTGGAAATGGAAGAGAGCTGGACGCGAGTTGTTGAAGCACACCCGGATACTGTCAAAGAAAAATGGTATATGGGTTGCCCGTTCGTGAGTCCTGCAGACGGTACAGTTTGGTTTTGGTGCGGTGCTTTTGCACTGAAGAAAGGCTTCTGGGATGTCTACACTGACCTCTACAACAATTACATGGCAGAACTGCGCAAGGCTGGTATCACTGTTGGGGTTATGAAGCATGAAAACTATGCTTACATCCGTGACAGTTCTGAACTCAGCGATCGCATTGCCGCCGCCAAGAGTGGACAGAACCACGAGGCGATGCATGGTGGAAGTGGCCACACAGAGTCGATTGTCGAGCCGGGCATGGAGTAACACAATTTGGCTTAATCAACTGATCATACAGAGAGGCTTTGGGGAACTATTCAATTTAAACCTCTATTCATGAAACGAAACTCAACGTTCAATTAATTTATGAAGAATCTAGAATAACTAGATAATGACTAGACATCGATAAAACCGACGATTTCTAGGATCAGCGTGTAACTGAGTCAGAACAATTCACTCTTCATCTATCAGTAAACAATGGTAAAACCTTTCAATTTTGAAAAAGAAGAAGATTTCAACCCGGAGGTTATGGGTCGTTCCCTTTGCATGAATTTTGATGCTGTTGTCAGCTCATTCGCTCGGAGACCCGAGGAGAGAGTCCTCGGAGCATTGAGTAGCTACATCTACGATATGCCGCAGTATCCGGGCGATCGAGTAAAAGGTGGTGTTTACTACTCGCGCTATGTGAAGCTGCCAACTTCTTTGATTCCACAAAAACAGCCTTCCTTGCTCAAGCAATTCGCTTCAACAGTTCGGGAGTATGTCGGCGTCGGGTCGTCATTTTTTGACCTAGGTCCAGGGCCAGAATGGTCGGTTATGAAAAATACGATTCCGCCTTTGAGAATCTTAGAGCCTTCAGAATATTTTGCGGTTGATATAGAACTCGAATTCACAACAGAAGCTTGTAAAGTTGTTTCCCGAGAATTTCCAGATATTTCAGCGCAAGGTGCCGCTGTGGATTTTCACTCTCAGTGTCTACCACGTCACAAGTCTGATACTTCTATTATTTGGTATCCTGGGTCAACTCTTGGAAATCTTCCGGCTAAACCCGGGGAGAGATTTATCGAAAATCAGTTTGTTCTCAAGCATCTCAAACAGCTTAAAAAAATCGATTCATCTTCTCAATCAAGCCAAAATGAGCAGCGCTATCTGGTGCTGCTCATGGACAGTCGAAAGGATAGCCTAGATTCTATGGTGAATCTGTACACTTCAGCAGAGGCGAAAGGGTGCTTTATGAGTATTTTATACAAACTCAAAAGAGACTTACAGGCACATGATTTCAATCCTGAAGCTTTCTCATATAGTCCTCGCTGGAACGATTACGGCAGTGTTGTCGAGCATCAATTTACGGCTTTAGAAACTCAAGAATTTTTAATCACTGACTGCTTTACGGGGCGAGAAGAGACGATTAAAGTCTTGAATGGTGAAAGCTATACTTTAGCAAACTCCATGAAGCCAAGTGATGAAGAAATGAAGTCCTTACTGTCACGTTCGGGATGGGAAACCTTAATATCAAAGTGGGATACGGAACGACAGTTATATATTCTTTTGGCGCAAGCTTCAGGACTAGAAAAAAATTAAAAGTGATCGTTGAATCTTGATCAAGCAGACTAACAGATTTCTTGTATGGGTCTCCTCAGCTTATTGTCAAAACGAAACCTTTTAGCTGGACTAACCAACAGTCTCAGAACGGTCACCAAGACTCAGCGTAATCCAAATTCTATGCCTACAATTTTACCGATCGCACTCAGCTTTATTCTCTTTTTGTTGCTGTTTACCGGTGTTGGCCTGGTTGCGGCTACGTACACACAGAATACAACGGCGGATTACTTACTGGCTAGTCGCAGCATCAATCCTTGGATGACTGGGCTGTCGGCCTTTGCTACCGCCCACAGTGGCGGTATGTTTATCAGCATGTTGGGCTGGACTTACCAAGTGGGAATTTCGTCAGTGTGGCTACTCGTAGGCTGGTTTTTAGGGGACTACTTAGCTTGGTTTTTCGTACACCAGCGGCTGCGCGTGGCCTCCGAGGAGAGCAATGCCGAAACAGTCGGGGCATTTTTGGCGGGAGAAGATCGACAGAACCGCCCAATCGCTGTAGTTTCGGCGCTAATAACAATTGTTTTTCTGGGGGCATATGCTGCATCCCAACTGCTGGCAGGTAGCAAGGCACTCCACGTAATTTTCGGTTGGGACTATAGCTTCTCTATCGTGCTCGGTGCGGCGATCGTTATTACCTACTGCTTCTCGGGCGGAATTCGTGCTTCAATTTGGACTGACGTAATCCAGGGTGTCGTGATGATGCTGGCCATGCTGGTAATGGTCGTGGTGGCACTGAGGGCTTGCGGTGGTTTTAGCCAAATGTGGCAGCAGTTAGCCGCGATCGATCCGTCACTGGTCGATCCGGTACCACAAGGCTTGCAGTTCGGGTTTGGCCTCTTTTTGCTCAGCTGGCTGGTAGCGGGCATCGGCGCAGTCGGTCAACCACACATCATGGTGCGGGCAATGACCATCGATCGCGCAGAAAACATGGGCGTGACCCGTAATCTTTATGCAGCCTCTTACGTTCTTTTCTCTTCGTTTACGGTACTGGTTGGCCTAAGCGCTCGGGTGTTGCTGCCAGGGCTGATGCAGGGGGGCGACCCAGAGCTGGCACTCCCGGAGCTGGCGATCGCCTTACTGCCTGCTTTTGCGGTGGGAGCTATTCTTGCCGGAGTGTTTGCGGCGGTCGTCTCGACAGCAGACTCTCAAATTTTGTCCTGCTCAGCAGCACTCACTCAGGATTTATTGCCCAAACTATCACACTCCTACCAATTCGCGAAGGTGGGAACCGTTGTGGTGACGGCAATCGTCTTGGCGATCGCCCTAGCGAGTAATAAAGAAGTTTTCGCGCTGGGTGTATTTGCCTGGTCGGCTTTAGCTTCGGGGCTAGGGCCGCTGCTAGTGGTAAGGGCGTGGCGCTGGCCTGTTAGTCGTGGAGTCGCTGTGGCGATGATGCTAGCAGGTCTGGCAGCAGCAATAAGCTGGAACGCAATTTTCCAACTGTCGGAGTCGATCTATGAAGTACTACCAGGAATGGCTACAGGGTTTCTCGTGTATGGCGCAGCACAGTTTTTCGATCGAGATAATACGGGTGGGCAAGATGCCTGACCCCACATTCCGCAGGTAAAATTAGGAGAGTACTGACTTGATTCAACCTGACTTGATTCAACCTGCCTTGATTCAACCTAATGTGGGTGAAATTGCTAATGTTTAGTGGAAAAAATGAGAAGCAATGAACGTCAAAACCATTAAAGTCGGTAAAGTAAGAATCCACGAACATCATTTAGAAATTATTTATGATGTTGATCGCTTTAAGTTTTCCACGAAAGTATACTATCACGAGTTGTCCTTTTCAGCGCTGCGAGAGCGATATTTAGATTCTACTCTGCAAAAGGTAGCCGCTCACATTGCCTTGTTTGAAGGCATGAAATTCTGTTCTCTGTTTCCCCAGTATTATGATGTGTCTGCCATTGCTGCGGGATTGAATCAGTCGGTTTTAAAATTGTTTTCCAAAATTTATCAAGGGGTATTTGCCCAACATTTATATGAAAATCAGGTTACGGATTATGTGGGGCCGGAAATTATCTATCCCGGAACCGCTTTGGGAGAGAGCGAACCGAGTGCGATCGCCCTCGACAATCGCACGGTACTTGCCGGTTGTGGGGGAGGAAAAGATAGTATCGTCGCCTTAAAAATGTTGCAAGAGGCAGAGATTCCTTTTGCCTCTATGCAATACTCCCATAGCGTTTATGGGAAAGCAGATTTCCAACATGAGTTAATTTCAGGAGTTTTAGAATCCGTCAATCCAGTTTGCCGTCATCAAATCTCGGTTTATGATGACTTTCTGGAATATCCGTTTATGAAGCTTTATTTTCCTGGGAATTCCGGGATTACGGTTCCCGAAACACCAGTTTCTATTTTTGAAGCCTTGCCGCTAATGCTGCATGGCGGTTACAACTATTTGGCATTAGCTCATGAAAAAAGTGCCAATACGGGGAATTTATTTTGGGAGAAACTGGGGCGAGAGGTGAATCATCAGTGGGGGAAAGGGTATGAGGCGGAGAAAGAATTAAATCGGTTCATTCAACAGTATTTATTTTCGGATTTTAATTATTTCAGCATTTTGCAGCCTATTTACGATTTTCGAATTTTTAAGAATGTGGCGAAATATCCGGAAGTGCTGCCAAAAATTCATTCGTGCAATATCAAAAAACCTTGGTGCAAAAAGTGTCCCAAGTGTGCGTATGTGTGGCTGGGGTTGATGGCATTTTGCGATCGCGAAGCGGTGGATGCGGTTTTTCAGTCGAATTTATTAGACGATGCGGACTTATTGCCGATTTTCCGCCAAATGCTGGGGTTAGAAAATCAAACGCCTTTTGAATGTATTGGCGAGATTGATGAAAGTCGCTTAGCGATGAAACGGTGTATGGAGAAAGGGTTGTCGGGTAAAGCGATGGAAGTGTTTGAGCGGGAGGTACTCGGCGATCGCACAATTGATTGGCAACAACTCGAACAAAAGTACGATCGCGTTTACGAGAAAGAACACGCCATCCCCGAGGAAATTTTTCGAGCGATCGCAAATTTGCTGTAACTGCGGTTACTTTTTAAGTCAATAGACCTAAATAATTCAGCACTGACCGTTCAAGATGCGTAGGACTTTTGTACAGGGTGTCGTTGAGTTGAATGATACCTAGCTCCTGATTGGGGTTTCTTTAGATTTGTCAAAAAACCCAATTTCAATAAAAATTAATAGTTTGCGGATTGACGTTTAAAAAAAATCCAACTAAAATCGATGAAAAATTAATAATAACCGTGGAGCTTCATCCCGATGAAAATAGGGCTAGTTGAACTACCGCATCTCAAACTCATCGATCCGAATGGGACAGATTGGACGGAGCAAAACCAACATCCGCTGATTAGCAAGCAAATTTTAATGGCGACTTTAGAGGCGGGGGGGTTTGAAGTTGAACTCTACGATCTGAAAAAAGGCGCGATCGAGGAGGAGTACGGGCAAACGCAATGGAAAGGGATGACGCTTCGCAAAATCGCTTACGGTCGCCCAATTTCCTCGATCGAGCCGAATGCTTGCGATGCTTGGGGCATTACCAATAATTTTACCATTTATCGACAATTGGCCGAGTTAGTGGTGCGACATTTAGCCACTGGAGACAAACCCATCGCCGTGGGAGGATCGGACGCGATCGCCGATCCGCGCTACTATTTAGAAGCTGGCGCAACTGCGATTGTCACGGACAAATCTGGGGCAGCCAATTTGTCTGTATTCGACTATTTACTCGGCAAAGAACCGCGAGACGATTTATCTGGGGTAATCTTCGCCAACGGTCAGCAGTATCGCAAGCGATTGTATCCCTTGCACCCGCAAGATTGGCCGCTTCCTGCGGTCAATGTAGCGTCAGCTTGCTTGGGCGGATCGCAAGAGTTTAAATCAGAAACTCATCAGAATCTACTAAACCCAATTGGTGCGGTGATGCTCGATCTTGGCTGCGATCGCACCTGCGACTTTTGCCAAACCCCAACCTATCGCACAGGGTATTTACGAATGACATCCCAACGGGCATTAGAATGGTGCGATCGCCAAAAAGAGGCGGGGGCACGCAGCATTATTTCCGACTCGGATCAGTTTCTCGGTCGGGTGCTTTTTGGGGATGAAGGACGACAGGAAGTTCTGGATATTGTCAACGGATTGCGTGAGCGCGAATTACCCGTTTCTTGGGATAATGGGATTGAAATCAAGAAAGCGACGAAAGGACGCGGTAAGGGGAATAATCCCGAAGATTTAGTCCCAGATGAAGAATTAGTAGAAGCAATGTGGGGTTGGGATGGAAAAGTGGGTTGTTTTATGGCTTACATTCCCGCCGAACGTCCGTTTGTTGGTCGCCAGTCTTATAAAAAACTGTTGCCTTGGCAGCAACACTGTGATATGCTCGAAGCAATTGTTCGAGCTGGAGTACCGATTATATCCTACGGATTTATTATGGGACTTCCCGACGACGATCACGACAGTTTACTCTATTTAGAAGAAGCGATTTGCGACCTCAAAGACAAACTAAAAACCATTAATCCCTCGTTGAATTTTTTCGTGACTCCCTATTCGATCATTCCGATTGCGGGAACCCCTCAATACAAAAATATGCACGAATTAGGATTGCTTCGCTTTGACGATCCGACCATTTGGGGCAATTTCTGGACCAGTTGTGCGAACACTCGCCATTTGAGTTACGAGGAAGTGTCTGATATCCAGTTACACTTGTTCCACACGATTGGCGATCGCTGGGAAGATTGTTCTTTACCTTTAGGTCGGACTTCCCCTCGGTAAAGAGCGCTTTTACCCTTTTTCTATAGCAGAGGAAGATGTAGTTAGGACACATGCTTGAAGGCCTAAAAAGTCGAACACCAGACAGCGAGTTTCTGTGGGAAACTCGCTGTCTTAGTATTTTCACTCCCTCACCTCTGGATTAGCTGTCCGATTGAGAACTCTTTTTCGAGGTAGTTTTCCGCTTCGTTGTTGAGGATTTCTTCGAGGTGGTTTTGCGTTTACTCGTCGAAGATTTACGAGACGACGACTTACGAGACGACGACTTAGCCGCGATTAACTCCACCGCCCGTTCTAACGATAACTCCTCGGCTGACTCCCCATCAGGAATCGAGATGTTCTTGCGTTTGTACTTAATATAAGGGCCATAGGGACCATCATAGATGTTCACCGGTTCCTTGTCGGTGGGATGGTCTCCCAACTCCCGCAGGGGCTTCTTCTTGCTTCCTCGGCGACCGCGACCCCGTTTGGGTTCGGCTAACATCTCTAAGGCCCGGTCTAGGGTAATGGTCAAGACATCATCATCAGACGAGGCTTTAATCGAGCGATAGTCATCTTTGCCATCTTCACCTCCCTTTTTGTGGACAATATAGGGACCAAAACGACCTAAACCCGCTTGAACTTTGTTACCGGTTTCCGGGTGGACCCCCAGTAACCGGGGAAGGGACAATAAGCCGACGGCAGTTTCTAGGGTAATGGTTTCAGGGGTTTGACCTTTGGGGAGGGAGGCCCGTTTTGGTTTGGGGTTCTCGTCGGTGACTTCCCCGAGTTGCACATAGGGACCATAACTACCGATGAGGATATAAATCGGTTCCCCGGTGTCTGGGTGCATTCCCAGTTTCTCAGGACCCTCGGTTTTTTGCCGTAACAAGACTTCGACTTGTTCAGGATCTAAGTCGGAGGGGGTGAGGTTTTGGGGAATCGAGGCGGTGATCGTTTCGCCGTCTTTCTCGGTTTCTAGGTAGGGGCCAAATTTACCGATGCGAACTTTCACCGGTAGATTCTCTAGGACAATGGTTTTGGCTTCGGTGGGTTCAATTTGGTCTTCCTGTTGCCGAACTTGAGTGTCTAAGCCCTTGTCGCCGGAGTAAAACTCTCGTAAATAGGGAATCCAGTCCACGTCTCCGGTGGAGATGCGATCGAGGGTGGCTTCCATTTTGGCGGTGAACTGTAGGTCCACTAGGTCCGGGAAGTAGTTTTCCAGCAGGCTACAGACGGCGAAGGCGGTGAAGCTGGGAACCAGCGCGTTGTTGCTCATTTGGGCGTAGCCGCGATCGATGATGGTGCCGATGATGCTGGCGTAGGTACTCGGCCGGCCAATGCCTTCACTTTCGAGGGTTTTGACAAGGGAGGCTTCGGTGAAGCGGGCGGGGGGCTGGGTTTCGTGACCGACGGCTTCGATGTCTTGGCAGTCGGGGCGATCGCCGACGGCCAAGGCCGGCAAAATAGCCTCACGGTTCTCTAGGGCCGCATCGGGGTCATCGGACCCTTCGACATAGGCGCGAAAGAAGCCGGGAAAGTCGATGCGCTTACCGTTGGCCCGGAAGAGGGCATTTTCAACGCTTAAATCCACGGAGAGAGAGGTTTGCCGCGCTTCGGCCATCTGGGAGGCGACGGTACGTTTCCAGATGAGGTCATAGAGGGCGAGTTCTCGGTCTTTGAGTCCGGTTTCGCGGGGGGTGCGGAAGCGATTTCCGGCGGGGCGGATGGCTTCGTGGGCTTCCTGAGCACCTTTGCTTTTGGTGGCATATTGCCGGGGTTTGGGGCTGAGGTAGTCTGGCCCGTACATCTGCGTGACGCACTCGCGGGCGGCGGCGATCGCCTGCTCCGATAAATGCACGGAGTCGGTCCGCATATAGGTAATGTAACCGTTCTCATAGAGGCTCTGAGCGACGCGCATGGTATCGCGGGCTGACAGCCGTAGTTTGCGGTTGGCTTCCTGTTGCAGTGTCGAGGTGGTGAAGGGAGGGGCCGGTTTACGGCGGGAACTGCGCTCTTCAAAGTTGCTGACATTCCAGGGTTTGCCCAATAGCCGCTCTTTGAGGGCATTGGCATCGGACTGGTTCAGCAGTTGGACGTTGCGGCCGGCTTTAATTTGTCCGGTGTTTTCGTCGAAGTCGCTGCCGGTGGCCACCTTCGTCCCATCGAGGCTAATGAGTTTGGCATCGAAGGGGGTGTTGTCTTTCGTTAGATGGGCTTTTAAGTCCCAGTAAGACCCCATGCGGAAGGCCCGCCGTTCCCGTTCGCGCATGACAATCAGCCGCACCGCTACGGACTGAACTCGGCCGGCGGAGAGTTTGGGGGCGATTTTCTTCCAGAGGAGGGGGGAGAGGGTATAGCCGACGAGGCGATCGAGGATGCGCCGAGTTTCTTGGGCGTGAACGAGCTGTTCGTTGAGATCGCGGCAGTTATGGAGGGCGCTTTGGATGGCCTCTTCGGTGATTTCATGGAAGACCATGCGCTTGGTGGGGACTTTCGGCTTTAGCACTTGCAATAAGTGCCAGCTAATGCTCTCCCCTTCCCGGTCTTCGTCTGTGGCCAAAACCAGTTCTGTGGCGTTCTTTAGGGCATCTTTGAGGGTCTTGACGACCTTTTTCTTATCTTTGGGGACGACGTAAATCGGCTCGAAGTTGGCCTCGACATTGACGCCCAATTGCGACCATTTCTCTTTCTTGACGGCGGCCGGAATTTCGCTGGCAGACTGAGGCAGATCGCGAATATGTCCCATGGAGGCTTCGACCTGGTAGTCGTTAGGGAGATATTTGCGGATGGTACGCGCTTTGGTAGGGGATTCGACGATGACCAGGGTTGACATGGAGGTTCTAGTTCGACCAGTGACGTTAGCGTGACTCGGCAGGGTTGAGGGGATCTCAATCCCAGGGGGGTTTGATCTCAACCATATATCCGATTGTTGGTAATCGACAATCGATAGGAGGCAAAATTCCCGGATTCTCCGGGCAAACCCTTTGAGTTGATGAGGGCGCAAAGGCTTGAGATGCAAGACCTTGACTGCTTTGGAGATGGGGCGGGAAATCTCTGCTGGGGATCGGGAGCGTCTGTGAGGTCCTCGGCCGGGATAACGGACTAATGAGGGACTGATGAGGGACTGATGAGGGACTGATAACGGCCGGTAAAGGTGATGATTAGCTTTTCTAGTCACTCGCGGCGATCGCCACCGGGCAAAGACTATGTATCATAGAGTAAAGAGTCCTTTACAAAAAAGCTTACCCAATTCTAAACTCATAGCTAAAACCTATTGAATCATGGGCTTTCTGCAGGTGAGTCGGAATTGTCCGTTTCAGGGGATTCCCTCCAACCTGAATGGGTCTTAGGGGCAGGTGAGTCGCGATCGCCTATTCTAATCTAACTGGGGGACTCCCCCGCCAATCATTCCAATGTGTTGTCAAATACGAGATTTTAGTCATGAGTACCACTGAACAACCCGCCGATAAGTCCACAACCCGCAGCAGTGGGGCGAAAACTCGGACCCCGAAAACCCGTAGTACCAGTTCTTCTAAAGCTGAGGAGAACAAAACTCAGGAAGAAAAAGAGCAGGCCTCAGCCCTAGCGGTTCAGGGTTCGGATGCCCGTAAAGCCCTCGATCTCAAACCGGCGGATTATCTTCCCGGAAATCGTCCCGTGGGCATCAGCCACCGAGAAATCGTCGATACGTTTTCAGCCGTGGGCGGTTTGCGTCCCATTTTTTCCAATGATGTAGATTTCACTCATACCATGAAAGCCTCCGGCATCCGTCCCATTTCTGCCAGCACCCTCGCCATCAGCGAAACCTATAACACTATGGGTAATCGTCCGGTGTCCGTCAGCAACATGAAAATCAGTTCCACAATCCAGTCTTCAGGGGTGCGTCCGGTGTCGGCGAGTACCTTGATGATTAGCGACACGGTGACCATCATGGGCAACCGCCCCGTCGCCGCCAACGCAACGGCGGATATCGACTCTCTGATGGGTTATCTCGATTAACTCGATTAAAAAAACAGGGGTGAATCCGGCTTCTCGATTAGCCTGTTTGTTGCCCCTTTTGTTGCCCCATTTATTGGCGCATTTATTGGCGCATTTATTGCCCCATTTATTAGCCCATTTATTGGCCCATTTGTCGTTTTAACTGATTCAACTCATCTTCAGTTTCCCAATCGCTAAAGACTTGTTCTAGGGGATCTGCGGCCGGTTTTTGGAAGCGGGTGTTGCTGGTGGGATTGTCCCAACTCGACACCCGTTCTTGGCTAAATTGAGCCTGTTCGGCCCGTAATTGGGCGGCCTTGGCGTGAACTTCTTGGCGACGAGATTGGATATTTTGCTTTAAGGTTTTGGCTTGCTCAAGCCGTTCTTGAACCCCGAGGCGTTGTCCCCAGAGTTGGTTCCCTCGCCGCAGCAGCAGGGCTTCTCGCTCTTGGGCCGGTTTGACGAGATCCTCGCGGCCGGCGGCTTGGGCTTTTTGGATACGAATATGCCAACGTTGGATATCTTGAGCGGTGTCTAAGATATCGGCTTCTAGGCGTTCTTCTTGAGTTTGCAAACTGGCAATTAACCGCAGGGTATCTTCTTCTTGTTCCCGCAATTGTTCTTCTAACGCTTGCAGTTCCAAGTGGGGATGGGCCGCTAAAAATTCTTCTAAACGAGTTTCTAGAAATTGACTGAAATCTTCAAATAAACCCACGATATTATCCTTGTTTTATGGACAGGCAAGAGGCAAGAGGCAAGGGGCAAGAGGCAAAAGGCAAGGGGCAAAAGGCAAGGGGCATAACCCACCCCTAACCCCTCCCAAGAGGGGATGGCAAGGGGCAAGAGGGACACAAGAAAAATAACTTAGGGCCGTTCCCTTAGGCTCATCTTGATCTAAAACTGTTGTCCTACATAAATTGTGCGAGTTTCACCGTTTCGACGTACCGAAACCCGATCGCCCGTCACTTCAGATAGAGTCCAGCCACTGTTCCCAATAGACTGACCAATATCAATCCAGCGGGGGGAGCCATTCACCTCAAACAAAGCGGCAGGCTGTTGGCCTTCACCCCGTTCTAGGGTTCCCACTAACGCATAAACCCCTGACGGAGCGGCGGCGGCTCGTGGCTCATTGGCTGGTGCTTGAGAAGAGGTGGGTTGTTTGGCGGCTGGGGTGATGGCGGCCGCCCTCGGTGGGGAACTGGGGGCTTCTTCGGCAATCTCGGGACGTTGGGGAACTTGCGCTACGGCTTCCTCCTCCCCGTCAGTCTCGGCCTCACTCTCAGTCTCGGCAAGATTCTCTTGTGTTGTTTCATCACTGGGAAGACTGGGAAGAGGAACTTGTGTTAGAGATTGACGTTCTAAGGCGTTGGCGATGCGCGTCAGGGATTGAGCGACGGCGTTAGGCGAGGTGGCGTCAACGGGAATGTTGAGGGTTCCTGTGTCTGAGGGGGCGGTGGGACTCGATGACTCAGGTAGAGGGGGTAAGGCGGGACGGTTTTCGATGCGATCGAGAGCTTGGCCCATATAGGCGATAAACTCTTCATCGCTGGCGGTTCCTGGATTCTCCAGAACTGGGGCTGTGGTAGTGCTGGTGTCGCTCTGAGGGGGTTGTCCGTCAACGTTCTGACGGAAATAGCCTCGGTTAAACAACCATAAGCCTAAGACAACGGCTAGAGACACAAACGCCCCTCCGAGGAGAAGGCGATCGAACCAGACTAAGCTTTTGTCTTCAGCCCGTTTTCCCTGGGCGTTGACGGCCACTTCCACTGAGGGAGACTCGACGGCTGGGGGCTGCATAGCCGGCGCCACGAGGGGCTGCACCACAATCGGGGGGACTTGAAGGGGTTTTAGGGCGATCGGCTTGTGGTTCGCCGGTTCTCGGGGCAGTTCCTGGCTGCGATCAAGCATTTGATCGACGTCTCGGAACACCTCATTCAAGAGGAGATCGGCATCGGCTTGATCGTGGGGGGGGATTGAGCGATCGCGTTGGTCGGTTGGCATAGGAGTGGAGCGGTTATCCGACATGGCGGTAGGTTCGAGAGTCGATCAGTTACTTCCCAAAATTATAGAGCATCGGTTCTCTTGGAGAACACCCCAGAGAGGCGATCGCCCGCAATGGGGAGAGACCTCCTAATCCGGTAAACTGGAGGAAGTCTCTCGTTGGGGTTTATGGTTTGGCAACCGGGCACGAAAATTTTTGGCAACCGCTACACCATTGAAAAGCGGATTAAAGTGGGCGGTTTCGGCATTACCTACCTCGTCAAAGGTCCGAAGGGCAAACCCTGGGTGCTGAAAACCCTCAAAGATGAGGTGATGACTGAGGCGCAGTATATCCCCTATCGAGATAAGTTTCTGCGGGACTTTGACCGAGAAACCGCCAAAATCGCCATCTGTCGCCATCGCCACATTGTCCAGGTGGAGAACCATTTTAACCATGAGGGGCTGCCCTGTCTGGTGATGGAGTATGTTCAGGGGCAGGATTTGGGCGATCGCGTCTTGCGCGGTGGGGCGTTACCCGAGGATGTGGCGTTGCGCTATATCCGAGAAGTGGGAGACGCCTTGAGGGTGATGCACGAGAAGGGATTGCTGCATCGGGATATTAAGCCCCAGAACATTATGGTGCGGTTGCCGGCTGATGAAGCAGTGTTGATTGATTTTGGCATTGCGCGGGAGTTTATCCCCAATTTGACCCAAACCCACACCATCGCTCTTACGCCCTGTTTTGCCCCCATTGAGCAGTATGATGAGCAGGAACATCGGGGGGAATTTACCGATGTCTATGCGTTAGCGGCGACCCTGTACTATTTGCTAACAGCACAAGTACCACCGATTGCTACGATGCGGCTGAGGCGCGATCGCCTGGCGATTCCTAAGCATTGGTCGCCAGAACTACAAAACGCGATTAAGCAAGGGATGGCAATTGAGTCAGAAGACCGCCCCCAAACCGTGGCGGACTGGTTGGCCTTGTTGCCTGATACTAAAGGAGGTTTACCGTCCTTTCATTTCGAGACCGTACGGGTTAACCGTCAGGGGCAAGTTATTGAAACAATCCCCGGTCAGGCGCGGTACTATCCCCAGGATTTGGGTCAGGGGGTGCAGTTGGACATGGTGCAACTCCCCGGTGGTAGGTTTTTGATGGGGACAGAGGAGGCGGAAATTGAGCGGCTGTGTAAAGAGTATGATAGGGAATGGTTTAGGTGGGAAAGTCCGCAGCATTCCGTGCAGGTTCCCGCCTTTTTGATGGGCAAAACCCCCGTCACCCAAGACCAATGGCGGGTGGTGGTGACGCAAGTGGGCAAAATTGTCCGGGATTTAAACCCCGACCCATCTAGGTTCAAAGGCGGGAATCGTCCCGTTGAACAGGTCTCTTGGTCTGATGCAGTGGAGTGGTGCGCTCGATTAAGTAAGCTGACGGGCAAGGAATATCGGCTCCCGAGCGAGGCAGAATGGGAATATGCCTGTCGTGGGGGAACGACAACCCCCTTTGCCTTTGGGGAAGCACTCACCACAGATTTAGCTAATTATGACGGAAACTATACCGTTGCGGAGGAAGCCAAAGGACAATATCGAGAAGAAACTACCCCGGTCGCCAGCTTTCCCCCCAATGGCTTTGGCTTGTATGATGGTCATGGCAATGTTTGGGAGTGGTGTTTTGACCCCTTCCATGATAATTATCAGGGTGCGCCTGGGGATGGTCGCGTCTGGGATGAGACTGTGACTGATAATCGTTATCAAAAACCTTCGGAAAATCTTAGGGTTTTATTGAAGGAAAGCGATAAAAAATACGTGCTGCGTGGCGGTTCTTGGTTCAACAGCCCGGTTCTCTGCCGTTGCGCCCTCCGCTACCACAACTCGCGCGACGACTTCAGCGACGGCCTTGGGTTTCGCGTCTGTCTGGTGGGCGCAGGACTCTTCTAGCCCTTTACTCTCTAGCCCTCTTGCCCTTTGCTCTTTTTCCCCTTTACTCTCTTGAAAGCGACCGCAGGGAGCTTTCTTTTATTTTTTTTCTTTTATTTTTTTTAATGAAAGAACTACCAATTATCAAGAAAACCTACGACTTAATTCAGTGGTATGTCCCCATTTTAAACCGATTGCCCAAAACGCATAAATTCACCCTTGGGGATCGGATTATTTCCAACCTTTATGATATCTTAGAAATGCTCATTCGAGCAAGATATGCTCGGGAAAAACTAAAAATCTTAGAGGATATTAACACCCACTCATGGTAAATATTTCTCTAAGCGTCGCTCTTCTAACATCGCGGCTACTTGTTGATCGGTGGGCGGGGGCTGGTCGGTTTTTAGCAAGCCTCGCATTCTCTGGATCGCCTCAGAACGTTCTGACCTAGAAATGTCTATTTCTTCTAAAGATTTGGCAATGACCATCATGAGAGACAGGCGATCGCCCCGTGAGAGTTTCAAAATTTCAGCTTTGAGTTCTGGCAATTGCATCTCGGACAGTTTCCTTAATCAAGATTTTGAGCACTACCCAGTTGCAGCGAGTTATAGGGGTTGTGTCTTTTTTGTCCGTCCCCCTTTTTTACCATTAGCACGAGCCGCCTGTTGCTTCGCCAGTGAAGATTGTTGCCCTCCCTTGCGATCCAATTCAGCCATCCAAGCCTTGGTTCCAAAAATTCCCTGAATCAGCCCCGGAATACTAAAATCAGCATCCAGACTATCCCAATGGACGCTCAAACCATCAGCCCCTAACCAAACCTCCTCAAGCTCACTAGGAGAAGCATTCTGCAATCCTTGGGCTAAATGGGGAGGAAAGGCAAAGATTGCCCCATTTTTAAGCTGAATTTCAATCAACTGACGTTCTGGATTATACTGAACTGCTTCAGCACAAGGCCCAGACTCAACGAGGGCGATCTCCCTCGCTTCAGCCTCAGCCATTTCTGCCTCTAAAGCCGCCTCATCGGTAAAATCAAAACTCCACTGTTGTTGCCACGTTTTATTAGCCATGGATTTCGTGCCACCTCCTTAAAAACTCCTCCTGGTGTTCCGCAACCAGTTTGAGAGCCGCGATCGCCTCTTTACGAGAAAATTGGGCTGGTTTGGTAATCAACCAAGGTCTTTGGAACTCATCACCAATGGCGATCTTCACATTGGGTTGCTCCCGTTGACGCTTGCTACCTCTAAAAATATGGACATGGGCTGGCTCATGATCATCGAAATATATATAAACAGTGAAATTTTGCTGAGTATCAGTCCAAATTTTGGGCATAAACTATAATCAAAATTATAGTTTTAGTGTATCTATTATTTTTTTGCAAGAGATTAGGTTGTCTCCGTCCCATCACCATAAGCCTGAACCCTGGATACCAAATACTTCACAGTTTGGAAGCACTGATTACCCGATTTGAATTATAACCCATCGCTTGGGTCTTAGGGTAGAAAAATTTGCCGTATCTCAAAAAAGGTGAATATCGGTTAACGCCTCCTCCTCCGGCAGAGTTGTGATGGACAAACTGGTGAAATCATCCCGCGCCACAAACTCCATGACCCTAAACGCCTGACCCTGTTCGAGGAATGAACCGAAATCGATTCTCCTCGACCTGACTCACCTTCCCCATACTAATCCCAGTTGACCCTCCCGAGGATGCGAGCCTTTAGTCCAGTTCCCTTCTGATACCCATTCATGAGAGTTGACGAATTAGATCGCTTTGACAAATAATTTTCTGTGAATTAGCATTAAATTTAATGATTTAGTCTAAATTCTGCCATGACCGTCAATCTTCGGCATATTCATCCTCTCTCAGAGTTTCAGCGGGGGGCAAAGGCATTTCTAGCGACCCTCAAGGAAACCCAGTCTCCCATGGTGTTAACCGTCAATGGCAAGGCCGCTGTCGTGGTGCAGGATGCAGACAGCTACCAAAATTTGCTCGATCGCGTGGCACTTTTGGAGTCTATGGCCGGAATTCGTAAGAGTGTAGCCGAGTTTGAGCAGGGGCAAGGGATGCCACTCAATGAGGCGTTTACTCAATTGCGAGCTAAGCATGACCTACCAGATTGAAATCTCCCCGACAGCCATTGCCGATGTGGAGGCGATTTTTTTATGGCTCAAGGAGTATTCGGCGGATCGCGCTTATCGATGGGTGCGGGGTTGCTACGAAATCATGTTGAAATTAGAAACGTTTCCCAATCGCTGTGCATTAGCTGTAGAAAGTCAGTATATGGAGCTTGCCGTGCGCCAGTTATTGTATGACCAGCAATACCGTATTTTGTTCACGGTACATGAGACTAATGATGAGCATGAGGGGGTCGTCCGAATTCATCGTGTGATTCATGCTTCACAGGAGCGATTACAAGATATTGATCAAGTATTGGGGGATTAACGTAGCCAACCCAACAGTCCCTCTGGGGTCAACTCTAGGGACAAACCGGATAATACCGGTAATCGGTCTTGGGGGGGCCATTCTTCAGGGAGGCGATCGCACTGAAACACCAACACAACCCGTTCCGCCGGATCAATCAACCAAGCCAACTCCGTCCCCTGACGTAAGCTATGCAACAGTTGACGTACGGCAATATGCCGGATATACTCAAAGTATCAGCCTATGCTATTCCCCAGGTCTAATCCCATGACGTCTCCCACCCAGCGAACCCCCCCAGCCCGGCTAGAAGCCCGCATTAACCCAGAAACGAAAGCCTTGATTCAGAAAGCAGCAGACCTGCAAGGACGAACCCTGACAGATTTTGTGATTGCCAGTGTTCAGGCTGAAGCCTACAAAGTGATTGAGCGTCACCAAAGCCTACAACTGAGTTGTGAAGATAGCGAAGCCTTTATAGAGGCATTGCTCAATCCCCCTCAACCGAATGACGCATTGAAATCAGCCGCTTCACGATACAAGAAAATCATCGCGGATTAATGGGTTTTAAAATTACACACCTTGCTTCTAAAAAGCATCTCCGCTCAAATTTTTGCTGTGGACAAGAGAGCTTAGATACTTATCTCAAAAAACAAGCCTCTCAAGACATCAAAAAACGAGTCTCCACGGTCTTTGTTTTAATTGATGATCCTGACCTAACGGTTCTGGGCTACTATACCCTCTCGTCCTACACGGTCAAAGTGAAAAACTTAGAAGAACGCTTTGCCCAGAAGTTACCCCGTTATCCAGAACTGCCTGCAACCTTATTAGGCCGTCTTGCAGTCGATCAGGCTCACAAGGGTCAAGGGCTAGGGGAACTCTTACTCATAGATGCCCTCAAAAAGTCTTGGGAAGCCTCTCAGGAGGTTGGCTCTTTGGCGGTGATTGTACAAGCTTTAGATGAAACAGCCTTGAATTTTTATCTCAAGTATGGGTTTGAACCTTTTAGGCAAGAACCAATGAAGCTCTATTTACCCATGAAGTCCATCCAGATGCTTATAGATTAACCAACATCCAAACCTTGAGTCAACAGGTCTTGGCTTCCCGAAGTCTGAGACTTAATCCCTCAGCAAATCCTCGATCGCCCCCACCTGAGTGGGTAACGCCGCCGTCAATACCTCCGGCCCATCCGCCGTCACCAACACATCATCCTCAATGCGGATACCGCGCACATCCGCAAAGTCCCCCAGACGCTGCCAATTGACCATCTCCCGGTACTTCTGCCGATTCCCCGCATCATTGAGAATCCCCGGAACCTGATAAAACCCCGGTTCAATGGTGACCAACATCGAAGGCTTCAGCGGACGATGCAGACGCAAAAAGCCCAAGCCGAAGCGACTACTACGCGCTCGTCCCTTCTCATAGCCCGCATAATCCCCTAAATCTTCCATATCATGGACATCCAACCCCAACAGATGACCAATCCCATGAGGGAAAAACAGGGCATGGGCATCGGCTTCGACTAAATCCTCGGGCCGTCCCCGTAAAATTCCTAAATCCACGAATCCCTCAGCCATGACTTGGGCCGCCAACAGGTGAATCTGGCGGTATTCCACCCCCGGCTTAACGGCCTCAATACAACGGTCATGAGCGGCTAAAACCACGTCGTAAATCGCCCGCTGACTGGGGGAAAAGGTCCCTTTCGCCGGCCAAGTGCGGGTGACATCGGCCGCCCAACCGGATGGGGCTTCGGCACCGACATCGGCCAAGATTAAATCATCGGCGTTGATGGCATGATGATACTGCTCGTTATGGAGAACTTCCCCATGAACGGTGACAATACTGTTGTAGGCGCAACTCATGTTGTGGGCCAGAATCACCCCCTCCATGGCCCCGCGCACTTCGGCTTCTAAGTTAGCGGTTGGGGTGGCAGCCATCCCCGCTTTGTGGGCTTCTACCGTGACGGCCGCCGCGTGACGCAGTTCCACCAAGGCCCCCGCGTCGTGAGTTAGGCGCACTTGCACGATCGCCCGCACCAGTTGGCGATCGATCCCCTGTAAATTATCCATGGGCGAGAGCGATCGCCCCAACACCCCGGCCTGAAGACTGCGCACATCGTCGTTTTGAACGGGAATCGTCGCCGCACCCGCCGCTTGGGCCGGCAATTCCGAGAGGGGAAAGGCCGCATCCGCACCAATAGTACTGGCGATTTGGTGGCGTTTGGGCTGTTCTCCATGCCAGAGGGCAGCACTGGGGTGAGGATCGTCATAGAAGAGGTGCAAGCGCCCGGATTCGAGACGAATAGCCGCATTTTCTAGGGGTAACCCGGCAAAATAGAGAAAATGACTACTGGGGCGAAACGGGTATTTGTTGGCCGGGAAATTCCGGGATTTGCTGCGCCCGGACCAGAGAATCACCGGAAACTCCACCAACTCCGCCAGCCGTTGTCGTCGTTCGTGGAGGATGGTTTCTAGGGTGCGATCGCGCAGGATGGAGGAGGGATAATTACTACCGAGAAGCATAGGTTCAATTCGCTCTTGTCAATTCGTGAGGTCTTAACCATTGGTATTCTTGTATCCTAGCGACTTTTCCCCCATCGTTCACGAGGGGTTAGGCTGTGGGAATCAAGGTTAAGAGAACCCGAGCCACGGTAAAGTAAATTAGAACCCCCAACACATCGACGCAAGTGGTAATAAAAGGGGCTGACATCAACGCCGGATCGAAGCCTTGAGACTTAAAGAGAATCGGTAACGCCGCCCCAGAGGTTGACGCTAACACCGCAATGGCGATCAGACTAACACCGGCCGACAAGGAGATAATAATATCCCCCTGGAGGACGTAAGCCCCCACCGTCACCAACGCTCCCAGCATACTGCCGAGCATGAGTCCGGCGATCGCCTCACGACGAATTAAGCGCCAAGCCCCCCCCGTCTGGATTTTGTCCATATTTAGCCCCCGAATAATCACCGTCGAAGACTGGGTTCCCACATTCCCACCGGTTCCAATCAGCAGGGGAATAAACATGGCTAATCCCACCAATTGTTTGAGCGTTCCTTCATTAGCACGAATTACCGCACTTGTCAAGACATTGGTCACCAACAAAATTAACAGCCAGGAGGCCCGTTGCCGGGACACCCGAAACAGGTTCATCTGAAAATAATCTTCACCATCGGATTGCAAGCCGCCGAGAGCATAAATATCTTCAGTGGTTTCCCGTTCAATCACATCGATGATGTCGTCAACGGTGACAATCCCCACCAGTCGCTGTTCACTGTCGACGACGGGAACCGCGAGGAAGTCGTAGCGTTGAATGGTGCGGGCCACTTCCTCTTGGTCGGTACTGGTATGGACAAACACCGCATCTCGGTTCATAATCTCACCGACGGTTTGCTCCGGTTGAGCCACCACTAAATCTCGCAGAGAGAGGATTCCCGTCAGATGGCGAGCCGCATCAGTCACATAGAGGGCATACACCGTCTCAGTCGTGTCCGCGAGACGACGAATCCGCTCCAGAGCCGCATTCACCGTTAAATGCTCCTTGAGGGAGATATACTCCGGGGTCATGATACGCCCGGCGGTATCGGGTTGGTAGCCCAGCAGTAGGGAGGTGGCCTCCCGTTCGTTGGCGCTCAGATGAGTCAGGAGTTGACGCACCACTTTGGCGGGAAGTTCGTCAAAAAGCCGCGCGCGATCGTCCGGGGACATCTGTTCGACTAACTCCCGGACTTCTTGGTTTTTAAACTCTTCTAATAGGGCCTGTTGTACCGAGCGATCGAGATGTTCATAGACCTCAGTGGCTTCGTCTTTGGGAAGAAGGCGGAAGGCGATCGCATGGAGGTTTTCGGGTAACTCACCAATGACTTCTGCCACATCCACGGCTTGCACCGGAACCAGTAGCAGTTTGGCATCTTTGAGATTACCCTGTTCGAGAAAAATCTGAAGTTGCGATCGCACCAAGTCACGCAACTCCTCACGAGATGAAATCGATTGTGCGACGTCTTGACTTTGTACCAAGGTAATCCCTCCCTAACTCTGGTAAACCTAAATTTCTCAATCAATTTTGTTGATAAATTGCCTAAAATTTCCGGACTAAGATATATCGCAAATCCCGGTGTTAAACACGAATCAACAATCGTGCCACATAAAAGTAAATCAGAACCCCCAAAACATCCACACAGGTGGCAATGAAGGGGGCAGACATCAACGCCGGATCAAAACCTCGGGACTTAAAGAGCATCGGGAGAGCAGCCCCCGATGTCGCCGCCAGGGTTGTAATCCCCCATAAACTTAACCCAACGGTGACCGCTACGGCCCAGTCTCGTTGCACAAGATAAGCCCCGACGACCACCAACGCCCCCATCATCAGCCCCAAAACAATCCCCACCAAGGCTTCACGGCGAATAATCTGCCAAGAGATCATATCTCGAATTCTATCGGTACTCAGACCCCGAATGACGACCGTCGAAGATTGAGTGCCAACATTTCCCCCCGTACCAATGAGCAGAGGAATAAACATCGCTAAGCTCACCACTCGTTCGAGAATTGCCTCATTGGCGTTAATAATCCCTCCCGTGAGGATGTTGGTTAACAACAAGATCAACAGCCAAGAGACGCGCCGCTTTGAGATGCGAAATAAACTCATCTGAAAGTAGTTTTCGCGATCGGCTTGCACCGCACCCAGGGCATAAATATCTTCGGTGGTTTCTCGTTCGAGAACATCAATAATATCGTCAACAGTGACAATTCCCACCAGCCGCTGTTCACTATCGACGACGGGAACCGCGAGGAAATCATAGCGTTGGATGGTACGAGCGACTTCCTCTTGGTCGGTACTGGTATGTACAAAGACCACATCCTCGGTCATAATCTCGCCAATGGTCTGTTCGGGTTCAGCCGTGACGAGATCTCGCAGGGAGAGGATACCCGTTAGATGGCGAGCGGTGTCGGTGACGTAGAGGGCGTAAATGGTTTCGGTGATGTTGGCGAGGCTACGAATCCGCTCAAAGGCTCGGTTGATGGTGAAATGCTCTTTGAGGGAGACATATTCTGGGGTCATGATGCGCCCGGCGGTGTTGGGTTCATAGCCGAGAAGCAGTGAGGTGGCTTGACGTTCGCTGGAACTGAGTTCTTTGAGTAATCGCCGCACCAGGTTCACCGGGAGTTCGTCGAGAAGTCGGACCCGGTCATCGGGGGACATTTGGTCGATGAGATCTCGCAGTTCCTGGTTTTTAAATTCTTCGATCAGCGTCTGCTGTACTTTGGAGTCAAGATGCTCGTAAATCTCGGTGGATTTGTCTTTAGGGAGCAGGCGAAAGGCAATCGCATGAAGGGTTTGGGGTAATCCTTCGATCGCCTCGGCTGCGTCGGCCGGTTGAACGGGAACCAGCAGGGTTTTGGCCCCCTGGAAGTTGCCCTGTTCGAGAAACATCTGGAGTTGCGATCGCACTAACTCTCGCAACTCTTGACGGGATGACCGTTCTTCAACGGACGTGGTGTTCTGATTGTCAACCATAGCGGCCCCCCTCGCCTTCTACAAAAAATACGGATGCTTAAGATCTAGGCAATCCTAATTTAGTGTAAGGGCTGTTGGTCCAAAGAGGATGCGATCGCCGCCCAAAATCCATCTCCTGAACTCAGAGGAGGGGGGAAGCCACTTCATATCCCTCTCAAGGGAATCGCAGAATCGGGCAACAACACCGAGGAGTGGGTTATCGCCACGTGAGACAATCTCGGTAGAGTTGAACGGGCTAAATCCTGCGTCGAGGGCAGGTGCAACACACCGATATGCAGGGCAGCATAAACCACAATAATAAAACTGAGGACAATGCGATGCCAGATTAGCATCATGTCCTCAATGGGGGATTGGCTGAAGTTCTCATGGGTTCTCATCAGTCTGACCTCTACTTGATTTTTAACAACGTCGTTATGAGTCAGTAGATGGTTCCACCCTGGGGAACAGTTGCGTCCCACTGGTTAAATTAGACTGCGAAAGATCCCGATAAGTTCCACGGCAAATCTTTCGGTACATTCACGGATTACCCTAGAAATTTCCCAGTTTGAATTGACTGATTTGCGAGTCATCTGCGAGTCATCCACAGATAACAATGCGTTTCTCTTAAGCATGAACTGAGCCATCAGGAAGTGTCACCCCATCCAGACGCGCCTCTTGTAAATCAGCACCAATTAAACCCGCACCTCGTAAACTGGCCCCGCGCAAATCGGCACCTCGTAAATTCGCGCCGTCTAAATCAGCGCCCCAGAGATAGGCTCCCCGTAAATCAGCACCACTTAAATCGGCTCCATTCAGTTGGGCCAAATTGAGATTACTATGGCTCAAATCCGCATTGCGCAAATCGGCTTCGCGCAAATCCGTTTTCATTAAATTGGCATGAATCAGACGACTACCGCGCAAGTTCGCCTCATTGAGTTTACTCTGTTGTAAATTTGCGTCATTGAGGTGACTATTACGCAATTGACCTTGACGAAGATTACTGCCGGTAAAATTCGCACCAACGAGCTTGGCGCCACTCAATTTAATCTCTTGCAATTCCATGCCAACAAATTCAATGTCATTGAGTTCTAAGCCATTCATCCACGCCGCTTTCAGCTTAACTCCATTGAGTTGAGCGCCCCGCAAGTTGGCACCGCTCAAACGAGCGCCATTGAGGTTAGTCCAGTTCAGATTCGCGTTCGCCAGATTCGCCGATCTTAAATTGATGCCATCGAGGTTGGCCCCACAAAGGTTCACTCCCGGAAGATTGGCCCGATAGAGACTCACTCCCCGCAAACTCGCGCCACTGAGTTTAGCGCCGTTTAAATCAGCTTGGATTAACTGAGCGCCCTGGAGGTTAGCTTTGGTTAAATCGGCTTCAATGAGAGACCCTTGTTTGAGTTTAACAAAACTCAAGTTAGCACTATATAAAAATGCTCCATTGAGCTTGCTGGCGACTAAAAAACAGCGTTCAAGATGGGCGCGAGCTAATGAAGCATCGACCAAGTTAGAATTGGAAAAGTCGCAACGAACCAAAGTCGCCCCAATGAGGTTGGCAGACCGTAAATCTGTATGGCGAAAGTTGCGTTCTCCGGCTAGATAGCGTTGAACAATATCATCACAATTCATGGTAAAACTCCTTCTCTCAACTTAGGGTCGTAAGCTAGGTTGCGACCTCTAAATGATGGGTGACATGGCTGAGATCAGAGTTTAGAGATTAAAAACCATCAGTACTTTTACTGAGTTTTGAATTGGGTTAACGATGGATGACATCGAGGGCCATGATGGGTGTTGCGGCAACAGTTGGCTCAAGGACATGATCCGGATCTGATCTCTTAATCATTGTAAAAGCTTGTTTAAGATTTTGCGATCGCACGTTAATAATGTTAACAAATTGCGACAAAACGACGGTAAATCTTGGCAAAATCACTCAATCTTCCGAAAGGCTTAAGCATTTATACCGGGTTATCAGGGTTGTACAGGGATTGTTTTTTTAATCAACATAAATGCAAGGTAAAACTAGAGCGATCGCCCAAAAAGTAGCACACTATATCTGGTGAATCAAGTCTATTTTATTTCCCCAAAAACACTATATACTGGATCGAGTCCGTGGAGATTAGCCTCGGGAGTGACGCGATTCCTCCCCTATCCCCTGAGACGATTAAACCCACTGTGAGTAGAGCTAGTACAGCACTTATGACGACAGTCCCCATGCACTCAACCTTAGAACTCAACGCCATTGCCACCCAAGCTGCCAAGATTTCTGTCATTCGCCGGGATGGCTCGTCTACCCCGCTCGATGTCACGAAAATCCGGCGTGTGGTCAACTGGGCCTGTGAAGGACTTGAGGCCAGTCCCATTGCCCTAGAAGCTGGACTCACCGCTCGTCTGCGGACTGGGGTGACGACACGGGACATTCAAAACAACCTCATCAGCTGCGCCTTGGAAATGTGTTCGCCTGGGGAGCCGGATTGGCGCTATGTGGCGGGACGACTCCATATCTGGAGCCTGTGGAAAGACACCCTTGTCAGTCGGGGCTATCAATATGGTGACTACGCTCGTACAGTGTTCGCGAAGGTGCAATCCCAGAGTTATGACTCTCGTATTCTGACGTACACCTTGGATGAACTGCAAGCGGCCTCAGAGTGGATTAACCCAGACTGGGACATGGACTACGACTATGCCGGGGCAGTCTTGCTGACGAAACGCTATCTGTTGCCCGACGAACTGCCCCAGGAAGCCCTACTCACCTGTGCTTTGTTGTTGGCCTCCGTTGAGGCTCGGGGTGAACGCCTCAAATGGGCTAAACGCTTCTATGAAGCCATTGCCACTCGCAAAGTTTCTCTCGCCACCCCGATTTTAGCGAATCTTCGAGTTCCCGGCGGCTCCCTTTCCTCCTGTTTCATCGCCGCCATGGACGACAACCTCGAAAGCATTTTTGAAACCATCACCGACACGGCCCGCATTTCCAAAAATGGTGGTGGCGTTGGAGTCAACGTCAGCCGCATCCGCGCCACCGGCTCTTGGGTGATGGGCAAACCCAACGCCTCGGGTGGGGTGATTCCTTGGATTAAACTCCTCAACGATACGGCGATCGCAGTCAATCAGGGTAAATAATCTGCCCCTTCCGTCAGCAATGGCGGTAGCAAACTCCTCTAATTGCTGGGAACTCTCTAAACATAGAGATAATCAGCAGCCAAGGGAATAATTATGAAGGCTATAAAATCCCGCTCATCCTGGGGTCATCTGTATCATGATTATTTCAAGGTTCAACGACCAGAGCGTGATGGCTCGTAGCCTCAAGTGAGGCGAAATGGGGAGGCTCCTTACGGGAGTGTGATATGGTCTGATCTATCTGGTGACAGGTAGCAGTTGCCGAAAGGTAACGGGCTAAGACTAACGACCTTAGCTGAACGTAAATGGGACGACGCGCCGGCGCAGTCACGGTAAGCCTAGATAGTTGGCACTTAGACATTCCTGAATTTCTCGAATGTCAAACAGAGAATGGTTAATGTTTAGCCCGTTATGTCAGTAATGGCATAATCGCACCCCCTGAATTGCTGGGAACCCCTAAAGCTGCCCTAACCACAACATAGCTAGAAATAGCAAGTGTGACGGTCAAAAATAGAGCAGATGTAACAATGGGCAATCAGCAGCCGAGGTTCTTTAAGATGAATCAGGTTCAACGACTATTCCGTCAGGAAGTACATTCAAGCGAATGGAAGTAGGGGGAATCCTAGATATAGGATTAAGATATAGTCTGGTCTTACGCGAAAGTGTGAGTCGTCCAAACTGGACAGTCTTGACGTAGCGAATCAAGATGAACACCAACGGATCAACGACGCAAAGCTTACGATATTTTTCCTCAATTCGTCATCAGTGATGAGTTTATGCGGCGGGTTGTCAAAGCGGAAACCTGGACGTTGGTTGACCCCTATGAAGTGCGGGATAAACTCGGCATTGAACTGGCCGAATTATGGGGAGAAGCATTTGAAGCGGCTTACCGGGATATCGAAGCCAGCTTAGGAGACACCATTACGCTTTACAAACAAGTCAAGGCGCGGGACTTGTTTAAGCACATCATGCGGACTCAAGTCGAAACCGGGATGCCCTATCTCTGGTTCAAAGACACCGCCAACCGCGCCAATCCAAATAAACACGAGGGTTATATTCCGGGAGGAAATTTATGTCAGGAATCCTGGTCTAATGTAAAACCGGGGACAGAGGCCCATTGTTGCAACCTCGATAGCCTTAATCTCGCCAACATTGACGCCAAGGAACTCCCCGAGATTTGTGAAATTGCCGTTCGCATTCTCGACAACACCATCGAGATTACCCAAACCCCCTTCGCCGCCAGCGAAACTCACAATGATAAATATCGCACCATTGGCGTTGGGGCCATGGGATTAGCCGATTGGCTCGCCAAACGGAAACTCTCCTATAGCCATATCGAGGAGATTGACCATCTCTTTGAAGATATCGGCTATTATTGCACCGAAGCGTCGATGAAGCTGGCACGGGAACGAGGCGCCTATGCGGCGTTTTCGGGGAGTGAATGGAGTCGGGGACATCTGATTGGGGCCAAACCGGTGTCCTGGTTTGATGAGCATTCTCGTCATCCCCAACGCTGGCGACAGCTTTCCCAGGATATTCAACGCCATGGGATTCGTAACTCTCATATTACGGCGATCGCCCCCAACACCTCCTCCTCCCTGGTTCAAGGCTGCACGGCCAGCATTCTCCCCACCTACAGCCGCTTTTTCTACGACAAATGGGCCAAAGGAACCGTTCCCATTGCGCCGCCTTATATTAAGGATCGCTTCTGGTACTACACAGAAAATAAATCCATCCCTCAAACCCAAGTCGTAAAAGCTGTTGCCACGATGCAGCAATGGATTGACACAGGGATTTCCATGGAGTTGATGTTTAACCTTAATGCTGGGATCTATTTCCCCGATGAGCCGGAACGCAGCATTAAAGCCAAGGATATTTTTGACACTTTAGTCCTGGCTTGGGAGTCCGGTTGTAAGGCAATTTACTACATTCGCACCGTTCAAAAGGACAATTTCAAAGAATCCGGAGATGGCTGTGTGTCTTGTGCGAATTAAGTCGCGAGTCTAGCTGGATTGTCTGAGGCGTACTTCGGTACGTCTTTTTTTTGTGAAAATCTCCAAAATAAATAAACCAAAATAAATGGGTCTTCAGGATATCGGCTAAAATTGGTTGCATGGGATACCAAATTGTAGGGGCGAAAAATCCCCTCCTGGGAGGGGTAGGGGTGGGTTATGCCCCTACCGCAACGGATGTAATCTGCCATAAATCCTCCTTATCACCCTAAACCCAGAAGAACCAAATAAATAAAAAATTAAGGGTCTTGTTTTTTGGAAAATTTGTTATAATTAAAATCGTCAAATGCACTCATTTTTGTACTTGTATGACCTCCAGTCCAAGCACGACGCATCCATCTCGGATGCCAGTCAATCCAATTTTCAATCCCCAAGGAAATGATGACCCTGAACATCGGAGTATTTGGTTTGGGGACACCACCAACCTAATGCAACTGAACGATGTTCGCTACAACTGGGCTGTTGGCTTATATCGCCAAATGCGGGAAAACTTCTGGGTGGCTGAAAAGCTCGATATTACCCAAGATGTCACCGACTACGTGAATCTCACGCTCGATGAACGGCGAGCCTTTGATGGGATTTTGTCCTATCTTACCTTTTTGGATTCTGTACAAACGGTGAATTTACCTCAGCTCAAGGTGAGTATTACCGCGCCTGAAGTCTCCATGTGTATGGCAGAGCAAATCAGTCAAGAAGCTCTCCATAACCAGAGTTAACCAATAGCTCCTTCCGTCAGCAATGGCGGTCGCAAACCCCTCTAATTGCTGGGAAGTCTCGGAATAATTTTGTGATTTATGGTTTTGAGACAATCAGCAGCCAAGTAATAAATCCATAACGGGTAAATTTTATTCACCTAAAAAATAACTTTTGTTATCGCAAAATTTTTCTGAAACTATGGATTTATTAAAGGTTCAACGACTATCTCGAAAGAGAGTACAGTGCAAGCCAATGGCACTGGAAACGGGGGGACTCCCTAAAGCAGATTAGAAACGGGAGTATGATATAGTCTGACCTACCTGGTGACAGGTAGCAGTTGCTGAAAGGCGACGGGTTGAGGAGTTGCGCCCTTAACTGAACATATGTGTATCAATACATGATTGAGACCATTATTCCCAGCGATCGCCGCTCAGCGGTTTACGATTTTTGGCGCACCGATAAGGTGTTAAAAGACCGTTGTCAGTTCATTGCTGGGCAATATCAACGCTATGTTGATAATCCTACCGTGGAAAACTACTTCATGTCCTTGGTGACTGACTACATTCTTGAAGGCTTGTACTTTTACAATGGGTTAGTTAAGTAGCCCCATAGCATTGTGAAATGTTAGTGAAAATCCGCCAAATTGCTGGAACCCCCTAAAGCCTTTATGCCACAGCGGAATCAGTAATGATAAACGTCATGGAGCGAGAGCAGAAAAAAGTTAAAGGATTGATCGCAAGCCGTAAGGGAGTCGGTCATAGTAATGGGAAATCAGCAGCGAAGCTACCCGAATTCGGTAGAACGTTCAACGAACAGAGGGTGGATATCTTTGTCAAAGACTTGCCAGAGTTTAAGCCGAGTTTCTATAATATAGTATAGAAACCCAGGTGAGGACCATAAAAAACGATGGAGTGATTTACCAAATTCTGAATCACAGTAATGGCAAGGTTTATATTGGCTGTACGACTAGCTTTGCTGGACGGATAGGTTCTCACATCAAAAATGCGTATGGAGGTGCGTTGGCTACTGATTTATATAAAGATATGAATCAGGATATCACCCAGTTCTCCTTTCAAATTCTTGAGCAACAAATTCCTCGTTCAGATTTGAGACGCAAAGAGTCAGAATGGATTATCCAAAAGGATGCTATTCGCTCGGGATATAATGCCGTCCGTACCAGTGGGAATGAAAAGCTGTCTGAGGAGGAACTCCATGAAATCCGAGACTCTATTCAAAGTACCCGACTAAATTTTTCTGAAATCGGAGAAATGTACGGAGTCAAGGAAGGAATTATTGCAGATATTAATCTCGGCCGTGCCTGGTTTGATGACAACTGCACCTACCCCCTCAGAAAAAGTACCGTTAAGCGTAAAAAGCTAACGGAAGAGGATGTTCTAGAGATCTACTCACTGTTACAAAACCCTGAACTGAGCTTTCGTGATATTGCTTCAGTGTACGGATGGCGTAGTGAAGCCGTTTTGCGGAAGATCAATAATGGAACTTACTCCATCAGCCCCTTACCTCCATCATCCTATCCAATCCGCTCTGTGGATTCTCGGAAAGGACAGCGACAAAGATAATGGTATGTTCTAGCCCCAAATGAAAGTTTGGGTAGTTGCGTTATAGCCTTCTACAATTTTGCCTCCCGGATGTTAATGCCGGGAAGTGCCGACATCTTCAAGATGATCAACCGTTAACCTTGGCGGCTTCTATCGGAAACGATAGTCGAAAACCCCTTGAACTCAGGGAACCTCTCATTTGTGAGAAAACCCTGATCCAAGTTGTTAGACAAGCTTCAACATGGTATAAAAGAACTATCAAAGGTTTTTTGTTTGTATCGTGGAAAAGAAGCATCCTAAGCTACCTTGCTTTGTAACAGACGACGGACGGGTTAGACGGATAGACTCCAATGTTTATTCATTTTGCCCTAAATACAAACACGGATATCATCAGATCACGTTTCACATTGAACACACCGGTAAACAAAAAGCCTGTTTAGTTCATAGGCTGGTTTGGGAGTGTTTTGTTGGTGAAATCCCTCAAGGAATGCAAATCAACCATAAGGAAAGCGGAGGACTATCTAGCAAAATCCCACTTGAGATTCGTGTTGATGTAATCCGTCAGCTACCATCAAAGAGCAACAAAGAGTTGGCTCGTATGATTGATGTAGATTGTTCTGTTATTAGCAATGTCCGACACCGGAAAACCTGGAAAGATGCTTGGGACTTGTTTAACAAAAGGAGCAACGACCATCCCGAAAGGGAGTAGATACCAAGCGGTATCGAAGCGGGGGGGATCCTGTAAAGGATTATGATATGGTCTGTTCTACTCGGTGACGGGTAGCGGTGGTTAAGCCGACGTAAACCACGGGTTAGGGTTAGCGCCCCTAGCTGAACACAAAGGACGAACTCAGCCATGTGCGGCTGTTCCAAAAACTTCTTCCCGAAGCCATGGCCATCTTTCCCCATTCCAAAGATGCGGTCTATGAGATGATGGACACCGCCGTTCGACATGAATGTAAATGGACCAATCACATCGTGGGGAATAACATCCTCGGGATTACGGAACACAGCACCGAACAATACACCAAATACCTGGCCAACATCCGTCTCAAAGCCATTGGCTTGAAGCCTCTTTATCCCGAACCCCGCTATCAAAAGAGTCCCTACACTCACCTAGAGCGATTCTCTGATACCAAAGCCGAGGGCCACACGAAAGCGAACTTCTTTGAAGCGCAAGTCACCAGTTATGTGATGTCTTCCGGCGTTGGAGGTTGGGACGAAATCTAAACCAGTCCGCCGGGGTAAACTCATGTCGTTTACCCCGGCTTAGGCTTTAAAGCGGTTTTTCGTACATCCGATAGGTTTGAGCAATCACCCCACCGGAGGCTTCTGTAATCCGGCGAGAGGGGTGATTGTCTTCCCAAATCCAGGACAATTCCGCCCGCTGATAGCCCCGTTTCTCCCCCCCTTTCATGGTTAAATAGACCAAAGCTAGGGGAACCATTTTACGGCGGTATTCGGGCAACGCACAGAGGGTAATCATGCGCGCTTGCTTAATTTGGCGGCGATACCAGAGAAACTTGAGTAATCCCCAAAAATTCAGGGTTCCGTTGACCTGTTTTAAGGCGATGTTGTAATCCGGTAGGCCCATAAAAAAGCCCACCATCTCACCCTTATCTTCGGCGATGGGGAAAATCGCGGGGTCAACAAGGGTTTTTAGCTGTTGGGCTTCTTCCAAAAAATCGGCTTCGGTGCGGGGAGTCGAACTCCAATTATTGGCAAACGCTTGGGTAAATAACTGATACAGACTGCGAACATCCTCTTCAAACCCCTCCCCTTTGGTGCGAATGGGGCGAAAGGTGACTCCGGATTTGAGGGCGATGCGATAAGCTTTCTCGAATTTGTCTGATAATGGCTCCATGGGGAAGTCATAGGCGTAAGCATCTTTCGCCTTGAGCCAACCCATCTTTTCTAGCCACTGGGGATAGTAGGGGGGGTTATAGGGCATCATCATCATCGGGGGGCGATCGCAGCCTTCGACGAGAAAGAGACAGTTGTTGTGAGTCGAGAGGTTAATGGGGCCGCGCACCACCTCGATGTGCCGATCGCCCAGCCAAGACAACGCCGCCTCCAGCAACTGCTGGCCAGCGGACAACTCCTCAATACATTCAAAATAGCCAAATAGGCCGATACGCTGACCTTCACGGTCAATCAACCGCTGATTGACGGCGGCCACAATACGCCCGATCGCCTCTCCCTGGTCATTCAACGCCAAAAACCCTTGAAACTCCCCATAACTGAGGAAAGGATTATCTTGGGGGGATAACTGAGCGGCGATCGAGGCCTTCAGAGGGGGAACCCAGTTGGGATCATCGCGATAGACCAACTGGGGCACCTCTAAAAACCGTTGGCGATCGCCCTCACTAGCGACTGGACGAATCGTAATTTGACCCATCTTGCGGAGTTAAGCACTAACGGTTGCCGTCGAGGATAGCATAGCGGCTCGGGTTTCCACCATCGCTTCAACGAGGCGATCCATCTCCTCCTTCGTATGCAGAGCATTGGCCGTAATCCGCATCCGAGGCTTCGCGATAAACCAAATCGGTGAAATCCAAATCCCATAGCGATCCATCAGATGGCGGGCAAAGTACTTGGGATTAATCTCAGGAGAGAGAATCACCGGAATCACATTGGTTTCGCCAATCACCTGGAACTCATGTTCAACCAGGCGCGATCGCAGATAACGAGTATTCGCCTGAAGCGTTTGTACCAACTCCGGATTTTGACGAACCTGACGAATACTCTCCAAGGCCGCCGCCGTAATCGGAGGCGGTAGAGAAATCGTACCAATCGACGTCGGCGACACCGTCAGCAAATCATTGAGTTCCGGACTTGGGCTACTCAACGCGGCCCCGGCCGAAGCGGCAAACTTCGAGAATGTGGTCATAATAATCGGAACCATCCCCCGCCGGATCACATCCTGAGGTGAAATCCCGAAATGGTCATAAATTCCTCGTCCCGAGGGGCCAACCGAACCACTGGCGTGAGCCTCATCCATGACGATCACACTGCCCGGATACTGTTCCATCACATCGAGGAACTCCGGCAATGGGGCGATGTCCCCATCCATCGAGAACACCGCATCGGAAATTAACATGATGCGATCGCCGGGCTTAGCATAGCGTCGCAGCTTGCGAGCGAGATCATTGACATCATTGTGGCGATAGGCCTTCACCCGAACCGTCGGGCTTTGACTAAACACCTTACCCGAGCGATTATTCGCATTGGCGATCGCCGAGATGATGCAACCGTGATTGAGGACATCACTGAGGATCAGGGTTTCGCGCGTATGTTGAAACCCAGGAATTGGGATCGCCAAATGACAGAACGCATCCATCAGGGCCTGTAACGCCATCCAGGCATTTACAAACAAATGAGTGTGGGCGAGATCCTTAAACTCAGAAATTTCCCGTTCGAGTTGGCGATGCAGATCGATCCGACCACTCAACGCCTCACAGGAACTATTCGAGGTTCCATACTGAACAATGGCATCAATCGCCGCCTGCTTGACTTGAGGATGCTGAACCAGTCCGAGGACATCATTGGTACAGAACGTTAAAACCTTCAGTCGTCTTTGACTAACCGGCTCCTCAATATCAATCAAATTGCCCTGTTTACCGTGACAGATGTACTCATCGGGGTAAAACCCGTGTGCGTGTAACTTCTGCACATATTCTTGGATAACTTGCACTAGCTTTCTCCCCTCACCGTTGGTCTTGATAGCCGATGGGCTGCCGTTTCTAACATCTCAGTTTAATTTCCTAGATAAGATACCTGTTATTCCCGCTGACAGGCAAGACCACTGGCACGTTGCCGCGATCGCAACGGCCAACTCCCCGCTAAAATGAGGGGTTTAATCTGCCGCGACCGACCTAGAACCGCTCCAGAGCCAGGCAAAATGACATAACCCATAGACTTTCTAAGCAATCGTCCCACTACAGGATCGTTTAAGGTACAGCGATGATAGCAGGATTTGCTCCGCTTAGGTCTCATTGTCCTGAGGACAGTTGAGATTTTGCCAGAGTGCAATTGTGAATCACCGGACCTATCCTCCAAAATAGGAGTCTCGGACGCGATGTGCAATGATATATCACTTTCCTTTTAATCTGTGGAGGCAGTATGACAGATTGGGGTCAACCCTTGAGCCGCGAGACCCTAAGGCTACCCGTAGTCTTATGTGCCGGTTCCCTGACGACCATGGCCGGCGGAGCGATCGCCCCCGTCTTGCCGGATCTCATGCAAGAACTCAATATCGACTTAGCCTGGGGGGGAACCCTAGCCAGCTTTCATTGTCTCAGCCTGGCCCTATTCAGTCCCCTCCTCGGCCTCCTCGCCGACAAAATCGGTCCCTCCCGCGTCCTCTTCCCCGCCATGACCTTCTACGGGATTTTCGGCGTGATTGGGGCTTGGATGCCCAATTTTTGGTCCCTACTCCTCGTACGGGGACTCTTAGGCATCGCCTGTGGCGGCCTTGCCGCCTCCTGTCTAGGAGTCCTAGGACGACTCTATGAAGGAGAAGCCCGAACCCGGATGCTTGGCTTTGCCACCGCCGTTCTGACCCTCACCGGCATTATCTACCCCCTCCTCGGGGGGTTAGCCGGCAATAGCCACTGGCAATATGCCTTTTATCTCAACGGTCTAGCCTTTCCCCTAGCCCTCCTCGGGATTTACGCCTTCGACTCCCAATCCCTAGCCGCAAAATCCAGCGAATCCCAAGGCCTAGGAGGAAAACTCACGCGGGCACTCTCTCGTCTACCCACCGCCCGACTCCTCCTGACGATGGGGCTATCGTCCATCGCCATGTATGCCGTTGTAATCTATGCCCCAATCTACCTCGACCAAGCCCTCGGCTTAACCCCCAAACTGAACGGGTTAGTGTTAGCCGCGCGGGCCATCGGTGCGGCCCTAATTTCCGCCTTTGGGGCCAAACCGCTGGCCAAAGCTATGGGCTTAAATCGCTCAACCGCCCTAGGTTTTGGTGTGATGGCCGCCACCCTAGCCCCCATTCCTTGGATTACCAACCTAGGGGGAGTGCTGGTCGCCGCTGCCATTTTCGGTTTAGGCTTTGGTCTGGTTTTACCCAACCTCTACAACGCCCTAGCCAACATCTCCCCCTTTGAACTGCGAGCCAGTATCCTAGCCGTCGGTACAGGGATTAGCTTTCTGGGGCAATTTGCCTCTCCCGTTGTGCTGGGGGTGGTTTTGAACATCTGGGGCCTGGCCAGTGTCTTCTATGCCGCCTCTCTCCTCACGATCGCCGCCGGACTACTCCTGTTCGCCCCCCTACCCCAACAAAGCTCTTAAACGGCTTCTAGGCCGACAAAATCGCCCCTTGAGTTCGTAAGCGAGCCTGCAACTCCGGTGTCAAGCCGATCGCATGAGCGAACTGGGCCGATCGCACCTGAGTCTCACTCAGTTGAGCATCGTTGAGATTCGCCCATTTCAAATCCGCACCGGTAAAATTCGTATGGTCTAATTTCGCATCCACCAGACTAGCCCGCATCAAATTACTGCGCGTTAAATTGGCGTAGCTGAGATTGGCGTGACTAAAATCAACGCCCCCGAGATCCGCCGCCGTCAAATCGGCCCCACTGAGATCGGCCCCTTCACAATTAGCACAGGTCAGGTTCGCCCCACTGAGATCCGCCCCACTGACAGTGGCACAATACAGGTTAGCCCCGATCAAGGTGGCATTATAAAACGTCGCCCCAATCAAATTCGCTCGAAAGAGGTTCGCCCCAAACAGGTTGGTCCGAAAGAAACTGGCCCCACTCAAGTCAGCCCCATTGAGATCGGCACGAAACAGATCTAAATCTCGGAAGTTACGCTCGCCAGCAGCATAGCGTTCTAGTAATCGTTCAGCAGCTTGCATAATTCGTTTGATGTTATAGAGAATTTTTACAGTCTTTATCTATTGTGACCGAGCGATCGCCCGACGCACCTGACCTGTCACGTTTCGTTAAACTCCCCGGCCCGAGATCCTCCCCAGGATCAGCAAACCCCCCAGAGTTTCGCGAAAAACTCCAGGGGATCACCGGTTGAGGGCTAATTGAGGAATCGTCGTGAACCTGACCCCTTAAACCTGAACTAACGTCGTGGCGTCTTGCGGCGATTTATCCACCATCGGCGCACTTAACGCCTCCTCAAGTTCAGCGCAGCCAAGCCGTTCTTCTAAAATGTCCATCACCTCCCGGCCAAAATCATTGGGATTGCGTTGCCAGGCTTCGAGACACACCTCCCCAAAAAACGAGCCAAGGGGTTCCGGGTTCCAGAGCAGTTTCCGAGCCGTCCAGGGCATTAAACTCATGGGATTATATCCCGGTTTCAAGACCTCCTGCTCAAAGGCGTAGTCTTCTAAGTGGGTGTGGGGTTGTAGGCCAATAAAGAAAATAGCGGGTTCGACCTTCTCACGACCAAAAATTCGCTCCAACTCCCGATGATAGGCGATGGTTTGGCGAATGGTCTCATAGGTCTCGTCAATGACATTAAAGGAATAGTTGACGGAGACCAAATCATTAAACCCAGCGGCTTTGAGATCGCGGCAGTTTTCTAACACCACCCGCAAGTTATACCCCATCCGCATCTTGCGGACTAACTCCTGAGAGCCGCTGGTGATGCCAATCTCAAAGTAATTCATCCCCGTTTTGACCATCAGATCACAGAGTTCTGGGGTCAAGTTGTCGGCGCGAATATACGCCGCCCAATGGATATCATCCATCCCTGAATCCACGATTTTTTGCAGGAGTTCAATGGCATCCTGGATATAGCGGCGGGCGGGGATAAATTGAGCGTCGGTAAACCAGAAATTACGAATGCCTCGATCATAGAGTTGGCGCATCTCAGCGACCACTTCATCGGCGGGGTTGATGCGGACTTGTTTGCCCTCAATGACGGTATAAACGCAGTAACAGCAGTTATGGGGACAACCGCGTTTAGTCTGAACGCCGATGTAAAAGTCTTGATCGAGAAAGTAATAGTCAAACTGGCTCCAAATGCTGGCAATGTAATCGTAGTTACAGGCCGTTTTTTCAATGGGAGCGGGTTTTTCGTGAATTAAACGCTCTCGGGGTTGGGTTTCGCCGGCGATGTAACAGCGTTCGTCTTGGAACTCTTGTCCCCGCAGTAGTTTTTCTAATAGGGCCTCTCCTTCGCCGACGGAAATAATACTTCCTTTGGGTAAACTGCGGCCGAGTTGCTCGTAAAAGACACTGACGGCCCCTCCTCCGACAACCACCCGGGCTTGGGGATGGTAGCGGCGGGCTCGTTTTAGGCCTTGACGAATCAGTCCCAGGTTACGCCAGAGTTCGCCGTAGTAGGAGCCAGCCAGGCGTAATCCCCCTAAGGCACCTCGTAACTTGACGAGGGGATTGTCGGCATAGTAAAACTCAAAGGCGTTCTGTAGGGGATTGCCACCGCGTCCGCCAACGGGGGCGTAGATTTGGATGTCTCGCCAGGAGAAGACGAGTAACTGGGGTTGGAACTCGTCGATACAGCGTTCTAGGGCGCCGTTGAAGTCTAAGGGGGGAATGGCCCCGAGATCAAAGATTCGCTGTTTAATCTCGGGGAAGAGTTTGTGTAGATGATCGGCGAGATACACCACCCCAATGGGGAAGATGGGGTTACAGGGAAGGCGGACATAGAGGACGCGATCGAGGTTGGTCGTCATAAAAATGCTTCATATATCTTTAATTTTCACCATAACATTTGTTTCCTAACCTTGCTCAGATGGGTCATCTCAGGGGACGGCTGAGAGCGATTAGGGATAAATCGAAAAAAAAAATAAAATTTTGATGCTAATTTTAAGACCCCCCACGGCGGGAGTCTAGGTGCGTCAACGGGGGTATTTCGATGGAGGAGGAGGCTAGAGAGTTATTTGCGGCGCGATCGCCTTGAGAATTGCCCCTCATATCCCTAAAAGCCAGCCAATCGCCGATTTGACCCCGTTGGACACGGAAGATGAGGTGAAGTCTTTTTAGAGAGTTGGTATTCGCTTTTACAGCCACTTGGGATCGCCAGGTGTTAGTCTTCGGATATAACAATCGCTTTCGATTTTAACTAGACTAAGACGCTCAAACGTTATGGCTCAAATACTCGATCCCTTACCGAAGGACAGCTCCGACCCGATCCTTTGCTGTTATATCAACGCAACCAGCCAGATTCAAATCGCCCGCATCACCAATATTCAAAACTGGTACTTTGAACGGGTTGTGTTTCCTGGACAGCGGCTTGTCTTTGAGGCGATGCCCCAAGCTCAACTCGAAATCCACACCGGAATGATGGCCAGTGCAATCCTCTCGGACACCATTTCTTGCAAACGCCTGAAAGTTTCAACGGAACCTGAAACCGATGCGAAGGCAGAACCGGAGGCTAACGGTGAAAGCGATTCTACCGCAAAAGGGGATCTCCATGATGTAAAGAATCATGAACCTTCACCTCGGTCTAGTCCTAGACCGGGAACCGATGATAACAAAGCCCCCGCCCTAGCTTCAGTTGACTAGAGGTCAATTCTGGACTGATTGCCATAACACCGAATACCCCCTTCAGGGGCGATCGCCGCACTCTTAGCGTTGTTGACCAAGGCTGTGCATCGGATCGCCCCTGCGATCGCGGTAAAATCGAAGTCAACGCAGCTTCGGGGTTTGTATTGTGGATCTTCCGTCCTTTCTCTGGTTATGGCGCTTCGCGGCTTGGTCTATGGGACTGTCATTAGGGGCCTATGGGTTACTCGCCATCAGTGGTCTGAGTCTTTGGAACGCTCGCCGTCGCCAACAGCCTCGTCCCGCCTGGATTCCCCTGGCCCATCGAGGACTAGGTATTAGCCTGGTGCTGTTGGTGCTGTTTTTGCTGGCCATTGGCCTGATTGGGACGTTAGGCCATTACGGGAGTCTGGGTCATTCTTGGCATCTCCCCGCCGGATTGACGGTGGTGACCTTGGTGTTCACCTCAGCGGTGACCGGTTGGCGGATTCATCCCAAACAGCCTCAGATGCGACGACTGCACATTACCAGCAACCTGTTACTGGCCCTGGGCTTTCTAGCGGTATCCTGGAGTGGCTGGACGGTTGTACAAAAGTATTTGCCCCCCTGACCATGACCTCGCATTCTGACCCTTTACTATTTCGCATTTCCCCCCTGATTCGCATCACGCTATTGGGGTTATATTTAGCGTTAACGGTTCCGCTTCCTATTCTTGCCCAAGCCACCAACGCCCCTGTTCCGCCCCTAGTTCTTGGCGTGGGGTTAGCGTTGGGTTGGCTTCTGCTCTATGGGGCCTTGAGTGAACGGGTGATTCTCGATGAGTCTGGAATTGGGGTGAGTTATCCAGGCTGGTTTGCCAAGATTTTTCGTAAGGGTTGGTTCCTCCCTTGGGAATCGGTTAAGGCCTTGAAACCTAGAACCACGGGACAAGGAGGATTGGTCTATTATTTCCTCAGTGATGCGGGAGAGGGCTATTTGTTGCCGATGCGTGTGGCTGGATTCTCCCGTTTAGTCAAACAGGTGGAAGCCAAAACTGGGATTGATACCCGTGATGTGCGCCCTCTGGCTCAACCTTGGATGTATCTGATTCTTTTGGGATTGACCCTACTGCTGGGGTTAGTGGATTTGTGGGCGATCGCCAACGCCTCACACTAGCAAAAGTTGGGCAAAAGTTGGTCTGAGTTGAACAAAAAAACAACGTAGGGGCGTACCTTTATGGTCGCCCTCTCCCGGCAACCGGCAACCGATCTCGATGCCAATGTTGCTAACTCTACTCATCTCGAATTTGTTCGAGTTTTTCTTGAATTTCTGGATTATAAAGACGTAAATAATTCCAATAATTCCCCATTACCGAACCAATATAACCCTGAGTTTCAGGAAAGGGGATTTGCGAAACAAAAACATCGGGATCATTAAAGCTAAAGCGAGAAATCCAACGGTCAACATTTCCCGGTCCAGCATTGTAGCTCGCCAGTGCAAACAGCGTATTGTTGTTGTACTCATTGTGAGTATAGTCGAGATAGAGGGTTCCCAGACGGATATTATCATCAGGGTCTGTGAGATCCATCGGCGGTGCTTCATCCCGTTGTGCCGCAATCCAATCAGCCGTTTCTGGGAGGACTTGCATCAGTCCCACCGCATTGGCAACGGAGCGAATTTTGGGCATAAAGCGAGATTCTTGGCGAATCAAGGCTACCGTTAACAAGGGATCGAGTTGACGGGCTTCAGACCAACGTAGAATTGGCTCTCGGTAGGGAAAAGGATAAAGACTATACCAATAGGCCGGTTCTGCCTTGAAGGCTTCATACTCGGCCAGTTCTTCGGGATCATCGCGCCAACCTAAACTCGACAACATAAACAGACCATCGAGGTAATCCCCAATGACCTGTAGCATTAATCCTTCCGTATATTGTTCCGCCACCGTGGGGTTCATGGGGTCAGGAAATTCCATTTGCCAGCGTCGCCAGGCCGCCTCATCCATCCCCAGAGCGTAGAGTTCCCGTGTCAGATCCGAGCCAGCCGGAAGCCGGGGACGCTCCGCCAGATCCTGGACGGTTGGGGTGAGCGATCGCACCGTCGTAAAGGTCCCCACATTCCAGCCGAGAAGGGAGGCTGCCCGCCAAGCATAATAAGACTCAGGATAGCGCTGTAACAGGGCTGTGAAAGCCGCTTCAGCATCATCACGACGATTGAGTCTCTGAGCCCATTTACCAATCCAAAACGCCGCCTGGGGAGCGTCCTCACTATCAGGATTCTCCGTCAACAGTTGTTTGGCCCAATCCCAGGCTTGGCGCAAATTCCCCTGTTGGGCAGCATTTTGGGCATTTTGCCAGCGAATCTCAGCGGCGGTGTCTGAGTTGCTATATTGCGTTAACACCGACTGACGGGCTTGTTGAGCTGATTGAGAGCTGCCCAATTCGTCTAACATCTGCGATCGCAGCAACAGGGCCTCAGCCGCTTGATTGGGAAAGTTAGCAATCACCTGCTCCAAGAGGGCGATCGCTTCACGAGGCGAGTCCACCATCTCCGCCAAGCGTAACAGGCCCGTCGCGGTCTCGGGCGCCTCCGGGAAGGCCTGAATCAGAATCCGATAGCGTTGACGAGCGCGGTTGCGTTCCCCTCCCAATTGCAGTCCTCGGGCGGTACGGTAAAGATTGCGCGGTGTATTGGCCGCACGGGCGTAAGCATTCCCGGCTTTGCCATAGAGGGTTTTTTCCCAATAGCCAAAGGCGATGGTTTCCCAATCTTCTGGGGTCAAACGCTCACCCTGTTGGCTCACCCGGCGATCGAGCAGTTCCGTAAAATTCTCCAAATAGAGGTGGGTTGAGAGGACCTTGAGGAGATCTGGGTTATTCGGTTGCGTTTCGAGCCGTTTCAGGGCAATTTCCGCGCTGCGAGGATGACGAGGAAACTCCTCTAGGGCTTGATCCCAGAACTGCGGCTCCCCTTGCCCTAAGGCATATAGGGCCTCAGCCGCCAGGGGATCTTCAGGAAAATCTCGGAGAATCTGCTGATAGAGGTCTTGAGCCTGAGAATCATTTCCGGCCAAGTTCTGAGCTTGGGCCTGGGCCAGCAGAATATAGCCCCCGAGATGGGACGATCGCGGGCGTACTGAGTCCAGTCGGGCCATCGCCTCATCGGGCTGGCCCTCGGCGATGGCCTGAACCGCTAACAGATAGGCGGCGCGATCGCGATCGGCAGAGGCTGGCCCCTCGGCCAAGCGTTCAAGTTCATCCTGCTGTCGGGACGGCCTCAGGGATAGAGCCGCCACGGCATCTGAATTCTCGGTCTGAGGGGGAAACTCCTCGCCCCCGCGACGACCGGACCAGAAGATGCCAGCAACCAAGGCAACGAGGCCAAGGCTCAACAGCAGTATCAGTTGCAGAGGTCGAACGCGGTGTTGCAGTCTCTTTGGCATCGTAGTTGAGAAAAGAGTTGAGGAGAGAACAAGGATATCGAAGACATTTTGGCTCAGGTCTAGCTCATTGCGATGGATTAGCTAAAGGCGATGAGCTTAAGATTGGCCGGGAATTCCCATGAATTGTAACAATGGCACCCGAAATTGGGGCGAGGGGTCAGACTGGGACCGCGATCGTCACAGGTCGCCACAATTCTTGTACATTAGACAGGGTAGATCCTACGAAAGACCTTTTGTTAAGCATTGACAATGACCTTATCACCCTCATTTAATTTTGTTATCGATCCCGGTGGATTTTCACCCCTTTTAGCCACAGCAACGGAAGCAGAAGCCGATGGAGCAACCGTCTTAGGCGGTGTTCTGCTGAGTTTAATTGTAATTTACCTGGCCAGCAAGCTGGGGGGCGAAATTTGTGCGCGCATCAATCTTCCTCCCGTGTTAGGAGATTTGGTGGGTGGAGTCGTCGTCGGTATTTCAGTCTTAAACCTGATTATTTTCCCCGAGAGTGGGGCGCAAGCTGGCGACTCTCTGATTTTTCGCTTCATTGAAGCGACGGGGGAACTGACCCCTGAAACCCTAGCCGCCTCGTTTTCTGCCGAGAGTGAAGTGATTAATATCCTCTCGGAATTGGGGGTGATTATTCTCCTGTTTGAAATCGGTTTAGAGTCTGAGCTTGGGGAACTGATTAAATATGGTCCCCAAGCTGCCATTGTTGCAGTGGTCGGGGTTGTCGCACCCTTTGCTATGGGAACGGCTGGCCTGATTTACCTGTTTGAGACCCCAGCCATTCCGGCTATTTTTGCCGGTGCAGCTCTGACGGCAACGAGCATTGGTATCACCGCTAAAGTCTTGGCAGAAATTAATAAACTCAGTTCCAAAGAAGGACAGATCATCATCGGGGCAGCAGTTCTCGATGATATTTTGGGAATCGTCGTCCTAGCCGTGGTCGCCAGTTTAGTTAAAACTGGGGAAGTCCAGGTCAATAATATTCTCTTTCTAACCGTTAGTGCTGGAGCCTTTCTCATTGGCACGATTTTAGTGGGTCGCCTCCTAGCACCTTATTATGTTTCCCTGGTGGACAAACTGAAAACTCGCGGTCCCCTCTTGATCGTTTCGCTGATTGTCATGTTTCTGTTGTCCTATATCGCAGCGGCGATTCAACTTGAGGCGATTCTTGGGGCCTTCGCGGCTGGCTTGATTCTCGGCGAAACGGAAAAACGGCATGAGTTAGAAGAACAGGTGATTCCTGTGGCAGATATGCTGGTTCCCGTCTTCTTTGTCGTGGTCGGTGCCCGTACCGATTTGGCGGTGTTAAACCCAGCGGTTCCCAGTAATCGCGAGGGCTTGATTATTGCCACCTTCCTCATTGTGGTGGCGATCATCGGTAAAGTGATCACGGGCTTCACCATCTTTGGCCAACCTGATACCAATCGTCTGGCGATTGGTGTGGGGATGATTCCTCGGGGTGAAGTCGGTCTTGTCTTTGCTGGTGTGGGTGCGGCGAGTGGGGTTCTCTCGGAATCTCTCGAAGCTGCCATCATCGTCATGGTCATCGCGACGACCTTTGTGGCGCCGCCGATGTTACGCTTAGTTCTCGAACGAGGTGATGCGGCTAAAGCGGTGAAAGAGGGCTGAAGATGCCCATCGCTGAGGCCGTCGTCAACTAATTGCCTCAACAGACCCAGAGAGATGATTGATGTCTCTCTGGGTTGACCGGTTAGGTCGCGACTAGGCGCTCACCTCGACTTCGCTGGTGTCGACCTCGCTGGCTCCTTCTACGCCCTCGGCAATACCGACGAGGCGATCGAGATCCTCTTGAGTCGGCACAGTGCCTTTGAGTACCACTTTCGTCCCGAGTTGGGCGACCCAAATGGTTTCGATGTCATTGGTGTCTGGGTTATCGTCAAAAGCCCGCACCACTCGTTTGGCTAATCCACTTTGGTCATATTTGCCATCTAGGCCAACTCGTTCGGGTGGAATGGGTTCCCCAGATTCAGCTTCCTCGGCTGACGTGGCGCCAGCGGCAGCGGCAGCAATGCTGCCTCCAGCCTGTTCAACGGCTTCTTTGATGGGCATCGGCGGAAACTCGTAGGCTTTTTCCTCTTCTTCTTTACCAAAAATTCGGCTTAACCAACTCATAGATCGTTTTCTCTTTGTTTTTACAATTTCGAGCCGTTTTTATGATACAAGTAACGATTGGTTGCCTAGGAAATTCTTAAGAAAAAACACACAATGAAACACACGCTCTCGGTTTTGGTAGAAGATGAGGCGGGCGTGCTGACTCGTATTGCGGCACTGTTCGCCCGTCGTGGCTTTAATATCGAAAGTTTGGCAGTGGGAACCGGGGAACAGGGTAATGTCTCCCGGGTGACGATGGTGGTCAATGGTAATGACCAGGTCATTGAGCAAATTGTCAAACAACTTTATAAGTTGATCAACGTCCTCAAGGTTCAGGATATTACAGAAATTCCCTGTGTGGAACGGGAGTTGATGTTGGTGAAGGTCAATGCGACGAGTAGCACCCGCTCGGAAATTGTGGAGTTGGCCCAGATTTTTCGCTCTCGGGTGGTGGATGTGGCTGACGACTCGTTAATTCTTGAGGTGGTAGGCGATCCCGGCAAGATGGTAGCCTTTGCTCAGGTGTTACAGAAGTTTGGCATTCGTGAGATTGCTCGAACTGGTAAAATTGCCCTAACTCGCGAATCTGGTGTTAATACGGAGTTTCTGCGACTGTCGGAAACCAAATTTTGACCTCGGTTAGATGGGGTGAGCTTCATTGGGGCTTGTTAGGCGTTGGACTCGATGGTTGAGGCCGACTCGCGGGGCGATCGCCTAGGGCCAGCAGCGGCTAGATGGAGTTAAACTCCCCAAGACTCCCGGCTCGCCAGCTTGGGGGCGTTACAGGCATTCACGGACGCATTCACGGACGATAGACTAAGACATCATGAAAAAACTGCTTAAGGGTCTGCGACAATTTAAGTCGAATTATTTTAGTACCCACCAAGAACTCTTTGAGCAATTGTCCCATGGACAAAAACCCAGGGTTCTGTTTATTACCTGTTCGGATTCGCGGATTGACCCGAATTTGATTACGAATGCCGAAGTTGGGGAATTGTTTGTTATCCGCAATGCGGGGAATATCATTCCCCCGTTTGGGGCGGCCAATGGTGGTGAAGGTGCGGCGGTAGAGTATGCGGTGCAAGCTCTGGGGGTTGAGCATATCATTGTCTGCGGCCATTCTCACTGTGGTGGGATGAAGGGATTACTCAAACGCAGCAGCTTAGAGGAGGAGATGCCTCTGGTGTATGAGTGGTTACGTCACGCTGAAGCGACTCGGCAATTGTTGAAGGAAAATTATTCGCATTTGGATGGGGAAACGCTGTTAGAGGTGGCGGTGGCGGAAAATGTCCTGACTCAAATTGAGAATTTACGGACTTATCCGGTGATTCACTCGAAGCTGTATCGCAATAAGCTCCATTTACACGCCTGGATTTATCATATTGAGACCGGGGAGGTGTTGGAGTACGACAGTATTCGTCATGATTTTGTGCCACCGGATGAGAATGCTATGCTCGAAGCCTCTCCAGTACAATGTTTCCTCTCGTTACCTGAGGATGTGGAGGAGTTGGTGCCGGGGTATCGGCGATCGCCCTCTCAAGAACAGTCTACAGAGTCGGTGGCCCAGAACGATCGCGACCCCAATATGCCGTGGCTATCGGCGGAACAGGTGGCTCGTATCCATCACGGGTCGAATGGGAGCCGCTAAGCTGTATGAGTGACGATCCCATAACGATAAAACTCGCTCAATTTCTCAAGTGGGTTGGCGCGGTCAATACTGGGGGTGAGGCGAAGGTCTTAATTCAGTATGGCGAAGTGCTAGTCAATGGTGCGGTAGAAACTCGTCGCGGTCGTAAACTTGTGCCAGGGGATGTGGTGGTGGCCCAAGGACAGGTTTATGAGGTGGCTGAGGAGGAAGAGGCTTAGGAACGGCTGTTCAGGGGAGCGATCGCAAGATGGCGACTAATGGCGAGCTTCCCCCATTTAAGGACTCCTGGGGACTGGCCTCGGTTTGATTCATGAGAATCACAGGTATACAAGCGGCTTGACACCGGTCAAGAATCGCCTGGTAGCGTTGGCCGGTGCGAGATAGCTGCACTTGGGGGATTAAGGCGGGGGGAATGCCAATGCCAAAGGGATAGCGGCCGGCCCCACGTATAATGATGTCGGAGAGTTGTTCTAGGCAGATGTCTGGATGCAAGCTCACGATAATACCAGGATAGGGGCGATCGCTCGGGGTTTGTTCTTGGATGGCGTGATGAAGTTGGGTTAAGGCTTCGGGATTGCCTAGGTTGGTGATTTCGATGAGATCGGCGGTCTGGAGAATGTCTTTTAGGGTTAGACGATGGCAACGGACGGGCTGGTTTTGAGGTTGAGGGCGATCGCCGATCTCCTTTTCGTCCAGCGTGAGCCAGAGTTTGCAGCGGGGATGGCCACTCTCTTGAGTGGGCTGTTGGCTGGCCTGGAATTGGGCGATCGCAGTGGCCCCCTGTTCGGGGGTTTCCCGTAAGTCGATGCGTAAAGCCGTCACCTGCTGTTGTTGCAACTGCTGGCAAAAGGAGGCATCAAGGGGCAAGCTGGGACAAGGAACAATCCAATGATGGTGATCATGAGGGTGACAAGGGCGATCGCCGAATAGTTCGTGGGTATGACGTTTTAACAGCCGTTCCCCCCGAAAGAAGGCCCGGGGAGAGGGATGCTGAGGTAATAGCGTCGGGTTAATCCGACAGACGGCACCGAGGGAGGCGATCGTTCCATCAAGGTGTGGCAAAACACTACTAATACCACTGTCGAGAGAGGATAACCCCCAAGGCATTAAGGCCCGTTCGAGTTTTTGAGCATCCCGTTGCTGCAAGGCTAAATAATACGCCAAGTTCCAAGCCGCACTGCGAAAGCTACTGCGCCAAATAAAGGGTCGCCATTGCTCAAAGGAGTGGGTTGCATCCCGGATGATGGCTTTACGAAGTTCAATTAGTTGTGCAAGTAAGGTTTCTGGAGGGGAGAAATCTACGACCACAGCCTAATCCTCTTAAATAACGTGAATAGTTAATGGGTGAATGGATAGTTATCGCCACGCACAATTATCACCGCGCATAATGATCGCCACGCATAATGATCGCCACGCCTAATTATCACCGCGCACAATGCACAACGACGAACAGTTCATTCTAAACGACCCTGTCTGGGTTAGCGAGATGGGAAAAACCTCACCCTACCCGGTGGGGAGGATGAGGCCTTCAGGTTGGGATTGAATTGACCAAGCGCGATCTGTCTTTGAGCATATCGAGTTAGACGGGGGATCGACCTCTATCTGGGGACAGACTTATTGAGCGGTTCACACCCCCCGCAAACGGGAGATCAAATATAGTTCTTGAGCAGTAACTCTAACTTGCTTTTTGTGGTTTCAGGAACTCTCTCCCAGGGAGTTAAGATAGCAAACTTTAAGGCTGAATGGGCCTCACTAACAAAGGGATTCGCATGGAGACGAGCGACAACATCGCGAATCACCTGTTGAGCATTTTGAGCATTCAAACGGAGGTTATTGACCACCATCTCGACGGTCACACTATCATGATCCGAGTGCCAGCAATCGTAGTCGGTGACGAGGGCTAGGGTGGCGTAGGCGATTTCCGCTTCTCGGGCCAGTTTGGCTTCGGTGAGGTTCGTCATCCCGATGACACTGGCTCCCCAACTGCGATACAGGTGGGATTCAGCGCGGGTTGAGAAGGCTGGCCCTTCCATACAGACATAGGTTCCCCCTCGGTGAATGGTCACGCCATCGAGGGACAGAGAACTGGCGCTGTCGGCGATGACGCTGGCCAGTTGAGGACAGACGGGATCGGCGAAACCAATATGAGCAACGAGTCCCTCACCAAAAAACGTCGCGGTACGATGTTGAGTGCGATCGATAAATTGATCGGGAACCACCATGTCTAGGGGTTTGATGGCTTCGGCCAGAGATCCCACGGCTGAGGCGGAAATGAGGTATTGTACGCCAAGCTGTTTGAAGGCATGAATATTGGCTCGGAAGGGGAGTTCGGAAGGGGACAGATGATGATGGCGTCCATGTCGCGCTAAGAAGGCGACGGGGACTCCCTTTAAGGTTCCCGTTACGAGGGTATCGGAGGGCGCTCCGAAGGGGGTATCAAGCTGATGCTCTTGGCGGTTTTCCAGGTCATCCATTTGGTAGAGTCCACTACCGCCAATGATGCCGATGGCAAGATCCGTCATGGTGTTTAAGGATATGTTTAAGGATAGAAGGGGCGTTTGCAGGATAGGGGTTATTTAGCGGTTATGGCAATGGCGATCGCCCCGGTCAGGAGTCCGAAGGCGCCGGAAAAGGCCATCAGGGTCCCTAGGGGAATGGGAACTGAGGCGAACATGAGAAACTGCACGGAGACGGCGCTAGCGTTCTGGACGGCCAACATGGCGATCGCCACGACCCACAGGGCCATCAGACTAGAAATTAACAGTAGGGAAACACGAGTCATAGTGGGGAGAAAGAATTCGAATAATCCATCATCATGAACACCGAACAATTGTGCATGGTTTTAGACCAATTTTTAGACTAATTTTTAGACCCAATCGACCCAATAAAGCGAAAATCAAAAAGGACAAAAAAGACAGTAAAACCTTTAGATAGAGGGGCTTTCACTGCCTCAAATTGTCCTATCTTATGTGACTCAACTAAGACTTGAGGAGTCACTCAACGGTAGGCAGGATGGTTCTGGAACCGGTGCTACGACCTGTCCTTGTAACCGTTCAATTTCTTCTTCCATATCTTCATTACGATCCTTAGGTTTCAACCAGTCTGGCCACAAGCCAATCAAAAAGGTTCGCGTTTCAAAACTTGCACTGCGCACCGGTTGCGGGAGAAACTCCCAGCGATCGCCATCCAGAATAAAAAAGATGGCAATCAAGATCACTGCCCAGAAACCCACTTTTTTTGCATTCATCGCCAGTAAACGGGAGTATTTAGCGCCCGCTGATTGTACTGCGTCTTTAGCTTACCGTTTCAGGCGGACGATGTTGAGTCCATCCCTCAAGTCCTTCGAGTTGCGCCGCCAGTTGCAAGACTTGAGCATCTGCACCCGGTTTTCCCACTAATTGTACACTCATCGGCAGTCCTCGCTCATCGAAGCCGGCCGGCAAGGAAATGGCAGGTTGGCCCGTGGCGTTGAAGGGAGGACAGGGCATCACCCAGCGGCTGACGGCGTCAAACGTCTCTTCAGGGCTGCGATCGGCCCATTCACCAATTTTAATAATGGGATGGGCATAAGTGGGCAACAGCAAGATATCCCAATCGGCGAAGAAACCAACAATTTGGCGCGAAAGAAAGCGTAGTTGAGCCATGGACTGCCAGAGTTCAGCGGCCGTCCCGGCCTGTTCCATCAGCCAACGATTAATGGGGCTGAGGGCTTCAGGAGGAACCCCCGTCGCCGCAATCGCACTGGCAAAAATCTGTTGAAAGGGGGCGGCTAAATCGGAAAAATCGGGACAACCAACCCCCAATTCATGGCCCAACTGGCCCAATTGCTCAGCGGTTCTCTCGACGGCGGCTTGACAGTCTCGGTGGATGGGCCAATGGGGAATCTCCGAGGCCACAGCAATTTTCAGACGTGGAGGTGCTTGCTGAGTTTGTTCGAGGAAGGAGGTTTCAGGATTCGGCAGCCAATAGGGATCTCCGAGGACATAGCCAGCCATGACATCCAGCAGCGCCGCTGCATCCCGGACGGTGCGAGTTAGGGGGCCGGGTGTGGCCAGTCCCATGAGATGTTCTCCTTCTGGGGCTTGAGAGATGCGCCCTCGGGAGGGTTTGAACCCCACCAAGCCACAACAGCCGGCGGGTCCGCGCACCGAGCCGCCGCCATCCGAGCCGTGAGCCAAGGGAGCTAATCCCGCCGCCACAGCGGCCGCCGCGCCACCACTGGAGCCACCGGGGGTATAGTCGAGATGCCAGGGATTGCGGGCTGAGGGCAGGCCCATGGGTTCGGTGAAGGGCATGGAGCCGAGTTCTGAAGTCGACGTTTTACCGAGGAGGTTAAACCCGGCGGCTTCAATGGCTTGAACATGGGCGGGGGTGTACTCAGCAATGCGATCGCGCAGGGCGGCCAAGCCTCGCATACAGGGCAGTCCGGCGACGGGGGCCAGGTCTTTGATGGGCATGGGAACCCCGAAAAAGGGCGGTAAGCTGGTGCGATCGCCCTGACTCCATTGCTCGTTTTGTTGCTTAGCGGTCTTGATGGCTCGTTCTTCGGCAATGGTAATGTACGCGCCGAGGCGATCGTTGTGGCGGGCAATGCGATCGAGATAGACTTGGGTCAGTTCTAGGGGGGAGATCTCCCCAGAGCGAATTAAGGCCGCTTGGTCGAGGGCAGAGGAAAAGGCTAAATCTGTGGGGTTCATAAGGACGTGACGTAAGGGAACGACAAGGGAACAACTGCCATTTAGTCTAAGATCGCCCCGGTTCGCTCTGCCTCAACCTTCTGATACAGTTTCAGTGCTGTCCTGTTTATACTCAAACGATCGCCGCAAATCTAAGCCCAAGGCCAGCCACAGGCGAGACAGTTGAGAATCTGGCACAAAGCCGCCTTGTTAAATGCTTCAGGCTATGTGGGATTGATTGTATATGGCATTGTATATGGCATTGATTGTATGGGGCCTTGTGACGATGGGGCCTTTGCTAGAGTGTGGAGGGGACGGCTGCCATATGTTTACGATTAACCTTAACACCCTAACGATTGACATCATGAAACGAACAGTTTGGCTCTCGATCGCCGCGATCGCCTTCCTCGGACTCCCGGAACCCGCCCACTCCCAAGAATTTGAAGGCTGCTTTTTCGTCGATGGCCATGGTCAGCTTATCAATTTAGATAATCTCTGTCCGAGTCCCCCCGATTCAGGAACAGCAGACACGTCCGTCTCCCCTGGGGCAGCGGCTGGCTCTGACTCTCGGGCCGCAACCGCGATCGAAGTCCCAATTCTACGCCGTGTTGGGGGTATTCCGGTGGTGGAAGTTAATTTTAACGGCCGTCGTTCCTATGAAATGCTGTTCGACACTGGGGCCAGTGGTACGGTGATTACGGCACAGATGGCCCAAGAGTTGAACATCGGCCGGGCCGGGACGGCTACTATTGACACCGCCAGTCAACGGGGGGTTCAAATGGATATCGGCTATGTGGCCTCAATGGAACTCAGTGGAATTGTGCTGCGCAATACCCCCGTTACCATCGCCGAGGGCTTACAACTGGGGCTACTCGGACAGGACTTTCTCGATGGCTATGATGTCACCATTCGGGAAAATAGCCTGGAATTTGCCCGACGTAATTAGGGCTTAACTCCAGTCTTCTTCATCAGCTTTGCGGGTTCCCACGTTGAAGATACGGGCGCTACCGTGCAGTTGCCGGGTTTTGGTAAAGAGGTCTTCTTCACTGAGATTCCAGCGTTTGAGCAACGTATCGAGGTCATTTTGAATATCTCGTGCGCCGGGAAATCCCTTGTAGCGAACCCGTAATCGAGCCAGTTCTGCCAAGTTGAGATCATTGGGATCTGCCGCCAGTAGGCTGTTAATGGCGGCGCGATCGAGTTTGGCTTGGGGATGTTGTTGGTCTTTCATCTTGGAAATGGGTGAATGTGAAAGAATGGAATTTAAAGGGTTGGACTTTCGATTGAAAACAAGTCTTCCTCCAATTCCGACTCCTGAACGGGACTCGGTTCAACCACATAGGGGAGACTGGCCCCCTCTAAGCCTCGTTTGATATGTTGGGGTGTTTCCTCAAACAGCACAAAGAGGGGAAAGATGCGTTGAGCCGCTTCACTGTAGATGTGACGATAGCGGTAGGGCATCACCCATTCGTAGCCGCGATCGAGTAACACTTGGGTTTGTCGCCAGCGTAGCAGGAGGTCGGAGAAGTCTTCCTGGGGGCGATGGATGAGGATAAAGATCTCAACCCCGACTTTCACTTGCCAGTCAGGTTCACACATGATAATCCCCAACTCGCAGGGTAAACAAACGGTCTCTCCGGCGCGAATGTCTAAGCCACTTAAACCCCGTTGACTGAGGGATTCCCGTAGTCGAACAAGGGGAAATGGCAGCAAAATTAAGCTATCATCGGGTCGCCGCAGACTGGGAATCGCCTCTAGGTATGGGCGATATTGTCGCAACAACTCCAGGGTGTCTGGCGTATCGCAGTAGCGAGCGATCGCGTTTTCATAGGAAGATTTTTGAACAAACATAGTCAAATGGGGTGCAGGCCCTAGGCTCTTCTCTCCATTCTAATCAGACTGGTGAAGGCTGACAGTGATAGCGTTGGTAGGGAATCCCGAGACGGTAGTAGTCATCGGGGCGGCGATCGCAGGTGAGGGCTTCTCGTTCGACCTGTTGAGGATACTCGGCTTCTCGTAAGCCTGGGGCAATGATCCACAGATCGACCTCAGGGCGCGTTGATGGCTGTGAGGCAGACAATCCGGGAAGTTGAGCCAGTTGTTGCCAGGTTTGCTCGTATCCACCGTCACGGGGAAGGAAGGCCACGGCTGTCTCGGGGGGAAGTTCGAGGGCAAAACTTAGCCCCAGGGCGATTTCTTGGCTGTTTTCATAGCCGATCACGACTTCTAAGGTTGAGGCGGGCGATCGCTGCAACTGTTGGGCCACCTGACGCGGCTGATAGGGTTTCTCGAAGGCGAGGCCCGAAATCACCACTAGGCTGCTCATTCCTCCCATCATCAGGGCAAGGGCGGGAATTTTGGGAGATTTATAGGTGCTAAGTGCTGCGGCGACTAGGGCGCAAAGACTGGGATAGTAGACGAAGTGATAGCGTGGGGCGATGGTGATATCTTTGCCTAAGCCATAGACGATGAAGACAAAGCCCAACAAACTCCACAGCGTCACTAGAATGAGGATCAGTAGCGGCAGTCGAGAGGCCGGTGAACGCCAGAGATGTTGGCCGCCTCGCCAGGCGGTGATTCCTAACCCCAGGCTCAGGGCCACCATCGCCACAGCAGCGGGGATGGCGATCGCCCACGGTTGATGTTCGACGGGTAACGTCACCCACATCACCACCCAACTGGCTAGGGTTTGCAGCAAGGGGGCGAAGTGATCGGTCCAACTCGGTTCAAAGGGTTGGAACCAGTCCGTTTCCGAGCGTTGCAGATGTTGCCCCAAATGAGATAGCCAGGGCAAAAAGACTAGCCCCGGTAGGATAAGGCTGAGAAGATGACTCAGGGGAATGGCCCGAGAAGATGGATTTTCGGAGATGACGCGAGGTTTGATGCCCAGGCTAGGGGCAAACTTGAGGGCAAGAGTAAGACTGAGATAGGTGGCGATTTGGGCGATGTAGGCGATCGCCATGAAGTAGTGGCTATAGAGTCCGATGCTATGGCAGAGAACCCAGAGGGGGCGAGTTCCTCGCGGTAGGGGGCGATCGCCCCATTGGCCCTGTCCCCAGCGGACCAATGCCCCTAAACTGAGGCTAATGAGCAGTAGTGGTAGGGTATAGTGACGGGCTTCTTGGGAGAGATAGACGGCGAAGGGAGATAAGGCGATTAAGGCCGCTGCCAACAGTCCTGCTTTTCGGGAAAAGGCCAGACGATTAAGCCAGTAGAGGCTGGGAATGGCGAGAATCCCCAACAGGGCCGGCAGCGATCGCAACTGTTGGGCTAAAGATAGGTTCAGAGGGGCAATCAGACGCAACCAATGCTGAAGCCAGCAGAAAAATAGAGGCGGATGGGTCGATTCACGGCTGAGGGTGATGGCAATCTGCTGACAACTGGCCTCGGGGTTGAGACTTAGCTGCGATCGCACGGCCGAGACGGAGATAAATTCAGCTTGGGGAATGTCCGCTATTCCCCGCCCTAAACTAAAAATAGCCGTCAGGAGTTCATCGAGCCAGAGGGCTTTTTCTCCTAAATTCAGCCCCCGCAACAGTCCCCCCAGGGCAATGACCAGCAACAACATCAGCCAGGGTTGACGGATATAACGTCCCTGATGACCTACCATCAGAGTTCCCGCTCTAGGGTGTCGGCGAGCTTTTCAGCGAATCCCGCAATCCAGGTTTCATCTTGTTTGCTGTAACTGCGGGGGGCATTGGCCCCTAAAATCATTAATCCTTCACCGCCAAGGGGTTGACAAATTACCCCTTGTGTGTTAGGCGGCAAATAATTGAACTCAAGTCGACCAGGATAGAGGTCGAGTTTGACGAGATAAACGGGTTTTTGGGTGTGGATGGCCCGTTGGGCGATCGCTCCAAGTTCCACCGTCGTCTGTTCGGCCAAAATTCCCCGTCGCAGCAGCACCCGTCCCTGATACCAAACCACGAGGGTTTTCGTGACCGTATTGGTCAATAATAACTGAGAAGACCAAGCCAATTCTCGCTGCACTGAATCGGGTAAATCGTCAGCTAGTTCCAGGCCTTCTTCTCCCTGCAACATGACCGAATCGGGGGGTTTCGGCTGTACCCGTTGCCAGAGTAACCCCGTCAAAATCAGCACTGCACAGATAATCGCCCCGAGAACATCAGAGCGAACCTGCCAAGTGGTGAGATTATCCGTTAACAGGCGATTCACTAGGAGTAACGTTCCTCCCAGAGACCCTGCAACAATGGGAATTTGCCGGAGTATGGCGTTGGTGTCAGACATGGAACAGGGAATCGGGAACAGGGAATCGGGAATAGGGAATAGGGAATAGGGAATAGGGAATAGGGAACAGGGAATAGGGAATAGGGAATAGGGAATAGGGAATAGGGAATAGGGAATAGGTAGCCGGGGGGAAACCCATCCCTATCTCCCTTGTGTACCTCGTGTCTTCGAGGCGTACCCTCTTGCCTCTTGCCTCTTGCCTCTTGCCTAAGATTCTACTCTTCTCCAGGTTCAATGATGCGTTGGAAGAGATACCCGGTTCCTCGGGCCGTGAGGATTAACTCCGGGTTACTGGGATCTTCTTCGAGTTTGGCCCGTAGTCGGGAGATATGTACATCCACCACTCGCGTATCCACATGACGTTCAGGAGTATAGCCCCAAACCTCTTGTAGAATTTCAGAGCGCGAGAACGGTTCTCCTGAGCGGCTAACCAGTAACTCTAATAAACTAAACTCCATCCCCGTTAAACGGATACGTTCGTCGCCCTTATAGACCTGGCGTTTATTGGTATCAATGCGAATCGTATTAACTTGGATCACTCCCGAACTGGGAATCCCTGTACTGTTAATTTTGTCTACCCGTCGTAAGACCGAGCGGATTCTAGCTTCAAGTTCTTTCGGTGAGAAGGGTTTGACCACATAATCATCCGCCCCTAACTCTAAGCCGGTGATGCGATCGGCAACATCCCCTAACGCTGTCAACATAATGATGGGAACATCCGACTCTTTGCGGAGTTCCTGACAGACGCCATAGCCGTCGAGTTTCGGCATCATCACATCCAACACCACCAAATCCGGTTGGCTGTCGCGAAACGTGTCGAGGGCTTCTTCGCCATCAGCCGCCGTTACCACGTCATAGCCAATCATGGCCAGACGGGTTTCGAGAATACGACGGATGCTGGCTTCATCATCAACCACGAGAATTTTTTCTTTTTGACTATCCAATGTCCTTCAAGCCTCTTAAACGAACCTTTATTTTGATAAAGTTTGTTACCGTACACTATAAGATACTACCCCATCGAGGTTTAGAATCAAGTTGAAATCCTGTCTAGGGTTATCTTTCAGGGTTTCGCCACGATTCTCGCGGCCCTCGGGATGACTGAGGGTGGCTGCCCCTGTCCCCACCCACTGAGTCATTATGGCAAAGCCTCGCACAATTTATGTCTGTCAAGAATGTGGTGCTGAGTTTCCTCAATATTTTGGTCGGTGTACCAATTGTGGGGCCTGGAACTCCCTGGTGGAGACGGAACCGATCGAGGCCCTAACAACGACTCGCCCCGTGAGTGCGGTGGCCTGGAATCGTAATCTCAATGCTGCCAATGGTGAGAAATCCGAGGGCCAACCTCGGGCGTCGGTGCGTTTGTCAGAAATTGCTGATGCGTCGGTGGCGCGGATGTCGTCGGGGTATGCGGAACTCGATCGCGTCCTCGGAGGGGGCATTGTGCCAGGATCGTTGGTGCTGATTGGCGGTGAACCGGGGATTGGTAAATCGACTCTATTGCTGCAAACGGCCAGTGGTTTGGCTCAAGAGTCACGGGTTCTCTATGTCTCGGCAGAGGAGTCGGGGCAACAGATTAAATTACGCGCTCAGCGGCTCCTCGATGGGCATCCTCACATCGAAAATCCTGCGAATGAGACCCCGGCTGCTGACCTCCAACAACGGGGTGATTTGGGGGCAAATTTGGGGGCTGACGCTGGGGACCCCAGGGGGCCGGAGGGAGAGCCGGAGTTAGGGGAAGGAACTTTGGCGGTGGAGCCGAATTTCTTTCTGTTACCGGAGACGGATTTAGAGGCAATTTTACGGGAATTAGAATCCCTCAAGCCCGATTTTGCGGTAATTGATAGTATTCAAACAATTTACTTTTCGTCTCTGACATCGGCGCCGGGATCGGTGGCTCAGGTGCGTGAATGTACGTCGGCCTTGATGCAGGTGGCCAAGCGCGAGAATATCACCTTATTTGTGGTGGGCCATGTGACGAAAGATGGCTCGATCGCCGGACCGAGGGTGTTAGAACACTTAGTGGATACGGTGTTGTTTTTCGAGGGCGATCGCTTCGCCAGTCACCGCATTTTGCGATCGATGAAAAACCGCTTTGGAGCTACCCATGAGATTGGGGTTTTTGAAATGATTGCTAATGGCTTACGAGAAGTCGCCAACCCCTCAGAATTGTTTATGGGGAGTCGGGATGAGACGGTATCAGGAACCTGTACCGTGGTCGCCTGCGAAGGGACACGACCGATTTTAGTGGAGTTGCAGGCCCTGGTGAGTCCGGCGAGTTTTGGCTCCCCTCGCCGTAGTGCAACGGGAATTGATAGTAACCGCCTGCAACAAATTTTAGCGGTGTTAGAGAAGCGGGTGGGGGTTCCTCTGTCCAAGTTAGACACTTATCTGGCCTCAGTGGGGGGGATTCGCGTCGAGGAGCCAGCTGCCGATTTGGGGGTGGCGATCGCCGTGGTGTCTGGGTTCCGCGATCGCCTGGTAGACCCCCATACCGTTCTCATTGGTGAGGTGGGGTTAGGGGGACAAGTGCGCCAAGTCTCTCAGTTAGAATTGCGCTTGCGCGAAGCCGCTAAACTTGGGTTCAAACGGGCCATTATCCCCAAAGGACAGAACCCGCCGGAATTGGGTTTAAAACTGATTCCCGTGGCCCGAGTTCTCGATGCTATCTTAGAGGCGATTCCGTCAGCATCTAGCCCATCCCAAGAGGCGATCGCCTCCGGTGGAAGTCAACCGGCCTTAAGTCTTCCTCCTCTCGATTTAGCTGAGGATGAGGACGATTGGGATGATGAGCCGCCAAACGCTGATGCGGCCGAAACCGACCTATTTTAAGCTAACCCGTGTAACTATAGACACAGGACGATGAGGTTCATCGCCGGTCAACAAACTGGCTTGATCCAGCTAAAATCCCTCTTCCGTTCCTTGTCAATGTCCTGTTGTTTTGCGATTCTACCTGAATGATGCACTTGGGTTTCTGGTCGATTCTCCTTGAAACCATGTCCTGGCTGGGAGAGTTGGGTGTATCAAGTCCACTCGTCTGGATGATGTTTCTAGGAATCCCCCTCTGGGGACTCGTTTGGCTGTTCGCCAGACAACAGGGTCAACCGCGTCGAGAGTCGATATCCCCAGTTCCCCCCGATTCTGCTATTATGCCCACGTCACCGAACTCATTGCCCAAGGATTCAGCCTCAGAGTCGATGGAGGCTCTGCAAAAATTACGCCGGTTGGTCGAACAGAGTCCCATGGGTATGATTGAGTGGGACCTCAATTTTTGTGTGCGGTCTTGGAACCGAGCCGCTGAAGCATTATTTGGTTACAGCGAAGCCGACGTGTTGGGCCAACCGGCGAGGGACATCATTGTTCCTGATGAAGAACAACTTCATGTGGATGCGGTTTGGTCTAGGGTATTGCAACAGCAGGAGGAAAGCCGTAGCACCCATCGCCATGTGAATCGCCGGGGGGAAATTCTGGTCTGTGACTGGTATAACACGCCGATGATCAATGCTTCAGGGGAGGTGATTGGAGTCACATCCTGGGTGCAGGATGTGACTCCACGACAAGAGGCTGACGAGTCGTTGCATCAAGCCTATGCAGATTTAGAAGCACAAGTGCGCCACACGGCGGCTGAATTATCTCAAGCGAACCAGGCTCTGACGGCTGAAATCCAAGAACGAGAACGGATTGAAGCTGAACGTTGGGAATTTTCGGCGCTGCTGCAAGCGACCTTTGACTCGACGGCCGATGGTATTATTGCGGTAGATCTGAATTTACGAGTTATTACTTATAACCGTCAGTTTCAGGAAATGTGGGGACTCGAGAGTTCCCTGCTGGCCCAACGGGACGGACTCGCGATTTTGGGGGCTATTGAGCCACTGTTATGTGATCCTGAGGGGTTCAAACAACAAATTGATGTTTTGTTGGAGCATCCCGAAGATAAAAGTTTTGATCAAGTTCATCTCAAAGATGGACGGATTGTTGAGCGTTACTCTCAACCGCAGATTATTGGCGATCGCATCGTCGGACGAGTCTGGAACTTCCGTGATGTTACAGAACGAGAACGCACGGAAGAAGGCTTACGTCTGACTCAGTTTGCGGTCGATGCTTGTGCGGATTTAATCTTTTGGCTCGACTATCAGGGGAATTTCACCTATGTCAACGATGCCGCTTGTGAGATCCTCGGCTATAGCCGAGAAGACCTCCTCAACCGCCGCATTTTTGACCTCGATCTCTCCATGACCTCTGAACGCTGGCAGGAGCATTGGCAGGCGTTACGCGAGCAGTCCTCGTTGCAATTTGAGGCGTTCCATGTGACGGCGAGGGGGGAGACGATCCCGATGGCGATTACTGCCAACTACGTGCATTTGGGTGAGACGGAGTTAAATTGCGCCTTTGCTCGCGATATCCGCGATCGCGTGCGCACGGAAACGGCTCTACGGGAAAGTGAACAGCGTTTTCGCGATGTTTCCGAAGCGGCAGGAGAATATCTCTGGGAAACCGATATTCAGGGACGCTATACCTTCGTCAGCGATCGCGTCTTAGCGGTAAAAGGCTATCCCTCATCGCAACTTCTCGGAGAATCCCCGTTTAAATTTATGGCCCCGGAGGACATCCCTCGGGTTGAGCAGATTTTGGCTCAGGCCCAGGAACAAGGCCAAAGATTTAAACTCGAACATCGAGATATTCTCCCCGATGGAACCATTGTTTGGGAAGAAGTGAATGGGATTGCACTGCTCGATGATGAGGGCCAGGTCATTGGCTTTCGCGGTGCGGGGTTGAGTATTACCGAGCGCAAGCAGAATGAGGAACGCTTGCGCCGTCAATTTCTGGCCGTTGAGGCGGCGATGGATGGGATTGCTCTGCTCGATGCTCATTCGGGAACCTATGTCTATGTCAATCAAGCTCATGTGTCGTTGTTTGGCTATGACAGTTGTGAGGAGTTCCTCGGTAAAACCTGGCATTGTCTCTATTCTCCGGAGGAAGTCCAACGGATTGAAGCTGAGGTGTTCCCGATTTTGCAATCACGTCACCATTGGCGCGGGGATACTTTGGCCCTGCGCAAAGATGGGAGTACGTTTTGGGAAGAAATTTCTCTGTCCCTGAGTGGGGATGGCCTACTCGTCTGTGCTTGTCGTGATGTGAGCGACTCCCGTCAGGCCATGACCCGCTTAGCTGAGAGTGAAGAACGGTTCCGTCAGTTTGCTGAAACCATCGATAGTGTCTTCTGGATGCGAGACCCCGAAACGGGGCGCATGATCTACGTGAGTCCTGCTTATGAGCGACTTTGGGGACATTCGGCTGAGGATCTTTATCGAGATCCGCATCGGTTTATTGAGGCGGTTCATCCTGAGGATCGCGATCGCGTCGCCGCTGAGTTACAACAGCCGACTCCCCAACAGGCCAGTCAGGAATATCGACTCCTCAATGGGGATGGAACCCTACGCTGGATTCGCGCTCGGGCCTTCCCGGTTCGCGATGATGGGGGCCAGATTTATCGAGTTGTCGGCATTGCTGAAGATATTAGTGATATTAAGCTGGCTGAAGCGGCTCTGGAACGACAGTTACAGCGAGAACGACTCCTGTCGACGATCTCGCAACGGATTCGTCAATCTTTGGATATGGAATCGGTGATGCAAACCTCCGTTGAGGAAGTCCGGGAGTTTCTGCATACGGATCGGGTGGTCTTGTATCGTTTTAATCGAGATTGGAGTGGCAAGATTGTTGTCGAATCTGTTGAACCGGGCTGTTTGCAGTTGTTGGGAGAGAAGATCGATGATCCCTGTTTCCGGGAACGTCAGGTTGAGGCCTACCGGGATGGCCGCATCAGTGCCCTTGATGATATTGAAGCCAGGGATTTGCAAACGTGTCACCGTAATTTGTTGCGCCGACTGCAAGTGCGGGCGAATTTGGTGGTTCCGGTGATTCTCAATCGCAATCCTGACGAGACAACCTCCTCGGATGCCCAGTCGGGGCAATTGTGGGGGTTACTGGTGGCCCATGAATGTCATCAGCCTCGTCCTTGGCAGCATTCGGAGATTGAACTGTTACAACAGCTGAGTGTTCAGGTGGCGATCGCCATTGGCCAATCTCAACTTTATGCCAAGGCTCAGGCGGAGGTGGCGGAACGTCAACAGGCTGAACAGCGCCTGCGAGAAAGTGAAGCCACGATTCGCGCGCTCTATGAGGTGACGGCGAATCAATCGCTTGATTTTGAAACTCGCTTGGATCGGGTTCTGTCGATGGGGGCGCAACGGTTTAATCTTGAGATTGGTACTATTGGCCATGTTGATGGCGATCGCTATGAACTCTTGGCGGTTTATGTGCCGCCGACGACCCTGTTCCCGCCTCTACCGGGTGATAGTTTGAATGTGGCGGAAACCTTAGATGCTATCCTCCTCGAGCAAATTCGTCACCGGGGCGATGTCAGCCAGGTGTTGACCATTGAGCGGGTTCAGGAGTCCCCCTGGGCCAACTCCGACGGCTATCGTAATCGCCGTCTGCAATCGTATCTGGGGGTGGCGATTCTGGTGGCGGGGGAGGTGTACGGAACCCTCTCGTTTTCTTCGCCTCATCCTCAGCCTCCCGGTGTGTTCTCGGACGCTGACTGTGAACTGTTACGGTTGATGGCTCAGTGGGTTGGGGGGGAAATTGAACGCCATTCGGCTCAGCAAGAGGTACAACGCTCGTTCCAACGGGCGTTATTGTTACGAACGATTACCCAAGATATTCGCTCGAAACTTGATTTACAGGATATTTTCCAAACCACCTGTAATCTGCTCGGACAAACTCTCAATGTCGATCGCTGTCTACTCCATGCTTATGAGGAGACGCCTCGTCCTCAGGCCCCCATTCGCGCTGAATATCTGAGTCATGGGATGTCGTCACTGTTGGAGGTTGAGATTCCAGTGGTGGGCAATCCTCATCTACAAAAGGTTCTCGATAGCGATCGCGCGATTCCCAGTAGCAATGTCTATGAAGACGCGCTCTTGGGTCCGATGACGACGTTATACCGGCAAATGTCCTTGAAATCGGTTTTGGCGGTGCGGATTTCCTATAAGGGTCAGGTGAATGGGTTGATTGACTTGCAACAGTGCGATCGCTTCCGCTATTGGACTCAAAGTGAAATTGAATTAGTTGAGTCGGTGGCCGATCAGGTGGGAATTGCGGTGGCCCAGGCACAATTACTTGAACAGGAGACTCAACAACGGGAACAACTGGCGGGGCAAAACCTGGCTCTGGAACAGGCTCGACAGGCGGCGGAGGCGGCGAATCAGGCTAAGAGTGAGTTTCTGGCGACGATGAGCCATGAGATTCGCACGCCGATGAATGCGGTCATTGGCATGACGGGGTTGTTGCTGGATATGGATCTGACGTTGGATCAGCGAGATTTTGTGGAGACGATTCGCACCAGTGGCGATGCTCTGTTGACGATTATTAATGATATTCTTGACTTCTCGAAAATTGAAGCCGGGAAGTTGGATCTCGAAGAACATCCTTTTGAGTTACGCACTTGTGTCGAGGGCGCGTTGGATTTATTGGCATCTCGGGCGGTGGAGAAGGGGATTGAATTGGCGTGTTTTATTGAACCGTCGGTTCCTCACAGTGTCATTGGTGATGTGACTCGGCTACGGCAGATTTTGGTGAATTTGCTCGGGAATGCGATTAAGTTTACCGCTCGCGGTGAGGTGGTGGTGTCGGTGTCGGCGTCTCCTCTCGATGAGGTGGCCTCGGAGAGTTTGCAGATGGATCAGGTTCATCCGACTCATCAGATTCAGGTGTCGGTGCGGGATACGGGGATTGGTATTCCTCAGGAACGGTTGGATCGTCTGTTTAAACCCTTTAGTCAGGTGGATGCTTCGACGACTCGTGAGTATGGGGGAACTGGGTTAGGGTTGGCGATCGCCCAGCGGCTGTGTCAGTTGATGGGTGGCCGGATGTGGGTTGAAAGTGCGGTGAATGTCGGTTCGACGTTTTCGTTTACGTTTCAGGCGCGGGAGATCGCCCTGTCGCGTTTACGGGATCTGACGCAACAGCAGCCGGATTTGGCACAGGCTCGCATTTTGGTGGTGGATGATAATGCAACGAATCGACAAATTCTCACCCGCCAAACTCAGTTTTGGGGAATGCAGCCGTTTGCGGCGGCGTCGGGGGCCGAGGCGTTGGTATTGTTGGAGGATGGCGCTCGTTTTGATGTGGCGGTCTTGGATATGCAGATGCCGCATATGGATGGGGTAACGTTAGCGAAAAAAATTCGCCAACGACCTGAGGGACAGCGTTTGCCGTTGGTGATGTTTACGTCGATTGGCAAGCCCGAGATTCGCAAGGATTATGAAGATCTCAATTTTGTGGCGTTTCTCAATAAGCCCATTAAACAATCTCAACTGTATGATGTGTTGGTGGTGGCTCTCGGACAAGGGGATGAGCTGCCTAGGAAGCGATCGGTTTCCCCGGAACCGACGCCGATTCCGGCGGCGGTTTCAGCGTTGCGGGTGCTACTGGCGGAGGATAATGCGATTAATCAGAAGGTGGCTTTGCGGATTCTCGAACGCATGGGCTATCGTGCGGATGTGGCGGCCAATGGGTTGGAGGTAATTGGCGCTCTACACCGGCAACCTTATGATGTGATTTTGATGGATGTGCAAATGCCGGAGTTGGATGGGTTGGAAACGACTCGCCGGATTGTGGTGGATGCAGAAACCTTCCCATTCCCGAAACCCCGGATTATTGCGATGACGGCGAATGCGATGCAGGGCGATCGCGAGGCGTGTTTAGAGGCGGGAATGGATGATTATGTGAGTAAGCCGATTCGGGTTGAACAGTTGGCCCGAGCCTTGGCGAAATGTCCTTCGCTGACGAGGGATAGTTTTGTGCAGGGTTTTGTGCAAGGTACGCCCCCGAGTTCAACTCAATCTTCGGCTCAATCTCCGGCTCAATCTCCGGCTCAATCTCTGGAGGTGATGGCCCCTCAGATGCCACCCGTCAGTGCGAGTCCAGCACCTACTCCAGCACCTAGTCCTGTATCTGAGCCGGATGTTGAGCCTCAATCGTCGGCGTTGGTGTTAAATCCTGAGGCGTTAGAATCGCTCTGGTTGCTGGTGGGTGAGGATGATTCACAAATGTTTTTGGAAGTCATCGAGAGTTATCTCGAAGAAGTTCCTCAATTATTGTCTGAATGCTCCGAGGCGATCGCGCAAGGGGATAAAGTCCGGGTGCAACGACTCGCTCATACTCTCAAATCGACGAGTGCAACCCTCGGGGCCACTGAGTTGTCGCAGGCCTGTTCGGATTTAGAGCAAATTGCCCTGACGGTGACCGCCAGGGAGCATCAACAGGGACACCAGCGTTTAGTTGAGGGGTATCAACCCGTTAAACAGGCGTTGCTGCAACTTCGAGACGAGACGCGTAAAACACTTAAGCATCAATCATGACCCCTCAAGAGTTCGATCAACTCATCCGCAAAACGTTGGTTTATTTGGATTTTCATGATGACGATGCTGCGAAATCCCTGCGACGGGAATGGCGGGAGGTTCTGGCTCGTATCCAACGACTACAACGGTCATCCTCAGGTTCAGACTAGCCAGACTTTTGCAATAACTCCCGTGATTCCTGACGCACTCGCCCTTCCATAGCCGCATCTTGAAGTTCGAGGACGGCTTGGAAGTCCTCGAAGTCATACTTCGTGGCTAGATGCTGACGGAGTTGGTTTTCGGCATCAAGGGACAAATAACCGCTGGCGATCGCCTCCTGTACCAGTTCACGAATGGACACCATGAGTTGGCTCATCATACGACATTACGATAGCTCGGAACATCTCTAGTATGAGGGGTCTTACCCCCTGACGGGGTGATCGATCCTGAGATCCACCGTGAGATTACGGACAAGTTTAGGCGATCGCGATCGACTTATGGGTGTGATGGCGATCGCATCGCAGGTTAGGCTAGGGGCGATCGCAATTTGAGCCAACGTCTAAGCTGATGAGTTAGAGCCGTCAGATTTCGTGTCAGATGTCTTCGGGGTCTCTTCCTCTTCATCTCCCTCATGGGCGGCGTTTGAGGAGTCTTCAGACCCGTCCTCAGACCCGTTCTTAGACTCATCGGCAGACTCATCGGCAGACTCATCGGCAGACTCAAATTCAGATGAATCTACATCGGTTTGAGCATCGGTTTGAGCATCGGTTTGAGTATCCGTCTGAGCGACTTCTGTCTCGGAGGGAGCCTCTGGCGACAAGTCTTCAACCGCAGTCGCGAGTGGCGGCTCGTTTTGACTCTCCGGCTCAGTTTTGGCTTGAGCCTTTACCTCAGATTCTGGCTCAGGTTCCGGCTCAGATTCTGCTAATGCCTCATTCTGAGCTTCTGGTTCAGGGGTGACTGGCTGTTCATTCTGAGGTTCCTCCTGAGATTCTGGCTCAGATTCGGGTTCAGGTTTGGGTTCAGGTTCGGGTTCAGGTTGAGCCTCGTTCTGGGCTTCTGGTTGAGATTCTGGCTCAGATTCGGGTTCAGGTTTGGGTTCAGGACTCGCGTTTGACTGAGCCGGAGTCTCGGACCCCGGTTGATCCTCAATGTCATCGAAATCGTTATCGAAATCGTTATCGAAATCAAAGTCTGGATCAAAATCCGGCTCTCGGTCTGGTTTTCCTTGAGAGTCTGAGGTGGCGGGAGGAGTTGGTGTTGTTGTCTTCGGCTGGCGACGCAACAAACGTCCTACTTGCGCGAAAATACCTGTTTGCCAAAATTTCGGCTTGTCAGCCGTTGAGGATTTAGTTGAGGCTTTAGGGGTCTGAATCGGGGATTCAGCGGTGGTATCCTCTAATTCCGGCTCAGGGGTTGGCGACGGGGTTTGGGTTTCCTCGGGTTCATCGGCTGAGGTGGCGGGGTTATCCTGAACATCCTTAGCTGATGGGGAGTCAGATGAGGAGTCAGATGAGGAGTCAG
>FSSI02000036.1:0-46801 GCA_900149785.2 Phormidium lacuna HE10JO | reverse complement strand
CTGCCACAGTGCATCGGTTGCTCCAGGTTCGCGGTTCGGTGATGTATCCGAGGAGGCTGAAGTCTTGTTCATCATAAAATCTCAGAAAGGCAACGGCAATGGTCAACACCGTCAAGATAGTTCCTGGGAGTAGAGACAGGAAGTTTAGCCAACGTTGAGGGCGCAATAGCTTCATTGTAGCAACCTCAGTTTTTCTGAAGTCTACTATGCCCCCCCTAACGCATTACCACATTCTTGTTAAAATGTCAAGATTTCCGAGGTCGATATTTCGTGTTATCAACTGTTAACTGTTGTCGATGAACTGTTGTCGATGAACTGTTGGCGATTAACTGTTGGCGATTAACTGTCTTTCCAAAGTAGTCGCAGGGCAATGAAGGCAAACCCGAGAGCGGCTAACCCCTTGAGGATTTGGGTGGGTAGAAGTTCAGCGACGGCATCCCCGGCAAGCACTCCGAGAAAACTCGCTAAAACTAAGGCTCCAGCGGTTCCGAAAAAGACAGCTTGAGGGGATTTAGAACTGCCACTGAGGGCGATCGCAGCCAATTGACTTTTATCGCCAAGTTCTGAGAGAAAAACGGCAATAAAGGTTAATCCGAGTAAATCCCAATCCATCGTTAATCGTCCTAAACATTAAAGGCTTACCATTTCTCCGAGGAGGAGAATGGCAATAAACAAAAGAATGACAGCGGCAAAGGTTTCAATCGTATCTTCCGAGACACGATTGGCGAGCCAACGCCCCAAGAGAACCCCAATTAAACTGGTGGTAATTAGGGCTAAAGCGGCTCCTAAAAAGACAACCCAGGGCGCGTCAGACTCGGCGGTCATTAGCAGGGTAGTCAGTTGAGTTTTATCCCCCATTTCCGCCAAGAAAATAGTGATAAAGGTCGAGCCGAAAATCCCTAGGATCGATTTGGAGGTTTTGCGCGTTGAGGGAGAGGTACGCTCTGGGGAGTCTTGGACTGGGGAAGGGGTGGGAGCTTTCACAGATGCGGCGTGATAACAAACATCATATTATTTTACATGGGGTTTGAGGGTTCGGTCTCTGGGATCGGTCAGCAATCGGCTTTGGGGCGCAAAATTCGCGGTTTGCCGACGGCGCGGTCAAAGCGTATCATCTCTAGGCTACGATCGCCGTAAATGTCCTCGATATGCTCCCGACAGCAGTCAATGGCAAACTCATCGAGATCCTCGGGATCAATATCATAGCGCCGCTCATACTCTTGGGCATCCACCCGACAGAAGCCAGGGCGTTTCTCATAAATGCCGCATTCTCGGGTATCGTGGTCATAATGCTTACACCAGCCATCGTCCTTGACCAGACTCAGGTAGAGCTGGAGTTCCTCGGGGGAGAGATACTCCTCTAAGTCGGGACGCTCTTCAGGGGCCAGATAACAGCAGGCGCCACACTGTTTTACACATTGCCAGGTTGCCACGGTGGAAACTCCAAGGGATGATAGGGGTGGGTCGTCAGGGGCGATCGCCCCCAAGGCTGACGGGACATGGATTTATACTTTTGTAAAGTTTCTTAAAATTTAGGACCCATCAGCCAGTAAGATATTAAACGGCATTTCCCGCGATTTGTAATTGACCCTGTTTTTTCTGTTTGAGAGGATTTTATGGAAGCGTTAACATCAGCACTCACGTCAATCAACTGGGAACCCATTTTCCAACTCACCTTTGTTGGTTTGATTCTCGTTTCGGGACCCGTGGTGATCTTTCTCCTCGCCTTCCGGGGTGGTGACCTCTAAAGCGGGAGACCTTGAGGAGACTTCGAGACTCATCTCTTAAGCCCGATCGCCATCGGGCTTTTCGCTAATTGGTTCCCGAGTTTGGCACAACCACATCAAGACGACGAGCCGTTTAACACCGCCAGGGCTGCTTTTATTAAATCGTAAAATCGCCGTTCTCGCACATCGACATAGCGAGCATTATCCCGCGAGGTTCCCAGCAGGCCCATTTGGCTACCCTGATTCACCGCCAAGACTTGACCGCGATCATTACGAATGCGGAGTTCTTTAGTTTCTCCATGAGGGTAGAGGCCACAGAAATAGACCCGATTTTGGTACTCAAACCGCTGTAGGGTGTCCCCCGCCTCAGTCACCGCCTCCTCAGCCTGAGCCGAAGCAACCTCCGTTGACTCAATCACCGTAGCCTCGGGAATCTCCTCCTCACTCGTCCGAGACTCCCAAACCACTCCCTCAGGACGACGAGCGCCAACCACCTCTAACTGGAGCGAAACCTGTCCTTGCCACTCATTCTCCCCCAGTTTGTAGGCTAAATCTAGGGGACTGGGTAACGGGAAATACTCACCCCAACGCCAGGCGATCGCCCCAATCGACGTCTCAGACTCCCCCTGAGCCAATTCCAGCTTCAGATGGCCCTTTCCCACCGTCTTCTGTTGCAAAACCCGCACCTGAGACGAATAAAACACCGGCGTGGGATTCCCAATTCCAAAGGGTTGCAGTTGTTCAACCTCCTCAAACCGCTCCAAATCGAGATCCTCAAACTCCAACTCCCCACTCAGTCGAACCAACGGTTTGAGATGGTCCGGCTGCAAGCATTGACAGGCGAACTCACTCAACCGCTGACGAAAGGCCTCTAAATTCGCTTCCGGGAGCGAAAACCCCCCAGCGGCGGGATGTCCCCCATACTTCGTTAGTAAATCCCCGCAATAGTCCAAAGCCTCAAACACATTAAATTCAGGAATCCCCCGGGCCGAACCCCGCACCTGTTGCAATTCCTCATCTTCATAGGTGCAGATAAACACCGGAACTCCGTAGCGTTCCACCAAACGTGAGGCGACAATGCCAATTACTCCATGATGCCAGTTGGCTTGCAAGGGAACCAGAACCCGCGTCTCAGGGAGGGTATCGCGCAACGAATCACTCCAGGCGATCGCCTCCCGTTCAATCTCCTCACACATCTCCTGGCGGGTGCGGTTAATCTGTTCACATTGCATGGCCCGTTCCAAAGCGATCCCCTCGTCATCTGTCGACAACAACTCAATCACCAACTGGGGATCACCAATGCGCCCCACCGCATTAATGCGAGGACCGAGGCGGAAACCAATGGCATCAGGTTTTAGGGTTTTTTTGCCCTTGTCCCCCGCTCCCGACACCTGCACGAGCGCCTGAATGCCCGGAATTTGCGAATTTGCCAGGAGGTGCAACCCCTGTAAAACCCAATATCGGTTGACACCGGTGAGGGGAGCCAAGTCGGCGATCGTTCCCAACGTCAGCAATTCCAACATGGGAAGTCGGAACGCATCCCCCTGTCCAAAATGTTCTCCGAGGTGCATGGCCAACATATAGGCCMCCCCCMCCCCCGCCATACCGCGATAGGGAGAGTTCTCTGGGGCCATTTTGGGGTTAAGAATGGAACTGGCGGGAGGAATCACCTCGGGCAAATCATGGTGATCGGTAATAATCACCTCCATCCCCAATTCTCGGGCTTCCTCAACTGGCCCGTGGGCGCTAATGCCATTATCGACGGTGATAATTAACCCCACCCCCGCCTCAGCAAACTCATTCACGAGGCGGGAGTTAATACCATAGCCATCGCTCATGCGGCTGGGGATGGCATAATCGACATTTGCCCCCAAACGTCCCAAAGCCCGTAACAGTAGGGCGGTACTGGTCATACCATCGGCATCATAATCTCCACAGATGGCGATCGCCCGTTCCGTCTCAATCATCTCCACAATCAGATCGAGACTAAGGGCTAAATCAGGGAAATCCTGAAGGGGTGGCGGCAGTTCCAGGCTATCGGGTTCCAGGAAAATCCGAGCCACCTCAGGACTGTCTAAGCCCCGTTCCATGAGGATTTGGGCAATGAGGGGAGAGACATTGAGAGACTCAGCCAGAGATTGGATCTCAGCTTCAGGGAGATCCGCCAGAATCCAGCGTTGGTTAGGGAGATTAGGACGCACGGAGATTGAGAACCAGTAGTAGCAAGGGCGTGTTTTCAGTGTCTGTCCTGGGGGCAGACTTTGGCAAGGGGCGAGGCTAGAATTGAGGGAACTTTGAGGAGGTAACGGCGATGGAGAATAGCGTTGAGGCCCGAGTTGAGGCGATGAAAGCAGCGGGACGGGACACCCTGAATTTACATGGGTTAGGCTTGCAGGAGGTTCCAGAGGTGCTGTTGGAGTTCCCGGAGTTGGCGGGATTGAATCTCTCGGGGAATCGCTTGACGGAAATTCCTGAGTTTATTGGCGAACTCTCGAAGTTGCGTCTGTTGTACGCGGCTCGCAATCAGATTACAGCGATTCCTCCCTGTTTGAGCCGCCTTCCCCAATTCTCGGGGTTGGAGTTGTCGAATAATCAGGTTCGCGAGATTCCTGGGTTTATGGCGCAGATGCAGAGTTTATCAATGTTGGAGTTAACGGGAAATCAGATTCGCGAGATTCCCGAGTTTATGGTGCATCTGCCGCGATTGTTCCGGCTGAATGTTGGGGAGAATCCGCTGGAATGTCCGCCGTTGCAGGTTTGCGAGCAGGGGCTGACGGCGATTCGGGAGTATTATTCAGAGTCTATCTTTCTGTGACCCCTCAGCTTCGCGTTATTGACCGCCAACAATTTCATCAATAGCACCCTCTTTTGCGATACACTGGAAGATCCTTGCTTCAGTGCCACTCAGTCATGAGCGAGACACCGAAGCCACTCCGACCACAAGGACTTCACAACGGCGAATGAAAGAGTTTATCTACGAAACCATGTACATCCTGCGCCCTGACATCGGCGAAGAGCGCACGGATGCGGAAATCGACAAATATCGCAATATTTTGCTCGAAAACGGCGCGGAAGACCTCGATGTGCAACATCGTGGCAAACGTCGCCTAGCCTACGACATCCTTAAACATCGGGATGGCGTCTATGTGCAAATGAACTACAAGGCTCCCGGCGCCTCCATCGCGGTCATGGAAAAAGCGATGAAATTCTCCGATGATGTCCTGCGCTATCTCACCATCAAGCAACCGGTGCAACAGCCGGATGCCGATGACGAAGACGGCGACGAAGAAGAGTAAACCAGCGCAGAGAAACTTGACAGCCCCTACACCTATGGGTGATAATCAGGGGTTTGGTTTTGTGTCACTGCTCGGAACGGGTGATGAAAACGCCAAATCGACGCCAACTCGACCTAACCGGCGAATTTTGGCTACCCCTACGGCATAGTTTTGAGGACAGTTGAATGACTTACGCAATTATTGAAACCAGCGGAACCCAAATCATGGTAGAACCCGGTCGGTTCTACGATGTAAACCTACTCGATGCGGCTCCTGGAGACGAAATCACCATCGATAAGGTTCTGTTTATCCGCAATGAAGACGATGCTCACGTCGGTCAACCCTGGGTTGAAGGCGCAACGGTTCGGGGGACGGTGCTGCAACACCTCCGGGGTCGTAAGGTCATCGTCTATAAGATGCAGCCGAAGAAGAAAACCCGCAAAAAACGGGGACATCGCCAAGAACTCACCCGTTTTGCGATTTCGAGCATTTCGGTCAATGGTACGGTGTTAGCGGAAGCTGAAATCCCCGCTCCCCGTAGCTTAGACTTGGAACCGGCCACGACCGATGAACCGGCTGAGGTGGCTGAAATGGTCTCGGCTGAGGCAGAATAGAGGTTTGTGGGGGTAGCCGTCGTGTCTGCCTCGACTTCCCCCAGACGGTGAACTCACCGTTGGAACATCATTGAATGTAGCGTGGAGATTTTTAAATCATGGCTCACAAGAAAGGAACCGGTAGTACAAGAAACGGTCGCGACTCTAATTCTCAGCGATTGGGTGTGAAACGCTATGGCGGTGAAGTCGTCACGGCGGGAAATATCCTGGTTCGTCAGCGTGGTACTAAAATCCATCCTGGTACGAATGTCGGTTTGGGTAAGGATGACACTCTGTTTGCTCTGATTGACGGGATTGTCACCTTTGAGCATAAAACCCGCAGCCGTAAGAAGGTGAGCGTTTATGCTCCTTCTGATGCTTAGGGATAGACGGATTTGAATCAGTCCATCTCCGGTACAATTCTGGCTCGGCTGGCTCTAGTCTAATTCAGCAGTGCGTTTTCTTTGATGAGAACGTGCTGCTTGTTTTTTGGACGTTTGGGGCGATTCTCGCAAGATGCGTTTGGACCGATTCCGGCAAGGAATGATGCGTTTGGACCGATTCCGGCAAGGAATGATGCGTTCGGGCAAGTTTGATGCGATCGGTCAAGGCCCAACCCGTTATCTAGGCCCGGACGCATCCTACCGGCTTCTCCCCTGTTCCCTGTTCCCTGTTCCCTGTTCCCTTCCCCATGTCACTAAACGATCGCTAAGTTTGTATTTGCCGATACTAAAATTTGGCAAAGTTTGCTACAACTATTCCAGCTTGACTACAACACACCACAATGGTCCCTCTCTCAGAGGTGGGACAAGGAGATACCAAGCGTTATGGATTGCCGTCACATTCGCTTCTGCTCCCGCAAGTCGGAGATTGATTTCACGCAACTTAAGTCTTTATTTGAACTCTCAGCATTTTGGGCCGCCGATCGCAGCTTCGAGGACTGGAAAATCGCCATCGAGAATAGTGTCCCGACGATTACCGTCTGGGATGGCGATCGCCTGATTGGCTTCTCTCGCGCCACCTCCGATGGGGTCTTCCGGGCCACCATCTGGGATGTGGTCATTCACCCGGAATATCGCGGTGTGGGCCTCGGACGCAAGATGGTGGAAACCCTTTTGAGTCATCCCCACATGAACCGGGTTGAACGAGTCTATCTTATGACCACTCATCAGCAGCGGTTCTACGAACGCATTGGCTTTGAGGAAAACCAAACCACCACCATGGTTCTACAAAACCAACTCATTCTGACTCAGTTTCCGGGGGTGGAGGAACCTGTTGTAGCCGGTATTGAAGCCGACTAAGCCAACCGGAATCGGCATCGGGAGGCGGTTGGAGAATCTCTAACTGACCTCCCATGATGTCGAGTAGGGTATAGTCCACGAGCCAACTTAACCCCGCTGAGAGGTGGGGTAAGTCGGTGGCAGAAACGGGGATTTTTGGCTCAGGAGGGGGCGATCGCAACTGTTCGACGGGTTCGTTCCAAAGATCTAAAGGACAGGGAGAATCTAGCCAAATATAGACCTGATTCTGCCCTTCCACCGAGGACGACAGGCGTAAACTACCTTCACTCATCCGATCCACGACCGCCATGATTTGATGTAACAACACTTGCAGCAGAGGTTTGTAATCGGCCTGTACCCACAGATCCCCGGCCGGCATGTGTACGTCATAGTGATAGTTACGGTTCGCCACTTGCATGGCGGAGAGTTCCCGGACTTCCTCGAACACATCATAGAGGCGCACCGGTTCGACTTTCAGCGGCGATCGCCCCTGTTCGGCCCGAGCCACCTTGAGGACGATATCCAGCATCTCCACCATTTTTAGGGAATACTCATGAGCGCGACTGAGAAAATCTCGTTCTTCCTCTTGGTCTTCACATAAATCATTCAAAATGAGTTGATGGGTACCAATTAACCCACTCAGGGGCGATCGCAATTCATGAGATATCCGCGCCAAAAACCCCCCTTTAAAGCGACACATCTCTTGAGTCAGGTGAATTTGCAATGTTAGCTCTTCGAAACGCTGTAGCATCGACTGGCGCTCATCGTCGAGGCGATCGCATCGCTCAACCAACGCCGCCACTCGTTGACGAAGTTGGGGATCGGCAATTTGGGCTAACTCCGCCTCAGTTAGAGTGACATCATTCGTCTGAGACAAATCCAGGTGATCTAGGGTCATGCCAGTTTTTAAGCGTCTTCTCGATTAACCCCCAGCTTAACGGTCTCATCAGTGGATAGGTTAACCTCTACAACTCTACCGCTCCCTGTCGCAGAATCCGCCAATCGCCGTCCGTCCATTGCACAACCGTCGAGGGGAGTCCTGACCCTAGACGGTTCTGATAGACATCTGGATCTAATACGCACAGGGAGGGAAAAGCCGCCGCAATGGCCGCCGCCTCTCGTAAGGGGGGGTCTCCAGAGCGATTAGCACTGGTGGTCGCGAGGGGGCCGGTGACGGATAAGAGTCTCTGGGCGATCGCACAATCGGGAACCCGAATCCCCAAAGTCCCGGAACCGCTAGGATTCATCCCCGCTGGGACTTTAGCACTGGCCGGCAAAACTAGCGTCAACGCACCGGGCCAATGCTGGTTCACCATCTCTTGCCAAATTGACTGTTCATCAGGCGTTCCCTCAACATACTCCCAAAGATCGTCGGGACTGGCTCCCATCAAAATCAAAGGTTTATCGAGGCTACGTTGTTTGAGGTGATAAATCGCCTCTGTTTTTTGAGGGTCGACGGCCAAAGCCGGAACGGTATCGGTTGGGAAACTCACCACAGACCCAGCTTTGGCAGCATTAACAATGTCGTTGTAAGCGAAAAACATAGAGCAAGAAGGCAAAAGGCTAAGAAGGCAAGAGGGGGGAACACCGGAACAGAAACAACATAGTATCCTAACAACGTAGTACCCTTGTGGTCGCCCTCTTGCGCCATTAATTGATTACCATTAATTGATTATTAGTGACGTTTTTTTATCTGCGTTCGGACAAAGCGATCGTGACCGGCGAAATCTCGAATCACATGAGGCGTCTCATAGTTACCACTGTCTTGCAAGAGTTGACAGACGGCGGGGGATTGACCACTCATGATTTCTACAAGCCAGACTCCTCCCGGTTGCAGATAGTCAGGAGCCGTTTGAACCAAGTGACGCAGAGCCGTTAAGCCATCATCACCGCCATCGAGGGCGAGGTGGGGTTCGTGGTGGCTGACTTCCGGTTGCAGGTGGGGAATTTCGCCACTGGGGATATAGGGGGGATTGGATAGCATTCCTTCAAGGTGTCCTTGCTGTGCGGCTAGAGGTTCAAACCAACTGCCTTGATGGAATTGAATGCGATCGCCCAATCCATGACGCTCAGCATTGGTTCGAGCCAGACGTAGGGCATCAGCACTACAGTCTACAGCATAGATTTTAGCCCTGGGAAGGGCTTGAGCGAGTCCAAGGGCGATCGCCCCGCTTCCCGTGCCTAAATCAACCCAAATTCCGGCGCTATCTGCCCCTTTAGTCTCCAGAACGATGTCAATCATGGCTTCCGTTTCTGGACGCGGAATAAGGACGGCTGGGGAAACCAGGAGATTGAAATTGCGCCAGGGAACTGAGCCGAGAAGATATTGTAGGGGAGTGCGATCGCCCAGACGTTGCGCCCAGAGTTGGCTTAGCTCCCCCAGGGAACGGCTCAAGGAAAGGCGATCGCCCGGTTGTCCCAAGCGGAACTTGAGGCGATCTAACCTAGCCCCCTCATACAACAGCCAATCCACCTCAGCCGGGTCAATCTCCTGAGCCAAAGCACCGCTACGGGCCTGGTTGCGCCAGGCCCGTAACTCCGACACCGTTACCGCCACTGATCCTCTACGACTCGGATGCACCCCTTGAGATCTCACTCCCATACATCTTCTTAGTACGTCTCCCTAGATCGAGCTAGTTCGACCCCGGAAGTGGAGGCGCACCGCTTCCGGGCTGAAGTTGGGGTTGTTGCTGCTGTTGCTGCTGTTGCATCTCCCGCATCATGTTCCCCACAAACTCCAACGAATCACTATCGGGAACAAACATCAACTGTCCCACCATTTCATTTTCTTCAGTTCGCAAGGTTTCCAAAACTCCCTCAAGCTGAACCACATCTGTTTCTACCGTGGAGGCAAAATCAGGCTGTTGTTCCTGAAAGCGAGCAATGACATTATCGAGATCCCCCCGATCAAAAAAGAGAGGAATCACGACTTCTCCGTTAAACTCAACGGTCATATACCCCTGATCCGGGCCAGCCGTTGCCATAAACAGCGGTACGCCAGGATAGATATATTCGCCATTTTGTTGTAAAAGTTCGTCTTCCCGACCACTATCGAGGAGTACGGAAACCGCCGATTCAATATCCTGACGAGTGGGAACATAAGAGAACTCGATCGGCGTATTTTGATCTCGGTTGCTTTGTTCTAGCTGATAAATTTCTGCCAGGGAAATGACAGTCACCTGAACTTCTCCAGCCATTTCCGGTTGCTCTTGGGTGAGGCGTTCGACGAAGCGATTGGCATCTTCAGGGTTCATAAACACCCCGGCCACTTCCGTCATTTCGCCATCTCGTTCAGGATTAGAAATACTGGCAATCAGCGGTGATCCCTCTGCATCGGTAATCGCAAAAACCGGAACCGATGATAGCTTTTGCAGAATTTCCTCTTCAGACAAGGCCAAAGCCGGATGGGTGGGGGCGATCGCCCCAAGAAGCGTTCCTCCCATCAGTCCTAACACAGCGCCCCAGCGAATTAATGATTTCATAGAAACTCCTTGAAACTCCTTCGTGAATTGTTGCCGAATGTAACCCATTATTTGATCTAAGGCCATGGACTCGTTGGCGATCGCCGTAAACAGACAGTGCTTAGAATGCCACAAGGCCATCCGAGATGATGGTCTATACGATCCCTCTGACGATCCCTCTGACGATCCCTCTGACGATCCCTCTGACGATCCCTGTGCCCCATCAGTTGGCCCCATCAGTTGGCCGATGTGGGACGATTTCCTGGCCCCGCTCCTGTGCGCGAATCCGCCACAACTGTCAACTCCTCAACACTTCCCGGTGCGCCCATCGGTTGCGCCTCATCGCCATTAACGGCGATCATCACCCCTCCCGCGTTCCCCGCAATGACCGTCAGTTCGCGGTTTGCGCTCCAGGTATGCGTTCCTTGACTGAGCATTCCCTCAAAGGTGGTTTCGCCATCGGCCACCACCTGAATCCAGGACTCATCCGTCAGAGTGACTCCCACTTGGACCTGTTGCGAGGGAGAATTCGCCGGATCCGACGAACTGGCGTTGGCGGTTACCGTGGACGGGCTAACCTCCGGGAGTGAGACATCTCCCGCCCCCGGAGTTGGGGTCAACTCACCGAGATTATCCGCTGTTTGCGGTGGTGATATGGAACTATCGGGACTGCGAGAGTCGGAATTAACCGATTCTGACAATCCTCGCACCGAGAAAACAACGAGGAAGATATAAAGAAGATATAAGTGGAACGGACGCAGTTGCATCAGCGAAGACCCGCGCCAACTGGGTTTAGCCGGAAAGGACTCGTTCCCTGTGGGAAACTCCCGAGCATAGGCACAGCCATCTAAGCCAACATAGTCGGCAAAACGGCGCAAAAATCCCTGAACATAGACCGGTTCAGGTAGCTTTGCCAGGTCACCGTCTTCAATGGCCCGCAGCAGGCGAGCCGGAATCAGAGTTTGTCGGGCGATCGTATCGATAGCCAAGGATTGCTCCTGACGAAGTTCGCGCAACTGAGCCCCCATCGTCGCTAGGGTCCGAGCTTGAATCTGGGGAAGACTAAGCTGTTCCTTCTTTTGTTTTCGTTTGAACTGAATCCGCGAGAACTTCATCCGCTGTGCTCCTTGAGCTTCGATCGCACGCCTACTGATTTTAGGGTGAGTTGCGTTTGCCATGACTGTAACGCGTTAATTTCTGATTGGGTCAAACAGCGATAACACCCTGGGGCTAGGCCATTCTCCGCTCCACCGTTAAGTTGAACCGAGCCAATTTGGGTTCGGTGCAATGTTTCTACGGGATGTCCGAGTTGTTCAGCCACACGACGAATCTGGCGATTGCGACCCTCTGTTAACACCACTTCGATCTGAGTTCGCCGTTGGCCCTGCCGAGAGATCACCCGCACCTGAGCGGGTAGAGTTTTGCGTTCATTCAGGATGATGCCATCTCGCCATTGTTGCAATCGTCCCTCTGATGGGGACCCCTGGACCCAGACCTGATAGGTCTTGGGTACATGATAGCGAGGATGAGTTAAAGCATAGGTCAGACCACCATCATTCGTCAGTAATAGCGCTCCCGTTGACTCAACATCAAGACGGCCCACGGGGTGGAGTCCTTGTCCTTGAGCCAAATGTTGAGGGAGAAGACTGAGTACCGTCGGTCGTCTATGGGTATCCCGACAGGTGCTGACCACACCCGCTGGTTTATTGAGAAGGAGATACCGTCGTTGCGGTTGTTGAGCCGGATTAACGGCGCGACCATCCACGAGGATGCGATCGCGCTCAGGATGAGCTTTCGCCCCCAACTCCGCCGTAGCCCCGTTGAGGCTAACTCGTCCTTGACGAATCAGGTCTTCGGCACGGCGTCGGGAGGCGATGCCCCAATGCGATAAGAGTTTTTGTAGTCGTTCTTCCACGCGCGAACAGATGGCAGATGCCAAAGTGAAAGCTAGTTCCGATTTAATGGCCGGGTTGTTACACAAATCTTACATGGAAATCCCCCCATTGATAGTATGAATAGGGAAATCTCAAACTCAGGGTTTAATGATGAAAGTGGCGATCGCAGGCGGAACGGGTTTTGTTGGGCAACGGTTGGTACGACAACTGACTCAGGATGGGGCTTCGGTAGTGCTGTTAACCCGCAATCAACAAAAGGGGACAGGACAATTTCCCCCCTCAGCGTTTCCAACGGTAGAGGTCGTTCCCTATGATCCTCGCCAGTCTGGCCCCTGGCAGGAGTCCATTTCTGGCTGTACTGGGGTCGTTAATTTAGCGGGGGCGCCCATTGCCGATCACCGCTGGACAGCTGACTATAAACAAGAAATCCTCGACAGTCGCACGCAAACCACCGAAAAACTCGTCGAGGCGATCGCCGCCGCCCCAGACAAGCCCCAAGTGCTGGTTAACGCCTCGGCCGTGGGCTATTACGGAACCAGTGAAACGGCAGTCTTTGATGAAACCAGCGCTCCAGGAGACGATTATTTAGCCCAAGTCTGTCAAGCCTGGGAAGCGGCGGCCAAAGAGGTCACCGCTGTCGGCACTCGTTTGGTGATTGCTCGCTTTGGCATTGTTCTCGGTCCCGATGGCGGGGCGCTCGGCAAAATGTTAACCCCATTTCAGTTGTTCGCTGGGGGGCCGATTGGGAGTGGCAAACAATGGGTGTCTTGGGTTCACCGTCAGGATGTGGTGCGATTCCTCATCGAAGCCCTCTCCAATCCAGACTTATCTGGAGTCTATAATGCTACCGCCCCCAACCCGGTACGGATGCAAACCCTCTGCAACGTTTTAGGTGAGGTCATGTCTCGTCCCTCCTGGCTACCAGTTCCTGAGTTTGCCTTGGAGTTACTTCTAGGCGAAGGGGCGATGGTGGTCTTGGATGGTCAACAGGTGTTACCCAAACAAACATTGGCGGCTGGGTTTGACTATCGCTTTGATACCCTCAAACCCGCTTTAGAGGATGTTTTAGCTCGCCAATAGCTGGCCTACCGGCTTCACAAAATATCCATAAAAAAGGCAACACCCCTAAAAAGGTGTTGCCGAATGGATTTTTAGCTAGAGTTTTTTAGTTCACAGTCTGGGATACTCAGACGACGAGACCCTCAAGAATCTAGTCAATCAGGTCTTCGACGGATTCGAGATTGTCGGGATCAACATAATGGCAGCTCACGTCATCAAAGCAGATGAGTGCCCAGCCGGACTCGTCAACGCCCATAAGCTGATATTGTCCATCACGGACGAAGAACCCTTGGTGGTTACGGGTTTCGGGTTTAATGGAAACGTTGTTGTTAGTATTACTCATGTGATGTTTCTCCTTATAAATTTGTGATTGGAATAGTTAATGTCTGACTTCACACAATCTTATCACTATCTTTTTGGATTTTTTATAAAGTAATTTAAGGAATTGTGAACTACACGTTACAATTGTCGGCGAATTATCAGTCCCAAAAACGGCGCGAACCGCAGTTTGGGTAAACGTTTCAGGGGTTAAGAGGGGAACCCTGGATGGATGAAATTAAAGACGATCGCCCCCAAAATCGAGATCAAATTTATCCAGCCATCCCTCGGTTTCCACCTCGATTTCTTAACAGAACGTTACGATTGAGGCCAATCTCTAAGCAAAGAGCCAATTTTGGACTCGTTTGAGATTATCCCAGTCGGGTTTACGCGTCAGTCCATCCTGACAGTTGCGCTGAAGTTCCTCCCGCAACTCGTCGGAGTAGGCCATCACCTCAAGCGCGTTATCAATATGCTGACGAACCCCCTTCTTCTGGGTATCGAGCATCGCTAGGGCTAAGTTAACCTGGGCTTGAGGATCTTGGGGACTGAGTTTGACGGCTTTGCTGGCGGCTTTATAGGCAGATTTCGGACGATCGCCCAATAGATAAAGCCAGGCCAGACAAGTCCAGGCGGCGCTATTTTTGGGGGCGCGATCGCAGATATCCTTAAACACAGGGATCAGCACATCGATCGACTCACCATTCTGATAGCGGGCGATGGCCTGTTCAAATTCCGTTTCAACAGGTGCATTCATAAGATACGAGACTCCAACAGGATAGGGTTTATCAGCACAAAGCGGGATCACCGCCATAAAAAGAGGGACGTCTTTTAAAAAACGCCCCCTCTTAAGATACGGGAAATTGAGAAAATTCTCGCCGGTTCCGGGGAACTAGGCCGAGAACGAGCTACCACAACCACAAGTTTGAGTCGCATTGGGGTTCGTGAACGTGAACCCCCCACCAATCAAAGCGGTATTGTAATCTAAGACTAAGCCATAGAGATATAAGAGGCTCTTGCGATCGCAGACCACCTGAAAGCCCTCATAATCATAGACTTCATCCTCTTCACGGACATTGCCCGCATCTTCAAAGTCCATCGTATAGGACATTCCAGAACAACCACCCTGACGAACGCCAACCCGTAAAAACAGGTCTTCTCCCTGCTGTTGACGCAACGCCATCACCTGTTTGAGCGCTGTTTCAGTCATCTGAATACCCCGTTGCGGAGCTTGAGTTGCTTGAGTCATTGGTGTACAGAACTCCTAAACTAAGTTGATTAAGGGCAAAAGAAACTCTTACCCCATGATAGTTAGATCTCGCCCGTGATTCTATTGTCTATGCAAAAAAATAAATGGGCGATACTGGATTCGAACCAGTGACCCCTTCCGTGTGAAGGAAGTGCGCTACCACTGTGCTAATCGCCCATAGACTCCCATTATAGCCGAAGCTGCAAAGTTTGGCAAGAGGGGGAAGAAGGCAAGAGGGGGAAGAAGGCAAGAGGCAAGAGGCAAAAGGCAAAAGGCAAGAGGCAAAAGGCAAGAGGAAGGGAAATCATGATCTGTTCCCTGTTCCCTGTTCCCTGTTCCCTGTTCCCTGTTCCCTGTTCCCTGTTCCCTGTTCCCTGTTCCCTGTTCCCTGTTCCCTGTTCCCTGTTCCCCGTTCCCTGTTCCCTGTTCCCCGTTCCCTGTTCCCTGTTCCCTGTTCCCTATTCCTGCGGTAAATCCTGCCACAACTTCGTGTGCTGACGTAGGCTGGCATAATTGCCATGACCGAGAATCAAATGATCGAGGATGGGAATCGAGAGAATCTGACCAATTTGTAGAAGACGACGAGTTAAATCGAGATCCTGCGGACTGGGACTGACATTACCCGTGGGATGATTATGAGCCACGATCGCCCGATTGGCTCCCTGACGAATCACCTCGCGAAAAATATCCGGCGGATGGGCCAGAGTTTCCGTCGCCGTACCAATCGTTAACACCTGAGTTCCTAAAACGCGATTGCGGACATCCAATAGCAACACCGCAAAGCGTTCCGCCTCCTGCCACATGAGATCATGGCTTAAATAGGCCACCGCCGTTGCCGGATCTTCAATCACCTGACGTTCCGCCGGACGAGTTTGGAAGGCCCGTTTCCCCAACTCGATCGCCGCCACAATCGTCGTCGCCTTGGCCAAACCAATCCCCGGAATTTGCATCAACTCCTGAGGCGACACCGTGCGTAACACCTCCAACGGTTCCGGACTGCGATCGCCCAACTGACGTAAAATTTCTTGTCCCAACCCCACCGCCGAAAGATTCTCACTGCGAGCCCCCGTTCCCAACAAAATCGCCAACAATTCTGCCGTGGCCAAATGATTCGCACCCGAGGCCACCAATCGTTCCCGAGGACGTTCTGTAGCCGGCATATCTGCGATGCGAACGTTATACCCCATGACTGATCTCACCCTGAACTGGCCGAAATTGCCCGCTATTCTAAACGATGCTTCCAGAAATGTCCGTGAAAACCTATCAATTTCCGTGATTTCACCTAATTCTGAAACCTCAAATTCACCTGACAAGACCCCTCACTGCTGACAGAAACACTCAGATAACTGGGCAACTCCGGCGGAGTCAGCCGATAGTCAAACGGCCCCTGCGAGAGTGGAAACCCTTGTTGCTGTATCGCTTGGCCCCTTCGATTGTGAAGTGTAATCTGTAGCTGTCCCTCTGACGCCGCCGGATCTGAACAATCCGACTGAAGTTGTCCCCGAAGTGTGTCTATTCCCGTCAGCGGTGAGACATGTAACACAGACAAGGGGGTTTCTCCCGCGATCTGATACTCGCCAGCCGTTTTCGTCACCGTTGGCCCTGGGGGAACCGCTAACCAGCGTCGATGTCCTTGATAACGTGGCGCGATCGCCTCTTGCATCCTCGCCAACGTCTCAATCGCCGTCGCCAGATCCGTATCTCGTACCCGCCGATAGAGTTGAACATCGAGATCCGACAGCGAAAAACTGCGATTTAACCGCAAAAAATCCCGAACCAGAGTCCATTCCTGATTAAAAGCCTCAGACACCACTCGCACCACCGTTTGTTCTTCCGGCCGCAACGTATATTGAAACGAGTCGGGAACCACAACCGTATTGGCCCGCAAGAGATCCCGCAAAGGATAATCATCACTCGAATCCACTTGAGGAACCCGTAACACCGACAGTTGCACATCATCAGGATACAGTTGTCGTTCCGCACTGCGAATCAGATCCGGGTTAATGGTCTCAGAAGAGGCGGCAATATAGACCGGTTGGGGCATTTCTCGTAAGGCGGCCACCAAAACCTCCACCTCGGCCATATCCTCGCGCACTAATGGCGGATAGCCCTGGGCTAATCCCGGAACTTGAGGTAACGATAAGGGAGTTAAACCTATCACCGCATTCAATCCCACTAAAATCCAGACTAAAACGCCAACCCGTCGTGTTTCCCAAATTAGGGCAGCAATTCCCCAGACGAGAAAGGGAGCAAAATGGAGTGTGTAATGGACATGAGTGTAGCGAACGAGTCCTAGCCAGAGACCGATTTCCCAGAGGCCAAATAGAAAGGGAAAGGCTCCTCGTTGGGAATCTTGAATGGTTAGCCAGCCCAAGATTGCTAATCCCCAAAGGAGCCAACCGGCACCATTTCCGTAGTAGTGTAAGACCTCGGGAATTGGATAGGTAAAGGAGGAATAGAGCGCTCGATAGTCGCGGGTGAGACTGTCTTGTAAGAAATTGGGCATGGCGATCGCCAACGTTAATAGAGCGGAAACCCCGATGGTGGTGGCTCGTAAGACGGTGGCGGCGATCGCCCGCAATCCCCAAGTCCAAAAACTCGCAATTTCCCAGATTAACAGGGCAGCTAAGAAGGCGACGGCGCTATAGGCAAAATGACGACGAAAGGCGATCGCACCAGCCAACAAGATTCCCACCAGTATCAATGTAAAAACTGTTTGCAATCGGACTTTGGCGTGCGATCGATGACTTTTGAGATAGAGAAATATCCCCAAGCAAATCAGCGTCATCCCTCCTGTATCCGGTAAACCTCGTAAACTCGCAGCGAGGGTAAACGGGCTTAAAAGACTCAGGAATACCGTTCCCCAAAAGACTGATCGAGGCGGCGCTTGGATGATTTGAGTTGCTACAGCACCTAAGCTTAGAGAAAATGGAAGTAAATAAACTAAGACAAGGCTGAGAATATAAGTGAATCGAGATAAGCCAAAGACATCAAACACGGGCAAAAGTGGAACAGCAAATAGTAGGTTATAAGAGGTTGTATCTCTGGATGAAATAATAATAGTTAACGCCTCTAAGGGGGATTGCGTATAGATATCAAATATGTACTTGACAAAGTATTGATAATTTATGAAGTCTGACCAGTAATAAGTATTTTCGCGAGAGATGTAGAGTATCGTAAATAGGCATAAGTCGAAACATAGTATCACAAAACAGGTTATATGAAAACCCCTTTTGTTGTGATTAAATAAAGACAACTTATTCATTTTAGTTAAATTGTAGTGATAAACAAAAAATAGGAAATACAAAAAATTAGCTATGGTTATTTCTCTATTTTCTATTAGTTGCCAATCCCAGGAGACTCTTTTTTTATAATATTTTATACCATTTTTCAAAAATTGTGCCATAGATATCCGTAGGGGCGAACCGCAAGTGGCGCGCCCTCTTCGGTTTGTATGTCTGGCAAGGATTTCAAAAAATGGTATTAATCACTCAAAAAAGTAACCCAAATTTGTATAGTTTAGGTGGGCAATCGATTGCCCACCCGACTGAGTCTCGATGTTGTCACCCGTTCGCTTGATCGAGGTGTTCTGTATCTTGACCTTGGCGAGAGACAAGATCCCGAGGCAACAACGGAGTCAAAAACCTCTAAGAATACAGAGCATAGTAAGTCACCATGGGAATTACCGTCGCCGCAATGAGCAGCACAATCACAAACGTGGTGGCATCACTGCGTTTTTCCGCCGTTTCCTCTGCCGTTGCAAAGGTTCCTTCGACTTGTACCTCTTTGACCTTAAGTTCCGGCGCACCGGGATCCGGCTCTCCTGAAAGAACAGCCACCAAGCGATCTTTGGCATCAATGAAGGCTTCATTATACTTATCACCTTCGATGAGGGGATACAGTACCGTTTCCTGAGCGACACTCTTGGCAATCTCAGGCGTAAGTTGCTCGGTGAGTCCATCTCCCACACGAATCCCGGCGTTATTCGTGACCACATCTAGGGCAATCAGCACCTGATTCGCTTGCTCGTCAGCGGTCGGAAACCATTTCTCAAAAACCTTATCAGTAAAGCTTTGGATGGTTTCACCATAATCGACGTGACGGACGGTGACAAAGCGAACCTCAGCGCCGGTTTGCTCTCGCAGTTCCGTCAACGCTTTACCAATTTGGATCTCGTTGATGCGACTGATACTATTGCCTTCATCAACAATCCAAGTGTCTTCACCAGCGGCGACGAAGGGCATATTGTAAACACTAATCGCTAAAGCCGGGGGAGTCCAGACCCAAAGGACGATCGCCGCGATCGCAGCCAGCAACCCCAGCCAACGCCCTTGTGGGCGGCGATCGCCGTCATGAGCGGTAGATCCTGTAGATACTATTTTCATCGGTTTCTTATCAAAAAATTGCGTCATTCCTCTAGGATACAAAGCGATCGCCCCTGCCGTTGCCTCTGTTAACAATGTTCTCAAGTCTGGGAACATGGCAAAATACAGGTCTGAGATCTTGCTCAGCCATTGCTAACCTCTATCTCTAACCGCGCACTGTGCTAGACATCAAACTCATTCGAGACAACCCCCAAGCCATCCGAGAGCAACTCGCTCGACGGGGAGAAACCTATGACTTAACCCCCCTTGACGCACTCGATCGCCAACGACGGGAACTCGAAACCGAGCGATCGCAACTTCAGGCTCGCAGCAACGAAATCGGCAAAGCCATCGGCCAGAAAATGAAATCCGGGGCAGATCCCCAAAGCGACGACATCCAAAGCCTCAAAGTCGAAGGAAACCAACTCAAACGCCAACTGGCGGAACTCGAACCCCAGGAAAAAGAGATCAGCCGCCAACTCAACGTGCTGCTCCTGTCATTCCCCAACCTCCCCAGTCTAAGCACCCCCGACGGAGACAACGAAAACGACAACGTCGAAGTTCGTCGCTGGGGAGACGAATACAAACCCAGCCGCGAGGGGATTCTCTCCCATATTGACATTGGCGAAGAAATGGGGATTATCGTCAGCGATCGCGCCGTCAAAGTGGCCCAGAGCCGTTTTATTGCCCTCATCGGTGCTGGAGCCGCCCTCGAACGAGCCTTAATCAGCTTCATGCTCGATCAGCAAATCGCCGCTGGCTACACCGAAGTGATGCCCCCAGTGCTGATCAACAGTCGTTCCCTCGAAGCCACCGGCCAACTGCCGAAATTCGCCGACGAGAGCTTTAAATGTGACGCCGACGATCTCTGGCTCTCCCCCACCGCCGAAGTTCCCCTCACCAACCTCTACCGCGACGAGATCCTCAACGCCGAGGAACTTCCCATCCACCATTGTGCCTATACCCCCTGTTTTCGCCGCGAAGCGGGCAGTTACGGCAAAGACACCCGAGGCTTAATCCGGCTCCATCAATTTAACAAAGTTGAACTGGTGAAACTCGTCCACCCTGAGCAGTCTGAAGCCGAACACCAAAAACTCGTCGCCAACGCCGAAGCTATCCTGCAAGCTCTCAAACTTCCCTATCGCGTCATCGAACTCTGCACCGGCGATCTCGGCTTTAGTGCCAACAAATGTTATGACCTCGAAGTGTGGCTCCCCTCCGCCGGAACCTACCGAGAAATTTCGAGTTGTTCCAATTGTGGCGACTTCCAAGCCAGACGAGGCAATATCCGCTTTAAGGAGAAAGGCAAAAAAGGAACCCAGTATGTCCATACTCTCAATGGATCTGGCTTAGCGATCGGCCGCACCATGGCCGCCGTGCTGGAAAACTATCAGCTTGCCGATAAAACCATCCAAGTTCCTGAGGTGTTACAACCCTATCTCAAACGAGAGGTTCTTTAACTCCTCGATATCCCCAACCCAAGCTACCCAACCCAAGCTACCCAACCCAAGCTACCCAACCCAAGATACAGGGCCGACGGACAACTGCTAGAATCCAGAAGACATAGACTCGGCTCTGTTCACGTTTAATTTCAATTCAAGTTCAATCAGGACATAACCTATAGTGTTGATGCAGTACAAATCCCAATTGACCCGTTACAAATCTCTGGGTCTGAAACTCACCGTCGGCCTGACCTTGACGGTTTTGACTTTAGTCGGAAGCAGTCAAACAGTCTTGGCTCACCATCCCACTGGAGGGGAAACCCCCAGTACCGTTTTTGAGGCCCTACTCTCAGGCTTTGGCCATCCGATTATCGGCTTAGATCACCTGGCGTTTGTGATTGCCAGTGGCTTACTGGCGACTCAGCTACGTCGGGGTTGGATCGTTCCGGTGGGGTTTGTTCTCACGGCAATGCTGGGAACGGGCCTCCATCTCCAGGCGGTCACCTTGCCGATGGCTGAGATGTGGATTGCTATTTCCGTGATTGTTGCTGGGGGATTGATTGCCAGCGAAAGTCAATGCCAATCGTCTGATTCGTCTTTCTCTGAATCGTTTGGCCTGACTCTGGCGGTGGCGATCGCCGCTGCGGTGGCTGGTCTGTTTCACGGCTATGCTTACGGTGAGTCGATTATTGGCGCAGAAATGGGTCCGATGCTGGCCTATTTGACTGGGTTTACGTTCATTCAATTGGTGATTGCCGCTGCAACCTATGCGCTAGTGCAAGTCACTCTGTTCTCGTCTCAATACCGCCGCGCCATCTTGCGTGCTTTAGGTCTGGCTATTAGTAGTTTCGGCCTTGTGGTTCTGGGAACTGGCCTGTTCAGTTAAGCCTCACACCGGTTCAAATACAGGACAGGTTCCGTCAGCGGTGACCTTAAAGCCGTAAAGCGGGGAGTTCTCGTTGAAACATTGTTGAGCGCGATAGTAGGCACAATTGGCACAACAAGGAAGGCTCGGGGGAATTTGCAAGGCTCGTTCTCGCCCCAAAAGTTCTCGTTGGGAAATCCCCCGTAGCACCAACTCATCCCCTTGCCAGCGGGTTTCCACCAGTCCGGTATCGGCGAAGTGATGCCAGCGGGAATCTCGGCTGAGGGCTTTATCGAATTGTACAGTGACCCCCCCGTTGCTCTCGCTGACTTCCCCTTGATAGCGAGAGTCGGGCAGTTCCGGCTGTGGACGTTTGTCTCGTAGGGGCAATTGCACCAGTTTACCGGCGGCGGGACAGTGCAGTTGATAGCGGCTACAGAGTTCGTCGAGGTTGGCTAAGTCGGCTAGATAGTTGGGGGAACCATGAACGAACACGATATGTTGTGGCCGCAGGTTATGGATGAGTTGGCTGGTTCCTGAGCGATCGCAGTGGGAACTGAGAAGATAGGTTTCAAGCTCGATGCGGGGATGCTCGTCTAGGTCTGCGTCAGGATCGCCATGGCCGGGATGGAGGGGGTAAAGAATCAGCCAAGATTGGTCCGGGTTGGCATTCACCTGTTTGGTGCAAAGGCGATGCCAGTCGCTCTCGATGTCCGTCAGAACGAGGGTGGGAACCTCTCCCAAGCTCACGTCTGGGGTGAGTCGGCGCATTCGCGGCCGGATGCGATCGTCCCAGAATAGGGGTTGATGGCGGGCGAAGTTTTGGACGGCGGTGGGAAGATGGGGGAGGAGGTCGAGGTAGCGATCGCAACCGGCGGCTAGGGATGCGTCAACCCAGATGTCGATGTTGCGGCCGGTGAAGTGGTGATGCGATCGCAACAACATCAGCAGTTCTTGCCCTAATCCCAGCCGGGGGACAGGCATTAGAATCAGGTGTTGCTCAGCGAGGGCGCGATTGATGCGTTCGGCTAGTTGGTTTTCTTGAGTCCGTCGCCGGGGATAGCGGGCGGTTCCATAGCTTCCTTCGGCGATGAGAACGTCGGGGTGCCAGTTGCGGACTTCTTCGAGGGGGAGGCCTTCGGCGAGGCGAGAGTTGGAGAGTAGAAAGTCGCCGGTATAGACGACGGAATAGGTGCGATCGTGACCATGATAGGTCAGACGAACGAGAGAGGCTCCCGGCAAATGTCCCGCTGGGAACAGTTCTAGCCACAAGTCTTTAGCAATTTCGATCGCTGTCCGCCAAGGTAAGACCTGGCACAAATCAGCTACATCTGGCACATCGAGCCAGTTCAGGGACAACAGTTGCGCCGTCACCTCACTGGCGTAAATGGGCAGTTGCGGCCGCGCTTGATGGAGGCTTAACAGTCCCCGAGCATGGTCACTGTGAGCATGGCTACAGATGACACAATCAATGGTAGCGGCCTCGCCATCGGCCGGCTCAAGCAGGGGAGAGAGATCCTCGATGCCACAGTCGAGCAGCACCTGATAGGGACCGAGCCGCATTTGTACACACAGCCCCTCTTGGGCATGACCGACACCGTAGGGTAGACATTCAAGCTGAAGGCTCACGGATGGCTGTCGCAGTCCTTGAAAAGTATCCCCCCATCCTAACAAGTTGTACTCGTTGCTACTAGATGCCCTCGGCTAATTGTTACGAATTGATAAATCTCTATTTTAGAGTTGACAATAACATAAAGGTATGCAGGTAATCCATGTCATCGTGATAAAGAGCTAAAATACAAAAGTTGCCCATTGCCTCTCGCCTATTCCCTGTTCCCTATTCCCTATTCCCTGTTCCCTGTTCCCTTCTTTTGCCTTTTGCCTCTTGCCTCTTGCCTTTTGCCTTCTCTTTCCCTGTTCCCTATTCCCTTCTCTTCCCCCCCATGGAACTTCCCAAATTCGGCAACATTAAACATCCTGGCCGCTGGCTCATTGCCCTCATTGCAGCGGGAGTTTTGGGAACCGTTGCGGTAGCCGGAGTGACGAGTCGCCGCAGGGGGTCTGACGTCAGTCTTGAGGATTTGACGGTAGAAGTTGACGCGGCTGATGTTCGAGTTCGCATTGAAGCCACCGGGGAAGTGCAACCCATCCAACGAGTGAACCTTAGCCCCAAAACTCAAGGGCGTTTGGAACAGCTTTATGTGGAACAGGGAGATGAAGTCAGTCAGGGAGAAGTCGTGGCGGTGATGGAAAATGACGAATTGGCGAGCCAGTTAGCCCAGGCTGAGGCCCGTTTAGATCGCGCCCGCGCTCGCTTAGCTGAACGGGAAAATGGCCCCCGCATCGAGGAGATTGAACGGGCCAGATCGTCTGTGCGTCAAGCCGAGTCGCGTTTGGCCAGTGCTGAGGCGAATTTGGCTCAGTTAGAGGCTGGAAATCGCCCAGAAGACATTGCAGAGGCGGAGGCGGCTCTGACACGGGCGCGATCAAGTATTCGTGAGGCAGAATCGAGAATGACGTTGGCCCAAGCTGACGTACGCCGCAATGAACAGCTTTACCGAGATGGGGCCATTTCCCGTCAAGATCTCGATCGCGCCCAAGATGAGGCCCGTCGCGCCCAAGCGGCCGTTGAACAGGCCCAGGCGGCCGCGTTAGAAGCTCAACGACGGTTAGAGCGCCTACGCAGTGGAAGTCGTAGCGAGGAAATCGATCGCGCTCGGGCGGACGTAGACTCAGCTCGGGCCGATGTGTCACAGGCTCAGTCTCAGTTAGAGGAGTTGTTGACGGGAACTCGCCCGGAAACCCTGGCCCAAGCCATGGCCGATGTGATGGAAGCCGAGGCCCAAGTGCGGTTTGCGGAGATTCAGTTGGAGGATACTCGGGTACGTGCGCCTTTTTCGGGGATTATTACTCAGCGTTATGCCGATGAGGGGGCGTTTGTGACGCCGGCGACGTCAGCTTCGGCGGTGAGTTCGGCCACATCCACCTCTGTGGTGGCCTTGGCTCGGGGGTTAGAGGTGTTGGCGAAGGTTCCTGAGGCGGATATTAGTCAGATTAAGCCAGGCCAGTCTGTCGAGATTGTGGCCGATGCGTTCCCCGATGAGGTGTTTATGGGGGAGGTGGAATTAATTGCCCCGGAAGCGGTAGTAGAACGAGATGTGACGCTGTTTCAGGTGCGTTTGAGGATTGTCTCGGGGTTGGATCAGTTACGCTCGGGGATGAATGTGGATTTGACCTTTTTGGGCGATCGCTTGGCCAATGCGTTAGTGTTACCAACGGTGGCGATCGTCTCTCGTGCAGGCGAGACGGGGGTTTTGGTTCCTGATCAGGATAATCGTCCCCAGTTTCAACCGGTCACGTTAGGGCCAACTCTGGGCAATCAAATTCAGGTTTTGGAGGGCTTGGAAGATGGCGATCGCGTTTTCTTGGAGTTACCCGAGGGAGAAAATTTAGATGACATCCTAGAACAAGATTTCTAAGGTTGAATTGCATCTTTAAATGGGATTACTCTGCTGATTTTACCCTTCGGCTCATCAACAGAAGCACTCGATTAAGATGCGATTAACCTGAATTTTTAGCCTGAAGCTGACAACGAACACATCGGAACAATGTACTATAACGTACTGAAATTCTTTTGAGGAAGTTAAACCAAAAACTGAGGGACATGGAACAATGCAGTGGGGGGTTTGCTGTGTCACCAGACAATGCTGAGATCTAACTCAAAGTCCGGTAAAATGGCTTCTCCATCGAGAGTCACAGGGCGATCGCGCCGTTCGGGTTCGAGTCCCTGGCGATAAATGTCCACCCTCTGGGCTTGTCGGTCAATCAACCACCCCAGCTTGACCCCAGCGTCCTGATATTCCGCCATCTTATCCCGCAGGTCTTTAATGTTGTCACTGGGGGATTTAAGTTCGAGGATGAAGTCGGGGGCGATGGGGGGGAAGGTTTCGCGATCGCCTTGGCTGAGGGCTTCCCAGCGATCGCGACGGATCCAGGCCAGGTCGGGCGATCGGTTACCACCGTTGGGGAGTTTGAAGCAGGTGGAGGAGTCGAAGAGATAGCCGAGTTGATGGCGTTCATTCCAAATCCCGAGTTTCACGATGAGCGAGGCGTTGCGATTTCCGGTTTCGCCGCCAGTGGGGGGCATGATGATGAGTTCTCCTCGGGAATTTCGTTCAAATTTGATGTCGGGGTGGTTTTCGCACAGTTGCGCGAACTGGCGATCGCTCAGTTGGATGAAGGGGGTGAGGTCGAGGGTGTAGGTTAGCATCTTTGAACGGGGGGAGGGCGATCGCTGTTTCGGGAAACTGAAGTTGTTTCAATCATAGCGCCCGCTTAAGATTGGCTGTGGTAGTGCTAGCGGGTAAATCACCTGTATGTTTCCCAGGATGTTTTGGCGACGAATCGGGTTATGGCTGTGCTCAATCGCGGGCCGGGTCACGGCATCAACGGAACGCTGAAATAGTTGCGCGAAGTCATGTTCAATCTCGTCGAGCTGAAAAAAGGTGATTCTCGCTTCGGGGTGAAAGGTGACGAGCAGATCGATATCGCTGGCTGGGGTGAAATCGTGGCGGAGTGCCGAGCAGAAATTTTCGTTGGTGATGCGTGCAGTCGCTGGGCTAGCTGGTGTTGGGAGGCGAGGTGAAACACGACGGTGGCTATCGTACTTTTCTATAGTTAACCATCTCAACTCGAAGTTAACACGATGCTTCTCAATTTCAATAAAGTCTTTTTGCTAATTAAAAGCCAACTATGCTATACTCTTTTAAATAAATATAAAAAACGTAAATTCTATCCTATCAGCCATAAAATAATGTTGGACTTCTCAAACAAAAATCAATTTACAGTCATCGATCTATTCTCTGGTGCAGGAGGCATGAGCTATGGATTTCATGCTCATCCTCAGTTCAAGATTATTGGAGCTATAGATGCCCAAATAGGAAAGCCAAGCCTGGGTAAGGGAGTACTAGATTGCAATAAAACTTACGAGAAAAACATAGGATTAAAGCCCTATGAGTTTGATTTATCAAAACTAAATGGCGATCATCTTAAACAGTTGGTTGCCGATCGTCTTGACGGAAAACAATTAGACGTGCTGTTAGCTTGTCCTCCCTGCACTGGTTTTTCACGCACAAACCCTAAAAATCATATCATAGATGATACCAGGAATAGTCTTGTCCGTCGTGTTTCAAATTGGGTAAACTCTCTGCGTCCAAAAGTTATCATAATGGAGAACGCACGAGAATTGATCAAGGGTAATTTTAAGGCACATTTTTGGGGTTTGGTTTCAGATTTAGAATCCTTAAATTATACGGTCAGTTCTGCTGTTCATCTGCTAGATTGTTTTGGTCTTCCACAACGAAGAGAGCGAGCTTTAGTTATCGCAGTTATGAGAGATTTACAACTTCATACTTTAGAAGAAATTTGGAAAGGATATCAAGTCTGTTCAGAAGCCGTGACCGTTCGTCGGGCAATAGAGTCATTACAGCCGGTTGTCGCTGGTGAAGTTTGCAGAAATGACCCAATGCATATTTCACCTCGGCAAGTTCATAGTTCAACGAGGCGCAGACTCCAACTTATTCCTAAAGATGGTGGATCTTGGATAGATCTTAAAGATTGTTCAGAAGCTGATTTGGTTCTAACACCAGCCATGAAAAGGATCATTAAACAGCAAAAATTTGGATCTCATCCCGATGTTTATGGACGACTTTGGTGGGATCGGCCCGCAATTACGATTAAGCGAGAATGCGCTCATGTCGGCAATGGTAGATATTGTCACCCTGACCAAGATCGCCAGCTTACGGTCAGAGAAATGGCAATCTTACAAGGGTTTCCTAAAAACTATCAGTTTGTTTCTTCCTCACTTTCTAATATGTATCGGCATATTGGTGATGCTGTACCGCCATTAATTTCATACCAGCTTGCATGGACTTCTTCATGGATTTTAACTGGTGTAAAGCCGAAGTTAGAACAAGTTATTCTGCCTAATACACACCTCTCACATAAAGATATTGAGCCTGATAGACAAGCTGAAACATTACCTTTGTTGGAGCTTTTAGAAACAACATACGTCTAAATTGACATAGGACTGGTAAAAGCAATTGATAAACACTCAGGCATGCCTAAATCTTTTGCTTTTAAATCGCATTTTTCGGTATTTTCCACACAGCATGACGAATACAATTTTCAATCCTTAGATTTGCAATAGTGACTTTTTCAACACTTCCATCTAGTCTGAGTGTAAATGCTTTTTTCCCCTGATGAATGACGTTTGCACTGCATCCACCGTTCTTTGTTAAAGGTCCAAGATTACTAGATTTTATCTGAGATACTAATTTTAGAAGATCGACAGGAATTTCGACTAACTCGTATTTTAAGTCATCATCTTTGTCAAAAGATCTTAAGCAAAAAATTTTCTCATAACTTGAGAGATGACTCATGATATGATCCTGAATACCTTGCAAGAATTGTCGCTTTGTTTTACAATCACGAATCCATCGAGCTTCCATAAGTTTTGATATCGTCAATTTATCTTTTTTGATAGACTTAGAACCTTCTGTTTTGAGTGAAAAATAAACATTGTCAATAATGATATCTTGCCCAGGATAATTTGGATTTGTAATTAGTTCTGCTCTTTTTCCAGTCGAGTTTGATGAAGCTAATATGATATATTCAAAGGATTTTTTTGTTAGTCTTTCTTCATGAAAAGCATGGTAAGCTAGAAGTCTAGCGGAAAAATCTTCCCAAAGTTCTTGTGTCACAAAATCACTGTCGATTTTATTAGGTTTTTCAATTGTATTCCCTAGCTTTTCTGCCAACTCAGCAAGAATACGAATCTGGTTATCCGTTAGCTTTTTTAGTGCCTCTATAAGGCGTTCAGTAACCATTTTGCTTTTTGTTCTTTGATTTATTGTGAGTTAAAATATATTTTAGTTGGCAACTAGAATGATGTGGAACGCCCTAAATCTTGAAATAAAAATTTATTTTTGAACTCCCGAACAACAAGGAGTGTGTATAAATCTATAAAAAAACTATAATATATCATTGAGGTGCATCTCACTCAAAACCATCTCTAATCAACAGTTTAGACAATGAGATGCACCCAACAGACTCTCTAGTTTTTCTTCAACCAGGAGAACATCGCCCGCAAGTCTTTACCAACTTCCTCAATGGGGTGTTCGGCTTCCTGACGACGCATCGCCGTGAATCCTGGTTTACCCGATTGGTTTTCTAAGACAAATTCCCGCGCAAATTGTCCCGATTGGATTTCGCTGAGAATCTCTTTCATGGCGGCTTTGGTTTCGGGAGTCACCACCCGAGGACCCCGAGTGTAGTCGCCATATTCAGCGGTGTTGGAGATGCTGTCACGCATGGTCGCGAGACCTCCTTCCACGACCAAGTCCACAATGAGTTTCACTTCGTGCAGACATTCAAAATAGGCGAGTTCCGGTTGATACCCCGCTTCAATGAGGGTTTCAAACCCGGCTTTGATGAGCGCACTTAAGCCACCACATAACACCGCTTGTTCGCCAAACAAATCGGTTTCGGTTTCTTCCCGGAAACTGGTTTCTAAGATACCGGCGCGGGTTCCACCAATCCCTTTAGCATAGGCCATAGCCCGATCGCGGGCCTGCCCCGAAGCATCTTGATATACTGCAAACAGACAAGGAACCCCCTCCCCTTGTTCGTAGGTCCGACGCACCAAATGACCGGGGCCTTTCGGCGCAATCATGACCACATCGACGTTTTCGGGGGGAACCACTTGACCAAAATGGATGTTAAATCCATGAGCGAAGGCCAAAACATCGCCTTCTTTTAAGTTGGGTTCGATTTCTTGTTTGTAAACGGTTTTCTGCACCTCATCCGGCAGCAGAATCATGATTAAATCGGCTTTTTCGGCGGCTTCAGCCACGGGATACACCGTTAGGCCAGCATCTTTGGCTTTGGGGGCGGATTTACTGCCAGGATAGAGGCCAACGATGACATTGACGCCACTATCTTTTAAGTTAAGGGCATGGGCGTGCCCTTGGGAACCATAGCCGATAATGGCAACGGTTTTATCGGCGAGTCTGTCCAGATTCGCATCTTGGTCGTAGTACATGCGAGCCATATGCACGTCTCCTTGAAAAATTCGGTGAATCGGCTGACTATCACAGGAATGCTGCCGCTGTGGTGAATCGTTGAGGATTCAGCGTTAGATAGAAAACACAATCCTTTATTGTACCAAAGAGTGGTCGGGCTGTTCGGGGTTGTAAGTTTCCGTCGCGATCGCCCGCGTTAGATCTCAGATCACAGGTTAAACTACAGAACATGAACGGTGATCCGCACAAGACGGTTCGAGAGAGGGATAAAGGATATGAGGCTCGGGCGGTATTCTATCCAGTTTGCAACTCAGGTAGTGATGGCCATGGCGGTTGTCCTGTTGTCGAGTTCTAGCAACGTGGTTCAGGGACAAGAGTCTGCGCCGCTAAGCGAGAGCGAGGCCCAGGAATTACAACGGTTTCGGGCGCAGGAGAGTGTTCAGGAGAATCTGGAACGGGCGATCGCCAATAGTGTCAGTTTACGCGATCGCATCGATGCTCAAATTGAAACCGCCCTGGCCAGCCAACGACCCGCGATTACCGCCGTGTTTGTAGTGTTGGCCCTACTTCCCCTCCTGGGGGCGATCGCCGTCTGGCTGATTCTCAATCGTCTCGAAACCCGGGCCAATGCTTATGCCCAGGAAATGAACAGCATCAAAAATGATGCCATGGCCGAGTTACTGGGGATGATGAATGAAGCCCAATCGGTCTTACATCAGATCCAAACAACCATCAACGAACCCTTACCGAAGGTTCCCGTCGGTACGCAACGCCAACTCGGTCAGCGTTCTCAATCCCTCGATGACTCCCTTGATGAGGATGACCCCCGAGAGGAGACCTTTCCCTCGCCGCCGCCTCCGCTCGATATCACTCAAGACGATCTCTGTGAGGAGGTTGAGGAGAACTCGATCGCCGCCGAGGAGTTAGATCAACAAGCGGCCCAAGAATCCGAACAAGAAGAGGAGACTTCGCCCTCCCTGAACTCCATTTTGGACTCAGAAGAGGACGACGAGGATGAAACTCCCCCACCCTCATTCAACTCGATTTTGGACTCAGAAGAGGACGACGAGGCGTTAGACCCCTCTCAACCCCAATCCGTGAACTCCATCTTAGACAACGACACAGAGTCCGATGAGTCCTCAAATCACTCGACCGCCAACGCGGCCAGCGTCCCGCCGCCGATGACCTATCGCGGGGGTGACGAGGGCATCGCAACCGCCTCAGAGAACCGTCTTAATGGCAATTCTGGCAACTCTACCCCCCAGGCTCAATCCCCCGTCCAACCCCAGTCATCTCAGGCCAGTGCAGCGGAATTTTGCCGTCAAGCCAACGCCTTGTTCTTTAGTGGCCGCTACGCAGAAGCGATCGCCGCCTATCAGCAAGCCGTCCAACTCAAACCCGACTATCATCAGGCCTGGAGTAATCAGGGAAGCGCCCTATTTCATCTCCAACGCTATCCCGAAGCCATTAGCGCCTATAATCGCGCCCTCAGCATCCATCCAGACTATCCTGAAGCCTGGAACAATAAAGGGGGCGCCCTCTCGAAATTGGGGCAATATGAGGAGGCCTTGGCGGCCTATGATCGCGCCGTGGAACTCAAACCCGATTACGTTGAAGCTTGGAACAATCGCGGTTTAGCCTTGATGGAACTCAAACGCTATAAAGAGTCTGTCGCCTCCTATAACCGGGCCGTGAAACTCAAACCTGATTATGTCGAAGCCTGGAATAATCGCGGGTTAGCCTTCGCCGCTGCCGATCTTCATGATCACGCCCTACGCTGTTTCGAGAAAGCCCAGAGTCTCAACCCCGATTATCTCGATAGTTATCGCAATCAGGGGGTATCCCTGGCCGCCCTCGAACGCTATCCCGAAGCGATCGCCGCCTACCGACGCGGAACCGAGATTCAACCCCAAGATATCCCCACTTGGTACTATTTGGGACAACTCCTCACTCAACTGCAACGGTATGATGAGGCGATCGCGGCCTATGATGAGGCGATCGCCCTACAACCGGCTATCCCCGAGATTTGGTATAACAAGGCTGGTTGCTATAGTACGCAAGGCTTTGTGGCCCCCTGCTTGGAAAGCCTGCAAGAGGCCATTCGTCTCGCCCCCCATCCCTACCGTGAACGAGCCCAAGTTGATCCGCGTTTCGATGAGATTCGCCAAGATGAACGGTTCAAACAATTGTTGGTCTGAGGGGGGAACAGGGAACAGGGAACAGGGAACAGGAAAAAACCCACCCCTAACCCCTCCCAGGAGGGGATGGCAAGAGGCAAAAGGCAAGAGGCAAAAAACCATCAAAAAACCCTTTGTGGTTGCCTTGTCTTGGATGATTTTTTTACAACAACTTAACGATTTACCATGATGCAGAAATCCTATATTTTAGCGGTTCTATCTCTCCTGTTGGTGTCTCCGAAAGGGGCGATCGCACAGGATCCCACCGCCCCCCAACCGACTCCCCCCGACGCAGTGGCGCCCCTGCCGCCGGACGGTCCCGCAGAACCCTCCTTTACAGCCCCAGTTCCCACGGAACCCGCAGAACCCTCGTTTATTGCCCCTATTCCGGCGGAACCTGACCCGAGTTTAGATTGGCAAATTGAGAATCGCTTGCGTAATAGTCCGGTGGTTCAGGATGCGATCAATGATGCCGTTGATCGCAACTTTTCCTGGACATTTGGCTTATTAAATATCCTCTTATTGCTGTTGATTTTATTCCCCATCGCTGGGCTTGCCCTGTTGTGGTGGATGCGCCGAGAAATGGTGTCTCAAGTGGTTGATGAAGTCGAAGGCCATCTCTCGGATGAGTTGAAAGCTGAAGTCAGCCGGGAGTTAAAAGCTGATTTTGCCTCAGCCAGCGCCCCAGCAGCGGCTTCGGCCGCTGAACCGGCCCAACTTAAAGATATGGTGTCGATGGCCTTGTCGGTGCAAAATGTCATGTCTAATGCCCGCCATACCATTGAGAACTCGATGCAACTGCAAGATCGACTTGATGGACGGTTGCAGGATGTCTTGGACTTGCAGATGATGCAAGGGCGACAACTTGAAGCCAATGGACAGTATACTGAGGCGATCGCCGCCTTCGATCGCGCCATTGAAGTCGATGAACGCCATCGGGAGGCTTATTGCGCTAAAGGGAGTCTCCTCATTACCCTACAACGCCTCGAAGAAGCCCTCGCCACCTATGCCCAAGCGGTGAAAGTGGCCCCCGATTGTGCCGAAGCCTGGTATGGGATTGCCCGCTGTTATGCCCTCGTCGGCCATCACGAACCAGCCATTGATAATCTCAAAAAAGCCATTCATCTCAACCCCAGCTTGAAGGAACAGGCCCAACAAAATGAGGCCTTCGCCAATCTACGGGAACAAGACGCGTTTCAAACGGCCCTAGTCGGCTGAAGTTGGCTAAAGGTGCTAAATCTCGCAATCCTCGTCATGGGGGCAACCGCCGGGGTTTGCCCTCCCTGATAAGGCTTGGTTTAAAGTATCAATTTGTAACAAGGACTTGACAACTCGGTACAATAGACTCAAACAAACTGCTTTTTATCGAATTTTTATCGAGCATTATGAGTCAAATTGCCTTAAATACCTTGGCGATCGGCATTTTTAGCCTCACCATGTTTTCCTTACTGGGGCCGATGCTGCATTTGTCGCCCCTGTACCCGGCGGCGACAGTTTTTGCCCTGTTAGGGTTAGCCACCGTCGATCAGCTAGGCTTCCAAGGCCAGGGAGGACTGGTGTTTCTCGATTGGTTGGGGGCCAGTACCAGCGATCGCCGTCAGCGGGTGATTCGCCATGAAGCGGGCCATTTCCTCGTGGCCTATCTGCTAGAGGTTCGCATTGCCAACTACAGCCTCAGCGCCTGGGAAGCGCTGCGACAGGGACAAACCGGGCGCGGGGGGGTACAGTTTGATGATGGCCAGTTACTCTCTCAACTCAGCCAAGGACAACTCTCCTCTCAGCAGTTAAATCGCTACGCCATGATTTGGATGGCCGGAATCGCCGCCGAAGAACTTGAGGAAGATGCGGCCCGAGGTGGCATTGACGATCGCCAACAACTGCGTTTAGTCTTGCGTCAGTTGCGTCCCGTCGTGGGCGACAGCGAGGCCCGAGAACGCTGGGCAATTTTACAGGCCCGCACCCTCATCGATCGCCATCGGGATGCCTATGAGGCCTTAGTTGACGCCATGTCACAAGGGTTAAGCGTCCAAGACTGCTGCGATCGCATCCAACAGCATCTCACCCCAGCCGTCTCCTAATCGCCTCTTGACGGGGGTGGTTGTTTCGTCCGATGGTTGAACTCAGCGGGTAGTCTGGGCCGGCTTAACCCGGTCACAACTGCCAAAACTAGCAATCATAACAAATAAGGTTGGAAAAACGTCATGACCGGGTTTAAACGACTGGTGGCGATGCTTTCGGTAGTCATCGCCCTGACGCTGACGGGATGCAGTACCTCCCCAAGCAGCGGCTTAACCTCATTTACCGATAGTTACGATGGCTATCGCTTCCTCTATCCCAACGAATGGATTGAGATGGATGCGTCGAACCTAGCGCCGGATGTGGTGTTACATGATCTCATCGAACGCAGTGAAAATGTCAGCGTGATTATCAATCCCGCCGAAGCCGGACAAACCCTAGCGGATTTGGGAACCCCGACAGAAGTCGGGTATGAACTCTCGAAACGGGCCATCGCCCCCGAAGGAAGCGATCGCGTGGCAGAGTTAATTGATGCCCAATCGCGACAGGATGAGGATGGTAAAACCTACTATATCCTCGAATATGCCGTCACCCTGCCCGATCAGCTGCGTCACAATATCGCCAGTATCTCGATTTCTCGCGATAAACTCTTTACCCTGAATGTTTCCACCACAGAACGCCGTTGGCAAGAAATTCAGGATAAACTGCGGATTGTTGCTCGTTCGTTCTTTGTCTACTAATTCGCTAATTTGCGTTAGGAATCCTTGGACGACTGTTTGTTGATAAAGTCCCGCAGGAAAGTCCCATGAGTTCGCCGATTCTGATTCTTGCCTCCGCCTCGCCCGCCCGTCGCCAACTGTTGCGCAGTGCGGGTATTGAACCGATTGTCTGTCCAAGTGATTTAGACGAATCCCAGGTTCAACTCAGTAACCCCGTGGCCTTAGTCCAAACTCTAGCCCAACTCAAAGGAGAACGGATTGCAGCCGGGATTCGTAGCGAGGATATTGCCCCTCACTCTCTCGATGCTCAACAGCCCGAGTCGGTGTTAGTGTTAGCCTGTGATTCGGTGTTAGTGTTAGGCGATCGCATCTATGGTAAACCCGCCAATGCCGACGAGGCGATCGCCCGTTGGCAACTCATGCGCGGCCAAGTCGGTGAACTCTATACCGGCCACGCCCTGGTGGATATTGCCCAAAACATCACCCTCGTCAACTGCGAAGTGACTCGGGTTCATTTTGCCAGCATCAGCGACTCAGACATCGAAGCCTATGTCGCCACAGGAGAACCCCTCAATTGTGCTGGCTGTTTTGCCATCGATGGTCGAGGAAGCCTTTTTGTCGAGAAGATAGAAGGCTGTCACAGCAATGTGATTGGCCTGAGTTTACCTCTGTTTCGACGTATGATCGTGGAACTCGGCTATTCAGTGACTCATCTATGGAATCCCCCCCGCTAGAGAATGGCTGACGCAGAAATCATTGTAATTGGCAGTGGTATTGGTGGCTTGGTGGCCGCCTCCCTGCTAGCGCGTTATGGAAAATCGGTGGTGGTTTGTGAAAGTCATGTCCTGGCCGGCGGGGCGGCCCATGGATTTTCTCGCCAAGGCTTTCATTTCGACGCGGGACCCTCGTTTTTTTGCGGTTTAGGCGACGGCCCTAGTCTCAATCCCTTGCGTCAGGTTCTCAATGCCTTGGAGATGTCCCTAGAGACGATCGCCTACGATCCCTTAGGAGAGTATCATTTCCCCGAGGGGACCTTTCCCGTGTACTGCGATCGCGATCGCTACCAGCAAGAAATCGCCCGCGTCACCCCCAGTGGCGCTGAAGAATATCGCCAACTTGAACGCCGTCTCGGGAAACTCTACAAGGGAATGCGCCAAATTCCCACCCTCGCCCTACGCAGCGACTGGAAAGCCATTCCCTTTTTGGCCCAACATTACCCCGCCGGACTCCTGAAACTGTTGCCCATTGCTGGCTTGACGCAAAAAACCGTCGGGGAAATTATGGACACCTGTGTCCGCAACAGTTGGGTACGGCGGACGGTACATTTAGAATGTTTCCTCCTCTCCGGGTTGAAGGCCTACGGAACCATCGCCCCGGAAATGGCCTTTATGTATGGTGAACGTCATCACGCCAAGGTAGACTACCCCCGAGGCGGAAGTGCGGCTATTGTGCAGGCCTTGGTGAAGGGGTTAGAGAAATGGGGAGGCGAGTTACGCTTGCGAACCCATGTCGAGAAGATTTTAGTGGAATCGGGCCAGGTGACGGGGGTGCGCCTGCGTAATGGCGAAACCCTCAAAGCGCCGATTGTCATCTCCAACGCCACGGTTTGGGATACCTACCGCAAGTTACTCAGTGGACATCATTTGCCCTCAGCCTATCGCAAGGAAGCCCTGGAATTGCCCCGCTTAAATAGCTTTATGCACCTCTATCTGGGGATTCGCGCCCAGGGATTAGAGGATTTGAGGGGCCATCATGTGGTGGTGTTGGATAATACCCTCGATATCAATGTACCGGGCAATACCTGTATGGTGTCGATTCCCACGGTTTGGGACCCGAGTTTAGCGCCCGAGGGCTATCATGGCATTCACTGTTATACCCTCGAACCCTATAAGTCTTGGAAACTGGATGCCCAGTATGAGGAACGCAAACAACGGCGATCGCAATCTCTCTATCGTGCCTTAGATAAGATTATCCCCGGTATCCGCGATCGCATTGAATTTGAGATGGTGGGAACGCCGATTACCCATGAACGTTTTTTGCGGCGCTATCAGGGAACCTATGGCCCCGGAATCCCGCCAATTCAAGGCATTTTTCCCCTCAATCAAACGCCGGTATCGGGATTGTATCGTGTCGGTGATACGACAATGCCGGGAATTGGTGTGCCAGCGGTGGCCGCGTCGGGGATTCTTTGTGCGAACAGTTTAGTTAGTCCTCAGCAGACGTGGCAACTGTTGCAAGATGTGGGGTTGGCTTGACGGTGTGGGCAATCTATAGGAGTCTGGGGGATTGCCGAAGGTTGAGTTAGTAGGGTTGGAGGTGTGTCTGTGAGTCATCCCCGTCAGGTTGCATTTTGGGCGCTGAAAGAGATTGAACGCAAGGATACCTATGCCGAGGTGGCTTTGCAGCGACAGTTGGCTAAGTCTGATTTGAGGGGAGGCGATCGCGCCTTGGTGACGGAGTTCGTCTATGGGGTGGTACGGCGGCGGCGATCGCTCGATGCCGTTATCGACCAGTTTGGCAAAAAACCGGCCGCGCAACAAGCCCCAGATTTACGAGTTTTGTTGCGTCTTGGCTTCTATCAACTGATTTATCTCGATCGCGTGGCGGCGGCGTTAGCGGTGGACAGTACCGTGGAATTGGCGAAAGCCAATCGCTTAGGAGGATTATCGAACGTCGCCAATGGGATGCTACGGGAGTATTTGCGTCAACGAAGTGCCGATAATCCCTTGGGAATCTCCCTTTCTGAGAATCCTGTCTCCCGCTTAGGGGTGCGCCACAGTTACCCGGACTGGATTGTACAACAGTGGTGTGATCAACTCGGAATTGAAGAGGCGGAACACCTCTGTCGTTGGTTCAATCAACCGCCCCAACTCTATTTACGCATCAATCCCCTGAGAACGTCTCTGGAGGAGGTGGAAAATAACTTCTTAGAGGCGGGTATTGCCGTCGAGCGGCTGCCCAATTTGCCGCAAGGGTTAAAATTGCCCTCCGCTGGTCATATCGAGGCGCTACCGGGCTATACGGAGGGCTGGTGGACCGTCCAGGATGCCAGCGCCCAATGGGTGACGCATCTGTTGAATCCCCAGCCGGGGGAGGTGATTGTGGATGCTTGCGCGGCCCCAGGGGGGAAAACGACTCATATGGCTGAGTTGATGGGCGATCGCGGGCAAATTTGGGCCTGCGATCGCACGGCGTCTCGTTTGAAGAAAGTGAGGCAAAATTGTCAGCGCTTGCAGCTGCGATCGGTACAACTGTTACAAGGGGATAGTCGGGAGTTCCGCCAGTTTGAGGGGAGTTGCGATCGCGTCTTATTAGATGTTCCCTGTTCGGGGTTAGGAACCCTCCACCGTCGCGCCGATTTACGTTGGCGACAAACCCCCCAGGGGATTGTTGAGTTAGCGCAACTTCAGGCGGAACTGTTAGCGGTGGCGGCGACTTGGGTGAAACCCGGTGGGGTGTTGGTGTATGCGACGTGTACGATCAGTTCGCCGGAAAATGAGGGGGTGATGGATTCCTTTTTGCAAACTCACCCGGATTGGCGGGTTGAGACGCCTTCCGAGGTGTTGGGGTTAGGGGAGGCGGAGTCTCCCCTGGGGTTCCGTCTCTGGCCTCATCGCCATGAGGGGGATGGCTTTTTTATGGTGAAGTTGCGGCGGCGATAGGGGGATATTTCCGCGATTCCAAGGAATAGTTGCTAATAAACAATTCTGAGCCTTTATTGGCTTTTTCTTGTTTATAATTATTCATGCCATACTGCAATTCCCATTCATAAATGTTGGCAAATTGGAAGTTTTCACGCACATCTGGACAGTCATCATAGGTAATCAACCAGAGATGAGGACAGGATTGCAGAAGTTGGGCAAAACGATTATGGTCAAAACCACTATGATAATGACCTCGTTTGCCATAGAGTTTAGATTTGGTGGCGCTGAGGTAGGGAGGATCGAGAAAAATGAAGCTAGGATTGCCCGTTGAGTTGGGGTCATCTTGCAGTAATTCACTATAATCAAGATTAGTGATTATTACTCCCTCTAATACTGGACTTAAGGCACTTAATCGGTCAATTGAGGAGTCCGTAAAACGCTGTTCAAAGGCATTTTGTGAATAGCCTCCTGCTTCAATGGTTCCAGAAAACGTAATCCGATTGAGAACAAAAAAACGAACCGCCCGTTCTAAGTTTGAGAGGTGGTCAACCTCAACCGTTGCTAACTCTTTAAATAACCCTTTTCCATCATTACAGGTTCGTTTGATGTCTCGAACGGTTTGTGTAAACTCTGTCAGTTGAGATTGGGCGCATTTCCAGAAATAATAGACATCAGGATTGAGATCGTTAATCCAAATCGGTAAATTTGGATTTAACTTTTTCAGTTCTATAAACACCGATCCACCGCCAACAAAGGGTTCCCGATAGGCTTGAAATGAGGCGGGAAATTGGGCAAAGATTTGGCGTAAGGCTTTGGATTTTCCGCCAGGATAGCGCAAGGGAGTACGAACTGACTTGGAGATTGACATCAATAAATCGGGTTGTTAGAGATTATAAAAAAGTCAAGTCTATGCAAGATTAAAACCATTTCCGTAGGGGCGAAAATCCCCTCCAGGGAGGGGTCAGGGGTGGGTTCCCCTACAATTTTGTACCCCATGCAACCCACTACACTGCATTTCCTAAAAACCCATTTCTAAAAACCCATTTAATGCCAAAAAACCTACGATCTTAGCTTCAGCGCAACCCATAAATTACGCCAAATTAGACGGGGGCGGCGAAAATCCCCTCCAGGGAGGGGTCAGGGGTGGGTTCCCCTACAATTTTGTACCCCATGCAACCCACTACACTGCATTTCCTAAAAACCCATTTCTAAAAACCCATTTAATGCCAAAAAACCTACAATCTTAGCTTCAGCGCAACCCATAAATTACGCCAAATTAGACGGGGGCGGCGAAAATCCCCTCCAGGGAGGGGTCAGGGGTGGGTTCCCCTACAATTTTGTACCCCATGCAACCCACTACACTGCATTTCCTAAAAACCCATTTCTAAAAACCCATTTAATGCCAAAAAACCTACRATCTTAGCTTCAGCGCAACCCATAAATTACGCCAAATTAGACGGAGGCGCAGAACGATACTGCTGCAATTGCAACGCGACAGCTTGTTGAAGATCCGAACGTTTCACTTCGACTCCCGTTTCCCGTTGGCCTGGAGTTTCAAACAGAATTAGACTATCGACGCGATCCAACGCCAACAATTGGAACAAAATATGAGTCACGGGAAGTGCAACCGCCAGCAATTGCGGGGCCTGGCTGTCGGGTTCACTCGCTTTCGCATCCTCGAAACTCGGAAAGCCGTAAATCACGGACTTTTCCAAATCCGCATTGAGACGATTACTTAACGTCGTCATCAACCAATTGCTATCAGGAGTTTGTAGAATATAGTATTGCTGATGACGTAGGCGATCGCCGAAGGCTTTGAGAACCGGCGCGATCGCCGCGATCGCCCCCGGCGTCGAACCATCCTGAGGCGCATTATCAATCAGGGTTTGAATTTGCAGATCTAAACTCATAGAAACAGAATACTAAAATTTGGTACGGTAATCCCTTGACAAACCATTGAACTTGGTGTAATTTCCCCAAAACCCTTAGAAATTCCCCCAATCCCTAGATACAATCTAATCGAAGACTCATCGAAGACATCAACCCAGTCCACCCGCACCCCCTAACCGAATGTCGGACTCACTCACTCAAACCGCCAGCCCTTCCATCACCCTCAACGTTGCCCCTGCCCAAACCTTGCGGGGCGAGAATATCTTGCCCGAAGCCGCCCAACGCATCGCCCAACTCGGACAGCGGCCCTTCTTAGTGGCCGGCGATCGTACCCTCGATCTCGCCAAAGACCAGATCCAACCGCACCTCAGCCAAAACCAGCTTACCCCATCGACCCACTCCTACGGGGACGACTGCGACGAAGCCGACCTCGATCGCCTCAAAAGCGCCCTCCACCACCATCAAGCCGATGTCGTGATTGGCATTGGCGGCGGTAAAGCCCTCGACACCGCCAAACTTCTCGCCTATCGCTGCCAAGTTCCCGTCGTCACCATTCCCACCTCAGCCGCCACCTGTGCCGCCTGGACAGCCCTTTCCAACGTCTACACCCCCGACGGGGCCTTTCGCTACGATGTCCCCCTTCCCGTCTGCCCCAACCTCCTCGTTCTCGACTACGCCCTGATTCGCACCGCCCCCCGACGCACCCTCGTCGCCGGCATTGGTGATGCCCTCGCCAAATGGTACGAAGCCTCTGTCAGTAGCGGCAGTTCCGACCAAACCCTCATTGTCGCCGCCGTACAACAGGCCCGCGTCTTACGGGACTTACTCCTGCAAAAATCCGCCGCCGCCCTCGCCGAACCCGGTAGCCCCGTCTGGCGGGAAGTCGTCGATGCCAGCGTTCTCCTGGCCGGCGTCATTGGTGGCTTAGGCGGTGCCCAATGTCGCACCGTCGCCGCCCATGCCGTCCACAACGCCCTCACCCATCTGAGTGACTGCCACCATACCATTCACGGCGAAAAAGTCGCCTATGGCATTCTCGTGCAACTGCGACTCGAAGAGATTGTCCAACATAACCAACTGGCCGCCACCGCCCGTCAGCAATTGTTGACCTTTTACCGAGAGATTGGCCTCCCCCAAACCCTGGCTGATTTAGGCTTAGGGGAGATTTCCCTGGGGCAACTCCAACAAGCCGCCGAATTTGCCTGTGGTCCCAACTCCGACATTCATCATCTGCCCTTCCCCGTCGAACCCGCCCAAGTGATGGCGGCCATGGTGTCCACCACCGTCGGCTATTCTCTGGGGGTCACCCCTGACGCTTCAGTGGTCAGCCATAACGCCTAAAACCTGATAGAGTAAAAGGTCTGTGTCTTCCTCCCTCGAACTCAATGGTACTGGATTGGATTAGCCCTGCGGAGCGGGTGCAAGCATTACCCCCCTATGTTTTTGCGCGTCTCGATGAGTTGAAAGCCCGTGCGCGAGAACAGGGTCTGGACTTGATTGATTTGGGGATGGGCAACCCCGACGGGGCCACTCCCCAACCGGTGATTGATTCAGCCATCCAAGCCCTGCAAAATCCAGCCAATCACGGCTATCCGCCCTTTGAAGGAACCGGCAGTTTCCGCCAAACCATCACGGACTGGTATTACCGCCGCTATAACGTGAAACTCGACCCGGATGGGGAGGCGTTGCCCTTATTGGGATCGAAAGAGGGATTGTCTCATTTGGCCTTAGCCTATCTCAATCCCGGCGATTTAGTCTTAGTTCCCAGTCCCGCCTATCCGGCCCATTTTCGCGGGCCGTTAATTGCCGGGGCCAAGGTGCATCCAATTCCCCTCTCGGCGGAGAATGACTGGCTGATTGATTTGAGTCAGATTCCCGACGAGGTGGCGGACTCGGCGAAAATGCTCTATTTCAACTATCCCAATAATCCCACAGGGGCAACAGCACCGAGGGAGTTTTTTGAGGAGATTGTGGCCTTTGCCCGCCGTCACTCAATTTTGTTGGTTCATGACTTGTGTTACGCCGAGTTAGCGTTTGACGGCTATCAGCCAACGAGTTTGTTGGAGATTGAGGGGGCTAAGGAGATTGGCGTGGAGTTCCACACCCTCTCGAAGACCTATAATATGGCCGGTTGGCGCGTGGGCTTTGTGGTGGGGAACCGCCATGTGATTCAAGGCTTGCGAACCCTAAAGACGAATTTGGATTATGGGATTTTCTCGGCGTTGCAATGTGCGGCGGAGACGGCGTTACAGTTGCCGGAAGTCTATTTGCAACAGGTGCAGCAACGCTACAGCAGCCGCCGCGATTTCTTAATTGAGGGGTTAGGGCGTTTGGGCTGGACGGTCCGCAAACCCTTAGCCACCATGTATTTGTGGGTGGAATGTCCCCCTGGAATGGGATCGACGGATTTTGCCCTAACGGTGTTGCAACAAACGGGGGTGGTGGTGACGCCGGGGAATGCGTTTGGGAAAGGCGGCGAAGGCTATGTGCGTGTTAGTTTGATTGCCGAGTGCGATCGCCTCCAGACGGCATTAGATCGCCTAGAAGCCGCCGGAATCCGCTATGAGTAGGATTGATCATTGCTAACCATTATTTTAGATTGGTCTTAGCAAACGATAGCCCGGACACTTTCTAGTGTAGGGGCTGAAACCCTTATCCTCTCCTTATCGATTCCAAAGTATCGGGAGTGTTGTAGACTCAGAAAACCTATTTTTGTTGTAGATCCGGATCACCAATCAGGAAATCTGATTGGTGTATATATTTTATACCAATTTTCAGAAGTCGTGCCATAGATGTCTGTAGGGGCGAACGGCTGTTCGCCCTCCTCGGTGTCAGATGTATAGCAAGCATTTCGAAAAATGGTATTATATATGCAAATCTATATAGACATGAATTGTGTTTACATATGATAGATATTAGTTTATGATGGGGGGTGTGTTTTTATCTAAAGAACTAGATTGGGGGTACAGCCAACGCTAAAACTAAAGCAGTGTTGAAGCACTCGGAATCATATATTTCAATTTAGTTTGAATATTGCTTTGCCATCGCATGTTTACTTAGCGAAAGTAGTTGTAAATCAATGAATGTATGTAAACTGCGAAAAACTTGTATGCTAAAGGAAACACGGAAACTTTATTGCAATTTCTAGGAACTTTTTATGAAAATCGAACCTTCTTATACAACCATTGGCAATCTCTTTCGCTATAGACCAATGTTTTTTATCCCCAAGTATCAAAGAGCCTATGCTTGGGAATCTGAGTCAGTTTCGGATTTTATCAAGGATTTACACACTTGTTTTGAAAAAAGAAAGTCAAACTCACCTATCGACCATTTCTTTGGTGGAATTTTAAGTGTAAAACATTCAGTTGAAGGTGTAGTAAACCAGCACGAATATGAAATTATTGACGGACAGCAAAGGCTTGCAACTTTCACATTGCTAGTTTGTTGTCTTATCGATTTATACAAGGATCTCAAGGACGAAGCTGGTAACATGAGTAATACCCAAAATGAAAAAATCGTCCAAAAACGAATAGAAAAACTATCTGAACGGTTTCAAGAATTCACGCAGGAAGTCCAAAGAGATATCAAGTCCTATGAAGTTTTGAAACTTTCAAAAGCTGATCATCTTTTTTATAATCAACTTATACGAGGACTTAATCCTAACCCTCAAAGAGACTCTCATGAAAAAATGCTTCATGCTTACGATTCGATCAGCAAAAAACTGAAGCAAATTGTTGACTCTGTGAATAGTATAGAAGAGAAAATTGACGATCTTGAAATTCTTGAAAATGTGCTAGAAAATGATTTTACAATCCTACATATGGTAACTCCGAGTAGGGATGATGCCTTCAGGCTATTCCAGGTTGTTAATGACAGAGGAACTAATCTAACAGATGGTGATTTATTGAGAGCTAAAACATTAGAGCTTTTAGAAGGATTCGATGTTGAACAAAATGCAGTAGAAAGAATGTGGGATGAGATACTAATTGATAAACCTTCTGATACCACTGATTATCTAAATTGGATTTATGAGTCTTATAAAGGAAGTCGTCCCAGGCGAAATACATTATTTGATATGTTCTTAGACGTATTTTTTCCTCAGCATCATCAAGAGTCAAGCTTGAGCAGAGATGACGCTAGAAAAATTCATTCTACAGTTAACAAAATATTACAAGACGTTAAGAAATGTAGAAAGCTTGTCGGTGGTCAGTGGTTATATGATAGAAAGCCACCGATTACAGGTTGGGATGTGTCGAGATTAAACATCCTTGTAGTTGAGCTCAAGCATACTTTATCAATTCCTCTATTACTTGCAGCTTCTAATCTTGATGAGAGAGTTTTTGCTGAACTGGTACATACTATAGAGAAAGCTTTTTTTCGTTATAAGATTATCTGTAACCAACATGTTACTCCTTTAAAAAAAGTGTATAGTCAAGAATGTCTGGCTATCAGAGACAAACCAGACTGTTATCAAACATCTTCTATCAGAGCAAAGCTACAAAAGCTTATAAAAGATAAGGCTTATGATTCTAAATTTGAAAATGAATTGAAAAACTTAGAATATAAAGATTCTGGTGGAACTAATAAGCCATTAAAGTACTTTTTAATGATTATTGATTACTATTATGAGTGGCATAAAGATGGTGATTTTTCACAGAAAACCAAAATTGATAAAACTAGAGTCTATGACTTTGCCGCGACATCTATTGAGCATGTATACCCACAAAACTCAAGCTCTGAAGATCCTGAGCTTGAACCCTTAAAAAACAAGATTGGAAACTTGATTATCATGGATTCAACTCAAAATGCAATAGGTGGAAACAAAAATTTTACAGACAAAAAACATCTCTACCAGAATTCAACTGTTTTGATGGCTCAAGAAATTAGTTCTAAAAATTCATGGACTAAGGCTGATATTGAGGAACATGAAAAATCATTGATTAGTGTTGCTCTTAAAATATTTTCCTTTTAGGAAAAGTACTGTTTCAAGATTCACCGCAGACTAAAAAATAAACTTATTAACCGAGATTTTAAAATTCATGTCTGATTCCGTTGAACCTGCATATAGCTACACCGTCATTTTTGAGCCAGAGTCGGATGGTGGGTATCATGTCTTCTGTCCTACGTTATCAGGCTGTCATAGCCAAGGCGATAGCTTTGAGGAAGCATTGGCTAACATTATCGAAGCGATAGAATTGTATCTTGAGAGTCTTTTAGCCGATCAAACAAGTTGCTAAAAACCGGGAGGGCCTGATGTACACTCAGCCGACAATCTTACCCCTCGAAAATGGCGATCGCCTGACGCGCCAAGAGTTCGAGCGTCGTTACGAGGCAATGCCGAATCTAAAAAAGGCTGAACTCATCGAAGGAATTGTCTATATGAGGGGTAGGGTGTGTTCCGGCTTCGTTCAATTTTTGATTCTTAGCAACCCGATTAAGCGAGCCGGAACGCACCAAATTCGGGGACGATATGACCGCCCAATTACAGCCCTGGTGCGTTGCGGCAGTTTCTACATTGTTCTCTGAGGTTTAATATGGGTTTGAGCCGCAACACACCCTACCGGCCACGACAACACAATTGCCTTGAACCTTTGCTGCCAATTTTCCGTCAGTCCTTGATTATTGAGGTAGAGTAAACTGACGTATACACAAGCGACCTGTCCCCATTATGAGCGATCGCGACATCATTACGATTGAGCCTGATAAGCGTGGTGGTAAGCCCTGTATCCGCCGAATGCGGATTACGGTCTACGATGTGCTAGGGTGGCTAGCGGCTGGAATGTCTATGGCTGAGATCATCGACGATTTTCCCGAATTAACGGAAACTGATATTAGGGCTTGTTTAGAGTTTGCGGCTGACCTTGAGCATCGCTAATCTGTTGACAACTATAGCCAGTTTTATCATGAAAACGAAAACCCGATATTACACCCCTCAAGACTACCTTGAACTGGAAGAAAACTCTCAAGATAAACATGAATATCGAGACGGAGAAATCATACCCATGGCAGGGGGGACAACCAACCACAACAAAATCGCGTTGAATTTTTGCCGCCAATTTCCCCTCAGTATTGGTGACATCGATTACGAGATCTATTTGGGAGATGTCAAAATCTGGATTCCCACCTATCGACAGTACACCTATCCCGATGTCATGGTGATTGAAGGTCAGCCGATGTATCAGGGAACAGGAACCACGGCAGTTATGAATCCCACTTTGATTGTCGAGGTTTTGTCGAAGTCAACGCGAAATTACGACCAAGGAGACAAATTTGATGCTTATCGATCGCTGCCTAAATTTCGCGACTATCTCCTCATCTGTCAGTACCAGTACCAGGTGAAACACTTTTCCAAAACATCTGAGAATCAATGGTTGTTGACCGAGTATCGAAATCTTGAGGACGAGATTCAGTTAAGATCCATTGAGTTTCGGATTTCCCTGACCGAGATTTATCGACGGGTCAACCTTCAGGAATCCGAGTAAACACATCAAAATCTAGAACCTCGCATATTTTCTATGAAGACACCGGTACAATCCAGATTGATGGATAATTATGGAAGAAAAATTGGGGTAGGGTGTGTTCCGGCTTCGTTCAATTTTTGATTCTTGACAACCCGATTAAGCGAGCCGGAACGCACCAAATTTGGGGATGAGATGACCGCCCAATTACAGCCCTGGTGCGTTGCGGCAGTTTCTACATTGTTCTCTGAGGTTTAATATGGGTTTGAGCCGCAACACACCCTACCG
>FSSI02000070.1:0-17199 GCA_900149785.2 Phormidium lacuna HE10JO | reverse complement strand
TGCCCCTATTCTGCCATAGAATATGACGAACCCACACCATAACCCAGAATCTCACCAAGCGTACTACAAGATACTACAAACAACAAAAGCCAAAACTATTGAATTGTCGAGGTTCTGAAGATTTGACGAACCCCCCAGGGATTACAACCCCGCTCAGGTTCGCCAAAATCCTTCCCCCATCATAGAACGATCGCCGACACTTGACGAGGCCGGTCAGACCCATAAACAATCGTTCGCTTCACCGAACCCCGATCTAACACATAAATCCTCAAACAATCCTCCTCCGGCTGAATCAACTCATCGAGCCTCACTCGCAAACGCGCAAACTGGACAGCCGTCAGAAAACACTCAAACACACTATACTGCACCCGAGTCCCATACCCCGACAGCAAATCATGAAGTCGCTTGCGTCGCTTATTCGCCGCGCGATTGTCCGGTAAATCGTAAACCATCAAATAGAACAACGTATCTCGTTGCATCACAGACTCACTCATCGGCGCACCAACGGTCGATACGACACGCCCTCCTGCAAATGACGCGCAAACAACCGCGCCTGCAACTCGATCGCCCGCCGATAGGTACAGCGATAGCCAAACAGTGGATGCTTAAACTCATCCGTCATTTTACGCTCAAACGCCTCCAAAAAACACCGCCGCCCCCCATCCGACAAACGATAGGTTCCCAAACTTTCCTCAAAATCTGACAGTTGCAACTCTCCCAAATTCACCACCGACAACACCAAACTATCCGCCACCAACGGTCGAAACTCCTCCATCAAATCCAACACCATCGCCGGCTGTCCCCGAGTGGTTTCATGCAAATAGCCCACATAGGGATCTAACCCCGCCAGATGCACCGCCGCCGTTACCTGTACCCGTAACAACCCATAGGCAAAATTCAATAACGCATTCACCGGATCAGTCGCTGGACGATGGCGACCGGTAAATGTCCAAGGAGACTTCAACATATCCGGCCAACAGCCAAAATACTCTCGCGCCGCTAATCCCTCAATCCCTCGGGTTGCATTGATATCAGCCTGTTTCGCCACCGCCGCTTTACGAAGTTTAAGAGGATTCTCCTTCACCCCCCGACGATACAACAATCCATATTGATTGTGAATTTTTCCCGTGACAATTTCTCGAACAATCGCCAAACGTTGCGTCTCATCACAATAAGCCCGATACTGGGCCAATCGTAACTGACCATTGCGAGAGTGTCCCGGTAATGCTGACCCCAAATACTTGCCAAATCGGGTTAAATAATGAACCGACAAGCCTAGCTCTAAAGCATAGGTAAGAGCATCTCCTGTAATGCCCGGATTGCCCATCAACACCACCTGCTCGACCGTTTGTGCAGGAATACTTTGATAGATCCAACTCTGATCATCCTGCTTCAAACCCACCCGAAATGCCTCATACTTTTTACTCAAAATGGCATCAGGCTGGGTGACATATAAAACACTCATTGTCTTAGCTCCAAAACAAACAAAAACTCAAACAACAAACTCACAAACTGCGTAAATACCGTAATTCCCTCGGTAAACAAATCTTCTCCAAACTGCAATCGCGGCATTTTTGCCGTCGGCTCAAAGGGGCTGGCATTGGCTCATACACCGCTGCTCGTGCCGCTGCGATCGCCTCCTCGGTCGCCTTTCTCAACTCCGGGGTAAACGCCACCCGTTGACGGCGACGATTACCGTGGTAGAAAATCTCCCCAAAGGCGATCGCCTCTCCAGTTCGTTCCTCCAAACACAAGGCCGCCGCACAAAGCTGAAAAAAATCGTTCAAATGCTTCGCCATACGACCCTTCTTGTATTCCAAAGGAACCTGGCCCTCAGGCCGTTCCTCCACCGCATCAATAATGCCCTTAACCCCCAGGCGATCGCTCCAAACCCATTGCTGCTGGTGAATCGTGATATCCCCCTCCTGCCGTGTCTTCGCTTCATCAATATGGCGGTGTAAATGGCGACCGAGAATAATATGTTCGTTGTCGAGCAACTCCCCCAACACATATTCCAAATAAAAGCGTCGAGGACAATACTCCCAGGCGTTCAAAAATGCCAACGGTAAATAGTCATCCATCTGTCTTTCTCCTAACATCAAACGCATCGAACTTAGATCACTTTGGCTGCAATCTGGGCCGGGGTTTTTGCCCCGCAGACCCCCGACCTCGTTTCAACACCAGTTCCGTATAGCCAAATCCCTGAGCCGTCTTACGTCCAACTCCAGCAAACTCAGCAAATCGCGCCAACATACTGGCATAGTCTTGAATATAGGGATCTCCAAAGCGGTAACGCACCCAACCGATCGCCCCAATTTCCACTCCACCTTGTCCTTTCCAAGCCTGACTTTTGAGGTCATAGGCAGCCACCCAGCCGGACCAGTCCAACTCAGGAATTTGCACCGCGTCTGGGGCAAAGTGGTTCCAACGTCGCCGCAAGCCGTCAAAGACTAACTCCGGTAACGGAAACATCTGAATCCCCTGCTGTTGCTTAAAACTCATGGGAGAGTGAAACCGTAGTTCCACATCCGTTCCTAACGTATCTTGAGCGGCGATCGCTTCATAACTACTGGCCTGAACCCGAGGATCGCTCCCCGGAATCGCATTCACCCGCTCAAGTTTGAAGGTCAAATTAGCCCAAGAACAGACCTGTTGTTCCCAAGCACAGAGTCCTGCAAACAGAGGTTGTAATAAATCGCCCTGTAAAATGCCAATGGTGAGATGAACCCGATCGCCCGATCGCAGCCGAGGCGATCGCGTCCGTAACGGTGACAGACTAAAAGGGGTCAGATTCGCATCATGGACTTGACGGGCCAACTCTGGATTTCCTGCTTGCAACCATTGCATCACCTGAGCGTGTAATGCCCGCCCCAACAAGTCTGGAAGCGTCTGGCGATCGCAGGACACAAAATCAACCGTAATTCGATGTAACGCCGTTTCAGTCATCTTGAGCCTCGGTAAACGATAAATCCCAACTATAAATCTCTAGGACGTTGAGCCATGATAGTTGGCCCCATAGCGAGAACCATAGGGGAGATTGAGTTTTTTAGGCAGTTCCCGGTCCTGTCGCCAGAGGTCCCAGGCGTCCCCCCGCAGTGCCAGATACTCCCCCGATAGCTGCGATCGCCGCAACAGACTCGCCGGAGGCATCACCACCCGGTCATAAAGACGCACCCTTGTTTCCGGGGGCAAATCCAACGGGTTCAGGGGGTGATCACAACAATAGTCCCCACGATCCATCGTTTGACATTCAGACGGAATTGCCTCCACCTCAACCTGCACTTTGCCGGCCCATTTTCCTAAACGAATCCAACGGGGAATCACCACCGTTTCCGGGGCCAGAATATAGGTCCGAAAGCGACTTCCCACTGCCAACTCTTTGGCCCGACCATAGTTAATGGGATAATTGCGATCGGCCCCCTTCTCACCAAATTGCTTAGATTTTCCGTAATAGGTCGTTTGGGCCGCCTTAAAGGTATTGATTTGATACGACCATTGCAACGGTTGAGCCGGAAACACATAAATGTCCAGATCGCTTAAAACCTCCAGGCGGTTTTCTGCCGTTGGATGAAAGTAACTAGGTCGCTGAGCTGCCTCTCCGGTCAGTCGATACATTTGTGGCAGTTCTCTCCCGGAAAATAGCGCATAACTCAGCCCCCAATTGTGAAAAAATTTCTCCGTTTCAAACAGTAACCCCATCTCCCGTGAGGCAAAAAACACATTATCATGGAGAGTTAGAACGCAAGAATATAGCATCATCATTGAAACCGTAAGCGAGAATCAGAAATCGGGTGTGGGAGTTCCCATTGGGTCTGCCCACAACCCAGCCTCAGCCCCCAAAAAAGGGGCGGAGGTGACGTTAGAACATCAGCGGTTATTTATTGCCTTTTTTCTTGGTGTTTTTCTGGGTGGCTTTGGCTTTGGCTCCATGAGTTTGTGCATAGTGATGAGTCTGCTGATTGAGGGTTGTTAGAATCGCGGCGATCGCCTCATCATCTTGATATAAACCCTTGACATCTTTCATGATTTCTGCTAATTCATCTCCAAACAAAACGCGAGTTTGACGCACCGGTTCCTCAGCCAACAACTCCTGGACTGTTGTCTCGGCTAATGATTTCAACCCATCAATTCCCAGAATCTGCTCTGGATTCTCCAACCGGTCATAGAGTGCTTGAGTTAACCGTAAATTACTGAAGACTTCCCCATCACAAAAAGCAATTCCCACCAGGTGATTGGTCATCGTTCCCGTGCGAGACTCCTGAGCGCCATAACGCCGAGTCCGCAAGAGATTTCCCAACAAATAGATAAACCCCTCATAGGTCACATCCCGCAACGTTTCGACCACTGGAAAGGTGATTTCAGGAATCACATGATCTTGTTCATTGATGGAGTGACGCATCACCCCCCCCTCGCTCATGGCCCCCGCTTCTGAAGGCGCGTTGAACGTCATACTTTGGTGAGAGGTTTCATAGGGAGTCAGAGAAAAGGCTGAATCTGAATACACTTTAGACCGTTCTGCACCACTATCTCCAATGGCAAACCCGTAAAGAATACAATCTGGACATTGTTTACAAGAATCTTCGCCATTGTAGGCACAGTAATTCTCAGCATCTTTCGCTTGGCTGGTAATGTCAAGAGCGCGTAACAATTCTCGACCAGTGAGTCGTTCAGGGGTCGTCTGTTTCCGTTTAAACATCACCAAACGATTAAACAAGTCACGATGTTCAGTGAGTCCGGCTTGGGTGCGAGCGGTATTGAGAACACCGTCGGTTTGAAACACTGGAAAAGACTGACTGTGACGGAGAACAAATAGGTGAATATAGTGACCCGATGCGATGCGAGGAAATTCTTTGACAAAGTGTTGTTTGAGATGGTCTAACATGGTTGTTTTTGGTAATCAGTAATGTACAGGGGCAATCCTTTGTGGTTGCCCAGAAATGACGTAGGGGCAATCCCTTGTGGTTGCCCAGGAACGACGTAGGGGCAATCTCTTGTGGTTGCCCGAAGACTGGATTTAGGAAGTTTCCTTGTCCATATCTTGGTTCTCCTCCTGTTCCTCCAGGGTCAAAATTCGGTAAGCAAATTCTGCCCCAGATTTAATGCGGTTGCGGTTTTCTTGTAAAAGAGCGCGATCGCCTTTATATTGGCGTTCAAAGAGTTCTTCAACGCAAAAGGTAGTAAACTCCAAAACCGCTTCCAACTCCTGCTGAAATCGAATCTGATAATCCAGAGACTTATCCAACAAAAGAGGACGAGTGTACGCCGGTTGACGGTCAATAGCATCTTTCAGTTGTCCCGCCGCTTGCTGAATGATATCATCTCGTTCTAAGTGAGGAGGAATCGCTAAAATTGCCCCTAGCACCTTCGTTAACGGTAAAAGAATCGCATGACTCGAATCCGTCAGTCGGACCCGATAAAAGCGGCGGTATCGGGTCACCAACTCTTTTGTTACTGAGAGTTTTTCAGTCATGAGTACATTGTCCTGAGCAAGTTGTTGAGCAAAAAACCAATATCGGCGTGCTTCTGCGGGGTTGGCATCTCGACCTTTTGCCCGCAAGCCTGAATCCGCTAAAACAAACACATTTAAAACATCACTGATCACCTCCCGAACGGTATTTTTTAAATCTTGCCAACGAGGATCTGGGGGACTACTGCGACTATCGAAATGCAGGCTATAGACAATCAAGAGCCGCGTTAACAAGGGGTCAATCTCTTGGATACGAATGCAACCGTGAGACTCAGTCACTGAGGCAGATAACAAGTCCCAAAATCCCCCAGCCCCGTCAATTTGGGCAGCCCCCAGAAAATCACGATCGCTCCCATAGAGTGGCACATGACTACTACTCGCACTGACCCGAATCCCCAACAATCGTGGTAAGGCCAAAGAAAGAAATAACGGAATCACCCAAGCTTCGGTTAAGGTTTTCTTTTTACCAACTTTGGTAATTAAAGTGGCAACAAAGGGTAAATCGCCGCTATCATAACGACGGCATTCAGGAGATTGGGCAAAACGTCCCGCTTCAGACGCTTCAGGAAGCCAATTTAAGCCATAAAGAACCCTTAAAAGTCCCGATTCTCCCCCCGATTTTTCCGGAGAATAATTCTTAATCCAAGCGTCATTAACCTTCCAAAGATTAAGAGTTTGCACAACATCTTGACAAAATACACGAAGTGCTTTAATGGCTTGCGGAGCATAAACATAGGCGGGAAACAGATAGAGAAAGACCGGCTTTTCATCCTCAAAACGTCCTGCACTGGCTGACCAACGGGACTGCCGGAGCAACATTTCTAATGCCCAAATCTTAGAGATTCCCCGTTTAATTTGTCGTCCTCCTAAAGCATTCTTATTACTATATTGCTGAGGTTTAAAAAGCACCACCGAATCCAACTGATCCTCTGAGGGAAACTCCCCGGAACTTAAGGTACAAATAGGCTGTTTGCCTTGGCGAGTTTTAGCCTGACTGTAGCGGTCTAATTCCTGGGCAAAGTTGCCCAAATAACTGTCCCAGCCCGAGAGATCTAAATAGCTGTCCAAATAACGGTCAAACACCTGCTGCGTGGGACTTTCATAGGGAGGGAGGCGATCGCCCCGTTGTCCCCAGTCCACAATCGCCTCAGCCAAGTCCTGCAACTGGGCCTGTAGCTGGTCATCATCCCAACCGGAATGACGGGCCAGAACATGGGCCGCTAGGCGATACCAGCCATAATTGACTCCCCCCAGCACAATCTCAACCTGATCCGGCGTTAACACCCCAGCCAGTCCCCAATAGTCAATCACCCAAGGCACAAACTCAGGAATTGCCGCAAAAAACTGCCGCTGTACAAACAAGAGAAACTCAGCCAAACGGTCCGCTCGTAAATCACTGTAAGCCTTAATTTCTGACCACTCCACCTCACTGAGATCACCCCGCTGTTGCAGTTTCGTTAACCGCTTGGGCGTTGCCGGAACCTTGGCATTTTGCACCTTCGCGAACACCACCTGAGGCAGCCCCCGAATTAACTCCGCCGGTGGAATCAATTCTAGGGCTTGGGGCGCTACTTTAACCCCCTTCCCATCTCGTTTAAAACCAATATCTCCTTGAAACATATTGTCTGCGAGAAGTTCCCGAATCCTATCCCAGAGATAGGTTTTCAGGGAGTCTCGATCCGGAACCTCAGCCTGTTTGGGGCTGAGATAGATCACCCCCTGGGCGAAAAATGCCACCGGTTGCCAACCCTGTTCACGGGCAAAGGTCATGACCGTATTATGGATGGCATTGGTTAGAATGCCGATAGTATCCCGTAGGCGGTGATAGCGAAATTTTAGGGGACTGCCTAAACCCCTTAAATGGTCTTTCAACCGTTGTCCTGAAGATTCCGTTTCCACATCAGCGGGATCCTTCATGTGAACGGTAATATCGCCAAGGGCTGACAGATCTCGCAGTTGCGATAACCGTCGTGAATCGAGGTAGAAGTCTCCATACTCTTGCCACTCCCGCAGATAAGGATTGGTTGCACATTTAAACTGGGTATTTTGGGCAAGAAAGGCCACATCCACCCGAGCGATCTGCCAATCGGGCCAGAACTCCTGGAACTGAAGTTTTGCCCCCAAATCACTACAGAGATTGAGAATATCGGCAATTTCATGAGCTTTGGGCGCACCTTCTCCATTGGCATGACAGTATTTGTTGTAGTCATGGAGGGTCTGACCGAGACAAAGAACCCGTTTTTCGGAGTCGTTGAGCGGGAAGAGGGTTTCAGCGAGGTTCCAGGCGATGAGTAAGCCGTTGAGACAATGGACACAGAGGTTTTGGTCGGGGCGGCGACTATAGCGTTGGGCCTGTTCCCGAATGCGGGCGATCGCTTCGGGGTCTTGGGCCTGAGAGGCGTTGAGTTGTTGCCGCAGTTGGTGTTCATGGAGCCGTCTTGACCCTCCCTGGGCGGAAATGCCGCCAAATTCCCGTTCCATGGCGGGAACAACCTGGGCAATGTAGGCTTGCAAAATTGGGTCAGTCTCAGCCGGTAGGGTGGTGGTCAGGAGGGTTTGTAAGAGTGTTGTCATGGCATTGATGGAGAGAGAATCGGGGATTGAACGGTGAATTAGAAAATTAAAGACGTGGGACGACGGCGACATAAATCTGCCAGTTTGGGTTTTAAGGCCTCTAGGAGAAGGGCATCGCGGTCAAAGGCACAGGCGTAACTGTTGCTATCGGCATCGTTGAGGCGATAGAGGCCAAAGGTGGGCGGGAGTTTGAGACGGCGAAACACGGTCCAATGGCTGCGGCGATTGCGTTTGTCCACGGGAATGAGAAAACAGAGGAAGGTTTGGCGGCTGAGTTGGTGGGAGAGGTCGGAAGGCTGGGAAATACGCAAGCGTTTCAGTTGGCTGAGTTGGCAACAGTCGAGTTCCTCGGCGGTGGACCCGGTACTGAGGTCTAGGGGCGATCGCTCCGGCCGCCATTCTCGCAGCCGTACATAGCCCCGTAAGAATCGCTCGGGAAAGCTGCTGCTGCTAAATCCCTGGGGACGAGCCTGGTTGAAAAAGGCCTCGCGATCAATGAGTTCAATGTCCGCCACGGGCAGTAATCGCAGCAGATCATAGGTATAAAACCGTTTCTGAGGACTGCTGTCATCCCAGACGGCAATTTGTAGGGCCGAGCCACCCCGAAAGCGCAAGAGTTCGTCTTGGATAGGCTTGTCCAGGGCGTACCACTGACTTCGGCTAGAGGGGAAGCGATCGCCCCAGAGAGTCTGAAAACTCTCGCTCAGCCGTTGCCGCAGGGGTTCGCTGACCTTGCGAGTAAACTTGTCCTCCGCGATTTGGGCTAAGAGTCCCTGGGCTTGTAGAGGTCCCCAACGCCGTCGATAGTCGTCAAAGGCTTGGGGGAGTTCCAAGCTGTGTTCTAGGGCTTGGTTGAAGCGATCGCGGGAGACGGGGCTTGCGGTGGTCAATTCTGGGGCTAAATCCTCTTGCAATCGTTCCAACTGCCAGGGGGTTTGAGCTGAGGTCAACAGATAGGCGTGATACTGGTCAAAGCCAGGATGTCGGCCTAAGCGTCCCAGCCGCTGAATGGTGGTAGCGGCATTGCTGCTTTCAAAGACCAAGAGATGGATCTGAAAGTCCACCCCCACATCCACCGCTGAGGTGGCGATGACGAGAACCGGTACCGTTGCCGTCTCATCCGCCAGTCGATCGCGGATGCGGTCTCGTTCCTGGCGGTCAATCCGACCACTGATTTCTACGATGTCAATATCCGGTAGGCGATCGCACAGGCTAGATACAGCCTGATGGACCTTGGCGATCGCATTCAACACCACTAATCCCCGTCCCGGGCGATCGCCCCCATCCTCACGCAAATGCTGGCGTAGTTGTGCGGCGTTCGCGTCCAACCATTGCACCACATCCTCCGCCTGGACGATCTCCAAGTCCACCCCTTGCAGAATTGGGCGATAGCCAACTGTAGGTTGATGACAATAGGTTCCCTGAATCTGCCGACATTGCAATTGGGCCTGTTGTAATTGTTTTAAGAAGCTATCCCGTGGCGTAGCGGAGGTGAAGAGAAAGCGTTTGCGGCGTGTTTGCATCTGACGAATGAGCATCATGATATTGAGGGCAGCCGTCTCCTCATGGGGGCCAAAGATATGAAATTCATCGAAGACCCAGACATCGGGAAACTCCGCCAGAAGACAAATCAACTCCGCTGTACCATAGGCCGGGTCGCGGTAGCGGTAATGGGCGATGAGATGGAAAATATCGGGATTCGTCAGTAGAATGGGTTTCGTTTTAATCGCCGTCATGAGTTCCACCATGCGGCTAGACTCCTCTTCACTGACGCGGCGACTGAGTTCTTCTCCGTAGAGGCGATCGATCCGTTCACTAGCATCTAGCTGGAAGTCTTGGTGATATTGCCGTTGTTGGCGAGTTTGGTCTTCGACGAGTTCGATGGTGGGATAGAGTCCCATGACGCGAAATTGGCGATCGAGGAGACTAGGTAAACTCGCTCCTAGGCTTTTTCCATCTCCTGTAAATGAACAGTTGAAAATTACATCCGCCTCCCCAAATAAAAGCTCGGCGGCGGTTTCGACTTGATGGGTTGATAGGGGACAGTCAGCCCCGGCGGGTGGGGTTAAGTAGCTGCGAACTTTGCATTGTCCGGCACAGCCGAGGGGACAGTGTTGGGCGTTGGGGTTGAGTTGGGAGAAAAGGGGCTGTAGAGCGAGTTTCATGGAACTGGATAGTGGCTTGATTTTTAGCCTATACCCAGTTTCAGGAATGTTGTTATCATTTTTTGATAACGAGTCAAAATTATTGGGTGGGTGACAAAATTCCCAGCAATGTCCCGCTGTGACTCGGCTGAGTCACAGTTCTACCCCTGATGTCAACCATGACTCCAGATTCCCAACTCAGCTTTATCCTGCAACTCCTCAAGCATCTGTGTCACAGTCCCATCAGTCGTGAGGAGTTAATCACGAAACTCAGCCTTGACCTCGATGAAATGGGTCACGCCGGGGGAGATGTGAAACAGAAACTCGATCGCAGCCTGAAGAAACTCAGGTCCTGTGGGTTCGAGATTGAGAGTGCGCCACACCACCCCTACCACCTCAAACAGAGTCACTTTCCCCTCTTGCTGACCTCCAAGCAACGGGGGGCGATCGCCACCGCCAGACATCTACTCGAACAACTCGGATTCGCCCAGGAAGCCGCCGAACTGCAACTTTTACTCAAATCTAACGATGAGCCAGATATTGCCAGCTTAGAAGCCGATTTCAGCCCTCCTGTGGACTATAGCCAGCCTCAGTTGGCCACCATCCTGGACCAGTTGCGCGATCGCATTGCCCAACAACAGCGATTTATCATTCAATATCAGGGAAGTAGCGGCGATCGCCGACACTACGATCTCGATCACTGTGAACTACGACTCCATCAGGGCGTATTATATCTGTTTGCGATCGTACCCACTCCCCCCCAATGGACCCTCCCCAAACATCGTCCAACCCAATTCTTCGATCGCAATCAACCCTTCCGAGTCGATCGCATCCTCCAGGTTTTCCCCTCCAGCGGAGACTCCTGGACCTACTCGAGCTTCGGAACCTTGACAATTCGCTACCAACTCCAAGGCCCCCTGGGAACCTATCAACCCCGTCGTCCCCAAGAAACCGTCATTGAACGCCACCCCGACCGCAAAATCGTGATCATTGAAGCGGAAGAAGACTATGTTTTTTGGTTCATACAACGAATCATGCGCTACCGCGAACATTGCCAAATTCTTGACCCGGACTGGCTTCGCAACCAACATCAGCAAACCATCCAAAAAATGCTAGACAACTACAAGACCTCATCCTAACAATGCAACACAATGCAACCCGACACCCCCATTGGTCATTGACGCTCAATATAGTTGACTCTCGCGAGATAGATGGGATACTAGATATTATCAAAACAATTGACCCCCCATGTCTTTGGCTAAATTTACCTTTATTGATTTGTTTGCGGGAATTGGCGGCTTTAGAATTGCCTTAGAACGATTGGGAGGTGAATGTTTGGGCTATTCAGAAATTGATACCGAGGCGATCGCCGTTTATCAGAAAAACTTTATCACGCCTGTTGCGGGTTCTGAACGCAACTTAGGGGATGTTCAGACTATCGGCAAGTTACCAGAATCCGTTGATGTGATTGTGGGTGGGGTTCCCTGTCAACCTTGGTCAATTGCTGGCAAAATCAAGGGATTTGAAGATAATCGCGGGAAACTTTGGTTTGATGTCATTCGTATTATTGAAGTAAATCAACCTAAGGCTTTTATTTTTGAAAATGTTAAAGGTCTTATGGAACCGCGCCATCGGCAGAGTTTAGATTCGATTGTCAGCGAACTGAGTCAATTGGGCTATTACGTTACCTTTCAGGTCTTAAATTCCTATGATTTTGGTTTACCTCAAGACCGCGATCGCATCTTTATTGTCGGGATTCAAAACAGGATTCAGACCTGTTCTGAGTTTAGATTTCCTGAACCCTTGGCTGAGAAACCACGACTCTATGACTGTATTGAGGGCGTTGAACGTCGTGTTGTCAAAAAACAGAAGTTTCCGCCAGAGCAGTTATTTGGCGATCGCATTCCCGCCTCCCGAGGACGATTTCAAAAAATTGATGAACTCAATGACTTTTTCCTATTTTCAGATGTTCGAGATGGCCATACAACCATTCACTCTTGGGATTTAATTGAAACCAGTGTCAGAGAAAAAGAGATTTGTGTGACACTGCTACGCAATCGACGAAAAAAGAAATATGGACCCCAAGATGGAAATCCGTTAAGTTTTGAACATCTACAACAGTTAATTCCTGACTTGGAACTTGAGGAATTAGAAAAGCTAGTCGATAAAAAGATATTACGTCAGGTTCAATCTTATAAATATGAGTTTGTCAACTCAAAAATTTCCGCAGGAATCAATGGGATTGCTAAAATTATTCTACCTCATGCTGATGCAATTGGTACGTTGACGGCTACCGGAATGAGAGACTATATTGCCACTTGCTCGCTAGAATGTCAAAATCCCAAGGAGTATAAACAGGAGTTTATTGAGACAATTTATAAGCCAGGAAAGTTTAAACCCATTTCCGCTCGTGATTATGCACGGTTGCAGGGGTTTCCTGATGACTTCGTGATGGCGAGACGAGAGGCGATCGCACGGAAACAGTTTGGGAATGCGGTATCGGTTCCGGTTGTCTATCATTTAGGGCGATCGCTCCTGGAGGTGCTGTTAGAGTTCGAGATTATCCCCTCGTTTCTCATCCGCGATACGGCTCAAATCTAGGCTGGCGTAGATATCCGTCAGGGGTGCATCAAGATTGAGGCTTTCAATTCTGGCGATCGCCTCGATTCCTTGATAAGTATCTAACAGCCAGCGATCGCCCTGAGTTCGGTGGAACACTTCCACCAGGTAGGTTTGAGAACTCACCAGAATATAATCTTGTAAACCGGGAATCGTCCGATAGCATTGAAACTTTTTACCCCGATCAAATGATTCAGTCGATGCTGATAACACTTCGATGATGACCTTAGGGTACGCGATCGCATGAGCATTCATCTCGTCATCATCATCGCAAGTGACCACCAAATCTGGATAGAAATAGTATTTTTGATGATCAATCTCGACCTTAACATCCGCCATAAACGTCTGACAGCGTGAACGGCTTAAGCCTGTTCGTAAGAGAATGGCTAAGTTCAAGCTAATCAGATTATGGCCTTTCGTTCTTCCCGCGATCGCGTAAACCTCCCCATCGAGATATTCATGCTTGATGGGGCGATGACGTTCTTGCTCTAAGTAGTCTTGCGGACTGATAGAATCGTCAAACTTAATCGCAATCATGGGTGTTTGAGGAATCCGGCTAGTTCTAGTATAAGTGGTTTAAATCCCGATCCCCCGTCAATCCTGGGAGTACCATCGAGGCGATCGCATCGAGAAAAACGCCGCAATCAGCAATTCCCGCCTCCATCCCGACCCGAGGGCAACAGTCCTGATAAAATAAAGGACTAACCCATCAACGCCCATCTTGACCTGGTATGACTAGCGCCTTCCTCGAACGCCTCCATAGTCCTAACCGTCCCGTCCTCGTCTTCGACGGTGCTATGGGAACCAACCTACAAGTGCAAAACCTGACCGCCGAGGACTTCGGTGGGCCAGAGTACGAAGGGTGCAACGAATATCTAGTCAAAACCAAACCCGACGCCGTCGCTACCGTCCATCGCGGCTTCCTCGACGCGGGGGCCGATGTCATTGAAACCGATACCTTCGGCGGAACCCCTCTCGTTCTCGCCGAATACGACCTGGCGGACCAAGCCTACGACCTCAACAAAGCCGCCGCCGAACTGGCCAAACGCATCACCGCCGACTACTCAACCCCCGAGAAACCCCGCTTCGCCGCCGGTTCCATGGGGCCGGGAACCAAACTCCCAACCCTGGGACATATCGACTTCGACAGTCTCCGAAACGCTTATATCACCCAAGTTGAAGGACTCTACGATGGCGGCGTTGACCTGTTTCTGATTGAAACCTGTCAGGATGTCCTGCAAATTAAAGCCGCACTCAACGCCGTAGAAACCGTCTTTGAACGACGGGGCCAACGTCGTCCGATTATGGTGTCCGTGACCATGGAACAGTTCGGAACCATGCTGGTGGGGTCTGAGATTGGCGCCGCTTTGGCAATTCTCGAACCCTATAACATCGATATTCTGGGACTCAACTGCGCCACGGGTCCCGATCTGATGAAAGACCATATCCGCTATCTGTCGGACCATTCCCCCTTCGTGGTTTCCTGTATCCCCAACGCTGGACTCCCGGAAAACGTCGGCGGCCAAGCACATTACAAACTGACTCCCCTGGAACTGCGGATGGCCTTGATGCACTTCATCGAGGACTTAGGGGTGCAGGTGATTGGCGGCTGCTGCGGAACCCGTCCCGAACATATCGCGGCCCTAGCCGAGATTAGCCAAGATCTGACCCCGAAAGTTCGCCAACCCCACTACGAAGCCGCCGCTGCGTCGATTTATAGCACTCAAACCTATGAACAGGACAATTCCTTCCTGATTATCGGTGAACGCCTCAACGCCAGTGGGTCTAAGAAAATGCGGACTCTGCTCAATAATGAGGATTGGGATGGTTTGGTGGCCCTGGCGCGATCGCAGGAACGCGAAGGCGCACAAATCCTCGATGTTAACGTGGACTACGTGGGACGAGATGGGGTGCGAGATATGCACGAACTCGTATCACGTTTGGTCAATAATGTCAAGCTGCCCTTGATGTTGGATTCCACAGAATGGCAGAAAATGGAAGCCGGGTTAAAAGTAGCCGGCGGGAAATGTCTGCTGAACTCCACCAACTACGAAGATGGCGAGGAACGCTTCTATAAAGTCCTGGAAATTGCCAAACAGTACGGCGCGGGGGTGGTGATTGGAACCATCGACGAAGAGGGAATGGCCCGAACCGCCGACCGGAAATTTGAAATCGCCAAACGGGCCTACGACACCGCCATTGAGTTTGGGATTCCGGCGCGAGAACTGTTTTTTGACCCCCTGGCCCTTCCCGTCTCGACGGGGATTGAAGAAGACCGAGAAAACGGGAAAGCCACCATTGAATCCATCCGCCGCATTCGTCAGGAACTCCCCGACTGTCACATTACCCTGGGGGTGTCCAACATCTCCTTTGGCTTGAACGCCGCCGCGCGACAGGTTCTCAACTCTGTGTTTCTCCATGATGCGATGCAGGCCGGATTGGATTCAGCCATTGTCAGCGCCAGTAAGATTTTACCCCTAGCGAAGATTGACCCTGAACATCAGGAGATCTGCCGCAAACTGATTTATGATCAACGGGAGTTTGATGGGGACGTTTGCACCTATGACCCCTTGGGGGTGTTAACAACCCTCTTTCAAGGAAAATCCGCCAAAAAAACCGAAGCCATTGATAAAAATCTCCCCATTGATGAACAGCTTAAACAGCATATTATTGATGGCGAACGGATTGGCTTAGAGGAGTCCTTGGAAAAAGCGCGTCAAGACTATGAACCGCTGCATATTATTAATGTCTTTCTCCTGGATGGAATGAAAGTCGTTGGGGAGTTGTTTGGGTCTGGACAAATGCAACTTCCCTTTGTCTTGCAGTCGGCGCAAACCATGAAGGCGGCGGTGGCTTATCTGGAACCTTATATGGACAAAGAGGAGTCCGATGGTCGCGGTAAGGGAACCTTTTTAATTGCGACGGTGAAGGGAGATGTTCATGATATCGGCAAGAATTTAGTGGATATCATCCTCTCCAATAATGGCTACAAAGTCGTTAATTTAGGGATTAAACAGCCGGTTGAAAACATCATCCAAGCCTATCGAGAACATGGGGCAGATTGTATCGCCATGAGTGGCTTGTTGGTGAAATCAACGGCGTTTATGAAAGACAATTTAGAGCGATTTAATGAGGAAAATATTACCGTTCCCGTGATTTTAGGGGGAGCGGCGCTCACACCTAAATTTGTCTATAAAGACTGTCAAAATACCTATCAGGGTAAAGTCGTGTATGGCAAAGATGCGTTTGCTGACTTGCATTTTATGGACAAGTTAATGCCCGCCAAATCTGAGGGAAATTGGGATGATTTGCAAGGCTTTTTGGATGAAGTCGAGTTAGAGGAAGAGGCCGCCGAATCAGACAGTCCCACGGACAGCTCAGAGTCCTCCCAGGAGTCAGAAACACCCCAGGTTGTAGAAATCGATACCCGCCGTTCCGAGGCGGTGGAGGTAGATATCGATCGCCCCCAACCGCCATTCTGGGGAACCAAGATTCTCACCCCGGAGGATATCCCCTTAGAGGAATTATTCTGGTATTTGGATTTACAGGCCCTAATTGCAGGACAATGGCAATTCCGCAAACCTCGGGACCAGTCGCGGGAGGAGTATGATGCCTTTTTAGAGAAAGAGGTCTATCCGATTCTGGACCATTGGAAGCGGCGGATTGTCGAGGAGAATCTCCTGCATCCGACCATTATTTATGGTTATTTCCCCTGTCAGGCTGAGGGTAATTCCCTTCATATCTATTATCCCGAAGAGGCCGAAGCGGGCCAGTTAGGAGAACCGGCGGCGACGTTTACGTTTCCTCGTCAGCGATCGCTACGGCGGCTATGTCTCTCGGACTTCTTCGCACCCAAAGAAACGGGACAAATTGACGTGTTTCCCATGCAGGCGGTGACGGTGGGAGAAATCGCCACAGAGTTCGCCCAGAAACTGTTTGCGGCTAATGAGTACACGGATTATCTCTATTATCACGGGATGGCGGTTCAGGTAGCCGAAGCCATGGCCGAGTGGATTCACGCTCGTATTCGCCGGGAGTTGGGGTATGGCCATCTCGAACCGGATAATGTGCGGGATGTGTTAGCGCAACGTCATCAGGGATCGCGCTATAGTTTTGGTTATCCCGCGTGTCCCAAGGTGTCGGATCAATATCGTCAGTTGGAGTTGATGGGAACCGATCGCATCGGGATGTTTATGGATGAAAGTGAACAGTTATATCCTGAACAGTCCACGACAGCGTTTGTCGTGTATCACCCAGTCGCCAAGTATTTTAGTGCTTGAACCCACCCCTGCCCCTCCCTGGAGCTAATCTTGTAAGGGTTTGTGAAACCCGGTGAAAGTGTTGAGTCAAGTCGCTCCTGACCGGGGCGATGGAGGGGCAGCAGCAGTAGCCGGA
>FSSI02000015.1:81642-90695 GCA_900149785.2 Phormidium lacuna HE10JO | reverse complement strand
TATCCCAGGGATCGGTTCCTCATTCCATTCCCAGCGGCTGGTTCACCGACGAAGACCAATTGCAGAATGTCACGGCCTTCTTTACCTGGACTGCCTGGGCCGCCGCCGCCAATCGTCCCAATGCGCCGTTTTCCTATACGGCTAACTTTCCTCACGATGATCTCATTGGGAATCAGGCCCCGCCGCAATTCCTCATTTGGTCCATTGTCTCGGTGATTGTCTTGATTGCAGCGATCGCCCTCTTCTTATTTGTTTATCTCACTCAAGAAGATGCCGAAGAGGTGCAAACCGTCGCCGAACGGCCCAGTATCCGCATCGCCACCCCGAGCCAGAAAGTCACCACCCTCTTTTTTGGCGTGGCCATGACCCTATTTCTGGTACAAATCCTGATGGGAATGGTGACGGCTCACTACGCCGTTGAAGGAGATGGCTTTTATGGCGTTCCTCTGCAAGACTACCTCCCCTACGCCGCCTCCCGAACCTGGCATTTACAAATAGCCGTGTTCTGGATTGCCACCTGTTGGCTGGCGGCTGGACTCTATTTTGCACCCCGTTTTGGTCAAAATGAACCCAAAGGACAGTCCTGGGGCAACAGTGGTCTCTTAGGGGCGCTCACCCTAGTTGTGGTGGGGTCTTTGGTGGGATCTTGGGCCGGTGTGCAAGGGTTCCTCGGGGACAAAAGTTTCTGGTTCGGCCATCAAGGCTATGAATATGTCGAGCTTGGGCGATTGTGGCAACTGCTGCTCATTGGCGGTATGGTGTTTTGGCTCTGGCTGATGTACCGCGCCCTCAAACCCGCTCTCAAAGCCGAAGGCAGCAAAACTGGACTGAATCACTTTTTCCTCTACAGTGCCATTACCATTCCCCTGTTTTACTCTGCGGGGTTGATGTACAGCAACCATACTCCCTTGAGTATTGCTGAGTATTGGCGTTGGTGGGTGGTTCACCTTTGGGTGGAAGGCTTTTTTGAAGTTTTTGCCACGGTGGCGATCGCCTATCTATGTAGTGAACTCGGCTTCCTCAAACGCTCCTCGGCCTTACGAGCGACTTATCTGACGACGGTTCTCTATCTCGGCAGTGGTGTCATTGGAACCCTGCACCATCTCTACTTTTCGGGAACACCCGTCTTTATTACGGCGATGGGATCCGTGGCCTCAGCCTTGGAGGTGGTTCCCCTAACCTTGATTGGCTTTGAGGTGGTTAAATCCATTCGCCTTTCTCAAGAGGCCCAAGGATTCTATCGGATTCCGCTGAAGTTTTTCCTGGCCACTTGTTTCTGGAACCTCGTCGGAGCGGGAGTGTTTGGCTTCTTAATCAATCCTCCCATTGTTCTGTACTACTCCCAGGGGATTAACACCACCCCCATTCACGCTCACTCAGCGTTATTTGGGGTCTATGGCTCTCTGGCTTTGGCTCTGATGCTGTTTGCGTTGCGCGAGATTACCCCCGATCGCGCCTGGAATGAAACCTGGTTTAACCGCTCGTTTTGGGGGATTAATATCGGCCTCGTCATGATGATGGTGTTTGGCTTGATTCCCAGTGGTTTCTATCAACTGGTGCAATCGGTCAATCATGGCACTTGGTACGCTCGCAGTGCTGAGGTGATTAGTTCCCCCTGGATGCACTGGACGGTCTGGCTACGGATTCCCGGCGATATCGTCTTTAGTTTAGGAGCGTTGGTCATGGTGATTTGCGTTTTACGGGCGATCGTTGCCATTTTCCAAGAACCGACGCAAGCACAACCGAGAGAAACCTTAACGCCTGATTTTTCACAAGGCTAGGCGATTAAGTTGGCTCAGGTGAATAATGTCTGTTATTGCCCTGAGTCATCTATTTCATTGATTTCATTGATTCAACAATTTTAAGGAGACACGATGACGACTTTATTTGAGAAACTGGGTGGAGACGCGGCGATTGATGCAGCGGTGGACAAGTTTTACAACCGAGTGTTAGCCGATGATCGCATCAAACACTTTTTTGCCGATACCAACATGACTCGCCAGCGGCAACATCAGAAAGCCTTTCTCACCTACGCTTTAGGTGGCGGGGGTTACACGGGCCGCTCGATGCGGGAGGCTCACAAAGCCTTAGTCGAAGAACAAGGCCTACAAGGTGAACATTTTGACGCCGTGGCTGAGGATCTGCTCATTACCCTAAAAGAGATGGGGGTTGCTGATGATTTATTGGCAGAAGTGGCCGCTGTTGTGGGCAATGTTCAGCACAAGAAAGATGTTTTAAATCAATAAGTTATTCTGGGGCTGAAACTGCCTAAAAAACCCGATCGCCGGCCGGCGATCGGGTTTCTCTCTCACGCTAACGGAATGGATCAGGGTTGGCTTAGACCCTTAAGCTTAAAGGTTCGGGCTGTTGGGACTCTTGGCTGTCCTGGGAGGGCAGGGCGTTCAAGACATCCCCATACTTAAAGGCTAGATGGCCGAACTCACGGGAGAGCCAGTCCAGGGTAAAGTTGCCCCCTTGGCGATCGCTTTCACGGGCGATCGCTTGTGAAATGAGCAAGGCCAACTCTTGTAATGTGAACTGCTCTAAGATTTGCTCTTGTCGATCGTTGAATCTAACCATATCCAAACCTCCTAAGCTGTTTTTAGCTTAGCAATCGTGATTTGAAACTTCCTTAAAAAAACATAAAATGTAACATATTGCTCGGTGGTCTTGATGTTCTTTAGAAAACATAAGTGGTTTCACTTATGTTTGAGCCTAGATGTTCATATCCCCTGATCCCCATTGCGTTTTAGGCTGCCTTCCTCTCGCGGGACTCAGAAAGTCAGTGGGGACTTAAGGCGAACTCGGGGATAAATGCCGAGCAACTGATATCCGTTTCAACGGTTTTCGCTTCAATTGTGATGAGCAGACTCAGAGTTGGGAACCTGGTAAATGACCCAATCTTCTTCGCGATCGAGAATTGGATAGGGGATGTCTCCATGCCAGTCTTGCCGAGTGAGGACATAGTCGGCGGCGAACTGTTGAGCCAATCGCGTCAGTTGTTCTGGGGTATGCTCTTTGTAACTTGGGGCCAGAACTTGTAGCTGTTGCCATCGCCGAAACCACTCTTGTATTCCGCGATCGCTAAAGGGGATACTCTTAAACGCAAACACCACAGAGCGTTGGCAATAGGTTCGGAACTGGTGACTTGAACCGGGAATTAAAATCAGAGCATCCTCTGGCGTTGTCTCTCGAAGACGATGGCCTAAACGATAAAGAGGAGAATTGGCGTCGCGAGTCAACGAAATACGACCGGTAAACGGATTTTGTAGAAGCGGTGGGAGACGATTTTGCAATCCCAAGATGAGGATGAGCAAGGGAACAACACCAAGGCTATAGCTCAATCGAGAGATCAGTTTCGGAAACCGTCGCTGTACCCGAGAATTTGACTGCAATATCTCAAAAGCGACGGGTAGCATTAAACATGCCCAGAGAATCCCCAGCCACCCGAGATCACGAATGGCTTGACTGGGGTTATTTTGAAGTTTTAGGATTAATAAAACGACGGCGATCGCCAGAGCAATTCGGCTCTGGATTTTGCTGTGGACTCGACTCGTCCAAGGTTGCCAAATTTGAGAAAAGACTAATGTAAAGACTAATGTGAGCAGAATGGGGGCAAACCAAGGACTAGATCCGAGGATAAGAAGTAGGATCAGTAGCAGAGCGGAGCCTACATTTCGTTGTCGATAAAACTCTTGAGCTAAAAGACTAAATCCCAGTAAAGACAATAACTGCATGAAGGGCGTGAGTCGAGCTAATTGTAGTTTGGCAACTAGGCTAATTGGATAAACTTCAACAAAAAGATAGCCAAGAGGCAAAATCAAAGCACCGAAGACAATGGGAACCCATAGATTCTGCTTCTGTTCACGGTGCAATGACGGCAAGGTGGCGATCGTAATGATTCCCGCGATCGTAAACAGGATAAAATCGCGCCACTTGGGATACCCTAAACTGGAAAAAATAATATGATGAGGATGGCGAATTTCTCCGTAAATATGAATAAATTCTTGGTGACTGAGGATTTCACTACTGGTGACGCCGGTCAATTTCATGGGAACATAAACACAAGCCGCTAAACCAGCCAAGGCAAGACCGGATAGGATTAGAGTCTTGAGACGGCGATCGCGGTACACTGAGGCTAACAATAACGGCAGCATCAAAACACCGGGTAAGATGCCAACCAGAAATTGAAAGAGACTGGCGAAACCAAATAAGAGATAGCCCCAGATCCAGCGATTGGAATAACAACAAAAAAATCCCCAAGTCACAAATCCCATTGACCAAATTGCTGGGATTGGCTCAGCACGAAAGAGATCCACAAATCCAACCGTTCCCACCGAGGCACTTAAGGCAAGAAAGGTGACGGTGGCGGCTGTAACCCATGAACCATTAAACCGTTTTGTCAGCGCAAACAAGCCTGAGACGAATCCAGTGTAAGATAAGCTATAAATCCCAAAATAAATCCACTCCAAGGGAAGACCCAGGTGCATTAAAGCACTTATGGTAATTTGGTAATAGTAGCGCGGGGAAAATTGCGTGAACTCTTGAACATAAAAGTCATGAGGATATAAGTCCGGATTTCTGAGAATGTCAAGATACGGGACATGATTGAGCAAATTTTCTGAAGGGAAGTCATAGCCGTAGGCGATGAGGGAGGCGAAGATAACACCGAGGACGACGAAGAATTGGGGAGCGCAGAGGAAGCGAGATTTAAACATAACTTGCAAGTCCTAAAAAATTCACTGAATTGAACTCAAATATTCTTCAAATATCTAGCAAATATCTAGCAAATATCAAGAAGTCAGTGAGGATTGAATTTGAGCCCAATTGAGAAAACGATACGTACAATGAACCGCAAGGATTTAAGGAAAAAACGAGTCAGTCAGACAAGCTCTCGTCTGTTGTAGGCGAGAAAAATTTGGATGTCAAGCTGATTCTGGCTAGATTGCAGACAGAAACCGCGATATACTCCAGACGGACACGGATCACCTCAACAAACGATTCAAGAGACGACTATGGTAGCGGTAGCAATTCTGGCAGCCGGACGGGGAACCCGCATGAAATCTTCACTTCCAAAAGTGTTGCATCCCCTGGGCGGACGCTCTTTAATCGAGCGTGTATTAGGGAGTTTAGCCCCCATCGCCCCCGATCGCATCTTTCCCATCATTGGCTACCAGGGCGATCGCGTCCAAGAGGCCTTGCGTCACTATCCCCATCTGGAGTTTGTCGAACAAACCCAACAACTCGGAACTGGCCATGCGGTTCAACAGCTTCTTCCCTATCTCGACGGCTATCAAGGCGAACTCCTCGTCCTCAACGGCGATGTTCCCCTACTGCGAACCAGTACCCTGCAACAGCTTCTGCAAACCCACCGCGATCGCCGCAACGCCGCCACCGTTCTCACAGCCCAACATCCCACCCCCCAAGGCTACGGACGGGTATTCTGCGATCGCAGCAACGTCTTTGAACAAATTGTCGAAGATCGCGACTGTACCACCGCCCAAAAACAAAACCCCCGCATCAACGCCGGAATCTACTGTTTTGACTGGGAAAAACTCGCTCAAATCCTCCCCAAACTCAACGCCAACAACGATCAGGGCGAATACTACATCACCGACGCGGTGAACTACCTCAATCCCGTCACCGTCGTCGATGTCGAGGATTACCAAGAAATCTTTGGCGTCAACGATCGCAAACAATTGGCCATCGCCTATGACATCCTGCAAACCCGCCTCAAAGACGAAGCCATGGCCAGCGGTGTCACCCTCGTCGATCCCCACAGCATCACCCTCGACGACACCATCGTCCTCGAACCCGACACCATCATCGAACCCAACTCCCATATTCGCGGCGATAGCGTGATTCAACGGGGAAGTCGTATCGGGCCAGGAAGTCTCATTGAAAACAGTCACATCGGCGAGAATGTAACCGTTCTCTATTCCGTCATCTCCGACAGTGTCATCGCCGCCGATAGTCGTATTGGCCCCTACAGTCATTTACGAGGCCAAGCCCAGATTGGCCAAGGCTGTCGTATCGGTAACTTCGTCGAAATCAAACAAACCCAAGTCGGCAACAACACCAATGTGGCTCACCTGGCCTATCTTGGCAATGCTACCTTGGGCGAAAAAGTCAATATCGGGGCCGGAACCATTACCGCCAACTATGATGGCGTGAACAAACATCCCACCCACATCGGAAACGGCAGTAAAACCGGTTCCAACAGTGTTCTCGTCGCCCCAGTCACCCTCGGAGAAGATGTCACCGTGGGGGCCGGTTCCGTTGTCACCAAGGATGTCCCCGATGATAGTCTCGTGGTGGCGCGATCGCGTCAAGTGGTCTATCCCGGCTGGCGCATGACCCCCAAATCCACCTCGAATCCTCAAAAAACCTAATGCCAAAACCCCCCGGCTGACTGACGTTCAACCGGGGGGTTTATGAAAGCGGAGAGGGAGGGATTCGAACCCTCGATGGCTGTGACACCATAACAGATTTCGAGTCTGCCGCATTCAACCGCTCTGCCACCTCTCCAGGGGCGAATCCCATGCTAGCAGGTTTTAAGGGGAAAAGGCAAGAGGGAACAGAAGGGAACAGGGAACAGGGAACAGGGAACAGGGGAAGAAGAGGCAAGAGGCATAACCCACCCCTAACCCCTCCCAGGAGGGGATGGCAAGAGGCAAGAGGCATAACCCACCCCTAACCCCTCCCAGGAGGGGATGGCAAGAGGCAAGAGGCAATATACGGGAACTTAGACTCGGACAGCGCGGTTGGATGTGCCTCGGGTTTCCATATCGCGGGGTTTCTTACCGCGCCAGATGAGTCGCATCGGGGTTCCTGTGAAGCCTAACTGGTCTCGTAACTGGCGTTCAATGTAGCGGCGATAATTGTCATTGAAGCGTTTGGGATCATTGACAAATAGCGTAATCGTCGGCGGTTGACTGCGAACCTGGGTTCCGTAGTAGATTTTGCCCTGGCGGCCTTGGCGGTTCGTGGGGGGCGACTTCCAGGAAATGGCATCTTCGAGTACTTCGTTAATCACCGACGTGGTAACCCGGCGTTTATGTTCTTCATTGGCGATGTTGACCAAATCGAGGATATTTTGTAGCCGTTGTCCCGTTTGGGCGCTGACATAGACCCGTTGCGCCCAACTGACATAATAGAAGCGACTATCAATATGTTGGTCGTAGTCATAAATCGTGTGAGAGTCTTTATCGATCGCATCCCACTTATTAATCACCAACACACAGGCCCGTCCTTCCTCCACAATCCGGCCCATCAGTTTTTGGTCCTGTTCCGTGACCCCATCGAGGGCATCAATGACCAATAACACCACATCAGACCGACGAATGGCTTTAAAGGCCCGGTTAATACTGAAAAACTCCGCCCCATAATCCACGTGTTTCTTCTTGCGGATTCCGGCGGTATCAATGAGGCGATAGCGGACTCCCTCCCGTTCAACGAGAGTATCGATGGTGTCGCGGGTGGTTCCCGAGATGGGGCTAACAATAGCCCGATTTTGCCCCACAAAGGCGTTGAGAAGGCTGGATTTACCCACATTAGGACGACCCACGATCGCCACCTTAATTTCTTCAATCTCGTCTTCCTCTAACGTCGTGGGAAGATGGGCAATAACTGCATCGAGGAGATCCCCCACACCGCTACCATGAATCCCAGAGACGGGGAAGGGGTCACCAATCCCCAACTCCCAAAACTCCGCCGCTTGGATGAGGCCTTGGTCAACAGATTCGCATTTATTGACCGCGAGGATCACAGGAACCGACTGCTGACGTAGCCAATCGGCAATTTCTTGGTCTGCGGCGGTCGGTCCCATCTGTCCATCGACGACGAAAATCGCCACCTGGGCCTCGGCTAAGGCTAAACGGGACTGTTCGCGGATTTCCGGGAGAAATTCGCTATCGTCATCGAAGACGAGACCCCCCGTATCGACCACCTGAAACTCGCGATCGCACCAAAAGGCTTGCTTATAAGTGCGATCGCGGGTAATCCCCGGTTCATCATGGACAATGGCTTCCTTACCACCAGCTAGGCGGTTAACCAGGGTCGACTTCCCCACATTGGGACGACCGATAATAGCAACTATAGGACGTGGCATATATAAAAAACTGAGCGCTGTAGCGGAGTATTAGGATTGAAGTCTAATTATAGCTTTATCGGTATAGCTTGAGAGGAACCCACCGAGTTCGGGATCTTAATGGTCAAATCTCATCGAGGCCAGGAAAAGGGGAGAGAGGTATGACGTGGTGAACCCAGGCTTCACCAGACAACATACACGACCCAGAGACCCTCTCCCCTTTTATCTGTCGGAATAACCACGCCAGTTTTACGTAATCTCGCCAATTATGTAACATAACTTTACAAAAAACCCGTTTTCGTTGCCCTCGACTGTCCTCATATTGCACATATTGCATCATCTCTATCCCTGTGTCAGACTCCCCTCCCGAGATTTCTCAAGCCATCCATTGGCGTCATCGCGCTGTATCCTATTCCCCTCGCATCTGGTGGCGATGGGGAGGACTCTCGGTGGGAGTTCATCTGTTGCTATGGGGATTGATACAACCTCGGCTGTTAATTCCCTCTCCGTCTCCTTCCCCCAGTCGAGAGGTGATTGTCCCGATTGAGTTACTCAACCCCGAACCACGTCCCGAGGTGACAACCGATGACTCGCCAGATGACTCGCCAGTTGAGAACTCTCTTGAGGAGTCCGACTCTCCCGAACCCTCGCCAGATGATATCGCCGCTGTTCCTCCATCTCCAACACCCACTCCACAGCCGACTCCACAGCCAACACCAACGCCAGTTACAACGCCAACACCCACTCCACAGCCAACTCCGCAACCAACACCACAACCAACACCACAACCAACGCCAACGCCGGAACCAACGCCTGAACCGACTCCTGAACCGACTCCCGAACCGACTCCAACACCGGAACCGACTCCTGAACCGACTCCCGAACCGACTCCCGAACCAACACCAACACCTGAACCGACTCCTGAACCGACTCCCCAACCAACTCCCACACCTGAACCGACTCC
>FSSI02000015.1:0-81402 GCA_900149785.2 Phormidium lacuna HE10JO | reverse complement strand
ACACCAACACCCGAACCGACTCCCCAACCAACTCCCACACCAACACCAACACCCGAACCGACTCCCCAACCAACTCCCACACCAACACCAACACCAACACCGGAACCGACTCCTGAACCTGCACCCGCGCCAACTCCCGCGCCAACTCCCGCGCCAACCCCTGAACCTGCGCCGGAACCGACACCTGCACCTACACCGACTCCCGAACCGACCCCAAGTAACTGGCAAATTTTGGTCTTGAACGATCGCCCAGTCAGCGATCGCGACATTCCCGACAATCCCCCGCAACTGATCCAGGCCTCGGCCCAAACCATCCCCAGAGATCAGGCCCCGTCAGACTTAGCCCCCGGAACCCGACTACAAGTGCGCCTCATCATTGACAGAGATGGAGGGGCTACCGTGGGATTTGTCCTCAAACAACCCGGAGATCAACGATTAGGATCAGATTACGAACGATTTGCCCAGGCGATCGTCAATAATTGGCGATTTAGCCCAGCCAGCAACGACGAAGCTGGCCCCGTCATGTCTAACCTCGATCTCGACGTGCAGATCCAGTCCCCCTAACCCAGCCACAAAAAAACTGGGAAAACCCCTTGCATTTTTTACCAACTGTGCTATTATAGTTAAGGTGCAAAACCACGCGGGCATAGTTTAGTGGTAAAACCTTAGCCTTCCAAGCTAATGATGTGGGTTCGATTCCCACTGCCCGCTTTAATCGAATTAACGGACCGTTGAGAGTTTGAGGGATTTAGTCCCCCATAGACGAACCACCATTTCCGGCGATCGCCCGAAACGGTGGTTGGCGTTCAAGTTGGGAACAGGTCTACTCTTGTTTTTCCTCAAAATCCAACGCCGCTGAGTTCATACAATACCGCAGTCCCGTCGGTTTGGGACCATCGTTAAACACATGGCCCAAATGCGCGTCACAGGTAGAACACAGGACTTCAGTCCGCTTCATAAAGAAACTGAAATCGGATTTTTCAGCCACATTTTCCTCATTAATAGGAGCATAAAAGCTGGGCCAACCGGTTCCAGAATCAAACTTTGTCTCTGAAGTAAACAGAGGTGTACCACAACAGATACATTTGTAGGTTCCCGGTTTCTTGTTATCGTGGTACTCGCCGCTAAATGCCCGCTCTGTACCATGTTTGCGGGTTACTTTGTATTGTTCTGGGGTCAACTGCGCTTGCCATTCGGCATCAGTTTTTTGAACTTTGTTAACCATTTCTAAGCCTTAGGAAAGTGACATGATAGGATGATCTATTAGTTTAGACCTTAACACATATTTACAAACGGATCATCCCCCACATGAGTCTCTGGCCATCCCCAACCCGGTAGGGCTAGGGCGCATTCCCCCTCTTGCCTCTTGCCATCCCCTCGGTGGGAGGGGTTAGGGGTGGGTTATGCCTCTTACCTCTTACCTTTTCCCCCCTGTTCCCTGTTCCCTGTTCCCTGTTCCCTGTTCCCTGTTCCCTTCTCCCCCATGCTAGACCACGAACAAACCCTCCTAAAGCGAGTTGGACTGATTGACGAGGCGATCGCCGATCGCCGGGCCGTCCGTCAGGCCCTCTATGCCATCACCCCCCACTGTGACTATCAAATCTTCGGGATCTGTGCCGACAGTAGCCAGGAGGCGATCGCCGCCCTCAACCGCTACACCGATGTATTAGGATATCCTCGCGCCCCCGAACTCGATGCGATCGCCGGGGCCGTCTATCTCAAATATAATCCTCGTACCGACCTCTGTTACCTCGACAGCTACGAGGGCAACGAACGAGGCGTTCTCATCTCTTGCCAGTCCGTCTATGACGATGGCATTCGAGACACCTACGGCCATTTTCCCTTAGATCTATTTAACGACATCTCCCCAGAAGAGATTCCCGACGAGATTCCCTCAAAACTGCATTCATAACGGTTTTGAGAGAGTAGAAATTTTAGAATGTAGAAATTTTAGAGAAATCAACCTGTGAACATTGCAATTCTCGGCTGTGGCTATGTCGGCATGGCAGCGGCCCGCCATTGGCAAGCCGCCGGCCATCACGTCACCGCCACCACCACCAGTTCCGAACGAGTGTCCGAACTGGAGGCGATCGCCTCCCGCGTCGAACTCGTCCAAGGCAACAACCCTGACGACCTCAAGCGGCTATTACAGGGACAAGATACCCTAGTGATGAGTGTCGCCAGTAAAGGGCGGGCCTCCTACCAAAGCGTCTATCTGGATACCGCCAAAACCCTTGTGTCCGTTCTCCCTGAGGTCCCCCAACTGCGGCAGATTATCTATACCGGCAGCGGTAGCGTCTATGGCAACTGGGGAGGCGGTTGGGTGAACGAAACCACCCCTCCTCAACCGACGATGGAGAATTACGAGATTTTAGTCGAGACGGAACAAACCCTCTTAAACGCCGCGAACGATGACTTGCGAGTTTGTATACTCCGCCTGGGAGGGATTTATGGCCCCGGCCGGGAGATCGATCGCATCTACCGCCATTGGGCCGGACAAACTCGCCCAGGAGATGGATCTCGCCCCAGTAACTGGATTCACCTCGATGATATTGTCGGGGCCATGGCCTTTGCCCAAGACCAGCGTCTTGAGGGGATTTATAATCTAGTCGACGACGACCACCCGCCAACCCGAGAGGTAGTTGAGGCGGTCTGTCAAACCTATCAGTTGCCCCCCGTCACCTGGGATGGGTCCGAACCGGCGACCGTTCGCTATAGCGGTAAACTCTCCAACCAGAAAATTAAGGATGCCGGCTATGAGTTGATTCATCCTCATCGCATCATTTAGAGACATGGTGGCTTTAGACAAACCCATCGGCCAGGCGGCCGGGTTACGATTTATCGAGGCCGCCATTGCCCGCGATCGCATTGCCCCAGCCTATCTCTTCGTCGGGGCTGAGGGGATTGGCCGGGCGATCGCGGCCCGTTATTTTGCCCGACAACTCCTCAACACGGCCCGGCCGGATTTGGGCAATCATCCCGATTTCCTTCAGGTTGAACCCACCTATCTCGACAAAAAAGAACTCTATACCGTCAGCCAGGCCCGCGAGAGGGGACTCAAACGCAAATCACCGCCGCAAATTCGTCTGCAACAAATTCGCGATCTGAGTCAGTTTCTGGCTAACCCTCCCTTAGAAGCCTCTCGCAAAGTCATTATCATCGAACAGGCCGAACGGATGGCTGAAGCCGCCGCCAACGGACTGCTGAAAACCTTAGAAGAACCCGGACGGGCCACGTTAATCCTGATTGCCCCATCCTCCGAGAGTTTGTTGCCGACACTGGTTTCTCGCTGTCAGCGGATTCCCTTTTCTCGTCTCTCGGGGGAGGAGATGGCCCAGGTATTGCAGATGACAGGACATGAGGAGATACTTAACCATCCGGCTATCTTGGCCATCGCCCAGGGAAGTCCGGGAGTCGCCATTGCGGCGTGGGACCAACAACAGGCCATTCCCGCCGAATTGCTAGAGAAAGTCCATCAGTCTCCCAGAAGTTTACGGGAGGCTTTGCAGTTAGCCAAGGAGATTAGTCATACCCTTGACACCCCGGAACAACTTTGGTTACTTGACTATCTCCAACAAGCCTATTGGCGGTCTAGTGGCGGGAGTCTGTCTCCGACTGTGCTACAACCGTTAGAAGATGCCCGACGGCATCTAAATCGCTTTGTACAGCCACGTCTAGTCTGGGAAGTGACTTTGATGCAGTTGGCTGAGGCGATCGCCGTCAGTTAAGCCAAGATTAACTAAGCCAAGATTAACTAAGCCGCGATTAACTCTCGATTTTCCTTGTGCATCACCAGCCAATGTTTGGAGGCATCCAGAAATAGGCGATTTTGGCGTTTGAACTCCCCTAAAATGCGGGTTACGGTGACGCGATTGACACCGATCGCATTGGCTAAGTCTTGATGAGTCAGCCTGGCTTTAAGGCGAACGCCGTCGGCCGTCGGTTGTCCCATTTCCCGAATCAGCAATCGTAGTAAGTTTTCCAGGCGATCGCTGGCCCGTTTCTGGGCGGTAATACTCAACAGATGTTCTAATTGATAGAGTCGCTTGGCTTTCTGTTGAATCAACGTGTAGCCAAGTTGAGGACTCCGTTCAATTTCATCGAGGGGATACCAGGTCATCATTACCCGAGATAGGGCTTTCATTTGATGATTATGACGAGTGGTTAATCCTTCTCCTAACCACATCGAGGGACCCACCCAGCCTAAAACTCGTTCTTCACCCATCACCATGTAGGTGTTGAGTTGGACCCAACCTTGGCAAACTTGCCAAATTCCAGTGCTTGATTGCGGTAAGAGGTCGCCGCGATCGTAAATACGACTGGTTCGATGACGCATGACGGTCGGTTGCATAATTTCCTCCCCGTGGGGTGTGTGGCAGCGAGGACTCGGAGACCGATAGAATTTCTCCAACTAGCCCTAAAGCTTAGAATAGGGAGTCAACGTTAAATTTCCGTAAAGACAAGGCAAACTTTAGGAATAGCTTGCCCCTGTTGATCTCGACTGTTGTAACACCTTTTGACTGAGTCTGGGTAGTCTTTGACGGATTTAAGCTGAAAAATGCTTTAAAATGAAGACTATAGCACTGAGAAACGAGGAGATAGACTCTCCAAGATTCTCTTAGCCTACCTAGTTCAGTGATTGACCCGAAACGTTTACTGTTCATTGGAACCTAATGCAATGCGAACGATTCCTTGGGATGAGTCTTTGCGAGTTGGAATTGATACGATTGATAAGCAACATCAACAATTGATTGAACACCTCAATCTGTTAATGGTGGCGTTGCAAGACAATCAAGGGAAATCAGAAATCGAAAAAATTATTAAGTTTTTGGATCGATATATTGCACTTCATTTTGGTTTTGAAGAAAACTGCATGAATGCTTATCAATGCCCAATCGCCTGCAACAACAAAGAGGCTCATGCCTATTTTCGGCAAACCTTTGAGGACATCAAAACCCAATTTCGTCAAGAAGGTGCAAGTCTTTCGTTGGTTCTAAAAGTTAACCAAAAACTTTTGGATTGGTTTATCAATCATATTCGCAAAATCGATATGCAGCTTAAACCCTATACACAGAGTTAACAGCAAGGTTAACAGCAAGGGTCGTGACTGATTGTGTTAAGTGTTGATGGCAAATGACGACAAGTTTAATGACGACAAGTTGTATGATGCGTGTATTGGCGATCGCCCTCACCCTACCCCTCAGCCTCTCCCTGGCCACCGTTCTCCTGACCAGTCCTGCCCAGGCTGAGACCCTATCGTGTCCTACCGCCGCCCGCGATACGCCCTGGGGCGAGTGTTACCGGGACTTACGCCAGGGACTAGCCAACTCAGCGGCGTCACTCTACCGTATGGGAGTCTTGGGCCAATCGTCTCAACCGGCAACCGATGCAGACTTGGTGATGATTCCCTTTGAAACTGAAGTCCAAGGCAACTACAGTGGTGTGCATGAGTCTTTTGAGAGACACATTACGGATGAGTCGGACTGGCCGCTTTTTTGGCAACAACTTCAGAGGAACACCTCGCCAGTGGCCGACATTCCCGAGATTGACTTTGAGCAGTATAGTTTGATTGCCGTGGGATTGGGCGATCGCCCCGATGGGTCTTACGGTGTTGAAATTGACCAAGTACGGCGTGAAGATAATCGCCTGATTGTGGACTATCTCGAAACTCGTAGTTGTGGCATGGCGACCATGGCGATTACGCAACCCTATCAAATCATTCGCATTGAACGCACCCGTCTTCCGGTGAGTTTCCAGCATCATCAGGCCCCTCGGGACTGTTAACCCTTGCGAGAACCTGGAATAATGGGATCGATGCCAACACCGCAATGCCATTATTCCTATGAGTAGCCCAAAAATCATTGTTCTCGACGACGATCCCACCGGTTCCCAGACGGTTCACAGTTGTCTCTTGCTAACCCAATGGGATGTCGAGACCTTAAAACTGGGACTCGTGGATGAGGCGCCGATTTTCTTCATCCTCACCAATACTCGCGCCTTGGCCCCCGAAGCGGCCCGTCAGGTGACGTGTGAGGTCTGTCAGAATCTCAAGACGGCGATCGCTCAAGTGGGGATTGACGATTTCCTCGTGGTTAGTCGCTCCGACTCCACCCTACGAGGTCATTATCCCATCGAAACCGATGCGATCGCCCAAGAACTCGGCTCCTTTGACGCTCATTTTCTCACCCCCGCCTTCTTTGAGGGAGGACGCATCACCCGCGACAGCATCCATTATCTCCATGTAGACGGACAACCGGTTCCCGTCCATGAAACCGAATTTGCCCGCGACTCCGTTTTTGGCTATCACCACAGCTATCTCCCCGACTATGTCGCCGAGAAAACCCAGGGAACCATTGCCGCTGAGGCCGTGGAACGATTTACCCTAGAGGACGTGCGATCGGGCTGTTTTGAGCGGTTAATGGCCTTAGAAAACAACACCTGTGGCGTAGTCGATGCCGAAACCCAAACCGATTTAGACCAATTCGCCGCCGACATCCTCAAAGCCGCCAGTCAAGGAAAACGCTTTCTCTTCCGCAGTGCGGCTAGCCTCCTCACCTCCCTAGCCAATCTCGGCCCCCAACCCATCGCCGCCGAAGACATGACCCAATATGTGCGGGGTGGCAAACCGGGGGCTGTCTTAGTCGGGTCTCATGTCACGAAAACCACCCAACAACTCCAGCATCTCCTCCAAGAATCGGGTGTTGGCGGCGTTGAAGTGGATGTTAGCCGCCTGGTTGAGGATTCTCCCCAACAGCGAGATGCCTTGTTAACGGGAGTGTTAGAGAAAGTGCAGGAGATTTGGACTGATGGCAAAACCCCCGTTATCTATACCAGTCGTGAAGAACTGCAATTTCCCGACAGCGACACCCGCCTCAAATTTGGCGTTGCGGTGTCTCAATTACTCATGGATGTCGTGCGAGGATTACCGCCAGAATTGGGCTTCCTGATTAGTAAAGGGGGCATCACCTCCAACGATGTTCTCAGTCAGGGGTTGGCCCTACGCACCGCCAACCTCTTGGGACAAATCCTGGCCGGCTGTTCCGTCGTGCGGACTCCCGAAACCCATCCTCAGTTTCCCAATTTACCGGTGGTTCTCTTCCCCGGCAATGTGGGGGATGAGCGGGGGTTAGCTACGGTCTATCGTCGTTTTGCTGGGGATTGAGAGGATTCACCATAGATAAAGGTGAAGACACTGGCGGGACTATGGAGAGGATGGGCCTGGGGGATTAACTTCGGCTCGTTAGCGGCGATAATGTCCTCATAAAAGGCGGCATCTTCGGGGTAATAGTCTTTGGCCAGGAGGAACAGATAGAGGGTATGGTATTTGGGGTTTTCCCCGAAATAGGGTTCATAGGCGATGGGACAATCGCCGTCGTAGGGGTCGGGGGAGGGTTCTAGGTCTTCGATGTCTCGGCAGTCCTCCTCTCCCCAGGGATAGTCGAGGTAATACTGGCCGTAGAACCGCAAGGCATTGCGAATCGATTGATTCTCCACATCCATTAACCGCTGTTCTGGGTATTGCAGGCCGTTGAGTTCCGCCATATGGGCCGTGAGGATGAGGCCTTCGAGGTGGAAGACGCTGTAGGCAAATCCCACCCCTTGGGTCACGTCCTCGTCCCACCAGCGATGGCGGTTGTAGATGTCATTTTGGGCGGGGGGATGGGGGAGGCTGCGGTGGCGATCGTAGATTTCCCCGGTTCGCGCTTGAATGGGAAGATGGGAGAAGTCCCGATTGGCGCGAAAGAGGTTATCAGGGTTATCTTCTTCGTAAATGGCATCCCGGACCAGGTTGGCATAGTTCCAGGGACTGTCATCTAAAACATAGTCCAGTAACTCGTCATCTTCACCATAGAGGGCTGCAATCAACATCCCTTGTAAATGTCGGGAGAGGTGGTTATTGGCCCCTTCGCGGGAGAGGTGACGCAGCCAATAGCGATGACTGGTTTGGATTTGTTGTCCCAGGGCTAGGAACCAATCTTGGACTTGTTGCTGTTCCCTCGCCGACATCTGGGGGGCGACGAGTTGAAAGGCTTGGGCGTAGTAGTGAAAGAGGCGGCCGATATCGAGTCCGGCCCCGATGAGATCGTCACGGTGTCCTTGTCCGACTTGGGTTCCGCCGTCGGCTTCGGCCCAAGCCAGGAGGGTATCGATGGTAGTTTGGCAATGGTCAGGGGCCTCTTCGATGACGCACACTAAGGCGGTGTAGAGGCTAGGGGTGAGTCCGGTGGTGGCGGCTTGGCGGTAGTCGTCGCGTCGGGTTCCGGTGTAGACGGGTGGGGGGGAGGTTTGGACTTGGTGTTGGAAGCGATCGGCTTTGCGTTTAATGTCCTGATAGGCGGCGTGGGTGAGGGGATAGTCGTCTGGGGGTTGTTGGAGTCGCTGTTGGGCATTCTCTAGGGCTACTGCATCGAAGAGGATGTTAGGGGGAGTTTGGGAGGATTGGTGTTGTGAGTGAAGATCGGATTTGGTGTCTGATGGGGTGGAAGCTGAAGGGGGTTTGGGGGAGATCAGGGCTGAGGCCGAACAGCCGGCGATCGCCAATGCACCCCCCAGGGCCAACAGGATGGCTTGGATTCGTGGTTGATTGGACATGACAAACCACACCTTGGGCGAAGACTAAAGTCAGATTGCGATTGGACAACCCATTTATTGGATCAGAAATTTTACAGACCATCCGGATTCAGTTGGAGGTAGCGGTATATCCAAATAGTGCGCCCATCGCAGTTTATGAGTAAGACTCCCAGCTTCCTCCTAACTGCCCTTTTTGCTTCCGACGCTCAATTGAGGAATTTGATACATGTCTGCTTTGATCAGGGGTTATTACTAACGTTGATGTTGTCTCACTTAGAAGCAACAGTCATGCTTGCAGTGTTGTGTTAGCGAATTGTAAAATATCTGACCAATGGAGTTAAAATATCCACATAATATCTACTCAAAAAACTATCTTAATGGTGTAAAAACTCCACCTAAACTGAGATGGTTTACGCAGACTAATTAAACGGGCTGAGCAATCAATAAAATTGTAAAGAAGATTTAATCATGAGGCTTCCCTTCGAGTACCTAGCAGGATTTTGTGAATTCTTAAAGCGTAATAGTGATATCATACAAGTCATTACCTATGACGATCTTGCTTGGGGAGATGATTATGACTATCAAAACAGTTATAGGCAAGAATATAAGCAATGGAATGAGCAAAGAGATCCAGAAAAAATTTACGTTTTACTACAACAAGATATAGATGGCTTGGCAGAAAGAAGTATGAAACTGATGCGCGTGCAAGCTGAATTGGGAATCCCATCAACTTTTATGTTTTTTACCAATGGGGTTAACCGAAAAAAGATTTTGGAAGGCATTGTTGAATCCATAAATTACCCGCTGGATTTTTCTACAATGCAATATCTAGAATCAAACGAGGGTTTTGTATTTGGCTACCATAACAATGCTTTTGAAAAAGCACTATTTGACCGGAAGAAAGCATTAGATATATTTGAAGATGATGTGAAATGTCTAAGGAAAAATTTTAAGATCAAGTACTTTTCTGCTCATGGAGGAGCAAGAGGACTCAATGGTGAGACTAATCGAGACCTTGGGATGCCACCATCACTTTTAGGAGATATTAGATGGGTTCATAATGGAGCCTCCCCAATTTTCACAAGTTCTTATAGTGATGGAGGATTTGGGTCTCCCCTCTATGGGTTGAAAGATAGAAGTCTAATGAAGTTTGTTTCGACTTGGCAGCCTGGAAAACGCTATCGTGTACTTACTCATCCTCAATATTATGCAACCCCTTGGAAACCAGCAGAATTTTATATTGGTCAAGATTGGTATGATGAAATCTTGAATTATACAGCTATGAATCCTGGTAAATCAATTTGGGAAAAGTTTGAGCTAAGTTTATAGACTTGACCATTAATCATGATATTTTTATCAGGGTGAAATTATCATGATTAAGGAGATTTATAGTAGTCCTACATTATTTATATATTCGCTATTTTACTATAGTAAGAGTTTGGGCGTTTCGATCTTTTCATGACTCATCTAGAATTCCTATAAAGGCAAACGGTAGAAACTTTTAGCTTTTTTTGTCAAAATGATCACAATTTATTTTCTGGCCGAGAAATAAATTAACCACATTCTTCTGTGATTTTGGCATATCACGACATCAAGAAATCAGCAAAGCAATTACAAGAGTTTTTACCTCAAATACATCTATAGTAAGACTTATAAAAATGGTATTACCAATATTGTTTAAGAATTGACACAATCGCAACTAGATAATTTCCGGAATTTGCTATTTTAGCTTGTAAAATACATTAGATACAACAAGTAAGTATCCGTCCTGAAATTTGGAGTTTTTAAGCCATGCTACTTGATAAAACTGAAGTGAAAATCATGGAAAAAGCTGAGCAAGTTGCGTTAAGAAATCCACAGCGTTCTGCATGGCCGTTTGAGAAAATTGTCAATGATTTTTTTGACGATAGTCATTTTGCAGACAAAAAAGTTTTAGATCTTGGCCCAGGTCAGTATGACTTTCAGGAATTGGCTAAAACTAAAGGAGCTAAAGGATATGCCATAGATTTTGATCCTGCGGTTATAGAGTTAGGAAACTACAAGGGTTTTGAGGTCACAAATGCTGACCTCCGACGCATTTCTATTGATACATTTGGACATCGTTTTGACGGCATATTTTGCCGTGGTTCTATAAATGCTTTTTGGTTTGCCCAAAATTTAGATCAGCTTTATAGTTATAGTAAAACTATTGCTGAATTGCTGAGTGAAGATGGTTGGGCATTTATCACCCCTTGGAACGGAGTTTCCTCATCTTTAAACTTAACAGCTACCAGGGAGGAAGAAATTTTACAGGTGCAACAAAAAGCATTTGAAGATCAAGGATTCAATTTGTGTGAACTATCTGAAGAAGACGCCAAGTATTATGGAATCTTCTATCCCAATCAAAAGCCAACTTTGTTTTTGAAAAACATAAATACACCATCACATATCTTGAAAGCAGCAGGTTAAAAACGAATAAATTGGGGGCATAGCATGGTTGATCAATAGATAGATAAAATCGGCAAATAGCCAGGGTTTATCATTGAGTTCACCAATTGAATATTGCCCCTAAAAATTTATGGTTATTGGGAACACTTTTAAGCAAAATCAAGACTTTAAAGGCATTATTTTTGCAGATAAAAAGTTTCATAAAAAACATATATAAATACGATTTATGGTCATATCTTTTACTATTTTTATGGATTTTGGTTTGATTTTTTATTTTTTGTTTAATGTTTTAATTACAAAAATGGCATCATTGTTTTGGTGACCAGTTGGTTCCATTCAGTGGAACGAGTGAGTTCTTGTTCATTGAAGGGTTGTTGGGTTGTCTGAGAAAACTTGGAAAACTGATTCAGCCAGTCTAAAATCATAGCCGTCTTAGATAAATCAGTATGTGTTGTAGATTGTTGAAGAAGGTTTTCCATTTCAAAGTGATTAGTTTGGCAGTAAGCTGACCAGGCTTGCCGAACTAAGTCTTGATAAGTTTTTGTGCTGATTACTGTATTCTGTTTTTCATGTTTTTCTAGCGCGATCGCTTGTTGCCTGAGTTCAAGTTGGTAATCGACGAGTTCTTCCTGGGTTTTATGCAGTTGGGTCAATTTTAAGTCCAGCTCATTTTCTAGTGCTGTCAGCTTTATTTTTAGTTTTTTCTGTTGCACTTGCACAGCTTTAAGGTGCAACCAATCCTGAAAATTCCAGTTTAGTGAACTATGGGAACTATCGAAATGATGTGCTAACAAGTTACTAGAAAATGATAATGTTGAATTAGTAATCTTTTGTAGTTGTGTATACATTTCTAGAGCTTCAGGATAGGTGGCGCGAATGAGTGCCACCTGACGAGGAACGGAGGTTATTCCAGTAGCGATTGGCTGGCAATTCGGTATCGTTAACTGATAAGTAAACTTTTGGTTAACAATATTGATAAACTCTGATGGACTCTGAATGACATGGGAAAGAGGCAAGACTAGACACTGCTGAGGAAACTGTTGGACAAAAGCTAGAATTTTTTCGTTATAGTCCATCCAAGATTCCAGAGCAAGTTCGGGTCTGACTCTGAACTTCTCGGGGAGATGTTCGTAGAGTCGTTCAACCACAGACTCGGGAGAATCATAAATAAAGATAAAATTACTGTTGGGTAACTTAGTATTCCAGAACTCTAAAAATAAGGTGGTATTCGGATCGACCCAACCCCAGGGATTCTCCTGAGCATAATGGCAAATTAACTTTTCAGCTTGAGCTATGTGAGCGGTTCTTAATGTAAACGCTGGCTGAAGGCTAAGTAGCGACCCCTCTAGAATTGAAGCATGAAAGTTTATAAAACTTAAATTTTCTTGCTCTGGAGCCTCTACGATGCGTACACCTGCTTCTTTGAGCACGGACGCAGCAATCCCAAGACCAGACTGGTGCATTCCTGTTAGAACCAGTGCTGATGCTGTCTCAGGTGAGGGAGACTCTGGATTAGGGTTTATCACAGAGGAAGGTGAGGCCATAAGTCTTAAATAGAGAGCTGTTCTCTTCTTTATTCTGATTCTGTCCTTTGTCAACCGGATGAATTACAAGAATTTTCCCAAAAATCTATCCGGATCGATCTATTCCATCTCTGGAAATAGAGTAAGAGCAACCATTGCCTGAGGTTAAATATTATTGCCTTTTAATCAGACCAGGAAGAAAATCAGCTCGTGATTCCTGAAATGTTCACACAGGATAGTAAAGAGAAATATGATAACTACAGCCCCCTCTGATACCAAACTCGATGTGATTCAGTCTAGAGTTGAACTACTCAGCCAAAAAATAAAAAGTCACGAAGCAATTGTTGCTGTCGTTGGCTTGGGTTATGTCGGATTACCTTTTGCAGTTGAAAAAGCTAAAGTTGGATTTCAAGTTTTTGGGCTTGATCAGAATGCAGTTCGGGCAAATCAAGTTAATGAAGCCCAGAACTACATTGATGACGTTAAAAATGATGATCTCCAAACTGTAGTTAACAGTGGAAAACTTCGGGCATTTACAAGTTTCGCTCAGATTACTGACGCAGATATTATCGTAATCTGTGTTCCAACTCCTCTGACCAAAAACTTAACGCCAAACTTGAGTTACATCGAAAGCGTTACGCATGAAATTGCTCAACATTTAAGAGTTGGACAGCTCATCACCTTGGAATCAACAACTTATCCGGGAACAACAGATGAGGTAATGAGACCTATCCTTGAGCAGCAGAGCGGCTTGAAACAAGGTGAAGATTTCTTTTTGGCTTATTCTCCTGAACGAGTTGACCCAGGGAATAAACGATACACCACTCAAAATACAAATAAGGTGGTTGGGGCATCCGATCCTTTATCGTTGGAACTCGCAACTTCTTTTTACCGACAAACAATTTTGCATGTGGTTCCTGTCAGTAGTGCCAAAGCTGCTGAGTTGGTGAAAGTCTTTGAAAATACTTTTCGAGCGGTCAATATTGCCCTAGTCAATGAGTTGGCAGTGTTGTGCGATCGTCTGGAACTAAATGTTTGGGAAGTCTTAGATGCTGCAAATACAAAACCATTTGGAATCATGCCCTTCTACCCCGGGCCTGGGGTTGGTGGTCACTGTATTCCCCTTGACCCTCATTATCTAGAGTGGAAGGCCAAAGAATTTGATTTTAATACTCACTTCATTGCATTAGCTGGAGAAGTTAACCGCAAAATGCCCTACTTCGTCCTGGAAAAAGTGGGTCGACTTCTGAACTGCCAAGGACTGGCATTGAGTCGTGCAAAAGTTTTAGTAGTGGGAGTTGCTTATAAGAAAGATATCAGTGACTGGCGAGAATCTCCATCCATAGAAATCATTGCACTACTCCTCAAAGACGGGGTAGAGGTTAGCTACCATGATCCCCATGTCCCTGATTGTACTGTCGGGAACCACCAGTTAGCCTCTAGTGAACTCACAGATGAGACGATTTGGGATGCTGATTTGGTCTTAATTACCACAGAGCATAGTGGAATAGACTATACTGATTTAGTCACAAAATCTAAACATGTCCTCGATACCCGAGGTATTACTCGGCATTTGGATTGTAATCAAGAGAAGGTCACTTTACTATGACACAAGTAATTGTTGTTGGAGCTGGGCATTGGGGTCGTAACCTAGTTCATAATTTTAGTGAATTAGGAGCTTTGTCAGGTATTGTTGAACTTGACCCCTATCTGCGCGAAGAACTTGCAAAAAAGTACCCTGGTGTTTCCCTGTATGAAAATTACGACCAGGCTCTCCAGAGTGAAGTATCCGCTTTTATCATTGCCACGCCGGCTCCAACTCACTATCAAATTTCCCTAAAAGCTTTACAAGCTGGAAAAGATGTTTTTATCGAAAAACCGATCACCTTACGTATTGATGAAGCTCGACACTTGGCAGAATATGCTCATCTCAACAACCAGATTCTCATGGTGGGTCATTTACTACTCTATCAACCGGCTATTCGCTGGATGGAAGAGTATCTAGCAACTGGCAAAGCCGGAAAAGTTCTTCATATTGCAGCTCAACGAGTTAAACTTGGAAAAGTTCGGCAAAATGAAAATGTTTGGTGGTCTTTTGCACCTCATGACATTTCTGTTGTCTTGCAATTGCTTGGACAACCCAAGTTAAAGTCTGTCACAGCTAGTGGTCAGGCTATGTTGCAGCCCGGAATTGAAGATAATGTCCATGTTCATCTCACCTTTGAGGACGGTGCAACAGCCCATATTCACTCCTCTTGGTATTGGCCTCAACTAGCAAGAAATACTGTGATTATTGCTAGTCAACAAATGTTACTTTACGATGAGGTTTTCCAAAAAATCATAATCTATAATAAGGGTGTAGATGGTGAGTTCAACACTCGGGATGAAGGGAGTGAAGTTATCGAAATTCAAAATCCTCAGCCTCTGAGAACGGAGTGTCAACATTTCATTGACTGTGTCAAAAGTCGGGAGTCACCTATCTCAGATGGCTGGAATGGGGTGGCAGTTGTGGAAATTTTAGAGAAGGCCTCGGAGTTGTTATATGGTTAAACCATTTGTCCATGAATCGGCCTATGTGGAGCCAGGGTCTTCAGTTGGAGAGGGAACAAAAGTGTGGCATTTTTGCCATCTCATGGCTTCCTCAAAGATTGGAAAAAACTGTTCTTTGGGTCAAAATGTTTTAGTTTCTCAAAACGTTACAGTAGGTGATGGTTGCAAAATCCAAAATAATGTCTCGCTCTACGAGGGAGTCATTCTAGAAGACTATGTATTTTGCGGACCCAGCATGGTTTTCACTAATATTAAAACACCTCGATGTGAGGTGCCTCGTAATACCAGTGACGATTACTCAACAACTCTTGTCAAACGTGGAGCTAGCATTGGTGCTAATGCCACAATCGTTTGTGGTATTACTCTCCATGAATATGCTTTTATTGCTGCTGGGGCTGTTGTAACTAAAGATGTTCCTGCCTATGGACTAGTTGCAGGAGTGCCAGGAAAACTTGTAGGTTGGATGAGCGCCTATGGTGAAATTCTAGAGTTTGACAAACAAGGGTATGCGATAGATTCCATCGGAGACAAGTACCGTAAACTGTCAAATATTGAAGTTGTAAAAGTTTAAACGATGAACCAAGTCATGAGCAACAAAACTATTCCAATTTTAGACTTAAAGCCCCAGTACAACAGAATTAAATCAGAAGTCCAAGCTGCGGTTGAGTCCGTTATGGAGTCTGGTCGCTTTATTATGGGACCAGAGGTTAAAAATTTTGAGCAAGAGGTGGCTAAGTATTTAGGAGTTAAGTATGCGATCGGGGTGAATTCTGGTACAGATGCTCTCGTGATTAGCTTACGAGCAGCGGGTATCAAACCGGGAGATGAAGTCATTACAACACCCTTTTCTTTTTTTGCAACTGCAGAATCGATCGGCAATGTAGGTGCTCAAGTGGTCTTCGCCGATATTGATCCCAAAACGTATAACATTGATCCTGAAGCAATCCGTGCCAAAATTACTCCCCGAACTAAGGCAATTTTACCGGTGCATTTATATGGGCAGTCCGCAGCTATGGGTCGAATTATGGAAATTGCCCGATACCATAATTTAAAAGTGATTGAAGATTGTGCCCAGTCATTTGGGGCACGATACTGGGGAGAAAGTCAGTCAAATTTTAGGGGTCAAGAGGCAACTCATGTAGAACTAGCCGGCCGAGCAACCGGAACCCTCGGTGACGTTGGAGCGTTTTCATTTTTTCCTTCTAAAAACTTGGGAGCCTATGGTGACGGTGGACTCATTGTGACCAACAATGATGATATAGCTCAGACGGCACAAATGCTACGGGTTCATGGAGCGAAAAAGAAATATCATAATGAAGTGCTAGGTTACAATTCTCGCTTAGACACGATCCAGGCAGCTATTTTACGGGTGAAGCTCAACTATATTGATGAATGGAATCAAGGACGATGTCGGGTTGCGCAACAGTATAACCAGGGTCTAGCGGAAGTTGAGGGTGTCATTTCCCCCGAAAATGCTAGAGGTCATGTTTTTCATCAATACACTATACGCGTAACTGAAGGTCAGCGGGATTATCTCAAAGAGGCGCTAGCGAAGGAGGGGATTAGTACCATGATCTATTATCCTATCCCACAAGATCGATTAGCAGTTTATCAGAATCAGTATCCTCCCTGCCCAATCAGTGACCAAGCCGCTGGAGAGGTTTTAAGCTTACCCATTTGGCCTGAGTTGGAGGAATCTGTTATCAACTTAGTGATCAACGCTTTGAAGGATCTTCTTCAATAAATGCAAATCTACTAGCCACGCAATCCACAATTTTAGCGGCCAAACGACTAGGAGTAAATAAAGATCCAAATTGATAATGTTCAGTTATCACTCATCCAATATGGCAAAAAATAGATCATGTTTGCTTTTTGTAAAACAATAGCATTGCTGGTTTATAACTCAGGCATTTTTCTTGATAAAGAATCATTCTAGGGATTTTTGAGTTACACAATAATCATGCTCCACACCAGCTTCTATCAATAACTTACTATTATATTATTCATAGAAGCTGGTTTTTGAATATAAAAGGATTTAATTGATGTATGATTTTTTTTGCTTTGAATCATTGACAGAAACTTATGTTATCAATTAAAATTAGATAACGTATTTATTATTTTAGTGTAAATTGCAGTCCAATTACATAAAAAATCATGCAAAAAAAAAGATGCTTAAAATATTACTTAAAAAAAATAGAAAAGCATTGCGTTCGCGACATCAAAAAAAACAAAAATGTAGCCTTACCACTTTATATATTAGCTAGCATATCTGAAATAAGGCAGGATACAAAACAGGCAATTAAATACTATAAAAAAATACTAAAACTATATCCAGGTTGCAGAACTTATAACAGACTTATTGCCATTAACTACATGGCTTGGAATCGTTATGTAACTGCATTAAATTTTTATTGTAAATTTAAACAAAAAATACAGGATAAACCAGAAAATAAAATTCATTCAGTATGCAATGATGTTGGTATCTGGCTAGCCCAAACCAAAGAATCTAAAGAAGCAACGATTTTTTTTGGTAAATCAATTATATTGAAACCCCAAGAGGCTATCTATCACTACAACCTGGGAGAAGTTCTAGGTCAAATTGGTAGTAACAAACTTGCTTGGCACTCTCTACATAAATCAGCCAAACTCAGTCCAAATATTTCTGAAATACCGAAAAGTATATATAGAAAACCATTTAATATTGATACATCTGAATTGCTCCCTCCTATTTTTATTGTTGGGTGTGGTCATAGTGGAACGTCAGTTATGCTCAACATCATTGGGAGCCATTCTTATATTCATGCCATAACTTATGAAAGTAGTATTTTGATGAAACATCCTGAACAGATGAGGGTAACATTTATGGATTGGAACGATCACTGTAAAAAAATAAACAAGAAGCTCTGGATCGAAAAAACACCAATCCACATTTTATATATGGAAAAAGCTATGATATACCAGCCAGGCTGCAAAATAATTTTGATGTTGCGAGATGGACGTGATGTTGCGTGCTCTTTAAAGGTTAGAGAAGCTTATAAAAACATACATGAAGCAACTCAAAGATGGGTTGATGATAATTATTTCGGCTTAAGTTATTGGAATTCCAAACAGGTTAAAGTCGTTAAGTACGAAGATTTTGTGGTTGCCCCAGAAAAGACGCTTAAAGCCATTTTTTGTTTTCTCGATATTCCCTATGAACACAACATTTTTGAATATCATAAAACACCCAAGTTTTGGTTCAGCCAAGAAATGGCAAAACCTGACAAAATAAAAAGTAAAGAAGATTATAAAAATTTGAGGAACTGGCAAATAAATCAACCTATTTTTGACGGTCGAGGGAGATGGAAGACAGAAATGAGCGAGGAAGAGAAAGAGATTTTTAAAAGTAAGGCACAAGATCTTTTAAAAACCTTCGGTTATGTCGACCACGATCAATGGTAGAGGTAGTATATAGTTTACAACACCCCGGACATTTTTAAATGGACAATGATAGTTCAGATATCTAAACTATTAAACCAATTTACTTAAGGAGTTATTAGACCTCAATTAAACCAAGAACTTGTCTATCTTCTCATTATCTGGCATACTTGCCTAAGTCATAAAAGTGAGGTCTAATACCCTTGAGTCAAATAACAAAAATGGTATCCCCACTTATCTCTTGGTCACAACCAACCAGTAGCATCCTTTATAGTTTTTGCTCCTTTTAATTATATCTGCAATATCCAGATAAATGTTGTGTTTAGCATATACGATTTTATGTACAGCAAGCTTTAAATCATCTTCTAAATAGAGGTCTTTTCTTTTTTGTTCTATATACTCTCCTGTTAAGGTCAGTACTAGATACCTCCTAGTAATTGCATAAAGCTTATCAAAGTGGTCATCAAATACTTTTGAGATCAAGCCTGAGGAAGGGTCACAGCTAACCAAATCAAACTGACGGTTTTTATTATAGTTTTGGTTAACTAACTCAAAGGCATTAGCAGCTATATAGCTCCAATCTTTTGGGTAGTTCTTTTGAATTTCATCAATAAAATCCGCCCGAATGTCATTGACCATAACATTTTTTGCGTTGTATTTTTTGGCGTAACTTAAATCATATCTGCCTGATTTTCCGGAAAAAAGAAACAGTGATTCATGGCACTCCTCAAGTATAGAAGTTGGGTAACTTTTTTCATTGTTTGCGGCGATATATTTTTTGAATTCAATCTTAGGCTCTGTCACGGTTTTGTTTGTGTATGATGGTAAATCAACCGTTGTTTGAGAAGCTAGTGAAAGGTTTGCAATTGCCTTGAGTTGCTCCAATGTCGTTTTTGGAAAATATTGAGCAATTAAATCCCAGGAATTTTCTTGCTTGACAACAGAACTCCGTTGACCGTAACGATCAAAAGTTGTTAAGTTTTCCGTGAATTTAATGTCTAATGCCATAGCATTCATCTCAGCCAGGTTAAAACCACAATGGCCGATTCTGAGAGTTTGAGTATCAACTTGTGTTAGGGGACAATTTTTTTCATCCAGTAGCTCAAGACCAAATTCATACAACTTTTGAGTCATTGCTCCATCTAGACTACGATCTTTATTCAGATTTTTCCAGATGCTAAACTCTAATTTATCTAGCAGAGGTCTGGACAAACAGCGACCCATTCCCGTTGTTTCTCCGAGCCGCACTGGGTCTATATTGCTGGTGTAGCCAACCCAGTGAATCATTTCATTGGTTGGCAAGTCCAAAAAATAGGCATCTGTGATTCCACAAAATACTAATCCTTCTTTGATTTTTTGGTCATAAAATTCAATCAAACTACGAGAAATCAAGTCGTCAGATCCCACAATAATTACGGCATTAGGGTCATAGTCTTTGCACCGATTTAACCCATATTCCCATTTATCGCTCAAAGGCTGATTCCTGTATTCAACATAATCGAATCCACAAGCTTGGCAAAGTTTTTCTGATTCTTTTTCCTCTGAGCCAACTGCCAAAAGCTCTAAATTAATGAAGCCTTTCAGTTCTTGTTGAAGAGTTGCGTAGTAGGATAAAACGATTTCGGTTAGTTGAGGGCGCTTCCATACACAAGTCAAGATCACGATAGTATTATTTTTACTCAGGAGACTATCTGTTTTATAATCAGAATTCTTTAAAGTTGCAAAATTTAAAATTTCTCCTCCCCATTTTTCTTCGATTTTAGGTACAGCAAAAAGTCGCCTCACATCCTGAATAATATTGGCAAAATCAGAACTTTCTTTTGGGTGACCTTGCTTTGAATACGCTTCTGCAAGAACAGGAAAGATATCCTTCAAAAGTGGAGATGATCTAAAAAAATCCGCGCATTTATCGATTGCATTTTTGTATTGATTTTTTCGCAAATAAGATTGTGCTTGTTTAAAACAAATCAATTGATCTTTCATCACTGTTGAAAAAATAGTTTCTACCTTATCAATAGACTTACTTTCTATATCTAATGTTCCCAAATTGTAAGGCTTAAGGGCAATATCTACAGTTTTGTCAGCCCCTACTAATTGTTTAAGTTGAAATATAATATCTTCTGGAAAGTGCTCATCTAAAATTTGCCAACAGTCTGATTGCTCAACTAGTGTGCTAGAATCGCGATCATAATATCGCTGGATAGGTGTAAGGTTTTCCAAAAATTTAATATCGATCGCACAACCACTAATATCGGACATCTTAAATCCATGATGACCAATTTGAAATAATTCATTATCCTTTTCAAGGATTAGGCCTTGATTTTTTTTGCCCAATTGCACTCCCAATTTTTGCAATTTATTAGTCATTGCTCCATCTAGGTTAGAGTTAAGATGTATGCCATTCCAGATGCTAAATTCTAGTTTGTCAAGTAGTTTTCTAGATAGACATCGACCCATACCAATAGTTTCCCCAACTCTTTTGGAATCTTGCTTGGTGCTATATCCTTTCCACCAAAAAAGTTTCTGGTTGGATAGATCAAAAAAGTAGCCATCTTGAATTCCCAGAAATATAGAGTTGGCTTTTAATTGAGAATCATAAAACTCAATTAAGGTTTGAGATAATAGATCATCGGAACCGAATATCACTACAGCATCTGGATTATAGTCTGCACATCGATTTAAGCCATACTCCCATTTAGAACTAAGAGGCTTATTAGGATGTTCAAGATAGTCAAATCCACAGTCGTGGCAAAGCTGATGAGAATCCCCCCCTTCTGAACCAATTGCTAAAAGCTTGATATCTATGGTTTTAGATAATTTTTTTTGAAGCAATTTGTAGTATGATAAAATGATTTTTGTTAATTCGGGTCTTTTCCATACACAGGTCAGCAAGACAATTCTATTTACCTTAGATTGAGGTTGGGATGCTTTTATTCTTTTTTTGTTTTCTTCACTATAATCCAAGATAAAATCTGGTTCCCAAATTAGTTTTATCCTTTCTAAGTTCTGTTTTTTGTTGGTCAAAATGCCAGGATCTTGAATAAAGATGTCTTGAAGCGCAGTCTCAATGCATGGGAGTTCTTTTAGGAATTGTTTAATTGCTAGCCTTGCCGATGTATCACTTGATTGAAAAGTCATCTCATGAAAATCATCTTTCTTTAAAATATTTTTATGCCCATGAGTTGAAGATGTAATTTGTTCTAGTTTCTTGGATAAACTAGACGCTAATTCAATATAAGCCTCACCCTTTAGCTCTTCTGCTGGTTGCAGGCCGGCCTTAACTTTGTCACCTAAGTTTTTAGCAGGTTCAAGCTTAAGTTGACTTGAGGAAATATCTGTTATAACAGATGCGTCCCAAATCAAGGAATAAAATAGACCCAGTATCAAATCTGGAATTGTAGGATTTGATAAATAGCAAGTTTTGCAGGGATAAGACAAAACGCTATCAATTGCATTTTTTAGAAAATGTTTTTTGTTTGTCCATAAAATTTTATGAATTTTCAATGGAAAATCATAATGAAAATTCTCTGTTTTTTTTGTGGTAGAAACTTGATGCTGAATCACTTCTACGTTGGAATGTTTTTTGTATATTTCACTAATTTTATATTCAGTTGATTTAGAAATTTTACTTCCACAAATGGTAATTTTAAGGGGGAAATCTGTTTGAGAACAATTTCTAATCAAGATGCCAGACATATTGTCATGACCATCAACCAGTGAATTTACTAGATTGGAGCTGTTTTCAGGGTTGGGTAAGTGCCAACTTCCTACGAGATCACGAACCTCTTTTGTCGGCTGATATAAAATGGTTTGTATATTATCACCAGTCTTGGCATGATTCCAAATTCGTAATTGGGACACTTGACCATCTTGAAATTTTTGTTGAGATAGATCACCCATAATATGGATTGGGGCATCAGTTGGGTTAGGAGGTTGTGCACCTGTCCAGTTTCGCTCGGCGACTAAAACACCATTACAATATACTCGACCATAATGTCCTGATTTACGGACACAAGTGATATGACTCCAACGGTTCAGTTGAATATGTTGACTGGGAACCCATTGCACTGGGACTTGATAGGTTTGACTGTCATACCACTGGCCCAAATCTGAATTTTTAATTCTTAAGCAAAATTCATTTTCAGAGTCCTGAGTAAATTTAGATAGGATTGGAGTCCAATTTTCTGGCCATTCTCTTAAAAATAGCCAAAATTCCAGAGTCAGGTCACCCGTCAAATTCAAGTCATCACAGTGAGGAATTTTTCCATACATTTGCTGCTTAGACTTAAAATCTAAAAGGGAATTAGGAGAGCTTCCAGGAGGAGTCCGGATATACTCACGCCATTGAAGTAAGGCAGCCTGCCATTGACCTAATCCCATCAAAATATGGGCTAACTGTTGCCGAACAGTGGCTGCACCAGGATAGACGGCTAAGACTGACGTCCATTCTGTGACCGTATGCTGCCATTGCCCTAATTGTGCTAGGGCTTGTCCTAGGTAATAATGCACTTGGGGTTGCTGAAATCCCAAGGCGATCGCCCGCCGATATTCCACGATTGCCTCAGTCCAATGTTGCTGATGGCTTAATGCTCGTCCTAACCGAAATAGAATTTCACCAGACTCTCCACCTTGGATTAGAGCTTGACGGTACCCCTCAATGGCTTCTGAATAACGACCTAGTTTTTCTAAGGCATAGCCGATCGCAACCTGAGCCTCAAGGTCTCCAGGCGATAATCTTAGACTATGCTGGTAACACTCTACAGCTTTAGACCAATCCTCTTGTTCAGCCTTCAGATGTCCCAGGTAAAAATAAGCTTGGCTGTCTTCTGGATTACGTTCAATAGTTTCTTGTACATAAGATTCAGGATTTTTATGATTTTTGATATCCGTTAAAAAACGAGATTTAAGACTTAAATCAATCTTTTTGTAAATATGGTCTGTATTGAGAAAAGTAGATTCGTCTTGAAAGGAATTTGAAGTTTTAGATTGGCTATCATGAATAGACCTAAACTTTTGTATTGTTTCCTTTAGGCTGCTTGAATTCTGAGGAGAATTTCTGATTAGCTCCTCAAGCTGTTCTAAGATTTTGTTGGATTCATCGATCTCATTTGCTTTAAAAAGAGCCTCTGCTAAATTCAAGTAGGCCGGATATAAATCGGGGTTAAGACAAATTGCCTCTCGATACGCTGCAATCGCTTGATCCAGTTTCTTGTCTCTTAAAAATTGATTGCCCTGACTAAAATAAAAATCGTGCATTTTAATTATCTCCAATCTTAAAATTCTTTAGCTTGACCTAAAAAACAAGCCTAATCCTGAAACTTTGTTTGATAAATGGATGTTGTCCAACCAGTCAGGATGTTCATTCTACTCTAATTTCTTATCATATTATTGAGTAAATTTGACCAAGTAGATGACATCATTAGCTCAGCCGTGTTGAGCTGTTTCCCATACTCCGCCTCATATTTCTCAAACCAACGCAGCCAATCTAAGACTATTTCTGTCCGAGACTTAGGAGCGTATAATAAAGATTTTTTGAGATACTCTGTCATGCTTACAAACTCCCGACTGTAATATAACCTCCAAGCACTCCAAACCAGATTGTTATAGCGAGCCTGAGACTCAAGCCGCCGTATCTCTGGTGGGAGATGAGGATGAGTAAACATCTCATCTAAAATTCGCTCACACTCACGCACCTGCACTCGCGTTTCCCGCGAAGCATTGCCCGGATGTTGGCGATAGGAAACCGTGGGCCGAGAAACCCAGTCCGCTTGGCATCCTCTTAGTATTAACTGCAAAACCAACGCCACATCCGGAGTTTTTTCCAACGTTTTATCAAACCCCCCCACCTCCTCAAAACCCGATCGCCGAAACAGCATCGCCCCCAAAAACACCGGCTTCCACAACAGCCAGGCCGCCAAATCTAACTCAGGAATCCCCTCCCTTGGATTCACCGTCGATAACCGCTCTCCCGCCGCATCCACCACAAACCAACCACTATGAACCAGCCCCAGATGGGGCGACTCTTCCAACGCCGCCACCTGAACCTCGAACTTATCCCGCTCAAACCAATCATCCTGATCCAAAAAAGCAATAAACTCCCCCCGGGCCACCTCCAGGCCCCGATTCCGCGCCACCGCCACCCCCTGATTCTCCTGGCGAATATAGCGCAGCCGCGAGCCATAGGGCGCAATCACCGGCTCGATCGCCTCCGTCGAGCCATCATCCACCACAATCAACTCCCAGTCCGTATAAGTTTGCGCCAAAACACTAGCGATCGCCTCCCCCAGAAAGCGCCCGCCATTGTAAACCGGAATAATCACACTCACCCGAGGATTCACCACAGACATTGATTTAACCTCATCAACATCCGCTCTCTTCAATCTCTCCCGATCCTCCTCAGGATCTGCCCCTACACCGTATCCGGATCAACCCCCAACGCGCGTAACTGTTCCGCCAACCGCTGAGCCCACTTCTTCGCTCGTTCCGTCCGTTGATTCGCCTGCAACAACTGCGACTCAATCCGTTCCGTCCGCTTCTCATACTCCTCGCGATCCAACAACTCCTGCTGAGCCAACTCATAGCCCGTCGGTAAAATATTCCCCTGCTGATCACACCAACGCAACCAGAGGCCATCCTTATCCTCAAACTCCCCTTGCCAGAGCATCAAGCCCAACCCCACCTGATCCAACCAAATTGGCTTGTCGAGATCATTGAACTTGGCAATCTCAAAATAGCACTTACCCCGCAACTCAAACGCCCGCAACCGGGGACCACCCAGCACCCGTTCAGGATCAAACAGCACATAGTAACTCACCCGTAACCGCTCATACACACTCAGCTTCGCTCCCAACTCATCCCCCGTCGCCGTCGAAACCACTTCCATCACCAAATCCGGAGACTTGCCAAACTCCCACAGAGAATAGGGATGATGACGGTGAGTCCACCAATCATCACCAATATCCAAACTCAACATCAAATCCGGGGCCACCAGAGGCTGTCCCTGAGTATGGAGAATACCGATATTGCTTTCAATCAAGAACGGTTGTCCATGCAGAGACGTATACAGCGAATCCGTTAACAGACGCTTCTGTTTCGCCGTCACAAACGTATCGATCGCAATCTCCGTACCGGCGATCGCCTCATGGGGAGTAAAATTCGGGGACTTATCCATTATGATCTCGCAACAGTAGAACTAGAACAGCACCGCTTATTGGCGCCAAATACGGGCAAACTCAGCCAAATCCTCACGACTCAGGCGCTCCTGGAGCCATTGCCAAGCCTGCTTCTGATGACTCATCCCTTGATAATATTGCGCCGCATTCGCCAACACAATCGGAGGCTCCTGAAACTCTTGAGGCGATCGCCACCGCTGAGCAAACTCCGTCACCATCGCCGCCGTCAATTTCGTATCGAGCCATTCCAACGCCTGATTCTGACTCGCCAAATTCCGATAAAACTTCGCCACATCCACTAACTGAATCGGGGTCGTACTCGACACATCATTGCGCCAACGACGCGCAAACTCCAGCAGCACCCCACTCTCCAAACTCCCCTGTAACCAGTTCAGAGCATTCGCCTGATGTGGCAAATCCTGATAGAACTTCATCACATCAATCAACTTAATCGCATCAGTAGGTGTAGGCATAGTCCCATCCGAGTCCGTCGGTCGTGATTCCGTCACTTTGCCCGTTATCGTACCATCAACCAGATAGGCCCAGGTTCGCGCCGTCACCTCACCATCAGCCTTCAATCCCACCGCCGCCTGAAACTCCCGCGTCGCCTGTTGACTTTTAGCCCCAAACACCCCATCGAGAGAGCCAATATCATACCCCTTGCCACGCAAAGCTCGTTGTACCTGAACCACCACCATACTCTGGCTGCCAGCCTTGACCACATTAAACGAATTCACATCCACCGGCCCAGTCACACCGTCCACCGTACCGCGATCCGTAAACTGCCACATCGTCCAGGTATTCCAACCGCCCGGAACCCAGGGACGAGCTGCCGTTGTGTAATGGGCAATCCAGAGCGGATAATCGCGAAACTCCTGCCAATTCCCCAACCCTTCCCAAAATCCCGGATAGGTATAGAGAATCGGACGACGGCCCGTCGCCGACTCAACCCGAACCAACCAACTCCGAATCCCGGCCCGCACCCGCTCAGGCTCCACCCCATCATCCCGTTCAATATCCAACACCGGCGGTAAATCCCCCGGCTCAAGTTTGACCATATTCAAAAACAAATTCGCTTGAGCCAGAGCATCCGTGCGGGGACGATAGAAATGATAGGCCCCGCGCACCAATCCCACCGAGCGAATCCCAGACCAATTGCGATGAAACGAATCCGCCACAAAGGTTCCCCCCTCCGTCGCCTTCGTAATCGCAAACTCAACTCCCGACTTGGCCACAGCCGTCCAATTGACCGTACCCTGGTGATCCGAAACATCAATGCCTCTAACCATATGCCACCCTTATCTCACCTTTATCTCACAGTTTGCCCATCTTTACTGTCCTGTGTTGCTCAGCGATTATCCCCAAAGGTTTTGCCATCAGGCATAATCGTTTGTAACAACTCCGCATCCCGGAAATTGGTCTTATAAATCTTAGCACTCATTAGAATCGCATCATTGAGCGTGGCCCCCGTCAGATTCGACCAACTTAACTTAGTGCGATATAAACTCGCCCCCGTCAAATTGGCGCCCCGCAGCGTTGCCCAACTTAAGTTCGCGGCTCTTAACTGAGCTTTCGTTAGGTTCGCTCCAGCCAAATTGGCGCCACTCAATTTAGCAAAACTCAAATCAACCCCCGTCATATTGGACTGACTTAAATTCGCACCATTGAGAATACTTTTCATCAAATTTGCATTCTCCAAATCCGCTTCAGTTAACACGGCGATCGTTAAATTCGCCCCCTCCAAAATCGTACCCCGCATCGAGGCACGACAAAGATTTGAGCGGCTTAAATTCACCTCCCGTAACGTCGCTTCATCTAAATTAGCCTGACTCAGATCGGCCTCATTTAAAACTGCTTCCGTTAAATCTGCCCCTTGCAATGATACCCCCAATAACTTAGCTCCTCGTAAATTGGCCTCGCTCATCTGGGCCTGAGATAAATCGGCCTTGAGCAACTTGCTCGAAATCAAGTTAGCATCCTGCAAATTGGCGCCACGGAGTATAGCGCCCTGCAACTGACATTCCCGGAGATTGACTCCGCGCAAGTTGGTCTCCTGCAAATTAACCGAAGTTAAATTGGATTGCCGCAGATTGGCCCCCGAGAGGTCTTGCCCAGATAAATTGGCGCGACTGAGGTCTATTTCCCGAAAATCCCGTTCTCCGTCCGCATATCGCTGCAAGAGTTCATCGGCTCTCATCCTGGGTGACTTGCCCCCTAAACTATCATCAACTGAATTAAATATATTTTCGCACCTAGCATGACCCCCACGTCTTATGAAACAATCAGATTAGACCAAAATCCCCCTATTATTGAAAGTCCGCAGGCCAACTCAGCCAGGTCTTCGTTGGGGAGAACTGGTTGCACCCCGGCGCGATCGCCGAGCCTCGATACGCGTTCCTATACGAGAAAACATCAATAATCATGTCCGACAATCTTCGTAGCCAAGTCGTCACCCAAGGCAGTTCCCGCACCCCGAATCGAGCCATGTTACGGGCCGTCGGCTTTGGTGACGATGACTTTTCTAAACCTATCATTGGACTCGCCAATGGGTATAGCACCATCACCCCCTGCAACATGGGACTCGATGGCCTCGCCCAACGAGCCGAAGTCGGGATTCGCCAGGGGGGCGGAATGCCGCAGATCTTCGGCACCATCACCATTAGCGATGGCATTTCCATGGGAACCGAGGGCATGAAATACTCCCTCGTCTCCCGCGAAGTCATCGCCGACTCCATCGAAACGGTCTGTAATGGCCAAAGCCTCGACGGCGTCTTGGCCATTGGCGGCTGTGACAAAAATATGCCCGGAGCAATGATTGCGATCGCCCGCCTCAATATCCCCGCTATCTTTGTCTACGGTGGCACCATCAAACCCGGTCATCATAACGGTCAGGATCTCAACATCGTCAGCGCCTTTGAAGCCGTCGGACAACATAGTGCCGGCAAAATCGACGATGCCGAACTCAAAGAAGTTGAACGGCACGCTTGTCCTGGCGCCGGCTCCTGTGGCGGAATGTATACCGCTAATACCATGTCTTCTGCCTTTGAAGCGATGGGCATGAGTCTCATGTACTCCTCGACGATGGCCGCTGAAGACGCCGAAAAAGCCGATAGTACCGAAGAATCCGGCAAAGTTCTCATTGACGCCGTCCGCCAGCAACGGCTCCCCCAACAGATTTTGACCCGTCAAGCCTTTGAAAATGCCATCGCCGTCATCATGGCCGTGGGCGGCTCGACGAACTCCGTGCTGCACCTGCTAGCCATCGCTAACGCCATCGGTGTTGAGTTGACCCTCGATGACTTTGAAACCATTCGTCAGAAGGTTCCGGTTCTCTGCGATCTTAAACCCAGTGGCCAATACCTCACCGTGGACTTCCACCAAGCCGGAGGCGTTCCCCAGGTGATGAAAATGCTCCTCGAACAAGGCTTACTTCATGGAGATGCTCTGACCGTCACCGGGCAAACTATCGCCGAACAACTGGCCGACATTCCCAGCACCCCGCCCGAAAACCAGTCCGTGATTCGTCCCTGGGATAATCCGGTTTATAAACAAGGTCATTTGGCGATTCTCAAAGGAAATCTGGCCGAAGAAGGGGCCGTGGCTAAAATCAGTGGTGTTAAAAATCCTAAAATGACGGGTCCCGCTCGCGTCTTTGAATCGGAAGAAGAGAGCCTCAAGGCTATCCTCGACGGCAAAATCAACGCCGGTGATATTCTCGTGATTCGCTACGAAGGACCCAAAGGTGGCCCCGGAATGCGGGAAATGCTCGCTCCCACCTCGGCCATTATTGGCGCCGGTTTAGGTGATTCAGTGGGATTGATTACTGATGGGCGCTTCTCCGGTGGGACCTATGGCATGGTGGTGGGCCATGTGGCTCCTGAAGCGGCGGTCGGTGGGGCGATCGCCCTGGTCGAAGAAGGCGATATGATTACCATTGATGCCCACGAGCGATCGCTACAACTTCATGTCTCGGATGCCCAACTGAGTCAACGTCGCGCCAACTGGACAGCCCGCGCCCCCCGCTATCGTCGCGGTGTGTTAGCCAAATATGCCAAGCTGGTCTCATCGAGCAGTATCGGCGCCGTCACAGACCTGCCTGACACCTAAACCAGATACGCCACCCCATACCCCCCTTCCCGCTCTAGGATGGAATCATGACCGACCCCTATCGCCTCCTCGTTGGCTTAGATCAGACAACCCTGGCAGACCCGGTCTTTCAGCAGGCCCTGAACCTGGCCCAAGACCGCCAGGGTGAACTCTATCTGGTACATTGCCTTAATCTGGAGTTCCAGGGCCAACTCGGGACGATGCTAGATGCGGGGATGGGGCTGCAAAGTCGCATCAATCTCGATGAGTTGCAACAGTCTCAACAGGTGAAACAACTCAAGGCGGCGCGACGCTGGCTACGACGACTGTGTGAACAAGCAACTCAGGGCCAGGTTCCCTGTGACTATCGCATTGACCGTCGCAGTCCCGGTCCGCTTCTATGCTATCTGGCCCAGGATTGGTCGGCTGATTTAGTGGTCGTGGGAAATGGGAAAAAAGAGGTTTGGCAAGCCTTGATTTTGGGGAGTGTCAGCAAGTACGTGATTGAACATTCCCCCTGTCCAACCCTTGTGATTCCAGGAGGAAACCATCGCAAACGAGAGTTTCCCCCCCAAGCGAAGCTCTCGTGAGGAGCATCCCCCAGTCGACATCTCTTGATCGGAATCTCTCGCTCAGAATCTCCCTAAGACAAAGGTGGCTCAAGGGCCTCATCAACCTCTTCATTGAGTAAATCGGGATCGAGTAAATCGGGACTGAGTAAATCGGGCCGCCGCGATCGCGTCCGTTGCCATTGTTGCGATCGCCGCCACTGGGCAATCTTGGCATGATTCCCCGATAACAACACCTCGGGAACTGACCACTGACGAAACACTGCCGGGCGCGTATAGTGCGGATAGTCCAACAAACCATCCTCAAAACTGTCCGCCGCTAATGAGGCCGCTTTACCGACGGTTCCCGGCAAGAGACGGACGACCCCATTCACTAAAGCCAGCGCCGGAATTTCGCCCCCTGTTAGCACGAAATCCCCCAAGGATACCTCCCGAGTCACTAAATGGGTGACTCGCTCGTCCATGCCCTCATAGTGACCGCATAAGACCACTAACTGATCGCAATCGGCTGCCCAAGTCTTAAAATGCTGTTGACTCATCGGCTCCCCTTGAGGGGTCGTCAAAATCACCTCCCGCCGAGGCAAAACCGGTAACGACTCAACCGCCGCAAAAATGGGTTCAGGCTTTAACACCATCCCCACCCCGCCCCCATAGGGTTCATCATCAACCCGGCGATGTTTGTCCTGGGTAAAATCCCGAGGGTTCGTGCAGTGAACCTCAGCAATTCCCCGAGCGATCGCCTTAGACATCAACCCCACCTCAAACGGGGTCTTAAAAAACTCTGGAAACAGCGTAACAATATCAAATCTCATCATTCGGGCTTCAGCATCAGCCAAATTATGGCTCAATTTGGCACTCAATTGGGCGCTCACTGGCGTGAGTTTCCCCTAACAGGTCCCTCGGGTGGTGAATGACGGCGATTCTGCATCAACCGGTCGCCCCTTAATGTTAACCCCAGGCCACCTCTGAAACTCGTGCCAGCCAAAATGGTATTATAGGAGAACTTGAATGGCTACCTGTTGTTAAGCCAATGTTAAGCCAAAGATTAACGGTGGTCGCAGTTACAAAGCGTCCCGAGTTTTTGTATACTGTTGGCGCTGTTGGCGCTGATCGACCTCAGCAAATGTAGGGTTAGATCACCTGCGCGCTCCTTCGCTTCACCCCCATATCCCCATCGCTCGTCCCCCCTCGGCGTTGACCTCAATCAACGTCACAAGAGGGCTAGCGCTCTACCGCTCACGTAGCGTCTCGAAGAGAAGGTGAACGTTCCGATGAACCGCGACCCGCAGACCAACGTCCGGTAGGACATCCTTGACTCGAAGTCCATTACGCCCTAATTCCCTATGATCCAAACAGATGCTCAATCTCTCGAACCGACGATGTCCCATTCCCCTCAAACAACGATTTTGGTAATCGGCGGCGCGGAAGATAAAGTTCACGGGCGCGAAATCCTGCAAACCTTCTTTAACCGTTCAGGGGGTCGGGATGCCCAAATTGCTATCATTCCCTCAGCTTCACGCGAACCGGCGGCGATCGGCAACCGCTATCGGGATATCTTTGAGGATATGGGGGCCAAAGCCGTCCGCATTCTCGATATCCGCGAGCGCTATCAGGGAGAAGATCCCATTTGGCAAAACGACCTCGAAGACTGTACCGGTGTCTTTATGACCGGAGGCGACCAACTTCGCCTCTGTTCCTTACTGGCCGATACTCCCCTGATGGAGAAAATTCTCGTACAAGTTCAACGAGGGGAAATCGTCCTGGCCGGAACCAGCGCCGGGGCCGCCGTTATGGGCTATCACATGATCGCCGGTGGGGGCAGTGGAGAGTCCCCCAACCGCTCCTTGGTCGATATGACCACCGGCCTGGGGATTATTCCTCAGGTGATTGTTGACCAGCATTTCCATAACCGTAACCGCATGGCTCGACTGATTAGCGCCATCTCCGCCAACCCCGATCGCATCGGTGTCGGGATTGACGAAGATACCTGCGCCCTCTTTGAAGGCGATGGCTTAATCCAAGTCTTAGGAAAGGGAACCGTGACCATTATCGATCCCGGCGAAGTCGATTACACCAATGAACCCTATGTCGATGCCATTAACCCCTTGAGTATCTTTAACTTAAGGGTTCATGTGCTGACCTACGGCGATCGCTTTCACATCCCCACCCGCAGCCTTCAAGTGCCTGAACAACGGTTAACGGCCTAACGCCGATTCCTGACTCTGTCCGCGACCACGACGAATGCGACAAAATTGCCAACTAACGCAGTGGATACTTGTACTTCTGGTGGCGATCGTCATTGGATCTCAAGTCTCCCCTGCGCTGGCCTTCGCTGACCCTCGCATCAACCGCCTCGAATCCCAAGTTCGTTACCTACAATCTCAAGTCCGACAACTCGATCGCCAGATCAATCAAACCCAGTTTTCACCCCAACACCGTGACTCTCAAGTGGTTCCTCCGACGATTACACCCGGGAGAACCCAATCCTCAGAATCAACCTCTACCCTAGATCGCCTCGCCACTCTAGTGGTGGAACAAAAACGCCGTCTCGATGCTCTAGAAGCTCGGCTCGATCGCCTTGACCCTAACCCAGACCCCCCAGAATCTGGCAACTTTCCCTAAGTCCCAGCGGCTACTCCTCCCCAGGCTAAACACATCAAAATATCAGTATCCTTAAGTTTTCTGTGAAGCCTTCTGTACTGAACCGGTCTACCCCCTGGAGTCGACAGCTACTCGAGTGGGTCGCCATCGCCCTCATCTACTTCCTGAGCGCTCAACTCTCGCTAAGATTTGCGGCCCTCCCGGGCAATATCTCCTCCGTCTGGTTTCCCACAGGACTCATGCTTGGGGTAAGTTTGTGGCGATCGCAATGGCGGGCCGTTCCCGGCGTTTTTCTAGGATCGATGCTCTCGACTAGCCTCGATTTATGGCTCGGCGTACCCCATCTTGGACCCATCGAGATCCTCTTCTGTGGCCTCGTTCACGGTAGCAGCAATGCCCTAGAACTCAGCGTCGTTCTGGCCCTATTGCGCTCCTGGATTCCTCAAGGGACTATCCTGCAACGAGTTCCCCACGTGGGACTCTTTATCCTCAGCCTCATTCCCGCATCCCTCATCGGTGCCACCCTAGGCGTCTTTCCCCTAGTTGTCATTGGCCTAATTCCTCCCTCAGAGGTTCCCCGGTCCTTCATCATCTGGTCCTGGAGTGCTGTCCTCAGCCAACTCTTGATTACGCCGGTTTTCTTGGCAGGTATGGCTGCACCGACTCAATGGCGGCCCAACCCTGGCCGCTATCGGAGATTGGAAATCACCCTCTTTATCGGGGTCAGCATTATTATCCTCACCGGAACCTTTGGACTCGGCTATCCCGCAGAATATGCCCTGATTCCCCTCTGTGTTTGGTCGGTTCTGCGCTTTGGCAAATTTGAAACCACCCTATTTGTGTTCGGGATTTCCCTCATTGCCATTTTCACGACCGTCCAAGGCCTCGGTCCGTTTGCCGGTCATTCAATCTATATTGCGTTTACGCTCTTGCAATCGTTTATGGGGGCGACCATTCTCACCTCCCTCGTCTTGTCAGCCAGCAACGATGAACATCATCAGGTCGAACGGCAACTTCGGGCCAGTAACCGAGAATTGCATAAAAGTCAGAATCGCTTATCTCAATTGCTCGAAGCCATGCCAGTAGGGGTCTGCGTTCACGATCGCCGTGGACGGATGCTCTACCGCAATCACACCGCTCAACGTCTCCTCGGTGATGTAGAGTCCGATTTACACCAGTTTGCCCAAGACTATCACCTCTATCAAGCCGATACCTCAGACCTCTATCCCCTCGAACAACTTCCCGGACAATTGGCGCTCTCTGGACAATCGGTGCGGCGGGATGACCTCGAACTGCGTCAGTCGGGCCAGATCATTCCCCTGGATATGGCCAGTACCCCACTTCTTGATGAAGCCGGTGCAGTCGATGGGGTGATTGTCGCCTTTCAAGATATCCGCGATCGCAAAGCCGCCCAAAAACTCTTAGCCGACTATAACCAAACCCTAGAAAACCAAGTCGTCCAACGCACCACAGAATTACAAAAAACCCTCTCCCAATTACAACGCACCCAAGCTCAGTTAGTCCATACGGAAAAAATGTCCAGTCTGGGACAGCTTGTGGCAGGAGTCGCCCATGAAATCAATAATCCAATTAGTTTTATCTTTGGCAATATCCGCTATGCCCGAGAGTATATTCAGGATTTAATTCGCCTCCTTCAAGCCTATGAACAAGCCTACCCCAATCCTGATGCTTCTATTCAAAGTCTAGCCGAAGATATCGATTTGAGTTATTTGGTTGAAGACTTACAGCGAATTCTAAATTCGATGACCTCAGGCGCAGAGCGAATCCGCAACATTGTCTTGAGTCTAAGAAACTTCGCACGTCTGGATGAATCCAAGACCAAGGTTGTCAACCTTCATGACGGAATTGAAAGTACGTTAATGGTGTTACAATCTCGACTTAAGGAACAAAAAAACCGCCCTGAAATCAAGATTGTCAAACTCTATGGAGAGATCCCTAAAGTTAATTGCTACCCGTCTGAACTCAATCAAGTCTTTTTAAACCTCTTAAATAATGCCATTGATGCTTTAGCAAATCATGGGGATTTCCCAGGGAGTTCTAAGCTGACGGAAGCCCCAACAATTACCCTAACAACAAAAACAAACGGAAAAAACCAAATTATCATCAAGGTAAAAGACAACGGCACAGGAATGACTCCGAGCGTCTGCAACCGTATTTTTGACCCGTTTTTTTCGACCAAGCCCGTAGGATCTGGAACGGGCTTAGGACTGTCCATGAGCTATCAAATTATCGTTGAAAAACACCAGGGGAAACTCTACTGTAACTCTGAGCCAGGGCAGGGGACAACCTTTACCATCGAACTTCCCCTCAGTCTAAACCCGACTCGTCACCTCTCCCTAGAAACCCATGAAACAGCATGAAAAACTTTATTCCACCTGAGCGTTTCTTTGCCTATTTAACCTGGACTGAGATTGAGCAGTTGCCTGATAAAGCCAATACGGTTTTAGTTCAACCAGTGGGGGCTGTTGAACAACATGGACCCCATCTCCCTCTTATTGTCGATAGTGCCATTGGCTTAGGGGTGTTGGGGGAAGCCTTAACCCGTCTAAGTGCCGACATTCCCGTCTATGTCTTGCCTCCCCTCCATTACGGCAAATCCAATGAACATCGTCACTTCCCCGGAACCATCAGTTTGTCTGCCAATACCCTTATCAGCACTCTGATGGACATCGGTGAAAGTCTCTACGCCGCTGGCTTTCGTAAACTGGTGCTGATGAACTCTCATGGAGGACAACCGCAAGTGATGGAAATTGTGGCCACAGATCTTCATGCTCGTTATGAGGATTTCTGGCTTTTTCCCATTTTTACTTGGCGAGTCACTCAGGAACATAAACGCCTCCTGAGCGAACGGGAAGTGCAAGCGGCCATGCACGCCGGTGATGCCGAAACCAGTTTGATGTTGGTGTTATTGCCTGAATGGGTACGCATGAAGCAAGCCGTGCGGGAATATCCCCCTCAACAGCCTGGGAGGTTAGCCAGCAAAGGGGGACTCACCTTTTCTTGGTTAACTCAGGATCTCAGTACGAGTGGTGTGGTGGGCGATGCAACGGCGGCCAGTCGCCAGAAGGGGGAGAGGATTTTGGATGTGTTGGCTGATGGTTGGTGTGAGTTACTACACGAGGTTTATCACTTTAAGGCGAAATACTAATTTAAGGACGAGATTGGGTTATCGTTACGGGTAAAATTGCTAAACTAGAGCTAGTTCAGTAACGAATACAACAGACAGGAGGCCCCCAATGGACAGGTCTTATGGTGCGCGTCTTAACCGTTGGCTGCAACGGATTCCCGGATTTGGGCAATGGTTAAAATTATCTCAACAGGTCTATCAGGCTGAGGAAATTCTTCACGATCGCCGCCGCTGCGTTCGTCGAGCTGGATAACCGAGCTGGATAACCTCAAAGCCATCGAGATGATGAAACTCAGACAACTCAAGGACTGCGATCGCCCCAAATGTAACGCGATCGCAGTCTTGCCTTAGACCGTTCACCAGATTTGTAAACAAATGTAAATAGCGTTAAGATTGTAGGTGAGTCGGTAAACTATTATTAAATTATGAGTCGCCCCCATCTCCCAGAGCCGAGTTTGCTCAAAAAAGTCCTCGAACCCCTGCTCGAAGACTTCCAATACTGGTTTAAACGCTCTCGGACGCTCCTGGAAACCGAAACCATCGAGTTCCTAGAGGCCCACGAACAGCAAGATCTGCTGCATCGTGTCATCCATGCCCAGGAAGAGGTGAGTTCGGCCAAAATGATGCTGGATGCGACGGGCTGTCAAGCGGGAGTCGATATGTCGGTTCTAATGCCCTGGCATCATCTACTCACAGAATGTTGGCAAGTCTCCATGCGATTTCGCGCCCAACACTCCCAGGCCCTCAACGTGAGAGAATAACCCCAACCGGGGTAGTCTGACCCTAGACCAGACCAAGTCCCTCGCTTTAACACTCTGTTTTTTTTAAGCCTTGACTTAGGGGAGTTCCTCGGCACAATCCGTGAACTGCCTAAACTAGCCGATTAGATCATCCCTGATTTATCTGAGGACACGTTTATGTTACATCTGCTCTATATTCTCGCCTTTACCTTTCTGGCCTTTGTCGCCGTCGGAAACCTGGTTAGAAACCTCTTAGCGTTTAGTTCAGACTCTCAGAAACCACGCTCGATGAGTAACTCAGAGTTTAGTCGTCGTCCTCAGCCGAGTCCGCACCCTGAACTCCTCGACGACTACGGCCATGTCGTTGAAGAACCCCTGTTAGTGATGCGCTCGATTGGTATCGAGGACGCTCGCGAGAAGCTCGATGCACTCTACAACTCCTCACCGAGCAGCAAGAATAATCTCAGTGACGACGACGATACCCCCCCACCGGCGTTAATCTAAGCCCGCCGTCACCAAGAATCCCTCATCAACCAATCCCATCATTCTCAACCCCGACGGGCGTACCCTTGGCGGTACGTCCACACTGCTCACGAACCGCTGCCTCATGACGATCGCCATCGATTTTGGTACCAGTAACACCGTCATTGCCCGTTGGAATGCCGCCAGCGAACAACCCGAGGTCGTCAAACTCCCCGGATTAAGCCGCCAACAGGGCGATAACCCCCCTGTGGTTCCCAGTCTCATCTACGTTGAGAACGCCCAAACCGGAGCCATCGTCGCCGGACAACAGGTCAGCGATCGCGGCTTAGATACTCAACGGGATGCGCGCTTTTTTCATAGCTTTAAACGGGGAATTGGCTCCGATATTCAAGGGTTTTTGCCCAGCCTCGACCAAGTCCCCATACGCTTTGAATACCTTGGAGAGTGGTTTCTCCAAACCGTACTCTCAAGTGTGGCTGAGGTTCCGTTACCCCTCGACTCGTTAATCCTCACCGTTCCCGTCGATAGCTTTGAAACCTATCGTCACTGGCTGGGTTCGGTCGTCGAGGCTCCCCAAGTTCCCCAAAAAATTGAGCAAGTCCGTCTCCTGGATGAACCCACCGCCGCCGCCCTGGGCTATGGGTTAAGTGATGCGGAACTCCTGTTGGTGGTTGACTTTGGCGGTGGAACCTTAGATCTGTCCTTGGTGCAGTTAAACCGCAGTGCGAGTACTGGCCGCCATCCCCTGGGCTTTATTCTCAAATGGGGCGATAAATCCTTTCGCGAGGAATCTGGGCAAAAACTCGAAACCGCCAAAGTCTTAGCCAAGTCCGGCCAAAACCTCGGCGGTACGGATTTAGATCACTGGCTCCTTGATGAGTTGGCCAGGCGGGAGGGATTGCCGAAAACCCCCCTGGCTTATCGCCTCATGGAACGGCTGAAAATTGAGTTATCGTCTCGCTCTGAGGCGACCGAGGTTTATTTTAATGAGGACAGCTTCGAGAGTTATGAGTTAACGGTGAGCCGATCGCAGTTTGAGGAGATTCTCAAACAGCATCAGTTCTTTAAACGCCTGGATGAGTCATTAACCCAAGTCTTGCAGCAAGCCCGACGACAGGGATTTGAAACCCCTGATATTGATGCCGTGTTGCTAGTGGGAGGAACTTCGCAAATCCCTGCGGTTCAAGACTGGATTAAACAATGGTTTCCCGCCGAGAAGGTTCGCTGCGATCGCCCCCTCGATGCCATCGCCAGCGGCGCCTTACAACTGACTCAAGGCATAGCCCTCAAGGACTTTCTCTATCACGGTTATGGGATTCGCTATTGGAACCGTCGTAAAAATGCCCATGATTGGCATCCGATTATTCAACCCGGACAACCCTATCCCTTAGAGCGTCCCATTGAACTCTCGTTAGGGGCCTCGATGCCCAATCAGCCTAAACTGGAATTGGTCTTAGGTGAGATGGCCGCCGAAGCCCCGAAAACAGAAGTCTTTTTCGATGGCGATCGCCTAATTACCCGGCAATCTGAAACCGATATCAATGTTATCCCCCTCAATGACAGTGAAGGCGGACGCACCATCGCCCGTTTAGAACCACCCGGCTCTCCGGGGAGCGATCGCATTAAAATTCAATTTTATATCGATGAGGAACGCCTGCTACGCATCACCGTTGATGACTTGCTGACTTCAAATCGCTTGATGGATAACCAAGCCGTCGTGCAACTGAGTTAGGAACGACTTAAAGTTGCGTTAAAGTTGCGTTAAAGTTGCTCTCCCATCACACCCCGGCAAGTCTCTAACACCTGCTCATCAGTAGCGGTGAGGCTATCTAAGGGTTGGAAACCGGGGATATTGGCGTTAGTCGCCCCCTGACCGGCCGCCACTAGGGTATCCCGGCGAATCGCTAAGTTGAAATCATAAGTCTGATCACTATAGCTGTCTTGGATGTTCAGAGCTAACTGATTCTCATCAAGGCGACCCTCGAAGCAGTCAAACGAGGATGAGGGCATATAGAACCCGCCCACAATGCGATCGCCATTGGCTTCAAAGACCATATAGGTTTCACCCAACTGATGGGCCTCAGACGCTGACCCATAGACATATTCCCCATCGTCGAGACTCGCCGGGGCCAGGTCCCGCCGGGCCGCCACTGAGATCGACTCAGCCGTGGCGTTGCCCGCCAGCCCCAAGCTCAGACAGAGTCCTAAGACCATCGCGGCGGTTCGGCGTTGGCGTCCTAACCACTGTTGGGGGTTGATATAGTGATTAAACATACGTATTTATCCTGGCTGCGAACTCAATAAACCTATTGTCTCGGATGGGGGCGATCGCGGTCAGTGACCCTAGGACAGATTTTCAGGCGATCGCATCACCCGCGTTAAGTGATATCACTTACCCATTCGACGTGATATAAATCACCATTATCAGAATCATCAGGATCTCAAAACTGTTGCAACTGGGCCGCCTCGTTGAAAAAGCGTCGTCCTAAACTGGCAATCAGGAGACTGGTGGCGATAAAGTCCGTCAGGACAATGGCAAACATGACCAGCATTTGATAAGCCGCCGCATCAATGGGATTCGCCCCACTCAACAACTGTCCCGTGACGACTCCCGGTAGGGTGACTAACCCCACCACCATCATCGAGTTGACAATCCGCACTGTCCCCGCACGAATCGCCTGCTTGCGGTAGTTGGCTAAGGCCTGCCGGGGAGTCGCCCCGAGACTGAGATAGGTTTCAATCTCTAAGGGATGATGCTCAATCAGACTGACAAACCGTTCCCCAGCGATGGCCGCCGCATTCATGGCATTTCCCATCATCATCCCTCCTAGGGGAATTAGATATTGAGGATTCGACCAAACCGCCGGCTGACGTAAAACTAAGAGATTGATATAGAGCAAGGTTAGGGCGGTACTTAAGGCAATAGCCCCCCAGACCAACATGAGTAATCCCGGAACCTTGCGGCTGATGCGATTTCGGGCTACCACCGCCGCTAAACTAACCATCACGAGCAAGACGACGATCAGGATTAGGGGATTTCGCCAGGTGAAGACCACTTGTAGGATTACCCCCAGCATCAATAACTGAAGGGTGGTGCGAGCCGTGGCCAGGGATAACTCTAAAGTCAGTCCTAACTCTTGCCAGGCCGCAATGGCAATGGCGATCGCCGCCATACCGACGGCGATCGCTAAATCGATTAAATCCAGTTGAATATAGCCCACGTTGTTGAGTTAAACCTTTTTTAACCAATATCTCTTAGAACACCGAGTAGCACCGGTTTTCCATAGAAGCGAGTCCGGACTCCATAAATTTCCACTAACACTCGTTTTCCTCCCTTACGTTGTCCTTGAAAAATGCAGGAAACACAGTCCGTTTGTCCACGAATACATTTATAGACTTGTTCTGAAACTCGATCATAATGTTCATTGGTGACTAGAGAAAATATCCCCTTTAAATTTGCCAACTCTTGCCGTTTATAACCAAAAATTTTCGCGAGTTTTGGATTAGCATAGATAAATTTTCCATCCCAAACCACAATGTATAGCCCCAAGGTATTTAAACGACTTAACTGGGATTGACGGCGATCGCCCGTCACAGAACCTCCGTGCGATCGCGGGGGGGTTGACTCCCGAGAGCGCCGGGATGACGACGGGCGATTGGAGGGGGGAGGAGGAGGAAGTGGGAGATGAGAAGGAGGATCAGCCCCTTGTGACGATTGCAGGGGAGGGGGACTCGACTTCGCCGACCCCGATGAGAGTCGTAACCCCGGTGGCGACGAAACCGACGGTGTTTCTCGCTCAGGGCTTAAACAGCGCACCACCTCTAATACCAGCCCAATCCGCACCGCCACCGCTTCCATTAGCTCAGCCATCTGAACCCGAAAATGGCCTTGGTCTGGGTGCATTAAGGTGATAATGGCTAAGACCGTGTTTTTCCGCAGCACCGGCACACAAAGCACAGAACGCACATGATAGGGTTCACCGGGGAGTTGCAGCCAACGCTCATCTAAGGTCGTATCCGTAATAATGCCGATTTGTTGCCGTTGATAGACCCAGCCGGCTAACCCTTGATGGAGGACCCGCCCAACTAACGACTCGCGCTCTTGGCGAATAATGGCTCCCCGAGCTAGGACTGACTCAATCACAGTCCCTCTCTCGTCGAGTAAAAATAAACTACTCTCGTCGACTAGGGTTAAACGATTCGCACTACGCAGGACTTGTTGAGATAACGCTCGCAATAACAGAGTTTGGGAGGGATGTTCACCACAGGCCAGGACCGTTCGCAGCAATTCCCCTTGTACCTCATCGGCCTGATTTTCCAGCCGCACCTGTTCAAACTCCTGGCGAACCGCCTTGAGTTCTTGGATGAGTTGCTCTTTTGTCGGTTCGCGATCGTCCATAGTAGGGTTTAGCGACGAGAAAGACTCCCGGACGGAGTAGCTATGGTCGTTATGGTGATATCGTAGTCGATATCGCCCCTGGAGCAGTGTCCCCTAGGGGCGTTACGGTTTTCAGGCATCGGCGATAGACAGAGGGCATTTCTCGGTAGAATTGCCATAGAGATTACGGAGTTATTGAGTCTTTTGGGAAATCTGGTCTTAGTTACTGGAGCGGCCCGCTCTGGAAAAAGTGAGTTTGCCGAACGGCTGGCTGAGCAACACAAGGGTATTGTCACCTATATTGCCACTGCCCGCAGCAATTCCCAAGATCAAGATTGGCAAGCTCGCATTGAACGTCACCGTCAACGTCGCCCCAATCATTGGCAGCTTCAGGAGGTTCCCCTCGCCGTTAGTACCTGTCTTGAGCAATGGAATCATCCCCAACATTGTCTGTTGCTTGACTCGTTGGGGACTTGGGTAGCCAACACGTTAGACGAGTCTGACACAGACTGGAGCGATCGCCGTCAAGTCTTTCTGCATCAGGCCGCCAACTTTCAAGGAACCTGTATTCTCGTAGCCGAAGAAACCGGTTGGGGCGTGGTTCCGGCTTATCCATCAGGGCGAATGTTTCGCGATCGCCTCGGCGAATTAACGCGTCATGTCGGAGCCATCGCTGACAAAACCTATCTAATCGTTGCCGGTCATAGCCTTAATTTAACCGAAATCGCTGATCCCCTTTAGGAAGTTACCCAGAACAAGTTTAAACTGTATCAGAGCCGTTTGCTCTCGTGATTTCACCTTTATCTTAAGAATCTATACCAATTTAGTAAGGGATCTCTCCTGAAAAATCGTTTAACATAGGACTAGAGTTCTATCATTACGCATTTTTATGGCTTCTGAAACGCAAGTTAAACAGTATTTAGCAGATTGGTTTCAGCTCGGCAAAAAACTGATTGTCAACAACCAAGCAGAACTCCCTCATCCCCTTTTTGAAGGCAGTGACTACAGCCGAGCCTTTGAACGCTGTTGGTCTGCTGTTTCCTGTCCTAAACTCAGCTATAACGCCTATCTCGAAGGCACCGAAACCAGCATCGGCCAACTCCTTGACGATGACTGGGATATTTCCTCTTGCGCCCGCTGCACCATGCCGGTGGCCCTACCGGTGGCTGGCGTGAGTCCCATCTTATGTCCCTGTCATGACCTGCCCTCCTGGCCCAATTTGAACCTCCCTAAACCGAGACGGCCCGTCAATACTCAGGTGAGTTTGCGAGAAATTTGCCGCCGGCTCGTAGGGAATCATGATTAGACCGGTACAGCCGTTCGTTGTTTGGGAACGTCGTAGCTTAAAAAGTCATAGGCCAGATCCGTTTGGGGAAAAATCGCCCGTGCTTCATCGAGTAAATCCTTGAGATCCAGGTCATTTCCAGGAGCATAGCGGGGACTAAAATGAGTCATAAAAAGCTGTTTGACCCCTGCACTCAAGGCCACTTGAGCCGCCATCGTTGATGTCGAATGCAACCGTTGTTCGGCCAGATTCGCATCTCGGTGAGAAAATGTGGCCTCATGGATTAACACATCAGCCCCTTGAGCCAAGCTCACCGCGTTCTCACAATAAATCGTATCCGTACAATAGACGACTTTCCGTCCGGGTTGTGGCTCACCGCACAGATGACGTCCGTTGATGACCCGGCCATCCTCTAGGGTCACCGGGTGTCCCTGTTTGAGTTGTCCATACACCGGTCCCGGTGGGATTCCTAGGGCCTGGGCCTTCGCCACATCAAAGCGTCCCGGACGATCTTTTTCCTCAACCCGGTAGCCATAGGCGGGGATGCGATGATCGAGGCGATCGCACAGGACCCGATAGTCCTCATCCTCATAAATGAGTCCCGGTTTGTGTTTATGAATCGTAATCGGATAATGCAAATGGGTATGAGAATAGCGCGCACAGGCTTCGAGATAATTTTCAAGCTGAGGGGGACCATACAAATCAATGCGATCCGGCGCTCCCGCTAGGCCAATACTGGCCAGGAGTCCCATTAACCCGAAAACATGATCCCCGTGCATATGGGTAACAAAAATACGGCGAATCCGCCCCACCTTCAAATCACTCTGAAGAAGTTGATGTTGCGTTCCTTCCCCACAGTCAAATAGCCAAATCTCGCCCCGTTGTTTCAGGCGCAGGGCTAAACTGGACACATTTCGCGATCGCGTCGGGACTCCCGAACTGGTTCCTAAAAAAACGATTTCCACTCGCTTGACTCTCGTTAAGGAAATTGGCAACGCAAACCGGGTTTGAGGGATCTATACTTTATGTCTCACGACCGATCCAACTTCAAGACTCCTAGCTTACTATGGTATCCTAGCACCGACCTCGGTCTATCTTCGAGTCGTCGGTCACTTTTAAGGAGAAGCAAAAGATGCTGCTATTGAAAATTGCCGCGTCTGTGACGGGCCGAGCAAGGGGAACGGCTCAACAGGGATCATCGCAAACGAGAGAAAACCCCCCCGAGACCCCAAAAAGGACTAGGCGAAGGCACAGGGAATTTCCTTATTTCTGGCGAGGGATGACCAGTCTTTGTTTTTGGGCCTTCTCCCTCGTTCCTGGCCTAGCCCTTGAACTTCGKGTAGCTGTCGAGAAAAATGTCGGTGAACTCACCGTGGGGAGTTCCACCCCCGCTCGCATTCGCAGCCGCTCGGGAACCGTCCTCGGTAACCTTAGTCAGATGAATGCCTTTATCGCTCGCTCCACTGGGCAAGCCGTGGCCCTCGATCGCTGGCAAGGGGAGCAATTATGGATTGAACCCACCAACCATGGCCATGTTTATATTGGCGATCGCTGGTATCGAGGTAAGGTTCTCATCGTGCGAGGACGTTACGGGATCACAGCCGTCAACTACGTTGACATTGAATCCTATCTCTACAGTGTCCTTGGCGCAGAAATGGGAGGAAGTTGGCCCCTAGAAGCTCTAAAAGCCCAAGCCGTGGCCGCTCGCTCCTACGTCCTCTACCAGCGCGATCGCTATGGGAATCGCACCTACGATGTCGGGGATGACACCTTCTGGCAAGTCTATCGCGGGATGCAGGAAGAGTCGAGCCAAACCCACCGAGCCACCGACGCCACCCGCAGCCAAGTCCTCAGCCATAATGGTCAGGTCATTGAGGCGGTGTTTCACGCCTCGTCGGGGGGCCATACCGAAGATGTTGAACAGGTTTGGGATGAAGTTAAACCCTATCTCAGAGGCGTTCCTGACTTCGACCACAACTCACCCAACTATCATTGGCGCGAATCTTTCTCCCAATGGGAACTCACCCGACGACTCGGCGGCGTCGGAACCGTGGTGGGAATCGTCCCAGAACAGCAATCTCCCAATGGCCGGTTCGTGACCGCTACAGTGGTGGGAACGGGGGGAACGGCAATTGTTGACGGAGATGACTTGCGATCGGCGTTGGGGTTACGCAGTAGTTTGTTTACGGTCACCTCCGGTGGCGGCTATTTTACCCTCTCTGGACGCGGCTTTGGTCATGGTGTGGGCATGAGTCAATGGGGGGCGAGACATCTGGCAGAACAGGGCTATAGTTACCGTCAAATCCTCTCCCATTACTATCGCAACACTCAGTTAGCTCAGTTACAGACCCAATAATCTGCCCCTCAGCGGCTACAAATTTTCAACTTCGCTACCATGAAAGCTATAGATACCCTTGAGGACATGACTATGGCTGATAAAAACTACTCCTGGAAAGGAAGCCCCAACGCTGGACTCGTGTTGACGATTTTGGCGGGACTCGGTGCCGTTGCTATTTTGTTTGTCGGCTTTAGCGGTTAACCTCCTGCTCAACCGGCTCAGTCCAGACAATCGGCCGTCGCTGCGGATCAAGACGCTGGGTTTCTTCCTCAATCAGATTTCGCACCTGAGTCGGATCAAAGTAGCGGCTGAACTGTCCCTGTAGGCCCTGGACCTGCGATCGCGTCGTGTCCACGTCTTCGTGGAGTTGTTCGAGTTGGTCTTGGCTCCTGGTGTAACTCGGGAGCAGTTGGCTTAGGGCGGCGATCGCCCCCAGGGAAACCGTAACATCCACCGTTAGCTTCAACCCCGTTTCCAAAACAGATGCCCAGGAACGGCTGTTCCGTCGCTGTCGTGGGTGGAGCGACGGACGGCGACGAGGACGACGACGGGGTGAAGCTCGAACCTCACCGGGATGCGGAGCGCGAGACAGGCGTTCAGGGGCGTTCATGATTCAGTCTGAAGATAAGCTCACATCGATTGACCTGCTGTGAATACAGCATGAGTGGGGGGAATAGTTCAAATTGAATCGAAACAGAGCCATTTTGGCAAGCCGACTGACGCACCCCATCTCCTACTCCCGAGATCCCCCTCTAGTTTAACCAAACTCAGAGCCACAGAACTCCCATTTTGGAAAACCTTTCCGTCTAGCGAGAACCGGGTCGCCACAACTGGCCAAAGCAATGGGAGTCCCGCACGTGGCGAAACTCCCAGACAAAACAGACCAACAAGAACCTGTTGGATGACCGCCTTATTTATAAAGTTCCGTCGACAGGCGGAACGCCAGGATACCCGGAATAATGGCGACAACTAACGCAGCTAAGACTTGAACATCAGACATAAGACCTGAAAACTCCTGTATATTTAGTCCAATCGTTCACTACTCTCGATCAAAGTTAACGATTTTGAGCAAAAGTGTAATAATTTTTCATAAAAAAACACGAGAATTCCCCTGAAATTTGGGGCGACTCGCACCTCAGAACCGACACCACTCAGCCTGAGGGCGTCGGTTCTGGGGTGACTCATACCAACGTCGTTATTCTTCTAACCAAGGGTTCAGCGCCGGCGTCCAACTGACCAGTTCCCCTTCAGAGAACCATAAGTCAATTTCCCGATTCGCCGTTTCCACCGCATCAGAGCCATGAATAAGATTGCGTCCGATATTTAAGCCGAAATCGCCACGAATGGTCCCCGGAGACGCCGTCAGCGGGTTGGTTGCGCCAATAATCGTACGAGCGCCGGCGACAACACCGTCTCCTTCCCAAACCATCGCGACCACAGGAGAGGAGGTAATGAAGTCCACCAATCCTTTGAAAAACGGCTTATCCCGGTGAACATCGTAATGTTGTTCCGCTAATTCCTTGCTGACGGACATCAGCTTGAGTCCAACGAGGGTGAAGCCTTTCGCTTCAAAGCGGCGAATCACCTCGCCCACGAGTCCCCGTTGTACGCCGTCAGGCTTAATCATCAAAAATGTTCGTTCCAAGATAACCTCCTCAAAATTGCATCAATTTACACAAACTTTAGACTATCGCAACCTGTCCCGTTTGCGGCCGGTTTGGCGTGGAACCCCCCTTAGCGTTGCAGGCGGTTTAGCGTCGCTTCCATCACATCCGGGGTCTGTCCAGATACCGCATACACTAAGGCTTCTCGATAAATGCGTTGGGCCGGATGTTGACAACTGTTGGCCGCACCCCCCGAGGCGGCGATCGCCCCATAGCTACAGCGGCCCGCTAAGTCAATGGCCCAGGCCCGCAACCTCAGGCGATCGCCATAGGACCGGGTCCCCTCATCTTCACTCTCAAAAAAGGCTTGACGACAGGCCCCCAATTCAGCATCAAGATGGTTCCAAGTTTGCTGTAAAAAGGGAAGTTGTTTCTTCTGTGCGGCTTGCAGCAACACATCCAACCCAGCCCGAGCGCAACCGAGGGCAAAAAAGCCATGATGTAGCACATTGGCTTGACTGTTTTGCTGCATCCAATGGGGCGGTTTCAGACAGATCACCTGGTCATCAGGTAAGAACCACCCCTTCACCTCGGCCGTGACCGTATTCGTGGAGGTCAACGCCGCCATCTCCAGCGGCGAACTGATCTTAATCTCTCCCCCTCGCTCCTCCTGACAACTACGGAAGGGCATCATGCCAAACACCGAGGTTCCATCCGGCAACATCGCCCCTAAAATAAAGCTCTCAAACAGGGTTGCGCCGGTAATCCAAGGAATAAACCCATCGAGTTGATAGCCTCCAGGAACCAGTCGGGCTTGCATCGGCGGTGGTCCCGGACGACGCAGGTGAGAAAAGCCCACGCCCACCCGTCGTTTTCCGGTGGCTAAATGGGGTAAATAGTCCTCTCGCAAGCCAGAATTGGAGCTGCGGCGGATTAGGGCGGCGGCACTTTGGTGCTGGGTTTGTAGGAAGGCCAAGGCCCCGGAATGGCGAGAGATGGTTTCTTGGAAGCGACGAAAGAGAACTTGGTTGTCGGCCCGTAAGGTGAGCAACTCGCGATCGCCCAAACCCAGAAAAGCTGTTTCTAGGGCGTGAGGATCGTGATCAATGCGATTCGCCTGGGGGGAGACATACTCATCCAAATAGGCTTCAGCCAGATCGAGGGGAGAAGAGGTGACGGTCATACAGCAGTCGAGAATGGCTTCAGGAGGGCTAACGGGAATTACGCCATTGAGGATAGGGCCGTCCGGAGAATCCCGAGGGCGCGGTCAACCTCCGCCTCTGAGACAATCAGGGGAGGAACGAATCGCACCACTTTGGGGCCAGCGGGAACCAGTAGCAGTCCCTGTTCCATGACCGCTTTCACCACAGCAATTGAGGTTAACTCAATCTCAGCCTTGAGTTCGAGGCCATTGATTAGCCCCCAACCGCGAACCTCAGCCACAACCGCCGGAAACTCCGTGGCGATGGCTTGCAATCCTTGGCGTAACTGTTGCCCGCGATCGCGCACCTGTTGCAAAAATTCCGGTTTCTCCACCATCTGACAGACGGACAGCGCCACACCACAGGCGAAGGGATTCCCGCCAAAGGTACTGGCATGGTCTCCCGGTTCAAAGACATCACAACTCGACTTGCACAGCAGCGCACCAATGGGAATTCCACCGCCGAGGCCCTTAGCACTGGTGAAGATATCCGGTTCAATGCCTAAGTTCTCATAGCCCCAGATCTGTCCGGTCCGCCCCACACCGACTTGCACTTCATCGAGAATCAGCAAGATATCCTTCTCGTCACAGAGTTGGCGCACCCGTTGGAAAAATGGTTTGTCCCCAGGGCGAACGCCCCCTTCTCCCTGGAGGGCTTCTAGCATAATGGCCGCCACTTGGGGCGTTTCGGCATCTAACTCGGCAATGGTGGCCTCTAGGGCGTCAATGTCGTTATAGGGGCTATAGACAAAGCCAGGAACCAGGGGATTAAAGTTCTTTTGATATTTGGGTTGTCCGGTGGCGGTAATGGTGGCCAGAGTGCGGCCATGGAAGCTGGCGGTCGCGGTGATAATGGTGGGTGTCTCGATGCCTCGGACTGTGTGGGCATATTTGCGGGCTAGTTTGATGGCTCCTTCGTTGGCTTCGGCCCCTGAGTTACAAAAGAAGGCGCGATCGGCCGCCGAATGGGTCACGAGCCATTCGGCTAACGCGCCTTGGGGGGGAATGTAGTACAGGTTCGAGACATGGTGCAGGGTTTTGATCTGCTCGGTTACAGCTTCGATGAGCTTGGGGTGAGCGTGACCGAGGGTACAGGTGGCAATTCCGGCTACAAAGTCTAAATACTCCTTCTCCTGGGCATCCCAGACCCGACAGCCCTCGCCGTGGGTCAGGGCGATGGGAAACCGTCCATAGGTTTTCATCACATACTGGTCAAAGGTCGCGGTGTCGTAGGAGAGGGTAGCGGCTTGATCGAGGGTCGTGTCTGGACTCACAGATTTGGCTCCGGTTGAGGATAGTCGAGTTGAGGGGTCTGTTGGGAGGCGATCGCCGGCATCGCCGGCCGTGACGCCGCCCTTGAGAATACTCTCGATTTTAGATCGCTCTCTGGGAAGATGCGACATCTGACCATGGCGATGACATGACAATTGCGGTGTTGCCCTTGGAGACCTTTGTTTACGAGCCTAACCCGACGGTTAACTGCCAAACGTTAAGAACCCCGGTATCTCCCGCCGCGCGATCGCAAACCTTTAACGCCCAGTTTCCCTCGGCAGTGCTGGCAAACAAACGCTTCAGCTGAGGGGTATTGTTGAAATCGTAGCGTTGCCGGAACGGTCCTTGGCCCCGCGTTCCTCGCCCCTGAAGCATGACCGATTCTCCTTCGGGCGCGATCAGCATCACCTCTAAATCTCCCCAGTCGGGATGGTCGAGTTCTACGAGAATTTCGAGTTCGAGAACCGTTAAATTGTCGCGAACCCGAATCGGACTGGTGATTCCGTTGGCGTCACCATCGGGAATTGCCATCTGGCGATCATTGCGGCCGCGAACTCGTCGCGTCACGGATAAGGGCGCTTGGGACTGCTGTTTTGCCGCTAAGACCGCTTGGTAGGCGTTGACTTTGCCATAGCCAAACCACTTGGAATGACCATCGCCGTCATACTGACCAAAGCGAGTCCCCAATTGGGGATCACTCTCAGGGTCAACAATTTTATCGGCGGTTTTCTCTAAAATGGTTCTCACCTCCGCCGCTGTGAGGTTGGGATTAACCGATAACACCAAGGCCGCCACCCCCGCCACCAAGGGACAGGCGCTGGAAGTCCCACCAAAGCCATGGGTGTAGTCACTGGGACTGTAGCCTGGATCTCCGCTGCGATCGCTCGTAAAAATCCCCTTCCCTAACAAGGATTTACGAATCACCGGGGCGGTATTCACATAGCCCGTTTCCTGAAGCCAAATTCCTGGAGGGGCATTATTACTCGGGGCGCAGACGGAAATTTCTTGTCCCCAGTTACTGTAGGCGGCTTTCTGATTTAAGCTCGTACAGGCCGACACGGCAATCACATCGGGATGGGCGGCAAAGCCACTAAGCCATTTAGTGGTGCCTGAGAGAATGTTTTTAGTCCAACCCTGTTCGTTAATCTCGCCCTGGGTGGGACGGTTGGCATTTCCGGCCGCAAACACGATGACACAGCCTTTGCCATGACGGCCCAGCCGCGCTGCCCGGGTCACGGCGGCCCGTTGTCGCAAGGACAGACGGAAATAGACCGCACTGGCCCCCCAACTACAGGAGATGACGGAAGCCCCCCGCTGGCTGGCCCAGTCAAACAGTTCTTCGATGGAACGGTCGTCTAAATAGCCGGAGGTGGCCAGGGGCATGAGGGCGCAACCGGGGGCAATGCCGACGATTCCCTCGCCGGTTTCTTCGGCCAGGCACACTCCGGCGCAGGCGGTACCGTGGTTGTCACTGTCTCGTTCGGGGAGGGGTAAGCCGTCCTGGTTGCGGAAGTCTCGGGGGGCGACGATTTTACCGATACCTTGAAAGTCGGGGTGGTTTAAGTCAATGGCATCATCAGCGATGGCCACGACGATACTGCGATCGCCTCGGGTGATGTCCCAAGCCTGTTCGGCGGCAATATGGGAGTCGGGGGCTAAGTCTGGCCCCCCCTGATGGTTGAGATACCACTGTTGGGGATAGTAGCGATCGCTCGGTCGATAACTCGGGGCGCTGTGGGTGACAATGTTCGGTTCAGCGGCCAGAATGTCGTCACGCTCGATGAGTCGATTGGCAATTTTGATGGGATTTTCGATCGCCTCTCGGGTAACTCGGTAGATAAAGGCATTGTCTAGGCCCACGAGGGGGGCTTCATCGCCTAAGCCTAAGGACTCGGTTAGGGCTTGACGTGCCGGTTGGCTGACGGACTCGGCAAACTGGATGGTTAGATCGTCGGCGAGATAGACTAGGGTTCCTGGATTGTCGATGAGGGAATAAACATGGCTGACAAAGGCGACATCGCGGCGATCGCGAGTGCGGTCCATGGTTGGGGTGAGTTGGCTGGCCTCGGCCACCTCGAATTCAAGCAGGACCGCCTCGGTTCGCGACCCCACGGGGATTTGATTTAAACATTGGGCCGTCACCTGTTGCGCTAATGTTGCGATCGCCTCGGGCGCTTGTGGACGAGCCGTGAAACGAGTTTGCGTCTTTCTCAGGGCAAGGGTTTCGCCTCCCCGTTGTAGTGTTAAGTCATCGGCCACGTTCGACACCTCCGGCTCATGTTAGGTTCGCCAAAATCCACCGCTATCTTAGCGGAGAATCTCTGCCAACGAGCAAAGGATCTCCGGATTGATCCCCCGATAAGGTGAGATGTTAAGATACCTCTGCACTCTGAATCGTTCTGCCGTCATCGGCATTCGGCTACGGCCGTCTTCCGTTTTCTTGTATTCGCCACAAGAAGTAAGACATATTCAAAAACGACAACTCTTGCCTTGCAAAAGTTTTATACTCTTAACGTGTCTTATTTGAATTGTCAATTTCTATCCCAACCGTCTCTCGTTCGGACTCCCTATTCTAACTGGTAACTCTGTCCATGCTCCTCCAATCTAAACCCCGTTTTTGGCATCTCTCCTCTGCTGTAACCCTGTTGGCGATCGCCGCCTCCACCGTGACCCCAACCCGAGCCATGGCCCAAACTGAGACGAACTCACAAACGGCGATTCGGGTTCCCATGGAAGATAGTATTCTCAGTCTACCGGGCATTGAATCCCTGATTGATGAGGCCACCGCCGCTGTCTCGGATCAGGACTACAGCCTAGCCATTCGCAAGCTGCAAGAGGCCCGAGAGATTAGTAATCAACTCTCGAACTTTTATCAGCAGCTTTCGACGAACTTTTCAGGAATTGACAACCGAATTTTCCAACGACAACGCAATCAAGCCCTCGAAGCCGCACAACTGCGGGATACAGCCACCTATCAACTGGCTCGGCTACACCGCGCTCAGAACAACCCAGAACTAGCGGTTCCCCTATTGGTTCAGGTGGTGCGCTCCCAAAATCCCACTCGTCCCCTGGGGAATCAGTCCTATCGTCAACTCTATGAGTTGGGCTTTGTTAGCTCGGATTTTGCCCTCGAACAACCGTCGTCCGAAGCTGAGGCGATCGAACCCGTTGAGGATGAGGAGGCGAATACGAGCAACGAACTGACCGAGGCTCGCGAAGATCTCGAAGCCGCCACGGAGGTTCTCGATGAACTCGAAGCCCAGGGTGAGGCCCCAGCGGTTCTGGCTTCGGATTCTCTGTTGACCTTTGCCGGCATCGATCAGTTAATGGATGATGCCAGCGCAGCGGTGTCTAATGAAGACTATGAAGGTGCAGCAGCGACGTTGCAAGAGGCCCGAGAGTTGGGAAATCAGGTCTCGAATCTCTATCAAGATCTGGCCTCGGCGTTCTCGGGATTGGATGGGCCAATTTTTGAGGAACAGCGCAATTTAGCCCTCAGCGCTGCCCAACGACGGGATGAAGCGACCTATCAGTTGGCGCTCCTCCATCGCTCTCAGGATAATCCTGAGTTGGCGATTCCGTTGCTGGTGCAAATTGTTGAATCTCAAAATCCAACTCGTGATTTGGGACAGAATGCTTATCGCCAATTGTTTGAGTTGGGCTTTGTCAGTGAGGCGTATCCCCGCACCCGTAATTAAGACATACTCGGGGCGAAGACAATTTCGCCCCGGGAGCGCCTGGGAGCGGTGGACGATTTGTAACACTGTTTTTGAAACTATTTGTAACCCTGAATAATCTGTAAACTCCCTCCAGCATGGAGTTGCCGATCGCAACGCTGAAAGCCCACAGCCGAGAGTAATCCTGGTAGATCAGTCTCCAGGAATGTCCAAGCGGTTTCGGTTTCAAATACCCAGAAAAAGGGTGCGAGTCCTAGCCAAACGAGTGGATTGGTGGGCCGATGAAAGTCGGCGATCGCAAAGACTCCTCCCGGTTTCAGGACTCGGAAAACCTGCCAGACAATTCGATTGAGGGTTTCCGGGTTCATTTCATGCAAGGCGGCACTGGTATGCACCAGGTCAAAGTGATTATCCTCAAAGGGGAGTTCCTGGGCAAAGGCTTCGATATACTCAGCCTGGGGAACGTTCTGTTTAGCACGTTCTATCGAGCGTGGTGAGGCATCTAAACCAATGACTTGGTTTGAACGTTCGACTAAATATCGGGTGGTTTGTCCACTGCCACAACAAAGATCTAAAATCAGACTGTCGGACCCGATGTCCAAATTGGTTAGGGCTAAGGTCCGGAAGCGATCTTCTCCACCGACGCTGAGTGCGGCGGTTCGAGAGATACTGTCATAAAGCCATTGATAGCGGTAACTGAGATCACGTAGAAATGTTGCCATGTGCTTTACCTATCTTTTGAAATTGCTTAAAAGCCTAATGTATCTGGGTTTAGTTCACAACGATGTCTAGTTTGAAGACCTATGTTTTTAAATAGATTAAACGATTAGCAAGACATCAAAAAAATCCAAAAAAAATGTGATATCGTGAATATTTCTCAACGAGATTTCTCAATGGGAGTGCAATGGGGATCTGTGTTTTTAGTCGTGTTTTTACTCTTGGGATATCATACGTTAATTAGTCTCTTACTCGCGAGCGCAGGGGGTATTGCTGCTGGAACAGTCACCTCCGCTTGGAGCGATCGCCGTCTCCCGCAGAACCCCCCACCCCAGTTTCCCACAGATGCCTTTCGTCGCTTCGGCACAGAAGAACCCCCCCACCACCTGCAAGAGTTAGCCCAACGTCAGGCTCGCTACCATCACCAGCGACAAGTGATCCATCGAGGCCGTCCCTCGCCGCTGTGGGAGGTGTTTCTAGCCCGCTTGGGGGTTATTCAACGCTGGGATTTTGGCTCCGGGGCCAAGTCCTCTGACTCGGATGAGGCGGAAGACTCGCAAGACTCAGAAGCGGACAACAACTGACAGACATCGTCGTCGCTGGTGGGGGAAAAGTCCTCATACCACAGTCCTAAATAGCGGAAGGGATGGGGGGTAGCTCCACAGATGACCTCATCGACATGATGACGCAGCTCCTGGCAAATTGAGGGGGCCGCGAGGGGGACGGCGACAATTAACGCTCGGGGCGCTTGAGCGCGTATACTGGCGATCGCCGCCAACATGGTCGCCCCCGTGGCCACGCCGTCATCGACTAAAATGACCGTGCGATCGCGAATCACCGGCACTGGACGATCACCCCGATAGCGTTGTTCTCGACGCTGCAACTCCTGGCGTTCTTGGGCCACAACCTCGGCGAAGGCTTCAGGAGCAATCTGACAGCGTTCTAAGACGGGGCCGTTGTGGCTGATTTCATCCCCTGAAGCAATGGCCCCCATGGCTAACTCAGGATTGCCCGGAACCCCCAGCTTACGCACTAAGCAAACATCTAGCGGGGCATCGAGGACCTCGGCGATGACCGCCGCCACCGGCACACCGCCCCGAGGAAGTCCCAAGATCACGACATCTTGGCGTTGACGATAGGCCGTTAAGCGTTCGGCTAACTGCTGTCCGGCTTCGGTGCGATCGCGAAAAATCGGAGTCGTCATTGGTGTCTCCTCGATAATAGCAACGTGGAGAACCCCAGACACAGACCCAGCTTAGGGGGGCCAGAAATGTTAAGGGGACAAGATATTGTCCTTAAAAGCTAATAATTCTGAGTTTCCCACATTTAAAGGATAGCGAAACGGTACAGTAGTCCTAGCCCAATTCAGGTCTGTTCTTTGACCTGATTCCCTGTCCTGAGAGTTTGCAACCGGAGCTTAGGAACCTTGACCCACTCTTCCCCCACTCATCACCTCCTTGAGGCCGCAAAACATGGCGATCTCGACAATGTTGAGCGCTGTCTGAGTCAGAACGCGGATCCCAATGTTGGCGATCGCCACGGAACCACCCCCCTGATGTTCGCCGCCGCTCAGGGCGCGGTGAGGCTCATACAGGTACTCGTTCAGGCGGGGGCTGATGTCAATCACCAACGACAAACCTTTGGCGTCTCAGCCTTGATGCTGGCGGCGGCCAATCACCAACGAGAAGCCGTGATGGCTCTGCTTGAGGCGAAGGCTGATGTGAATCTCTGTAATGAAGATGACAGTACGGCTCTCATGGCTGCGGTTCTCAAAGGCGACACGGTGATCACGAATCTGCTCCTGGAGGCGGGAGCGGCCGTCAATTGTCGGGATCAGCAGGGGGATACTCCCCTCAACTTGGCGGTACAGCAGAATTATCCGCCTCTCGTTGAAATGTTGCTCAAAGTTGGGGCCGATGCGAATACGCTCAGCCCCAAGGGGACACCTCTGATCGCTCAAGCGGCTGAACAAGGGTATGAGGCCATTGTTCAACGGCTGCTCGAGGCGGGAGCGACTGTGGATGCGTCGGGGGAGGATGGGGTGACGGCCTTGACTCTGGCGACAGAAGCTGGCCACGGCTCAATTGTGCAACGGTTGCTGCACGCTGGAGCGGATCCTAACGCCAGTAACCCCGATGGGAGTACCCCGTTGATGGTGGCGGCGGCTACTAATGATTGTGCGATCGCCCAACTCCTCTTAGATGCTGGTGCTAATTGTGAGGCGGAGGATGCTGAAGGGGAAACGGCTCTCAATTGGGCGGTGGTGGAGGGACAAATTGAGATGGTGGATCTACTGTTAGAACGCGGGGCGATCGCCAACCGCGTCAACCGCCTCGGGGATACTCCTCTGTTTGTGGCCGTCTTGCAACAGCAACCGGCTCTAGCACAACGACTCCTGGCGGCGGGAGCAGATGTGAATGGGGGTCCCCCGGATGACTCGCCCCTTTTGGTGGCCACGGCACAACAAAATGTAGAGATGGTGCGTTTACTTCTCGATCGGGGGGGCGATCGCCTCACTCGGGACAGTCAGGGGCAAACCCCTCTACATTGGGCCGCCCGTTACAATAAGAACGACCTCCTGGAGTTGCTCTTGCAGGGGGCATCGGACTGTGATCCCCGCGATAAAACCGGCTCGACTCCCTTGATGTGGGCGGCCCATTTTGGCCATCTGGCAGCGATGCGATCGCTGCTCGCCGCCGGGGCCGATCCGAGCCTCAAAAATAACGGTGGCCATACGGCTCTCTCCATTGCCGAGTACAATCACAATCAGGGCGCTGTCCAACTGCTAAAACATCCCCCCGCCTAAGGCCGTCCCGTTTGCCTGTTCTCTATTCCCTTCTTCCCCCCTGTTCCCTGTTCCCTGTTCCCTGTTCCCTGTTCCCTTCTTCCCCCCTGTTCCCTGTTCCCTATTCCCTGTTATGACCAAGCGATTGATTTCGCTATCGTTTCCGAACATCATTGTCATCACCACCGTTGTGGTTGGCCTATTTATTCTCTGGCAACTACAAAGCTTGGTGCTGATTCTGATGATTTCAGTGGTGTTAGCCGCCTCCATCGCCCCAGTGGTGGATATGAGTGAGCGTATGCTACGGCTACCACGCTGGTTAGCGACAATTTTTACCTATGTCAGTTTGATTTCTGTCTTGACGGGGGTGGTTCTGATTATTGGCCCGTCGGTGTTTGAGCAGATTGAGCGGTTAGTCCGACAATTACCGAAACTCTCAGAAGATGTCCTGTCGGCCCTGGAAATGACGGTGATGCGTTTGACGGACGCGCGGCCGGAATTGGTGTTGGAATTGTTTGATACTCAATCGATTACTAGCTGGCTGATTGGCTCGTCTCAGCAACTGGTGTTACGCTCCTATAGCATTACGCGAGGGATTCTCGGAGCGGCGTTTAGTTTGATTCTGTCTCTGTTTATTTCCGGTTATATGGTGGCTGATAGTCGCAAGTTGATTCACAGTATTGTGCAACTGTTCCCTCAACCCTGGGAAGACCGACTCGCAGACCAATCGAAGGTGGTCGGACAACGGATGGGGGGCTATATTCGCGGCCGGGTATTGGTCTCAATTATTTTGGCCGTCGCCACCTCAACGGTTTTGACGATTTTGGGCCTGAGAGATTTTGCCTTGGGGTTGGGGGCGATCGCCGGTGTCACCAATTTGATTCCCTTTGTCGGTCCGATTTTGGGGGCGATTCCGGCCTTGATTGTGGCGATCGCTCAAGGAGGATGGATCGTGTTATGGGTGTTACTGCTATTTGTGATTATCCAAAACTTAGAAACCTATGTCCTCGATCCCTTGCTTGTGGGGAATTCCGTTGGGGTTCATCCCCTGTTTCAACTTCTCTGCGTCCTCGGTGGGGCGCAAGTTTTGGGGATTATCGGGGCGTTGATTGTTCCCCCTTGGTTTGCTGGGGCCTCGGCCCTGGTGGAAAATCTCTATCTGCGTCCGAAACGGATTGCAGAGGCTCAAAGTCAAAGTGCGGCGATCGCCGTCTCGGCCTCCCCAGTCCCCAGTCAACGGTCGTGACATCCTCCCGACGCTGACCTTGCAGGTACATCGCGGGACTTATAGCTCCGGTGAACCCCTCAAAAGTTAAGACGGATGTTCGGGTGCGTGGGGAAATGCGCGATCGCCTACAAGCTTTGTTTGCTAAACTCTGACGTTGTTAAGATGCAATATCTTGCCGTTCTGGGGCGATCGCGCCAAGTTGAGCGAGATTTCGCCGTTGGGCGACTGTCAACCCGGTGGCATCTGTTAAATCCAGATTTTGACACAAACGCGGTGCTGTCAGGGTTTGACCGTTTGGCGTCTCGCCGAGCGTCCAAATGCGAATGGTTTCATCTTCACCAGCGGACATTAACTCGGTTCCGCAGGGGGCAAACGCCACTGTCCAAATGGGTTTGCTATGCCCCGATAAGATGCGATCGCAGGTTCCCCGAGACAAGTTCCAGAGTTCCACTTCGGCATCGTCGCCCCCACAAGCCAACCATTGACCGCTCGCATCGATGGTTAAAGCCCGAATTCGAGATTTTTGAGGACGTTGCCAAGTCTGTAAACAACGCCCTGATGTGAGATCCCACAGCTTTAATTCTCCTTCATCGTCACCGCTGACCAATTTTTGACCGTCTGGAGTCCGGGCGATCGCGCGCACGTTTCCGGCGTCTAACTGCAACAGGGGTTTGGGGAGCGGATCTTCTCCCGATCCCGAAGGTAAGGCAAATACTTGAATCCCCTGTTGTTCTGTCGCGGCGATGAGTCGTTGCGTGCGATCGCACCACAGCATCGACCATAGCCAATGTTCTTGTAAATGCCAGGTTTGCGTGCAATGCCCTGTGGCTAAATTCCAACGCTTAATGCTGCGATCGTCGCTGCCTGTCAATAAGGTTTTATCGCTCAGAAAAACTGCAAACCACGTCCAATCTTTATGTCCGCGCAAGACGCGCAAACAGTTTCCGCTATCGAGATCCCAAAGCCGTACCGTGCAATCGTGGCTGCAACTTGCCAAAGTTCGACGGTCGGGACTTAATACTAGGTGTCGAACCCGGGCTTGATGACCAACTAGGGCTTGGACGGGGCGATTATCGTCTCGCGTCCAGTAACGAATGACACCATCATCGCCGCTGCTCAAAAACTGTAATTTATTGTCTAATGCCAGGACTGTCCAAACCCGATAGGTATAACCATGAAAGGCGCGATCGGTTTGACCAGTGAGATAGTCCCATAACACGATGCCACGATCGTCACTGCCTGCCGCTAGCCGTCGACCATCTGCGGCAAAAGCTAGCGATCGCACCCGACCGACATCTTCGACTAAAACACGTAATCGTTCTCCAGTTTCCACATCCCAAATTGCAATCGTGCGATCGCTCGATCCGGTTGCCAACCAACGACTGTCTGGACTAAACGCCACCGACCAAACACATTTAGTATGGCCTTCTAGTACATGAGTGAGTTCGGCAATACCCTGATTTAAAGCGTATAATCGCACCCGACAGTCAAGATCTTCGCTTCCGGTCACAATCCAGCGTCCGTCAGGACTCATACCGATGGAACGTGCGCGATGATCGTCATAGATTCCCTTAGCAACTGGTTTTCCGGTTTGTCGATCCCACCGCCATAATTCTTGAGCGGGCATTGAAGCTGATATTACGTGACGGCCGTCCGGTTCGGCTGCCACGTAGCGAACCCAACCATACTGGCCTTCCCAGATTTGTTCGAGGCAACCGTTACAGAAATTCCAGAGTATGACTTTCCCATCATCTCCAGAACTCACGAGGTAAGGTGTGTTGGGTAGCCAGGAAATCGACCACACTTCTTGAGTGTGTCCAGTGAGGGTGTGGCAGTGTTCTAGAGTTTGCTGATTGGTCAGTTGCCAAACTCGAACCGACATATCACCACTGCCGCTGGCAAGATAGTGTCCGTCTGGACTGAACGCTAAACAGCGAATCCAACTACTATGAGCGTTGCTCACTGTATCGACTAAGGCTCCTGTTTCGAGGTTCCACAGCCGTAAGCTGGTACTATCATCCCCAGTGGCGAACAGTTTTCCATCGGGACTAAAAGCAAAACATAGCGCACTGTCAATCGCTTGAGGAAAAAGACAATCACTGATGTGAGCGCGACGCAGGTTAATCTCGCTGAGATCGGATTCGCTCCAATAAACTTGACGGATATTGAGTTGCGAGAAATTCGCTCCGACTAGAGAAGTCTCTGACACGCGCAATAGATTAATAAGGTTCCCAGCAGCATAGCTATAAGGCGGTAGGTTGACGTGACGCAGCCGCTCGATCCAGCGATGGAGATGACGGATGACAGCGGTGCGATCGCCGAATGCTTCAATGAGAGCGTCGAGGAGCGGCTGAGCGATCGCCCGTTCTTGAGCTAAGCGGACGTAGCGAGGCGCTTGGGCTTTGAGTAGAGCATGGGTTGAGAGAAGTTTTTCTGACTCGCCAAGAGTTTCTAAGTTATCGGGATCGCCACGCAGAATTTTGACAAAGCGTTCGATGAGTTTTTCTAGGGTATATTCTGCGATCGCGTTTTGTAAGGTATAGGTGCGATCGCTCTGTACGCGCTCGATGAGAGATTTCGAGCGGAGTTGAGCCAAGGCGTGCAAGGGATTGACGCGATGAGGCAAGGTGAGATCGGCTTGAAGTTGTTCGAGGGTTACAGGTTCTCGCTCGATGGCTAACCAATCGAGAATTTGTCGTTCGGTATCAGACAAACGCTGGAAATGTTCGTCGAGGAGGTGTTGGAAGTCGGGGAGGGTTCCAGTCGTGGGTGTAATTTCAAAGAAGTCGGCAATGGAGCCGTCAAAGACGAGTCTGATATAACTTGAGGCAATTTGTAGGGCTTTGGGGTTGCCGCGATAGTAGTCAATCAGGCGATCGCACTCGGCATCTGTTCCTACAGCCTGACGTTCGCGGAGAATTTGTCGAGCATCACGTTGTAAGCCACTTAGGGGGAAATTGATGATGGGGAAGTCGTGACTGAGTCGCTCGAAGACTGTGGGAAGTTCGCGACTGGTGAGTAGAATACAACTCTGATGGGGTTGACGGGCAATACGTTCGAAAAATTCAGTATAGGCTTCGTAACCGGGACGAAATTCTCCGGTTAACCGCTTAGGTTGCAGGAGCGACTCAGCATTGTCGAGAACCAGCAAGCAGCGAGCTGGGCTTAGGTAGCGATTGAACAGGAGATCGAGCGCGAGGCTTTCGTTGTGAAAACAAGCCTCCTCACTTTTGTCCCCACTCATTTCATCCAGACGCCGAATCACAGCAGATAGTAGATCTAACAGTGGAGGGGCTTCTCGCAAGCTCCGCCAGAAGGCAAAATCAAAGCGATCGGCTACATCTTCTTGGGCAACTTTTAGGGCGAGGGCGGTTTTGCCTAGGCCCCCCATGCCCAAAAGTGCGATCGCGCGCGTTCCCTCACCGATCAGATTTTGGAGCTGTTGGCGATCTTCGTCGCGCCCAAAGAAATCTCCAAGTTCTGGGGCTTGCTGAAAATCGCGATCGGCTTCAGCTACAGTTCTCCAGTTGCGAATTCCCACGGCTTCGACGATGGCGATAAATGATTCAGCGCGGACGGGAGTGCGGCTCCAAAATCGCTTCAGGGTTGGTAAGGACACGAATGCAGTTTCAGCCCAGATAGCCGCTTGTTTTTTCCAGCGTCGTTTTCGTCGTCGGCGATCGACGTCTTGGAGTCCAGTTTTAGAACAACGGAGTGTTTTGCGCATCCCTTCTGTTTAACCTATCACGCGATGAATTTTGGCTCATTTTGGAACGATCCATTTTGGAGAAGTCACGATGACACAATGCAATTGACCTTTGAAATAAAACGGATTGAAGCCATGCAAGTGTTATCTACCGCATCTGTTACGCCAGTTGTCTCCCACAATCGTTCTGAGTTGAATTCTGACATTGAGAATCGTTTGGTACGGTGGAATCTCCAAGTGTTACAAACCGATGTAGCCCGGTTTCTGGGGTTATCCCCCTCTCAAGCTGTTGAAGCCGTGGAACTCTACAAACAGTTTTGGGTACTCCTGGCTCGTTATCCCCAAATGCCGTTGGTTCCGCCGGCCATTGTCGATCGCATTTGGCATCTGCATATTCTCGATACTCGCCGCTATCGCGAGGACTGTCTGTTCTTAGTCGGTCAATTTGTCGATCATCAGCCCTATCGTGGTGAGATTCCTGAATCCGAGAAGCTCGAAGATGCGGCGATGTTGACCTTGGCGTTATTTGATCATTATTTCGGTTCTGAGGTGCGATCGCAACTGCAAGCCTGGCAAAATCTCTTGAGTTCATCACCGAAGACCAAGTCCGTCAACCTAGACTCGACCCCGCCAGTGGCGTTTGATCCTATGGAACGAGGAGAGTGCTATCGCCTCTGGTAGATGAGTTGAGTGGTTCGAGGAACCGGGAATCTGGCAAGTTGGCTCTTTCAAATGTTCGAACGTTGATCAGATACTCGGTTTCTGGCTTTGACATCCTCTCCCAGCAACCCAGAGCGGGTATGCCGGGAGATTCCCATTCGGTTCCCGAACGCTTCGCGATGGGTCGCCCCAAAGATTTCCTGCTTCAACAGGAACTTGTCCACTGGCTACATCACGGGGTTTGATGGACCCGCAGTTATGGCAGTGATGAATCCGGGTTGAAAGGTCTTTTTTGACCTCTGCCCCACAATCGGGGCATTCGTGAGACGATGCCCGAGCATCCACATTGCCGTAAAACACATCACGCTTCCAACACACCCAGGGAAAGATTGGGTTTGTCAACTGTCCCAGCCCAGCATCTGCCGCCAACCCAGAAGAGCCATAGCTGTTTACAGCACCTACAAGACACGTTGTTGTTTGGCAACAGATCACAACAGCCGCAACGACTCTCAAGGCAGCAAAATCCATGTTGAGTGGAACGTTTGAAGTGACCCTAGGCAAAATTATCGTGAAATCCCTTTTCAGATAGAGAGTGCCAATCGGTTACAGGGCTAGACTGCGTTTCCCTAACCGGTGATGTACACACAGCTTGTACTACATCAGGCCCTGATTTTTTAGCACTACCTTATTTGCTCGGGCAAATCTGTATTGCAAGCTACTTTTGGGGATTTTTTTAACTGGCAGGAATGAGATCCGACTTTTCCTGACTTTTGTGTTTCTTTTGTTGAAAAGCAAATGAGAAGTTGGGATGATCGTGATACTTTGTGGTGAGATTGGAATCAAACCAAATCAGACAAAATCAGACAAAATCAACTAGAGTGTTTTCAGAAATCGAGTTTAATGCCTGCTTTCAAAACTGTATAGCTCGCCCTCAGGCTTGTAGATACAGATACATTTTGAAATTAGGTCTTGTTTCTATACGTCAGCCAAGTGCGGTCTAAACATCAGTCTTCAGAATAGGTGGTAAATTTGTTGTCTCGAATATAAAAGTGTAGGAGAGAATGGGCGTTCTTCCTTACGTTCATGGGTTTGACCTGCTGTCATGGATTTTTTTAAAACCTAAAGTGTGACAAACCCCAACCATAGTTTTCTTGCGTTATTATCTGCATCTTCCAGGAGTTTTAAGGCATGGTTTTTATCAACGTTGGGAACTGGTTTAACAGCCGCATAAAACAGAAGCGTCGGCTCCAAGATACCGTTGAAACTTTTATCCTAGAACCTATCTACACGCCAAGTGGATTAGTCGATAGCGGCGATGACGGTGAGGCGATCGCTCCCCCTCCCGAAGACCTCCTCGACGACATAGACAGTAGCAGTGGCAGCACTGCTAGTAGCGTCACCTCACCGGATACTGAAGCAGCGACCTCTCCGACGACGGATTCCTCTTCAGACGTCGAAGAATCCCATAGTTTCGATGCCAATATAGAAGATTTTAGTGAAGAACTTGGCGAAGACTTTAGTGAGGACGACCTCGAACCTTTAGACTTTATCGACGAAACCGAGAGCGAGAGCGAAAGCGAGTCGGCAACAACATACTCTATAAATAGCGATGCTGACGATCTCGAAAACATTGCAGAAGCCACTGAGACAAACTTGGAGCAATCCGAAGCTTCTAGTAACGCCTCAGATTCGCAGACGGATGCAGTTAGCGAAGAGGTTGACCCTAATAATGAACACACAAACGGCGAAGATGGTGATTCGGAAACAACTCTCTTAACTGACTCCAACGCTGCTGTAAATACCGAGGGAGCCGAGGCGGAGGAGATTACTGAATTTGAAAACGACTCTCAAGGTAATCCTAAAACTGCAACCGAGCCAACTTCGATGGTTGATGCGGAGAGCTCAGTTGAGGTTGATGCCAATGTTGACGCAGATGCTGACGCGGACTCCGAAGCCGACGCTGAGAGCGTCTTAGACGTTACGGACGAGACTGTAGATCCAGAACTCGACCCAGAACTTGAAGAAGCTGAAAAGGAGGCCGAGACGGGGATGGAGGAGAGCGAGTCTGGCTCACCTCGACAGACTGATGAAAAAGCGACGGAAGAATCGCTCGCTGGCGGAAGCGAGCGATCTGAAGAAGTAGGAGGTGGAGATTCTGAGTCTTTGGCTGATGCGACGAGTAAAGACGTAGAAGAACTCGAAGATTCCGAAGCGAATGAGGCGGGAGAGGGCGAGCTTGACAAAACGGGGGAGATTGATGCTACGCGTCTGGCTGAGTTCGATCGCGGTGTATTTACTGTTGGTGCGAGCGGCGCGGTTGAGATCGACTACTTGTTTGATGGTGGTGCGTATCGTGGTGAACTTGGAATTTTCAGTATTGAAGGTTTCGATGATTTCGAGTACGGTTCAACGCAATTTATCGAGGAGGCAGCACGACGAGTTCTAAGCGGTTCAGAACAAGGTCATATCGCGATCTCCGATCGCCTGGATGCCGCTCGTTACAGTGGCAACTTGGGCGAAGATCCACATGACTGGAACTACGGACACTATCAGGGTCGTAAGACGTTCGTGATGCAGGCAGGCGATCACTTTGCCTTGATGCTCGTGCCGGATGGCAGCGTCCAGCAAGTTTTTGATAACCCTGCCATTGGGGGCAAGATCCGTCCGCTCTTTTCTTTAGCAACAGCTAATCCAGATGATGCTTACCACGTCGGTCAAATTGCAGATGTAACGGGTGAGGGCAACATCTTCGTGGTGGAGGATATCCGCGTTGACGGTAATTCTGATTACGACTACGACGATCTAATCTTCCAGGTACGTGGTGCAACGGGCAAAGCGGCGCTGCTCGATGAGGTAATTGAGTCCGATCGCGACTGGCGCGAGTTCGAGCTGGGTCAACAGATTATCGGCCAAGCCAGCAACCAAGCACCCGTCGTCGTCGCGCCAATCGCAGAGGTGGCGCTCACACCGCAGCAGCCGACGTTTACGGTCGATCTCAGCGAAATCTTCTCCGACCCCAACGGCGATGCACTGACCTTCTCGGTCGTTGACGGTGGTGAAAACAGCGTCGAGCTGGAGATCGTCGGTAGCGAACTGAACTTGACAAAGGGCAGCGTCACGGAGCTGCAAAACCTCGCCATCCGTGCCACGGATGAATCGGGAAGTAGCTACATTCACTCTTTTACCACGCTAGTCAGCAGCCTCAATACATCTCAGCTACAGTCACTCAACAAAGCGCTCGGGGAGCTGGGCGACGCATCGCAGTTCGTACCGGAGGATTTGACGGCGGGGCTGAGTTCTTCACTGGCAACCCAGGCGATCGCGCAGTTAGAAGCGGTTGCAGAGGCACAGTCCGGTTTGGGTGAGTTGCTGACTCAGACGGACTCGCTAACGAGCTTGGGGCTGACGTCAGATAATGCGGCTACGTTGGAGACACTGCTGGACTCGCCTGCTTTGAGTGACGACCTGGGGCTAAACGGTGCAGAGACGACGCTGGGCCAGGCAATCGCCGATCGCGGCCAGAGCGATATCGATCTGTACCAAATCAACGCCCTTGAAATCGTGCGGGCGCTCGATCCGATTGAGCCGGTTGCTGAAATCGAGCTGACAGCAGAACCGATTGAGGCAAAAGGCGAGCTTGCTCTGGATGGTACGGGCAAAATGCCCGATACACTTGTGGAAAGTGGAATGCCCCCGACTTCAAGTGAAACGTCCACGATTTCGAGTGAAACGCCCCCGACTTCGAGTGAAACGCCCCCGACTTCGAGTGAAACGCCCCCAACTTCGAGTGAAACGCCCACGATTTCACCGGTGCTTCAGCAGCTTGCTGACGCACCACAAACTCATGTGGCGGTTATTGACGGCGGGCAGCACGGCGCGGAGGTGGCTGATGCGATGGCGGAGGTCAATCCGATCGCCGATATCGATCGCTACAACGCGCGTCGTGGTGACTGGGCAAACCAGCTTGTGCGCTTTGTCGATCGGTTGGAGCAGAGCGGACAAGATCGCGGTATCGCTAACCTGAGCTTCGACCTGGTGCAGGTGGACGACGAAGGGCGAGTGACGACGCGCTTTGAGCTGACGCCGGACGAACAAACGGCGCTGCAATACGCCCGCGAGAATAATGTGCTGGTGGTGGTGTCGTCTGGGAATACGGGTGACGAAATTTCGGCGCTCGGGCGAGCAGCGCAAGAGTTCGATAATGTCATTACGGTGGGCGCGAGCGACTTTTGGGGCGAACGTGCGGACTACGCCAGCTACGGCGAGTCGCTGACGCTGGTGGCTCCTGGTGGCGAATTTGAAGGCGACCATACGGCATTCGTCGGAACCTCGAAATCGGCGGCGTATGCCTCATCAGCGGCTTCACTCGTGTGGGCGGCAAATCCAGATCTGAACTATCAGCAGGTTCGACAGATCCTTACCAGCACGGCGGTGGATCTTGACGCTCCGGGCTGGGATGCGGAAACGGGTGCGGGCTTGCTGAATGTCGAAGCGGCAGTGCGTCTGGCGTTCGTGACCCACTCAGAAGTTCTCGGTAGCGTCGGCAGCGTCGCGTTGCAGGCATTTTCGGGTACCGGTCGTGTGCGGGCGGCACTGCGGAAAGCGTCGCCGGAAACGGAGCGGGCGATCGCCGCGCTTAAACAAGAGCAAGCCGACCTCAACGCACAGTTAGCGCTGCCGTCGCTGTCGCTCAACCAGCTCGAACGTCGGGCGAACCAGCGCTCCAATGCCGCCGCCAGCGAGTTCGATCGTATTCGCAGCGAAGCGACGAGCGTGGCGCAACAGGCCGAGCAGCTTGCAAGTGCGCGAGATTTAGCCGCACAACACGATCGCATCGAGCGCGATCGTCAGGAAACGATCGCAGAACGCACCAACGTCTTAGACACGGCACTGGCCAACGTCGAACAGCAAGCCGCGCTACTCGAACAGAGCTACCAGGAGCAGCGATCGCAGGTGCAAGAGCGAGTCCGTGCCGCACGCGAGAACTACAACGAGGCCGTACGCGATCGCGACGGTCACGTCCAGCAGCCGACGGTACCGCAGACGCCGGACGCGCTGCGCACTCAGGCCGAACGATACCGCCAGCAGGCTGTCCCCCTTGCGGCCGAGCGCGACGAACAGCAAACGCTGGCTGCCGCACAAACCATTTTGAAGGGAAGTCATCTCCAGCAGGCCGACCTAGCGGAGCAAACGCGCCTGCTAGTCGAGGCTCTAGCTGCCGAACTCGAGGCACAAGCGGCACGTCTGGAAGTGGGAGACACCGACGACGCAATTCAGGCTGGATACCAAGCGATCGCGACCCAAGCCGAACAGCTCCAGCACCAGAGCCAAGCCAGCGCCGACTGGCACGACGACCACCTTGACCAACTCTCGAACACCACGGGTCTGTCGGGGCTGCTACGGGCGGCGCAGCGCGAGACGCACACCCGCCAGCGCAACTTCTTCGAGCAGTTGGTCGGTCAGGCCGATCGAAACCGAACAGCAGCGAGCGCAGTGGCCGGTTTGCCCGACACGAAGCTGGACGCTCTGGAACTGGACGTGCAACTGCGTCAGGCACACCTGCAAGCTGAGGAAGATCTACTGGCGTGGCTGGAGGCGGACTACGCGAAGCAAGCAGACGAGCTGGCGCTGCAAGCGAGCCAGCACCGCAGCGAAATCGATCGCCTGCAAGCTTTGCAGGCCGAAGCAGACGCCCGCACGGCTGCGACCGAGCAGCGTGCCGCCGATATTCAGGCTGAGCTGGATGCACTGCAAACGGACTGGAACGCCACGCAAACACGCTGGCAAGATTTCCTAGCGCTGAATGCGTCCTTCCTGCCGACCGAGACGCGCCGCGACGCGATCGCCCGCTATCTTGACGATCTCGATCGCGAAGAAGTCCGCGTCCGAGGCATCATGACGAACCTACAGTCGGAGCTGGCGGAAACACCCAGCTCGCTGCTGCAAGCTCAGCTCGAAGAAGCCGATCGCTACCTGGCCGAACTAGCGCAGGATCGACTGCTAGCGCAGTTCCATGCCAGCACGCTGAACGAGTCCGGTGCGGCTCCGGCACAGCAGGCGCAGCTGCTGAACCGCCCGATCGCGCTAGAAGAGCAGTATCGAGCGACGATCGACGCGCAAGCAGCAGATCGCGAAACTCTCGCCACGGCTGAAGCGGCACTCGAAGCAACGCGCAATACGAACACCGCCGAACGTCAGGCACTGGCGACGCTGAACGGTCAGCGCGATGCTGCACAGACAGCACTGGCAGAAAACACCGCCGAACGCGATCGTCTGACTGCCGAGCTAGCACAGGCAACCCAGGATCTCGACGACACGACGCTACAACTGCAAAGCCGCGAAATCCTGCTGGAAATGTTGGCCGAGCGCGATGCAGCGTTGGCGGCGGGCGAAGCGCTCTACTACGAAGAGGCAGACGAGGCCAAGCAAAACACCTGGTACTGGAACGATCGCACCGGGGCTCACGAATACAACAACGAACAAGCCACGGCGCATCAACAGGCTCTGCAATATGCATCGTTTATGGCCGCCGAGCGTAACCGCATTTACGCGCAGATTCAAGAGACAAACCAAGAGATCGGCGCACTGAAGAAACAGCAGGTGGAGCAGGCTAGTATCGTCGCTGCGCTGGAACCGCAACAGCGGGATGCAGAAGCGGCGGTGGAAGCTGTGACGGCAGAGGTTGCCGATCTCGAAATGACAATCGCGCCCTTGGCCGAGATTGTCGAGCCGCTGCTCGCCGTCGAAGCGGAACAGGAGGCGAGCCTTGCTGAAGCGACCGATCGCCTCGAAGCTACCGACGCCGAGCTGCTCGCGATCGCCTCCCAGCGTGTGACGGCATTGCAGCGAGCGATCGACACCGGCATTCTCATCGGCGAAACCGACGCGGGTTACTTCGAGCGCGAAATCGAGCCGCAGGTGCGCGACTACATCGCCGAGCTGCGCCAGCAGGCTGCGAACTCTGCCAGCGATCCCGGTTTTGCTGCCGCCGCCGATCGCCTCGAGGAACGAGTCGCCCAAGCAACCAATACGCTGGCTCAACTACAGATACAGCAGGACTTTCAAAATCGCCAGCAGCTCGCCGGGACAGACGTTCGCCTGCAATCTCTCGAAGCGCTGTTGGCATCGGAAAACGCTGCGGAAGCCGTGCTGCGCGACGGCACGACCGAGGCGTACGAGAACTTAGAGGAAGCCGTCGAAAACGAAGCGGAGCAGGCCATTAACGCCTGGACGCAGAGCTTCCAAGACAACCACCGCCTCACGAAAAATTTGGGTCGCGATCGGCGATCGCTCTCGAAGGCACTCGATCGCTTAGTCGAAGAAATCGAAACCGACTTCGCCGATCCCCACGGACAGTACCACCGCAGCGAGACAGAACTGAGCGAAGCGCTGGCCGTATTGGCCGTCAACGCGCAGCGGGAAGGCGAGCTGTCCAACTCGGTCTCGCAAGCCACGCAGGATCTCGCACGCTTGCAGCAGCGCATCGCCCAGGATGAAACTTTCTGGGATCGAGTCGCCCCGATCGCCGCTCGCTACGGCATCGACAGCAAAAATGACCTGCTGGCGATGCTGGCCGAGGCCGAATCGACCCGTGCCAGCTACGAACAGCAGCTCGCACAAGCGAAAGCTGAACTCGCGCAGTTTACGGCCAGCGGCTCTGCGGCGCTGTCGCAAGCCGCCTGGAATGATTCGCAGGCCAAGCCCGCCTGGGAGCGCAGTCGCAAGGCTGGGCCTACATGGACAGAAACTCGCTGTGGTGGAGGTGGCAAAGGTAAAGGTGGCGGTAAGAAAGGCGGTGGTGGTTGCGAAACAATTGTTCATTATGACTACGACTGGATTGCCTGGGACAACCACGAGAAGACGGCCAAAGCGCTGCGTCAACAGGGCGCGCAAGACTTCCTAGAAGCGGAAAAACGGCGTCTGGAGATCGAGCGTCTGGAGCCGTTGCTCGCAGAGTGGACGGACACCAGCCGTGCGGGCAACGCCGCCGAAGCCAGCTTTAACGAGGTGGCGAACCTGGTGGCCGTCGGTGAAGCGGCACGGGAAGATATTCCCCAAGCTCGGGTGCAAGCGACGGCGATCGCCGAACTGATGCCGCTCCTGCAAGCGCAACTGGAGCAGGCCGAACGAGATGCCGCAGCCAGTCGCTTCCAGGTGGAAGAAGCCTGGAACGAGTTCGACCCCGACGCCGAAGCCTATCGCACGGCGCTGACCGACGTGTTGGAGCGTCAAGGCGCATGGCAGCAGCAAGCAACGCAAATGCAGCAGGAACTCGCCGCCGCCGAAGCTTGGGTCGAGCGCCAGAACGTCGCGCTGGACACTGAAACGACGCAGGTCGAAGCCCTGCTGCAACAGCTGCAAGGTCAGCTCGCCGACAACGAAGCCGCGATCGCCGTGGCCGTCGAGCCGGAGCTGAGCGAGCTACAAGCCAACCAAGCCCGTTTGGCGCGATCGGCACGTCTGCTCAACAACAAAGCCAGCCTCCTGAACGCGCAGCAAGCGGCACTCGCCCAGCAGCGATCGCTGGTTGCCGCCCAAGGCGAAGTGCTGCAAGCCGAGCAAAAACTGATCGAGGTCTACATCGCCAGCCCCAACGCAGATACCACGGCCCTACGACAGCAGCTCGTCGAAGCCAGCGATGTCTTGGCTGAAATGCAGCAGCTCGCCGAGCAGGCAGAAGCTAACAGCGCAGCGCTGACGGTTCCGCTGCAAGACCTCCAGACAGCACTACTGGCCGAAAACGACGAGCACATTCGAGCCGCTCGCGCCCAGCAGGAGACCTTGTCCAATCTGGTGCAAGCCACAGAGCGCAACGGCAACCTGGCCGTAGAAGCGGCTCGCGCCCAGCAGGAGATTAACGACCTAGAGTTCCAAATTATCCAACGCCTTCAGGAGGCGACCCTGGCCGGGAACGAAGAGGCCAAACGCCTGCTCGACGTGGCGCAGTACAACGACCTGTCGGCGGCGGCGGAGATCTACTTCCGAGACTACTCCGACTTGGCGAGCGATCGCGGCAGCAAAGGCTCGGTCGGCACGGCGGAAGATCGGCAGCTCGCGGACTACTACCGTCAGGAAATGGCGCGATATCAAGCGCTGGAGTCCGAGGCACGCGCCCAGGCCGCAGAGGTGACGGCGACCAAGCAGGCGGCGGAAGACCAGCTTGCCACGCTGGAAACTCAGCAGCAGGCGGCCTACGAGCGTCTCGCCAGCCTGAACGAGCAGCTTGCCACCACCGATGAAGAGCGGGTTGCGCTCCAGCGGGAGCTGGCCGCGACGGAAGCGAAGGTGGACGCCCTAGAGCGGGTGCGCCAGCAAACGGAGCAAACCTTCACGCAGCTCGTGCGGCTGGAGCAGCTCAATTTGGCGCAGGCACAGCTAGAGCGGCAGGTGGCCGAGCAGCGTCAGGCCGAAATCGACGAAGCGGTGGCGGCGCGGCAGGAGCGCGATCGTCAGGCGCTCGATCGCCAGCGTCTGGAGCTGCAATATCAAATCGAGGCGCTAAAGCAGGAGCAAACGAACGAGGAGCTGCGCCAAACGCTGAACCAGCTTCGCGCAGATCTGAGCCAAGGCGCGATCGCGGGGAATATCGACCCCGACCTGGCGGCGAAGCTGGCGTCGCTGTCGTCCACGCTGGAGGCGCTGGATAACCAGCCCGCCGATTTACCTCCTGAGGTGACGGTGCTCTTGGCTGAGGTGCAGGGCGATATCGCACTGGCGTTGGAGAGCGGTGAGACTGACGCGATCCAAAAGAACCTGCTGGGTGCCGTGGACGTGCTGGTCGGCCAGGTGAACCAGTACAAGCAAGAGATCGCTCGTCTGGACGCGCAGGACGCGCGCGATCGGCAGATTCTGGAGTTAGCGGACAGTAACTTGCAAGAAGCGAGTCGCTTGTTGCTCGAGGAGATCGAGCGATCGCAGTTCCTCGGTAGCGAGCGTGAGGTAATTAATCCGCTATATCTGGAGGCACTGACGAAGGCGGCGTACGCGCAGCGGGCGGTGGATACGTCGGAGGAGCTGGAGAAGTCGATTAAGAAGGCGCTGGAAGAGAGCATCAAGCAGCGCGAGAAGCAGCGGAAGGCTCGCAAAAAATCGTTCTGGGGTCAGGTGCTCAGTACGGTTTCGGGCATCATCGGCCTAATTGGGACGGTGATGAGCTTTACGCCGCTGGCTCCGCTGGGTGTGGCGCTGACGGCGGCAAGTGCGGGCATCAATGCGGTCTGGTCGGCGATTAACGGCGACTGGGCAGGAGCGCTTTTCGGTGCGGCGATGGCTGGCGTGAATGCGTTTACGGCGGGCGCGGGCAGCCTGATTAGCAACACGGCGATGCAAACGATCCAGACGTTGCAGGGCGTGGCGAGTGGTGCGTTCCAGGGCATTCGCTCGATTCAGTCGGGTGAGGGCGTGATGGGTTTCTTGCAGATTGTGGGCGGTCTCGCGGGTGCGGTGACGAATGGTTTGCAGGGTGCGATCGCGGCGGCTTCGACGACGGCGCAGAAGGTAGCGTTGCAGGTGGCGAACAGTCTGCAATCTTTGCCGCAGTTGGTTCATAGTGGCATTAAGTCTATTGAGGAGGGGGATTGGTTCTCGGCGATTCAGGGGATGTTTAATGCGGCGGTGACGTTAGGTAAGAACTTTGGTGGGTTCTTCAATGATGTGGCGTCGCAGTTATTTGACTACTTAGGTAAGGCTGGGAATACGGCGTTGGCGATCGGTGGTGCGATTAAGGAGGGGGGTGTTAATGCGTGGTTATCGGGAATTGATGGGGCTTTGAATCTCTGGCATGATGAGATTCAGGGGGCTGTTGATGGGATTTTTGGTAAGGAGGATTGTCCCTGTGTTGTCGTAGAGGAAGAAGAGAAAGCTGAGCCAGAAACTGCTGAGCCAGAAACTACCGAAGCACTCACCCTGAAAGAGGCTGAATCTGTCATCCCAACAAGTATTAGTAAATATGGAGCTTCTGGAGAGACGGCCACGACACCTCTACTGAGTGAAGAGGAAGCTCGTATCGTACAGGTTGCTGTAATTGATGAAGATGGTCAAGAGGGAACGTTATATCTTGCCTACAACGATCTTGCGGATACTCCCTTCCTAAGCGATTCAGCATCTGCATATGACTTTTCCAGTTATCCAGGGGCTGCTAGCAATGGTTCACCTCCAGAAGAAAAGAACTGGAACTTCCCGTTATACAAATCTTATGTGGTTAAGCCGGGAGATCAGTTGGGCTCGATTGCTAAAGAAGAATTTGGAGATGCAACAAAATGGAAAACACAAATTATCTCTCAAGACCTAACTCCATTTAATGAGTCAACTGCCAAGAGCATAGCGCCTGGAGATATTATCTATCTCACTAGTGCCAAATCTAATCCAGAAAAATATAATGGATCAACTCAGGCTGAGAGGTTAGATTTAGTCCAGGAAAAACTACCTCTAGCTATTATTGCAGATAAAGCCTCAAATAAGCTGGCAGATGCTACTACAAATGCACTACTCAATACTGGGATGAAAGGAGCGTCTCAAATAATTACTCAAATAGGCTTCGGGCAATCTTCACGGATATATAAACCCATACCTAAGGAGATAATCAAACCTGCTAGCCTATGGACTCCAGCCAATGCAGGTAAACTGTGGACTCCACCCTATGCGGGTCAATTAGTTAATCCAACTACTGGCAAACCATTTGCTAAAGCTGCGAGTCAAAGTTTTGGTCGTTCGGCAACACGCACATTTTTATCTAGCGCAGCATCATTACCTATTGGTGAAGCGATTGCACCACTCATACTTAGCATAGTCAAAGGCAGCTCAATCGACGAAGAATATTATGAATGGTGGAATGAGGATGTTAAAAATCCAAGATATTGGACTCATAACATCCTTCCAAAAGCTGGGGTTACGATATTAGGAGCTTTGGGGACAATTGCTGCTGGATCGGCAACTCCTATTTCTGGCGGAACGTCAGCGGGCGCAGTTCCATGGATTTGGGGTTCTACTTTTGCTGCAAACACCTCAATTGACTTGATGTATCAACTTGATAAGGAGGAGCGAAAAAGACAAGAGCAGTTTCGGAAGTCACAACCAAAATTTAGTCTTCCATCTCAGCCTAACAACAGCGTAGAGGCAACACTCTATGTTGTGGACAAGGAAGAGTAGAAGATAACCACTCTTTGTACACGTCTTTACACACGATTTAGCTCAAGAAAATGTCAAGCTATCAGAATCGAACCGCAACTTCAAACGACTCCAACACGATCGCCCCATTCGTCACCGAACTCTGCAAAGAATGGGCAACGATCGACCCTACCCGCAAACTCAAACCCGACTTCGACTGGCAACGCTACACCACCTATCTCCTCAACCAACCCCACACCTACTGCATCCTCCTCGAACACACCCCCGACGAAACACCCGATCGCACCACCATCGTCGGCTGCATCGTCACTAACTTCTTCGACGAAAGCCCAACCCCCAATGCCCCACCCGACCAGCTCGAACACCACGCGATCGCTCATCCCTTCCAACCCCGACGCATCGGAACCGTCATGGGCTTCTACATCCAGCCCGAACACCGCAAAGCCAAAAACGTCATCCGCCTGATCGAAGCCGCGATCGACCAAGCTTTCTCTCTGGAGATCGACACGATCGACGTACAGGTGTTTTCCAACCGCACCGGCATCCAAGCCTATCTCAAACGTCGCGGCTTCCAAGCCAGCAACACCCAATACCTGCTGAGCCGTAGTATTCCAACCGGCGTCGAATTACCGAACCTTCATAGCGAAGCCGCCGACCTCCTCGTCCCGGACTACAAACCCGAGCCCCAACCAATCCCCCTCCGCGATCCTCAAACCGGCGACCCCGTCCATACGCACGACGATCGCCCCGCCCTCATCTATCCACTCACCGACGACGACGGCAACCTTCGGCTCTCATCGCAACGCATCCCCATTTATCCGCCCCCAGTCCGCGACCCCCAAGCCGATGGCTGGGTGTTCGATAACGACGGCGAGCTGGTCGTTTGCCCCGCCGCCTATGATGACAGCGGCGAAGTCATCGAGCGCGATGGCGTACCGCAATTTCGATCGCCCGAATACGCGATCGGCAACGGCGAAGCCAAACTCGTCCGTACTCCCGACGGCTCCTGTGTCTTTCGGGAGCTGGAACCTGCGGCGATCGCGTAGTTAGGCTATTCTTTAACTGAGATTGGCATCCATATGAGTTACACCCATCGCATCGGAACCTACAAGGACTCTCCTGCAATTGCTCACCTGTGGCAGGCTTTCGCTAACGACCGCGCTCAAGTCAATCCTTCTGTGACCTTACGTCCCAACTTCGACTTCGAGCGCTACATTGCCCACCAGCTCAACCAGCCTCTCAGCTTTGCATGGGTACTAGAATACAGCGAAGACGGCGAGGATAGCAGTGAGGATAAGGCAATTGTTGGCTGTCTAATCGTGTATTTCTATGAGGAAGCACCACCACCAGACTTGCCAGAAGAGTTTTTGGCTAACGATCTAACAGACAATCCTTTTCGAGATCGGCGCATCGGTTCCGTCCTCGGCCTCTACGTCCAACCCGAACACCGTCAGCCCGACGCCATCCAACTCCTCGCCAACGCAGGCATCCAAAAAGCCCAGGAAATGAAAGTCAACGACATCGATATCCTCGTCGGAGCTGACCAAACGGGGCTTCACGCACTCCTCGAACGTTTCGGCTTCACCAAGGCCGCCGTGCAGTACACGAAACACTACGACATCGACCCCGACGCCGACCTGCCCTCACTTCATCCACCCCACCCCGAACTCGAAGCCAACCCCGATGCGGAGCCAGGTTTCCTACCTCTCAAAGATCCGAAAACTGGAGAACTGGTGAAGAACCCAGCAGGCGAGCCAGTCTTCCTACAACCCCTCCGAGATGAAGTGGGCAATCTTTATAAAACATCGGACGATCGCCCCATCTACCCCGTCCCCGTCCGCGATCCCCAATCTCAGGGATTTGTTTTCAATAGTGATAGCGAACTCGTCACTTGCCCCATCCTGCTCGAACCGACGGGCTTGCTGGAATACCAAGGCGTTCCGCAGTTTTGCCCGCCAGACTATACCTTTCAAGACGGTAAGCTACGGCTTCAGCAAGACAGCATGGGTCAGTACCTATTTCGTGATGCGAAGCGCGACCCAGACGGCAAAGTTCTACGAGATCCGAAGGGTAAACCTATATTTTGAGCTGACAAACTGGGAGTATCGATTTTGTGCGATGTAGAAGTGTTTTTGATACCCAATCGTTCATATCAGCCACGGAATCGTGATCTGTTCAGCAATTTGCTACTCACAATAATTTATACACTATTGCAACTGACCAAATGTAGAGACTCCGATCTGTACCAACATTCTGTCTTTGTGAAAAAAGATAACAGTCTTTTGACATTTCGCGTAAAACCAGGAATTTTTGAACGAACTAAATTTGGCACAATGTTTGGATGTCTTACACCGATCGTGTCTCTCCCCAGCCACTGGCATTCCATCCCAGACAATGAGGAAAGTACGATCGCCTCTGAATAGATGAGTGGGTTAGATAAGTTGGTTCGTTCGCTGAAGTTGGACCGTCATTCCCAGTCGTTCAAATTGGCGGCGAGCCACCTCTAACCATTGCGCGACTTGTTCTCGATCGCCCGTGGCTTTGGCTAAACGGATCTGTTCCTTAGCAAAAAAGCCCATACCGCGACGATCGCAATGACTGCGTACGTTAACAAACCCAGTGTCTAAGTGCTGTTTGGCGGCTTCAATATGCGCTCGGGACATGTAGACTTGCGCTAAGCCTAATAGATTGCGAGCTACGGCGCGATCGCACTTGAGTGTTTTAGCACCCTGAACAGCCTTGCTGTAGAGTCGAATACTTTCGGCTAATTGGTCGCTCCCGGCTTGATACTCAGCTTCATAGTGGATGACGTCTAATCGGCAGCGTTGCCAACGGCGATCGCAAGTGTTAGCAGAGATTCCCTCAGAGATAGACTTGGCTTCGTACAACCAACGATCCGTTTCGTCAAATCGTCTGAGGGCAAGCGTTGTAGCACACAGATCAATGAGCAGTTCCAACTGGGCCAGTGGCGAAACACAGACTGAGGGAACTTGTTTCCATAGGGTTTCCATTTCTTCGAGGCTCTCTCCATCAGCCCCAGGATAGCCGCTGACACTCTTCGCCCAGGCGAGTTCGCTGTGATGGAGCCAGATCCACTTAGATGCTCCCAGGTTTTTGGCGCGATTGAGCAACCAAGTCAGGGTGTTATGACGTAGTTCCGACCAATCGTAGACATGGACGATACCTCGCACCTCTTGCCATTGCTGGCGGACTTCTTCGTAGCGATCGAGATATCGCAACTGTGCAAAACTCTCTGAAAGTGCCTGTTTGTAAGCCTCTAAGTCGGATTCTTCGTGATAACCCGGAAGCCAGTCGTGATAGTCCGAAGCTCTGAGCAATATGGGTTTGAAGACGTTATGCCATTGATATCGCTGTGATAGTAACGTCGGTGAGGCTGTTGGAACTGCCAGGTCAGGTAAGGGGTTTTGTCGAAGTTGTTCGTCAATGACAGTGCGGATTCGAGACTTGTTGACGGTTACACCCCAATAGTTTTCGAGCTTTTTCCAGAGTCGGCTACCGACGTCTTTTAAATAGTTCTCGTGGTAGTGGGGTGGGCAGTCATTGGACATTTTTGCATACTTCCAATTTTTGATGGAGCCTTGAATGACAATCTCCTGAATAGTTGTGAGGACTGTTCCTTCATGCTCGGTGAGAGTCTGGTTAATGTAGGCAAGGGCGCGAGCAATCTCTCGATTGTTCTCCATAATATGAACCACCTGACTGAAATTGGCTCCAGTTTAGCAGACTTCCTCAGACTCTTTTATGAAGTTAATGTGAGCAACTGACTTTTACTGACTTTTACTGACTTTTCAATAACAGTTCAATAAGTTTAGGCAGTGACCCCTATATACCTATGGTAGATTCTTGGACGAAAGGGTTGGAGATATCTTGGTAATGCTTCATTCGAGGGAAGTTCAGCGATTTTGGAGTCAAAGCAAGCACTGGGGCGATCGCCGTATGACGTCTTGTCGCCTTAATTCTAGATTCTGTGGAATTGCCATGATATCTTGACAGTTTTACGAAAAATACGCAAACAAAAAAAAATAAATACAGGTGTACGTAATTTTTCGTAGATCACAAAATGGACTAATGTTTGCTGTTCCCGTCTAGTTTAAAAATGCAATGAATAATACTTAATTAATTGTGGAGAGTTGGGCAAGATTGACAGTGAAGTGGCTTTTGATTATACGGAAATTTAGCAATTAAAGGAGGTCTGAATGAGGATCATGAAGCGCGATCAAAGTCCACCTAAACTTTTTGTTTTTTCTATGACTTGAATCAAAGAGGCAATTTCTGGATTTTTGGCGAATTACATCGGTTAAAAAAATGGTTGGAACGAGTATAGACGGACTATCCCTGCAATTAACCAGTGAGGTGGATGTAGTAACCCTTACACCTGGGTTGACTTCATCTTATATCGATGGTCTGTTTGCATTAGATGGTGCTGATTCAGTTGTGGGTTCAGTTGATGCAGATTTTGTACGAGGGAACTCAGGAAATGACACAATTTACGGAGAAAGCGGCGATGACATTTTGCTAGGTGGGGAAGATCGCGATCTCATCTTTGGTGAGGTCGGCTCTGATATCATTGTAGGCAATTCTGGCGAAGATATTTTAGACGGTGGTTCAGGGGACGATATCCTCGCTGGAAATACAGAGAACGATACTCTGCTTGGTCAAGGAGGTATCGATATTCTTCGTGGTGGCAAGGGAGATGACTCTCTTTTAGGTGGAGATGGAGATGATATTTTAGTTGGGGATTTTGGAGCCGATACACTAATTGGTGGTTCTGGAAGCGATATTTTCGCTTTGAGAGACAAGACTGCTGTAACTGATCTCGAACAGGCGAATATCATCACGGATTTTGAGGCGGGAATAGATACGATCGCTTTTGGGGGAACTTTAACTACAGAGGAAATCAGTCTAGAAAGTATTCCTCAGGGTACGCTCGTCAAAATTCGCAATACCAACCAAATTTTAGGGCTACTTTTGGGGACTTCAATTGAAACGCTAGATGACAACCATGTTACGGAGTTAAACGTCGATCCGCCGCCTTCTGATGATGTCGTGACTTTCCAAGCGCCAATCGTTCGTTCGGTATCTGAAAATTTATTTGAAATCCAATTAATTGGAAGCGATGGCAGTCAATTCTCTACAAATGTGAGGCGAAACGAAACTGAAGTAGAACCGGAGTCAGTTCGTTACACTCCCTCACAAGAAGAACTAGAAAATGGGCAAAAACCTTACACTGTACGTTGGAAGGATGACGGCAAGCGTGTAGAATTTGAACGAGATGATTCTAGTGAAGTCACCATACTAGAATATGACGGTGACTCAAATACAGTGCAGGTCACAACACAGACTCCTGAAGAAGAAACTACGGTTGACATTCCATTAACTTTAGATGGAGAATCGATTCTTCCTTTATTTTCTGATGAGCCTACAGTGGAGAGCCAGGGAACAGGAGATTCTCAATGTTCGGGATTGAAGAACTGGTGTAAAAATACATCTCGAGTTGGAGATGCTGCTAGTATTCTGGCTGGTTTGTCTACCTTGACAGGAGTTGGAGCTATTGCTACGCCAGCTTTTGGTTTTATTGCAGGAGCTTCAAAAGTAGCTGGTTTAGGATGTTTGATATTAGCGGGAAACGATTCTGACTTCGTCAATACTCTGGTTGGAGAAATTCCCTTTGGCAAGTTGTTAGGAAAGGCAGGAAGTGAATTGTTAGTTTCAAAGAGTGACGAGCTTGCTGATGATGTCTTGAAAGTTGTCAGTTCAGCAGCCAATTTGAAATCCTCATTTAATCCACCAGCAAATGAAGAAGGTGGATTCATGAAGGCGTTCCGAAAGAATCTGACTGAGGCAACTGGTATTAACTTCTCGTTCTGTGACGATACACCCAACTCAGATCCTCCCAATGTAGAACCAGAACCCAGTCCATTACCGCCAACAGGAGAAGGAGAAGAGGTGTGGGTTTTGATTGACTCAGGAAATGGTTTTTGGGCAGATCGAGAAGTTTTTCTAACCAGTCCCCGAGAGCAGTTCGTTGGAGTTCCGCCTAACGATATTTTGGGAATGAACAATGACTGGAGCGAAGAAGTATCTTTAGGCAACTTCACACCTGGATCTGAATTAACGTTTACCGTAAATGTTCAACCTTTTGATGCTGAATATCTTGTGACGGGTAACACAGGAATTTCTTCAAACAATCCATCTCAAGCCGAACTATCTCAGTGGAGCAATAATATTGTTCGCATTAAATTTGAGGATGGATGGAAACCTAAGATAGGTTTATTGGATACAAAGATTGAGAGTGAAAATGATTTTGACGATGCTATTATTCAAGTCATCGGCGCACGCTTGGAAAACGGAACCATAGTTGTTAGCCCAACTTAAATGGTTGGATTTTCTTTATAAAAAAGATGGAGGACAATAATACTGAAAAATGAAGATGAAGACCGAAGACAATCAATCGTTCTCAGATATTATTTTCAGATAATAATGTAGCGGGAATGTCGGTGTCTTCATAGATGTCGGCCAGGGCGATCGCGCAATTAACACTCGCAAGTTGGATGGGATCGGTGGTGGGTACGATCGCCCAATTACCCCGATCGCCTTTTTGGAAAACCTCAACCTGCTGGCGATCGCTCGAAACGAGGACGTATTCTTCGAGACTAGGGATAGTGCGGTAGTCGGCGAATTTTTCGGTGCGATCAAAACAAGCCGTCGAGGGAGAGAGAACTTCGATAATGAGGCGGGGATATTGGATGTATTGCTCTTTGGATGGGCGATCGCGATCGTCGCAGCTGACAACGACATCAGGATAGTAGTAGGCATTACTGGACTCGACGCGGGTTTTAGTGCCTTCGGAGAAGGGACGACAACCAGAACCACGAAGGTGAATTTTGAGGGTAGTGGCTAAATTGAGGACGATCGCACTGTGATTTAGCGTCCCCCCTGTCATCGCGAAGACTTCACCATCGCGGTATTCGTGGCGGATGGGGCTGATTTCCTCAGCGGCGAGGTAGTCTTCCGGGGTGATGTAGAGGGGATCGTTGGCGAGCATGGTTGGAGTGGTGAGGGGGCTAATACCATTTTTCTATAAGCCCGCCAAAGATAGTGACATCAAAATCTGATT
>FSSI02000039.1:0-42557 GCA_900149785.2 Phormidium lacuna HE10JO | reverse complement strand
GGTAATGTTTGCTTCACTAATGTTCAGAGTCGGTACTTTCCCAATCGCACTGTCTTAACCCCTTAGGACTGTTTAACGATTCGGTTCTAGAGCCGAGAACTAGCACGCATTCCCGGGTAGGAACTTTAACTCTTGCTCGCTCACGTAGCCAGTTAAGGCTTAAGCTGGTCAGCTACCTGAAGGGGAGGGCACGAAGCCCCCGTACTTCAGCCGGGGGTGCTGACGATGCGCTTGGGGTTTTAGTCCGTATCGTTGTTTCTTGACCGCTTTGGTGTTGATCGCCTATCCCCTCAAGACTCGAACTTAACCTTACCAATAAAACCTAAGAATTGTCAAGCCTTAATTGAGAAATTTAGAGTCAACTTTCTCGAAGGTTTCCCACAAAATTGTTGGGCAAGGAGCCGTCATTTTTACCAAGCTTCGACCAACTTTCCTTAACGGGTGGGCAATCCAGGTTTGTGGGACTTCCAACTTTTCCGGACGTCGACCCAGAGTTTGGTCGAAAAATCGAGGGATTTTTAGGCAAAAATTCCCGAAATTTCTAGCCCTGGAGCCGTGACTTAGGCCGGTTTCGTGGCAAAGCGATCGCCGGCTTGACGAATTAACGATTGAACAAAGGCTTTGCGACGATTTTTCTCAAACACCTGTTTCACAATCGCTGCAAACCGTTCCCCATTCAGAATCGCCCCACCCTCACGAGCGGTCAGTTCATCGCACTGCTCAAAATACTCAATTAAACTCAACCCCGCAATATGCGTCAGGTAGGCCGCACTCAACCCCTGAGTCGCGCCCCCGGCCACAAAGGTAATAGGATTGTGTTTCAAAGCCGTGGTGACCAGTTGGGTTGACACTTCGACTAACCCCAATTTCACCAAAACCTCCGCCAAGGTTTTCGCCGCCGCTTTCGCTTGGTCCAGTGATAACCGTTGCTGATAGATTTTGCCCAAGTTCATCACCAATTGCACATTGACCGCGGCCGTCGCCAATAAATCTAAACTGGGAACCGGATTCCCAAAGGCCGCCGCCGCTGCAATCCACTGGGATTGACGAATCATGGGTAAGGCCCGCTGACGACGGAAACGGTTAATCTCCCGGCGGATGTCACTCCGTAAGGCGTGTGCGGCTCGGTAACTGGTGGCCCAGATGAGGCTGGGGGCATCTTGGTGCAGCGTCTCTAAACATTCACTGAGGGCCGCCAGTTCCGGGGCTGGGGTGGCGGTGGAGGTTTCAACGCTATTGTCAGGGTTATATTGGCGCACTTCAATGGGACTGGGGGCCGCAGCAATGGCGAGAATGCGATCGCCCCGGAGATAGGGTTCGGCTTGTTGACGAATCCGCCCTAAAATCTGAGCCTGTTGTTGGGGAGGATGGCGATCGCTTTGGTTCCACACTAGAATCAACGCCTGTCCTGTGGCTGTTATCCTCTCAACCCAATTCAGCTCAGATTCTCGAATATCGCCATCAACCACAAACACGAGGACATCGGCTTGTTGCACTTGGGTGAACAGCGTCCCATCCTCTCGTTGCAGACATGGGGGTAATTCCTGAATCTCGACTTCCAACGTAGACCCCATCGCCAGTTCAGCCTCTAATGCTGTCACCAAGGAGGTTTTGCCCACAGACTTACGGCCGGTCACAGCAATCTGAAGGGGTCGAGTTTCGTCGGTAGCCAGCAACGCCTCAAGCTGTTGCTCAAAGGTCTCCAGAGTAGAGGGAGCGGATGGAGATACATCGGAAGCTACATTAGAAGATAGGTCAGAAGAAGATAGGTCAGAAGAAGATAGGTCAGAAGAGCCATCAGATGACTCGGACAACGTCCGTTCAGAGGCTAAAACCTCTAGGCTGGCCCGAACGCGATTGAGAGCTTGCTCGACCTCAGCACGATTGACCCGAGTGGGGCGGGGTTGAGCGGCTACAGGGGCCGTATTACGCCCCAAGCCCCAAATAACGACACCGACAACAATCAGTCCCCAAACACCCCAGTCCCCGAAATCGGTAAATCGATTGCCTAAACTGTCAAAAAGCCACAAGGCACCTGAGGCCCCAAGCCCAAAGACTAGAATTGGTTGCTTGACCATCCCTACCATGATTACTCACTACAATGCTGCAACCCCACTTCGCCGGGGCTGCTTTCTATCCTATCGTTAAATGGATCATGAAATGGCTCGCCTACTGCCCCAATATCGCCCTGTGATAGCGCTGAACTAAGATATCTATCCCCGTAATCGCGGTGCCAACGACAACGGCGTTAGCGCCGATTTCTAGGGCTTGTCGTGCCATCTCGGGTGAAGCAATCCCCCCTTCACAGATGATGAATCCCGGACAGGTGGCGACGATCTCTTTGAGTAAGTTCCAGGCCGGCGGACTGTCGGCCTCGGTGGCGGCGGTATAGCCGTAGAGCGTCGTCCCGAGGATCCCGATTCCGAGTTGGGCCGCTGTCTTAGCCGCGTTGAGGCTGTCAACATCTGCCATGATGGCGGTTCCCAACTCGGACTGGACCCGTTGCACAATCTCCGCTAGGGTTTCTCCCTGGGGACGAGGCCGTTCGGTGGCGTCGAGGGCGATAATGTCGGCCCCGGCGGCAGCGATCGCCGCTGCATGGTGAAATTGTGGGGTAATGTAAACATCGCTATCGGAATAAACCTGTTTCCATAAGCCGATAATGGGGGTCTTCGGGAGTCGCTGACGAACCGCTTGCACATGGGCTGGGGTATCGACGCGAATCCCCACCGCTCCTTGGTTGACAGCGGCTTGGGCCATGGCTGCAATGATGGTTGGATTGTGGAGGGGAGAGTCAGCAGGGGCCTGACAGGAAACGATGAGTCCGGCTTCTAGGGATGAAAGGGCGATCGCCATGGACAGTTCTCGAAGGCTTGGAGTGAAAATTGGCTTGAGGCTATTGTGCCAGAGTTTGGGGTGGGAAAGTGCGTTAAGGTGCGATCGCGGGAACCTTCCTCAACGAGTCCATCTCAATGAGTCCATCTCAATGAGTCCAATCCTGATTGTTCTGATCCACGGCTCATTTTAAGGTATTGGAGAACGTATCTAAGCGATCGGGGAAGTTTCCCTGTCCACATCACAGCAACGGATTATGACTGACAATTTCATTACCATTGATGACCAGGCAATCTCGTTAAAACAGGCCATTGGTTATCTCAATACAACTGGCGATTTGCCGAAGTTTATTCAACGAATTCTCTACCGCCATATCATCGAGCAAACTCTGAGCCAACGCTTAGATATTGCCGTTGAACCTCAGCAAATTGAGCAGGCGATCGTGAATTTTCGGGTTCAAAACAAACTCACGGATCCCAGTCGCTTTGAGGAATGGCTCAAATCTCAAAATTTGAGTTATGATGCCTTTCAAAAACGTGTCTCAGAATCGCTGCGAGTTGAGCTACTCAAGCAGAAAGAAATTCAAAGTGATGCCCGTCAGTATTTCAACGACAACAAAGCAGCGTTAGACCGAGTTGTTTTGTCCAGAATTGTGGTTTTAGCTCAAACTTTAGCCACTGAAATTCAGGAACAGCTTGCCGCCGGGTCAGCGACTTTTGAAGCCTTAGCAAAACAACATTCGATTACGAATGACAGTTCTGTGGGCGGGACAATGGGAACCCTACAACTAGGACAGTTGCCGCCGGAAATTCGCCAACAGCTCAATGGACGCAGCGCGGGTGATATTATTGGTCCTCTGGAGGTGGAAGGACGCTATACAATTCTACGGATTGAACAAGTCCTTCCAGCCGCCTATGAAGGGGATCTGCGTAAACAACTCGAAGAGCGATTTTTCGCCCAATGGTTACAAAATCAACTTAAGGATCACGAAATTAAGCTCAATGTTGAGTAGGTCTTTGGCTTCTCGTTTTTAGTTTTTTTGAATACTCTCTATATTCTAGTTCTTGGTTTTAGGGCGAGTGAATTTAGGGGGTATTTTTATGGTTGTTGTTTGCCAGAGTATTCTATTTACAAAGTCTTCGTCTTATCGTAAAATAGAAAGTAAGAAAAAAATTATACCAAATCCCTAACTTTCATTATCTCCCGTGGTTTACGAGCCTTTACACCACAAATATCGTCCTGCCACGTTTGCCGATTTAGTCGGACAGACGGCGATCGCAAGCACCCTAACCAACGCGATTCGTCAAGAGCGTATTGCCCCAGCTTACCTATTTTGTGGACCGAGAGGAACCGGCAAAACCTCGAGTGCGCGGATTTTCGCGAAATCGCTCAATTGCTTGAGCGGCGATCGCCCCACCGAAACCCCCTGTGGAACCTGTGACACCTGTCGCAGTATTGCCCGAGGCTCATCCCTAGATGTGATCGAAATTGATGCCGCCAGTAACACCGGAGTCGACAACATTCGCGAACTCATTGAACGGGCGCAATTTGCCCCAGTTCAAGCCCGTTATAAAGTCTATATTATCGACGAATGCCATATGCTGAGTACAGCGGCATTCAACTCTCTCTTAAAAACCCTAGAGGAACCGCCCGCTCACGTTATCTTCATCCTCGCCACCACCGATCCGCAGCGAGTCTTACCGACGATTATTTCCCGCTGTCAACGGTTTGACTATCGGCGGATTCCCCTAGAGGCTATGACCGGGCATTTACGCTACATTGCCCAACAAGAGGCGATCGCCATCAGCGACGAAGCCATCATCCTAATTGCCCAACTGGCACAGGGTGGCTTACGAGACGCCGAAAGTGTCCTCGATCAACTCAGTTTACTCCCCGAAGAAATTGACGTTGAACGAGTTTGGGACCTCGTTGGAGCCGTTCCCGAGCGAGATTTGCTGACCTTACTTGAGGCGATCGCCGCGAACAATCCCCAGCGTGTCTTAGAACATTGTCGCTATCTGCTCGATCGCGGACGAGAACCCCCAATTGTCATGCAAAATCTCGCCGCCTTTTATCGAGATTTACTCATTGCAAAAACCGCTCCTCAACGCAACGATCTCGTCGCCGTCACCGCCAACACCTGGGAGGCCCTCTGTCACTTCGCGAAACAGTGGGATGAATCCCTGATTCTGGCCGGTTCCCAACATTTACGAGCCTGTGATAGCCAAGTTCGCCAAACCACTCAACCCCGTCTCTGGCTGGAAGTGACCTTACTGGGGTTACTTCCAGGACACCTACAGCGTCCAGCGATCGCTCAACCGGCGATCGCTCAACCGGCCCAAACACCAACCGTGCAGCCAGCCATCCCTCCAGCCGGTGTACCGCCAGCCAGTCCCACACCCGTCCCAGCGACGGTTCCTCAAACCTCAGCTCCCCACCCCCCCGCCACCGCTTCTCCAGAACCCAGGAAAACCGCTCAAACCGCTCCTATGTCAGCGGTTTCATCACCCGTTCCATCAGCGGTTCCATCACCCGTTCCCTCGCCGGCCCCATCACCCGTTCCCTCGCCGGCCCCATCCCCAACCATCAGCCCCGAGGAGACAGGAACCTACAATCTCCCTCAAGTTTGGCAACAGGTAATCGAACGACTCGAACGACGAGCCACGAAAGAACTCTTACGCCAACAGGGTCACTTACTGAAATTTGACGGTCAAATCGCTCATATCGGTGTGCCGAAAGCTCTCATCAAAATGGCAGAAACGAAAGTTCCTGACATCGAAGCGGCCTTCGGCAAAATTTTAGACCAAACCATTCGCGTCAGCATCGTCTCCTCTCAAGGACAGACCAGCCCACCAGCGCCGCAAATTGCCCCCACCCCAGCTTCTCAGGCGGCGATCGCCTCCCCCCCAGTGTCTGCTCAAGTTCCCCCCTCTCAGACCTCCTCAGCCGCCGTATCAGGCTCATTTGACGGTTCCTCAACCACGAACACTCTGGACTCGCCTCCCTGGGACAATTCCCCCGCGCCTCCCCAGACTGCACCGGCCTATCCACCGGCAGGGTCAGAGTCCAATACATCAGAGGCAAATACATCAGAGGCAAATACATCAGAGGCAAATACATCAGAGGCAAATACACGGGTTGCAACCCCTGACCCCCCAAACCCAGCGATCTCCCAGAATGGCTCAGTCGCCCCAGACCCCCGAAATCCCCATCAAGATCCCCATCAAGATCCCCATCATCCGCCGGGGAGTCCTCATCCGGCCAATGCTGGGACAATTGAGGATAGCTCGGGTCGCACTTGGGAAGCCGAAGAACTCAACAATGTCGCTGAGCAATTTGCCCAATTCTTCAATGGAAATGTGGTGGACTTGGACGATGATCTCGATTTTGAAGTTTAAGCCATTAAAAGCCATTAATTGGCTTCTGAGACACCCCGGTGAACCGTTTTGACCCATTTGAGCCGTTTGGGACGAACCGCCAGGCGAGCGGTGGTACTGGCCATGACTAACAGCCAATGCAACATATACAGGGTTCCCTGAACGGTATCCCGCAGTAACAGAGGCCAGGGTTGCCGTTGCTGGGTGACACGATTCACCCGTCGTAGGCCCAAGAACATCCAAACTAAGGACAGACTAATGGTTAGGGTGGTCATGGGGCTAAATAGGGGCAGACGAGTCCGCAGCAGAGAGAACAACAAATCCGGGAAGGCGGCGGTGGGGAGCAGATATTGAATCCAAAGGAAGACCAATAAATCAAGCCGTTTTGAGAAACTTAGCCGTCGGCCGCACAGAAGTCGCCAGTAGTCGAGATAGCGTTGATAGCCCCCTTCGGCCCAACGGGAGCGTTGATGCCACAGGGCGAGGGTTTCGGTCACGCCTTCTTCGCGAACGGTGGGCGTTGTCACACAGTCGATGTCCCAGCGATCCAGATGTAGGCGTAGGGTGAGGTCAAGATCATCGGTGATGGTTTCTTCGTTGAAATAGCCGCAGCGTTCGAGGGCGGTACGGCGAATCACCTGTCCGTTGCCTCGCAGTTCGCCGATTCCACCGACAGCCACCCGTTGTTCTTGTAGATAGGCATCTAAAATCATTTCTGCCCGTTGTCCCTGCGTCCAGAGGTTTTCGGCGGCGTTGCTGATGGCTTTGCGGACTTGTACGGCACCGATGCGATCGCGCTGAAAGAGGGGCAACACTCGCCAGAGGAAGTCGGCACTGACTTGAGCATCGGCGTCAAAGATAGCGATGATGTCTCCTTTGGCGAGTTTCACGGCTTGGTTGAGCGCCCCGGATTTACCGCCGCGAGCGCTGTGATCGCGATGGAGGACGTGGAGGCGATCGTATTTTTGACTCAACGTATCGAGGAGTTCTGGGGTTCCGTCACTACTGTTGTCGTCGATGGCCCAAATCTCATAGCGATCGCCGGGATAGTCAATCTGATCCAACATCTCAATCAGCGGGGTGATGGCCGCTTCCTCGTTTTTGGCTGGAATCAGAAAGGAGACATAGGGCAGTGGACCCTCGGTGGATAGGGGAATCAGTTGACGACGAGGAGGCGGCAGGATAATGGTTCTCAAGGCATGAACGCCCACGAGTCCCGTGAGTCCCCAGACCAGCCAGATTCCCCATGAGACAAAATGTAGCCCGATGACAATTCCCCAAATGAGCAGTAACACCAGCGCCGCTTTGCCTCGTCGTCCGGCATAGCCTCGATAGGAGGAGGATAACTCCCCCGAGGTGCTGACTGATGAGGGTGGCTCTATGGCGCGATCGGACAAAATTGTATGTAAGGGTTCCCATAACTGAGAGGGATTGCGATCAAACCAAAAATTTACGGGCATAGTGGGGGTTTGTTGTGCTGCATTCTCACGAAAAAGGGCTGTAGCTGTGAGACCAAGCTACAATCTCAAAATATCTCAAAGTACCCTCTACAATAAAATGCCATGCTTCGGGCAGTCGGTCAGTGAGGTGAATCAAGTACCGGTCTGGCTCAGGTCAAATCTCAGTCAAATCTAGGGAGGAGGCAGGTCTAGGTGACAGCTTAAGCCAGCCCTAGCTGACGAAGCGCGAGAGAGAACGGCGCTAGGGATAGAATGGCGTATGGTGGGTTGGCGGGTCTCGTCGATGCCACAAGCCGTTCCATTCTACTTCTCGTACTATGTCACTGGAAAATCTGCAACCTGCTCCTAAGGCCAAAGTCATGGTCTATCTCCCTTACTATAAGACCAATAATCAACGTAGTGCGCTGCCCTTAGCGATTGGGCTGTATGAGAAGGGAAATCTCGAAGGGGAACGCCGCATCGAGGGGGGCAAGAATATTCCCTTTGTCGCAACCTGGAATGTGTCGAGTCTTCCGGCTGATCCAACCCGCTGCCGCTTACAGTTTGATGGGAATGCGGATTTGAGTTATGAGACGACGATGGCGAATTATGAGTTTATTAACTTTGTCATCGAACTGCTGATTATCTTTAAGAAGTACCGGGTTGTCGACTTCTCGAAGGGGTTTTACCACAAACTATTAGATGTGGATGAGTAGTCCTCAACGGCTGTCAGACCCAGACACGACGGATGTGGGCCGGAGTGGATTGACTTTGGCCCCAAACGGAGTACGTCACGGAAGGTCGCCCTTGATACAGTTACTATGAAGTTTGACGGCTCACAGTAGATCGAACATTGAACACAGTGAAGGTGAGTTGTGTCTACAGCCATCTCACAGCATGGAAAAGGAGTGTCTAGCGTGTCAAACCCCCCAAAATATCTAATCGTTGGCTCGATTGAACCCTGTAGTGGTAAAACATCTAGTCTATTGGGACTAGCTCGTCAACTACGTCAACGGGGTCTGGAATTTGCCATCGGCCAACCCTTGGTTCCCGCCGTGAGTCAGTCCCCCTCACCTGAGTTAAATGAGGCGGAAGTCAATTTTGTGGCTCAACAGCTACAACTCAGTGGCGATCGCGTCCAAGCCCCAGTTCTGACTCTCTCGCCGGATCTGTTAGCCAAACGGCTACAAGGACAGGATACGACGGACTACACTCAACAGGTTCGGGATTTACCCAGTCCTGATGTGGAGTTGGTGGTTTGGGAAGGACCGACGAGCTTATCGGAAGGACGGAGTTTTGGCCTGGCCTTACCGCAAATGGCTGAGTTGGTCGATGCGGGTGTGTTACTGGTGATTCGCTATCACTCGATGTTAACGATTGATCGGGTGTTGTCGGCCAAGGCTCAGTTGGGCGATCGCCCCTTGGGCGTGATCCTCAACAATGTCCCCCTTGAGGAGTTGGATGAGGTTCAGTCTCGGGTGCAGCCCTTTCTCGAAGAGTCTGGCATTACGGTGGTGGGAGTTTTACCTCATAGTGCGTTGCTACGCAGTGTCAGTGTTGAGGATGTGGTAAAAAACCTCAAGGCTGAGGTGCTATGTGGTAAGGATCGTCTGGATTTGATGATTGAGAGTATCCAGATTGGGGCCATGAGCGTCAACTCGGCGGTGAAGTATTTTCAACAAAGTCTCAATACGGCCATTGTCACTGGAGGCGATCGCACGGATATTCAGTTGGCGGCTCTGGAAACGGCAACCCACTGTCTTATCCTGACGGGCCATCACCTGACTCCGAGTGATTTAGTCCTCAATCGCGCTGAGGAAGTTGAAATTCCCGTGATCTCTGTCGAACGAGATACGTTAACCACCGTCGAGATTCTCGATGCGATGTTTGGACGCACCCCCGTCCGGGAACCGATGAAGCTTGACTACATCTATCAGATGGCTCAGGAACATTTGAATGTTGAGCGACTCTTGCAGATGCTGGGGTTGGGAAACCCAGACTAGAAACTAGACTAGAACCCAGACGGGTGGGGAGAAATACCCTAAGGCTGGCCCCTAGGGGCCGCCTGGGTTCTGGCTGAGCCAGTCAACTCTCCCCCGGTTCTTCCCCGCAAAAGCGTTCTGTCTGTTACAATACTTGCGTCGTTCAGTTCCCGTCGTACTGTCTTTGAGTCAAACTACAGAGACTTCCGAGAAAGTTGACGTTTTCCTACAAGAGCTAGCTGCGATTCAGCAGTCTGGTTCCAAACGCATCGCGATTCTCGGGTCGCGTCATGTTCCTATCACTCATCAACATCTAATTGAGGTGATGAGTTATGCCCTAGTCCTGGGAGGGAATCGCTTGATTACCTCGGGGGCAACGGGGACCAATTCTGCGGCGATTCGCGGAGCCATGCGTGCTGATCCCAATCAGTTAACGGTGATTCTTCCTCAAAGCCTGAAACGTCAGGCCAATGAGTCACGCAAACAGCTTGAGCAAGTTATGCATCTGGTGGAGCATCCAGAACATGATGAGTTGTCGTTGGCTGAAGCGAGTGCTAATTGCAATTTGGAGATCATTAGCCGCTGTCAGCAATTGATCTGTTTTGCCTTCCATGATAGCCATACCCTGCTCCAAACCTGTCGGGATGCCGAAGACCAGCGTAAGATTGTGACGCTGTTTTATTTCGATTGATGCTTCAGCCGGGAATGCCTTGATGTTAAGAGAATGGTCTGATTCATTGATCTTGCTGTTGGCGATCGCCGTTGCAGCGGTTTTGATCTATTTGCCCTATCTTTGGGTTGGCTATGCTCGCGTTCAGGTGGGGTATGATTTAGCGGCTCCTCGGGCCATGTTCGATCGCCTCCCGGCCTATGCACAACGGGCAACTTGGGCGCACCAAAACTCATTTGAGACGTTCCTCCCGTTTACGGCGGCGGCCTTGATGGTCTATGTCACGGAGGCCGGCTCTTCGACGACCACTGGGGCGGCTGTTGTGTTTTTGGTGGCTCGTTTTCTCTATAGCGCCTGTTATATTGCTAACTTACCCCTGCTGCGATCGGCCTCGTTCGTTGTGGGAACGATCGCTACGTTGGTGCTGTTTGCTCTGGGATTACAGGGAGCGGGTCTTGATCTCGGTCTTTAAGTTGTGTTGAGCCAGTCTGATGAGGATTGGCTCGACACTCGTTGCATCCCCAAGTCGGCACAGTCGGCGAAGGCGGCATCCGCCCCCTCGCTGAAGTCGACGACCCCAGGAATGACAACCGGAGAGGTACAGTCTTCGAGAAGATAGATTTTTTGGGCCATTGTTTCGGGATTTTGGGGATGGCGATCGCGGATTTCTTGCCCTAAATCCCGCACTGTCCAGGCGACACAATGACTTTTAGCCTGTCCTGCAATAATGAGCTGATCAAAGCTCAACAGATGCTCGATTAAAGCGGTATTGGTCTCGGCGATCGCCGTCCCATCCGCCATCGTTTGCACCTCCGGTTTTAGCACCGAGTAGTTTTCAGTCAGAGGGTGCATTCCCTTAAGTTCATAGCGTGTTGGACTGCGACGCACCAAACTATGAACAAAACAGGCTTCTTCAACGGCGGCCACTAGACTATGACCAATGCCGCCGGTCATACCATGATACGCCCAAATTGTCAAGGGATATTTGCTCTCTTGGGTCAGTTGCCCTGCATAGTGCCGTGCATAGGCATCAGGGTCAATGTTAAGGGGCAACATCGGCACAATCTCAGGATTAATGCGCCAGGTTCGGGCCTCAATATCCGCCAGTTCTAGGGTACTCATGGGAGCGGGATGCTCACCTGCGTCATTGACCCAAAATGCCGGATGGAAAATCTGTAAGGCGCTGTGGGTGTCCATCGTGGCAATAATTTCAGTGATGTCTCCCAGATGACGATAGATAAACTCACAAAGCCGTTGATTGTCCTCCACAGCCCCCCGGCCACTACGTCCCCCCACAAATAACTCAAAACCGGGAATACAAAACGTGTTTTGCACATCAATGAGTAGCAGTCCCAGTCGCCGTTGATCCTCGCTAGCAGGACGGATCTGCTGCTGCTGTTGCCAAGTTTTAGCCTCTTGAGCGCGATCGCCGTAAGGAACTCGCCAGACATCGCCAACCGTTTCGGAATTAAACCAGGGAGGTAACATAAATCAAAAATAGACAATCAATCACAAATATTTATTAATGCAAATTAATTACAGATAACAATCAATGAATTCAGTTTAACAATAGGTTTTAGTATGGTTTTTGTTGGGTCTTGAGGATTCAGGGTTATCAACAAAATTCATGGCAGATTAAAACCCTAGACGTAGGGGCGAAAATTTTTTATAGACGTAGGGGCGAAAAATTTTTCGCCCCTACAAGTATCCAATTGCAACAAATTACACCATCTATTCTGAAGACCCTAACAAACTGGGTCATCCAAGAAAACTGAGATTTTAGAGCTGTTTCACTTCAGCCACAAGTTTCGAGACCATATCCTTGGCAGAGCCAAATAACATCATGGTTTTGTCGCGGTAGAACAACTCATTATCCACCCCAGCAAAACCAGTACTGAGACCCCGTTTGATGACGATCGCGTGTTTAGCGCGATCGACCTGAATAATGGGCATCCCATAAATGGGACTATCTTTCTCAGTTTGGGCCGATGGATTCACCACATCATTAGCACCAATGACCAACGCCACATCCGTTTCCTCAAACTGAGGATTGATGTCATCCATATCATAGAGCGCATCATAGGGAACATTGGCCTCAGCCAGTAGCACATTCATATGTCCCGGCATCCGTCCAGCGACGGGGTGAATCGCATACTTAACCTCAACCCCCATTTTGTCCAACTGATCGGCCAGCTCACGAATCGAATGCTGAGCTTGAGCTACCGCCATACCATAGCCCGGCACAATCACCACAGAGCGAGCATAGCCGAGCATCATGGCGCATTCTTCGGGGTCAATGTTGCGAACCACTTTATCCCCTTGACTGCCACCACCACCAGCCGCAGCGGTACCGCCGCCTTCTCCGGTTCCGAAGGCCGCAAACAAGACATTCGTCAGAGAGCGGTTCATGCCCTTACACATGATCACCGTGAGAATGATCCCCGATGCACCGACTAAGGCTCCGGCGATAATCAGCATATTGTTCATCACCACAAACCCCGCCGCACTCGCCGCTAAGCCAGAAAAGGAGTTCAACAGGGAGATGACCACTGGCATATCGCCGCCGCCAATGGGGATGACAAACATAATCCCGAGGACGAGGGAAATGGCCACTAAGCCCAAAAACAGGGACTGGGTGGGAGAGGTGGCCACTAGGTAACCACTACCAATCAGGAAACTCGCCAGCAAGGCGGCGTTAAAGGGCTGTTGCAGGGGGAAGGTAATCGGAGAGCCTGAAATCAAGCCTTGAAGTTTGGCAAAAGCAATTAGGGAGCCGGTAAAGGTGACACCACCAATGAGAACCCCTAACATCACCGTGATCGTTGACCCTGCATTTGGCTCAGCGGTGAGATCGAAGTAATGCCAAAACTCAGCCATCGCGACGAGGGCCGACGCTGCCCCGCCTAAGCCGTTGAAGAGTCCCACCAGTTGGGGCATAGAGGTCATGGCCACCTTTTGGGCCGTGATCGCACCAATCACTGAACCGATGGCAATGCCCACCAGAATCATTTGGTGATTGAGAACTTGGCGATCGAGCAGTGTGGCAACGATCGCCACCAACATGGCGATCGAGGCCAGACGATTCCCTTGACGAGCGGTTGCCGGTGAACCGAGGCGTTTCAAGCCGATAAAGAACAGGGAGGCGGCAACCAGATAGCTCAGTTGAATGCCTGTTGGCAAAAATTCGCTCATGCTTTAGCCTCTTTTTTCTTGAACATTTGCAACATACGGTCTGTGACGAGGAAACCGCCGACGACGTTAATGGTGGCGAAGACAACGGCCACCAAGCCGAGAATGACGGTAACGTTCCAATCGCGATCGCCCGCCACAACAATCGCCCCTAACAGTGCAATCCCAGAAATGGCATTCGCGCCAGACATCAGGGGAGTATGCAGAGTTGGTGGAACTTTGTTGATGACCTCGAATCCGGCGAAGGATGCGAGGACGAAGATAAACAATGCAGCAATAATCGGATCAGTCATATCAAACGTCCTATGGGAGAGTCGAATCAGGATTGAGCAAGACGGAACTCGCTAGGCAACCGACGTGGCACCGAGAGCCTGGCGTACCCGCTCATTGCGAATTTCCCCGTTAAAGGTGACACAAGTGGTGTCGGGGATATCATCCTCAAAATCCAGGTTGAGCTGGTCGTCGTTGATCAGGTAGTCCAAGAAGGTTGAGATATTCTTGGCATACATTTGGCTGGCGTGAACGGGCATCGATGAGGGTAAGTTTATCGGGCCGATGAGGGTGACGCCATGACGCACGACGTTGGCCCCGGCTTCGGTTCCTTCACAGTTACCGCCCTGTTGTGCCGCCAAATCCACCACAACTGATCCCGGACGCATCCGGGCAATCATGTCATCGCTGATGATGCGAGGCGCTTTTTTGCCGGGAACTTGGGCGGTGGTGATCACCACATCGGCTTGAGCGACACTATTGGAGATTGCCTCTTGGGTTTTCTGTTTCGAGGCTTCCGAGATTTCTTTGGCGTAGCCTCCTTTGGCGACGGTGTCTTCTTCGAGTTCAACCTCGACGAATTTGGCCCCGAGACTTTGCACCTCTTCTTTGACGGCGGGCCGGATATCGAAGGCTTCGACGACGGCCCCGAGACGACGGCTGGTGGCGATCGCCTGTAGGCCCGCGACCCCAGCCCCAACGATAAACACTTTCGCCGGGCGGATGGTTCCGGCGGCGGTGGTCAGCATGGGGAAGAATTTAGGTAAGGCTGAGGCGGCCACCAAGACGGCTTTATAGCCGGCTACCCCCGCTTGAGACGACAGAGCATCCATACTCTGGGCGCGACTGGTGCGGGGAATCAACTCCATGCTGAGAGCCGTGATGCCCTGTTGGGCGATCTGCTGCATCAGTTCAGCATTGGCTAAAGGGTTGAGAAAACTAATCAGCGTGGTGTCGGCGCTGAGGCGATCGACTTCTTCGGGAGTCGGCGGGGCAACTTTTAACAGCACATCATTCCCCTGCCAAATTTGATTGGGATCACAGACAATCTTGGCACCGGCGGCTTCATAGGCCGAGTCAGGGAAGAAGGATCCTTCACCGGCTCCGGCTTCGATCGAGATATCGAGTCCTTTTTTGGCCAACCGAGCCACGATATCGGGAATGAGTGCCACTCGGCGCTCCCCGACCTCGATTTCTTTGGCAACTGCAACTTTCATGAAGACTCCTCTACGGGTTTAATGCTGCGATTTTAGCGGCGGGATGACTTGACGATCAGTTCGCGATAACCAAATTGATACGACAAATGATGCAACCCGTGATGCGACCGAAGACCTGTGGGCTAGGGTTAGCCGACCTGCCGCTGAGGGACAGGGACGCGATCGCATCTGCCTTGATCTACTGGGAATGGTAGATCAATCTTTAGAAACTGGCACAGGCTCTTTAACTTGTCTTAAGACCAACAGTAATACTAAAGGACGGCTGACCACATCCTGAGGAGTCTAAAATGTCACGTGATTTCCCTCGTTTTGAGGTGTCTTTACCGGAGACCGTTGCCATTTTAGCGTCTGATTCCTTACTGTAAATGTCGCTGTTGGCCAGCGGTTCTGGGCGATCGCGCTAACAGAACCCAATCTCTCCAATCCTTTGGGGATAATGACTTGGGGCGTTGCTCTGTCCCGATTCGCCCCTGGGAAAGGCGATCGCCTCTCTTGTGAACTATCATGACAGTTGAGTCGGATTTTGATACATTCGTTAACACTGTAAAAAAACGATCGCATGACCCCGACTCGTCACGCCAGCTTTGTGATCTAGCGTTGCGATCTAAATACTTAGGAGTCCTTATGAAACGTTGGTTATCTGCGAGTCTAATCATTGGTGCCTTAGCCGTTGCCGCTCCCCCCGAGGTGACGGCCCAGGGGTTACCAGGATTTACCCTGTTTGGGGGGCCACGGCGGGAAAATCAACTAGGGTTTCGCCTTGACTACGGCACGACTGGACATCCCCGCGATCGCTATCGTCTGCGGATTCCGGCCGAGAAAATGGATTTTGCCGTCAACCAGCTCTCGATCACCTACCCGGACTATTACAACGGTGACTTTGACATGAGCCTAGACCCCGATCGCGATCCCGATCGCCAACCGGTCCAGGTGCGCGTCCGGGAAAACGGCGATTATGAGGTCATCGCCCTCGAAGATGTGATTTGGGATCAAGAGAACCAGGTCATTGAAATTTACCCGATTGAGCCAATCGCAGCGGGGAATGATGTCGAAATCGTCTTCTCCAACGTCCGTAACCCTCGCTTTGGTGGGATGTACTACTTCAATGCACGGGTATTTAGTCCTGGGGATCTCCCTATGGCTCGCTATCTGGGCACTTGGGTATTGAACATTAGCCCCCGCTAACCTCACGGATGACCGAGCCGCCCAAGCCGCGAAAATTGCCAATCCCCTCAAACAGCCCGAGGAATTTGCTGTAGAATGGTAAACTGCATGTTTGTCAACTACAACCTCAACCCATGACCAAACGAACTTTCGGCGGAACCGTCCGCAAACGTAAACGGACCTCTGGCTTCCGCGCTCGGATGCGTATCAAAACCGGCCGGCGCGTGATTAACTCTCGTCGTCGTAAAGGACGGGCTCGGCTCTCCGTTTAGACTCTCGGTGCTACCTCACGCTCACCGACTTCGCCATTGGAAAGACTTTCAAACGGTGTATCAGCGTGGCCAGCGGACTCGCAGCCGAGTTCTGGGACTGCGGGCCTATCGCGCCGATCATCGAGTCTATGAGGGGAACAGCATTGCTCAAGTTCCCCCAGCTCGTTTTGGCATCAGTGTCGGCCGTAAAATCAGTAAAAAAGCCGTTGTCCGCAATCGAATTAAGCGATGCCTTCGAGCCGCATTGCGAGTGTTGCTGCCCCGAGTTCGTCCCGGTTGGGACGTGATTATCATCGCCTACCCCGACGCCAAAGAGTGCAATTCACGACACTTTCTGCAAGAATTAGAGCAGTTGTTGGCAAAAATCGAGGTACTCAATGGGCATTCGTGAGGAAGTCTTTTATGAAGGAGGTCCCCATATCGGCGACCTCGTTTTCAATATCTTAATTGGTTTAACGGTCATCGGCTTACCCCTAACCGTTGGCGCTGTCATCCGCGCCCTCTGGCTACGGTTTCGGATTACGAACCGTCGTCTGTCGGTGACGGGAGGCTGGATGGGGCGCGATCGCACCGATGTGGTCTACTCAGAAATTCGCAAAATTGTCACCGTTCCCCGAGGCTTCGGACTCTGGGGCGATATGGTTCTCACCCTACAAGGAGGCAGCCGACTCGAACTGCGAGCGGTCCCTCAATTTCGAGAGGTGTACAATTACATTCAAGAGCATTTATCTCCCGAGGCCCAACAAGTCAGTGGCTCTTTGGGACAATAATCCCCAAACCACAACTTTTCGATTGGCTCAGATTGACGATATCACCGCGCAGAAATTGGCGTAAAACGTAATGGATTTTGGTGTTGGTTTTCTCTCCAATAACGTAATGCTGCCGATCCTAGATTTATTCTATGGGATCGTGCCGAGCTACGGACTGGCAATTGTTGCCCTAACCCTCGTGATCCGATTCGCGCTTTACCCCCTAAGCGCTAAATCGATTCGCAGTATGCGTCGGATGCGAGTTGCGCAACCGGCCATGCAAAAACGGGTTAAAGAAGTTCAAGAACGATATAAAGATGATCCGGCGAAACAGCAAGAAGAAATGAGTGCTGTTTACAAAGAATTTGGCAATCCCCTAGCGGGCTGCTTGCCGATTTTAGTACAAATGCCGGTGTTATTTGCCCTATTTGCCACCTTACGAGGATCGCCGTTTGCTGACATCGGCTACCCAGTCGAGTTAGAGATTTTCCCTCGGGAACAGATCGAGCGCATTCAACCCCAAGTGTATACCAGCGATCCCAAAAATATCTATGTCACCGATGGTGTCCACCGTAAGGTTGCAGCCGTTTTACCGGCCGGAAATCGCCTGGTGGTGGGGGAAAAAACTCGCTTAGAGTTTCAATCGTTAGATGGAACGCCTTTGCAACAACTGCTTCAGGATTATGACAACCCGGATGTGCAACCGCAATGGCAAATCAAAGACGGTGAAAATCGGGTTGCGATCGCCGAAGATGGCACCTTAGAGGCCCTACAACCGGGAAAAGTGACCTTAGAAGGGAAAATTCCTGGATTAGCAGCGAATAAAGGCTTCCTGTTTATTCAGGCCCTCGGTCGAGTCGGTGCGACCGGCGACAATGGAGAAATCCACTGGGATATCGTGGGGATGGTCCTGTTTTTTGGTCTGAGTTTATATCTCAACCAGGTTCTCTCAGGACAAGGGCAAGATAGTAATGCCAATCCCCAGCAACAAACCATTAGTAAGCTCACCCCTGTGATCTTCTCGGGGATGTTTCTATTTTTCCCGCTTCCGGCTGGGGTATTGATGTATATGGTGGTGGCTAACATCTTCCAAACTCTGCAAACCTTTATCCTGTCTCGGGAACCCCTACCTGAGAATCTGCAAAAAATTGTGGATGCTCAAGAGAAAGCCAAAGCGAAAGATGGATCTCGCCAAGAGTTACCGTTTGAGCCGAAACGCAAGAAAAAAGCCGGCCAGTCTTGAACCGATGAGTTGGGCCAAAAACCTGTTCCGAGAGCCGGGACAGGTTTTGCTGCGGCTAGGGAATGGGTTTGATAGGACGACGACGGATGTTATGGCGTCGATCGCGATCGCCTCGACAGAGTCATCACAGTTTGGGAGGACTTGACAATGGAACCGATTTATGTTCCATCACTACTCAAAGCACCAGAAAAAACCGAGGTCATTGACTTTAAGCAGTTTATCGCCGAGTTGGAGACCTTGATGCCGGTGCAGGGGACGATATCCGTGAGCCATCAGGGAACCTACTTGCAGGTTGCGGCCACCATCGAGGCGATCGTCACCTTGACCTGCGATCGCTGCTTACAAAACTATAACCACCGCCTAAACGTCTCCCCCGACGAGGTGATTTGGCTCGATGTCAACGCCGATCGCACCGATGATTTACCCCTCGAACAAGAAGTCCTCAGCGAAGAACTGATCGAAAGCCTCCATCCCGAGGGGACCTTCGATCCCGAAAATTGGCTCTACGAACAACTCTGTCTAGCACTTCCCCACCGCAAACTCTGTCGTCAAGACTGCGACGGGATTGAGGTAGACACCACCACGCCACCGCCAATTGATCGCCGCTGGGCCGCCTTGCAAGATCTCCAAGGAAAACTTCCGAGTGAGCCAACTCCCTAAAACATGAGCTTTAAAGACGAATTTGAACTGCTGCTACGAGCGCGTTACCCGATTCTCTACATTTCCACCCTGGAAGAAGAACGAGTCGAAGCCAGTATTCGCCAATCGGCTCAAAGCCAAGGTAATCGTGCCGTCTATATCTGGGATTTTGTTGAGGGGTATCAGGGTAACGCCAACGATGCCGGTAAAGCCCAACGCAATCCCCTGCAAGCCCTCGAACAGGTGGAAAAACTACCCGCCAATGCCCCGGCTATCTTTATTTTGCGCGACTTTCATCGCTTCCTCGATGATATTTCCATCTCGCGCAAATTACGCAACTTAGCCCGCTTACTCAAGTCTCAACCCAAAAACTTGGTGTTGCTGGCCCCAAATGTCACCATTCCCGAAGATTTAAGCGAAGTCTTGACGGTGATGGAGTTTTCCCTGCCAACGGGAGAGGAAATTCGCCGGGAAATTGAAGGACTCTTATCCTCGACGGGTCGTCCCTTGGGCGATCGCCTCCTCGATGATATGGTGCGATCGTGTCAGGGGCTGTCGTTAGAGCGGATTCGTCGGGTTCTGGCCCGGGCCATCGCCAGCCACGGCCAACTCGAACCCGAAGACGTTGACCTCATCCTCGAAGAAAAACGCCAAACCATCCGCCAAACCCAAATCCTAGAATTTTACGGGGCCACCGAAGAAATTAGCGATATTGGCGGCTTAGATAACCTCAAAGATTGGTTACTACGACGAGGAGGCGGATTTTCAGAAAAAGCCCGCGAGTATGGCCTGCCCTATCCCCGAGGTCTGCTGCTGGTGGGGATTCAGGGAACCGGGAAGTCTCTGAGTGCCAAGGCGATCGCCCATCACTGGCATTTACCCCTGTTGCGGTTAGACGTGGGGCGACTGTTCGCGGGCCTCGTGGGAGAATCTGAATCCCGCACCCGTCAGATGATTCAAGTCGCCGAGGCCCTGGCCCCCTGCATTCTCTGGATTGATGAAATTGACAAAGCCTTCGCCGGCCTTGGTGGAAAAGGAGACGGAGGAACCACCAGTCGTGTCTTCGGCACCTTTATTACCTGGTTAGCCGAGAAAGACTCCCCCGTGTTTGTGGTGGCCACAGCCAACGATATTCAGGTGTTACCCCCTGAAATGTTGCGCAAAGGTCGTTTTGATGAAATTTTCTTTGTCGGTTTACCCAGCCAAGCCGAACGACGGGAAATCTTTGCCGTGCATCTATCCCGCTTACGGCCCCATAACTTGAATAACTACGATCTCGATCGCCTGGCCTATGAAACCCCCGATTTCTCCGGGGCCGAGATCGAACAGATGATTGTCGAAGCCATGCACATTGGCTTTAGTCAAAATCGTGACTTTACCACCCAAGATATCCTAGAAGCCGCCAGCCAAATTGTGCCACTGGCTCGCACCGCTCAAGAAAAAATCCAGTTTCTCCAAGACTGGGCCACCTCCGGGAAAGCGCGTTTAGCCTCCCGTCAAGGTAGTCTCTCAAGTCGTATCCAAGGACAACTACGGGGTGACTCATAACCACCCGTTTTTCCCATGAATCTGTCCAATTTAGCCAAATTTATCCTCGGGTTTACCCTGGCCATCGCTCTCACCTTAGGCGGGGCGGTCGCCGCATCCCTCTATCTGGTGGCCCGCTTAACGGCATTGCCCCCCAAACCCGAGTTTGATAGCCCCCAAGCCCCCACCGCAACCCCAGTCAGCACAACCCCCACCCCAGAGGCGGACCCCGAACCTACCCCAGAACCGAGTCCCACCCCAAACCCCGGACTCTATCAGGCTCGCGTCACCTGGCCCGAAGGCTTACTGCTGCGAGACAACCCCAGTTACGATGCCGGCAGCTTGGGGGGCATTGCCTTTAATGAAACGGTAACAGTCTTGGAAAATGTCGAGAATGGAGCCTGGCAGCGGGTTCGCTCTGAGTCGAGCAATCAAGAAGGTTGGGTCGTCGGCGGCAACTTAGAGGAAATCTCTTCTCCCTAAGGGGCGGCGATCGCCATCTCAAATCGTAATCTCAAATCGTAATCTCAAATCGCCATCTCAAAGATTGATTTCAACCCCTCTGATGCGTCCCCCCAAGGATGCTAAAATAGTTTCCAAGATGTATTCTCCACAATCTCGACCGGATTACCGGACTTCAGGACTCCCAAAGACCTGAGCCGGGGAATCCTGCATCGCCTCAACTCCCCCGATCGCAGGGGATGGAGCGATGATGACGTACTCTCACCTTGTTAAAGCATGGCTACGCTGACGCCCAACTCTCGCGAACGCAAACTCTCAAAACTCGAAGGAATTAAAGAACGCAGCGCCTTTCTGCGTGAACCGGTTGCTACAGAAATTCTCGAAGATACCACCCACTTTAGTGAAGCCGGAATTCAGATCCTGAAATTTCACGGCTCTTATCAACAAGACAACCGAGATAATCGGGTTAAGGGACAAGAGAAGGATTATCAAATGATGATCCGTACCCGGAACCCCGGTGGCTTTATTCCGCCGCAGCTGTACCTGACCCTCGATCGCCTGGCCTCAGACTACGGCAACGAGACGCTGCGAGTGACCACCCGCCAAGGGTTCCAACTTCATGGCATCCTCAAGAAAAATCTCAAAGCCACCATTGGCGCGATCGTGCGTAATCTCGGCTCAACCCTCGGGGCCTGCGGCGACCTCAACCGCAATGTCATGGCACCTCCGGCCCCGTTTAAAAATCGCCCCGAGTATGCCGCCGCCTGGGACTATGCCGATCGCATTGCCGATCTACTCACCCCCCAAAGCGGCGCCTATTACGAAATTTGGCTCGATGGCGAAAAAGCTATTTCCGGGGAGGAAGATCCCGAAGTCAAAGCGGCCCGCCAACGCAATGGCAATGGAACCATCTTTAAGGATAAAGAGGAACCGATTTATGGGGAGCATTATATGCCCCGTAAATTCAAAAGCTGTGTTACGGTTCCGGGGGATAACTCCGTTGACCTCTATTCACAAGATTTAGCCTTAGTCTTGGTTAGCAACGACCAGGGAGAGGTTCAAGGGTTTAATATCCTCGCCGGTGGCGGCTTGGCCCGAACTCATAACAAAGAGGAAACCTTCCCTCGCTTGGCTGATGAAATTGGCTATGTGGATAAAGCCGATATTTACGACCTGGTGAAAGCCATTGTGGCAGCACAACGGGACTACGGCGATCGCCATAACCGTCGTCACGCTCGCTTGAAATATCTCCTCCATGATTGGGGAGTCGAGAAATTCCGCAGCACGGTCGAAGGCTATTTTGGCAAGTCGTTACACCCCTATCAGCCTCTGCCCGAATGGCGCTATGAAGACTATTTAGGCTGGCATGAACAGGGGGATGGCAAGCTCTTTTTAGGGCTATGGGTTCAAAATGGACGCATTGCTGATTATGGGGATTGGAAGCTCCGCAGCGCCCTGCGCCGCATCGTTGAGACGTTGGATCTGCCGATGCGTCTAACGCCCCATCAAAATGTCTTGCTGTACGACATTGATCCGAGCCAGCGTGAGACCATTAACGGTATCTTGCGGGAGGCTGGAGTTCAGTCCCTCGAAGGCTTGGATTCCCTGAAACGGCTGTCGATGGCTTGTCCTGCGCTACCCACGTGTGGGTTGGCGATCGCCGAGTCAGAACGGGCCATTCCCGATATTTTGGATCGCATTCGCAAGCTATTGGTCCGCGTGGGACTGCGTAAAGAGGAATTTGTGATCCGTATGACGGGGTGTCCCAATGGCTGTGCGCGGCCCTATATTGCCGAGTTAGGGTTTGTGGGACGCGCCCCCAATGTGTATCAGATGTGGTTGGGAGCAGATCCCCATCAGACTCGCTTGGCGCAAGTCTATCGCGATCGCGTGGCGGCTGATGAAATCGAACAGGTGTTAGAACCCTTGTTCGTCTATTTCAAACAAGAGCGTAAACCCGGCGAGCGCTTTGGTGATTTCTGCGATCGCATGGGTATGGACGGATTACAACAGTTCTCCGACAGCTACGATCCCTCAACCCTGAAACCCAAACGACAAGAACGCCATCGGATTCGCATTTATGACGAGGTTTACGATCGCCTCAAAGAAGAATCCCTCCGTTCGGGGAAACCCATGTTAGACCTGGCCAGCGAAGCCCTAAACGCCTATCTTGCCGGGAATCGCCAGGATACATAAACAGTACGGGAACAGGGAGGGAACTCTATTCCCTATTCCCTGTTCCCTAATTCCCTATTCCCTATTCCCTGTTCCCTATTCCCTATTCCCTGTTCCCTATTCCCTGTTCCCTGTTCCCTATTCCCTGTTCCCTATCCCCATAAAGTGTCATAGCTTGAGACACCGACAGCCGAGAGCGTACCCCCAAGGTTAAGGGTGAAGTATGTCCTCGGCTGAGGTGTTCTGAGGCGGCACAACCAATCATGGCCGCATTGTCGGTACAGTAGGCCATCGGCGGAAAGAGAACTCGTAGGTCGTTTTCCTCAGCGGCGGCGGTTAAGTCTCGACGTAAGCCACTGTTGGCGGCGACACCTCCTCCGACGGCGATCGTTGACAACTGATGATCTAAGGCACAGCGGATGGTGCGTTTGACGAGCGATCGCACCACGGTTTTTTGGAAACTGGCGGCGAGATCGGCCACGGGAAGTTCGTCGCCTTCCGCCTTGAGTTTTTGCACCAGGCGCATCACAGCGGTCTTTAAGCCACTGTAGCTGGCATCATAGGGGTGAATGCCGCCCTGGGGCAGTTTCACGCGGCCTTCGGGCAAGGAGAAGGCGTTGGGGTCCCCTTGTTGGGCCAGGCGATCGATTTCTGGGCCGCCGGGATAACCGAGATCTAATAAACGGGCCACCTTGTCAAAGGCCTCGCCAGCGGCATCATCCCGCGTTTGACCGAGGGAGTGATAGTCGCCACAAGTTTTAACGTGAATGAGGCTGGTATGCCCCCCGGAGACCAAGAGACAGAGAAAAGGCGGCTCTAGGCTGGGATCGCTGAGATAGGAAGCGTAGAGATGGCCTTCGAGATGGTGAACCCCGAGGAAAGGTTTGTCATGAACGAGGGCTAGGGTTTTGGCCGCCATTACCCCAACCAGTAACGACCCGACTAGGCCCGGCGTGCAGGTAGCGGCTATTCCATCGAGTTGACTCGGATGGAGGTTTGCCTGGTCTAAACTTTGGGCGATCGCCTCGCCGAGTCGTTCGAGATGTTGGCGGGAGGCGACCTCCGGCACAACCCCCCCATAACGGCGATGGGTTTCGATTTGAGATGTAACAATACTACTTAAAACTTGACGTTTTTTAACAATTGCAACGGCAGTTTCGTCACAACTTGTTTCAATAGCCAGGATTGTGGTCATTTACTCTAAAAGGCTCTCCGGGAAGCGATATCTTTTATGATAGGATGCTAGCCAGATATCTTTGACATTGACTCCGACACTGACATCGAGGTCATCAAAGATATCATTTTAAGTTTTGATATCCAAGGAAAGCATTCTTATGCGACGACTATTAGCGCTGGTACTGACAGCAGTTCTTTGGTTCAGCTTTGCTCCCACCGCTTCGGCTGACGTGGCGGGTCTGACTCCCTGTAACGAGAGTCCTGCCTTTATCGCCCGTGCCAAAGCCGCAACCACTGAGCAAGCGAAACAACGGTTTGAACTGTATGGACGCGAACTTCTCTGCGGAGAAGAGGGCCTTCCTCACCTGATTGTGGATGGTCGCTGGAGCCATGCTGGAGAATTTCTCATTCCTGGCGTGCTGTTTCTGTACATTGCTGGCTGGATTGGCTGGGCCGGTCGGAGTTATCTAATTTCTATTCGTGGCGAGAAATCTCCCGAAGAAAAAGAAATCATCATCGACGTTCCTCGGGCTATTAGCTGCTCCTTAGGTGGCGTTGCTTGGCCTCTAGCGGCATTCAAAGAAATGACCACTGGAGAAATGTTCGCCAACGACAATGAAATCCCCATTTCTCCCCGCTAGACTGGACTCATTTCTCGTTTGAAAACCACGGAGTTAATTTATGAAAGACCTACAAAGATACCTGTCAACCGCTCCCGTTTTGGCAACGGCCTGGATGTTTATTACGGCGGGAATTTTGATTGAGTTTAATCGCATTTTTCCCGATTTACTCTTCCATCCTCTTCACTAAAGCACGGATCACGTCTTTATTTTGATGAGACCCAAAGACCCAACCGATTCGGTTGGGTCTTTTGTCTGTTCATCCAGGACTATAGCCATCGAAGATTGGCTTAGGACACTCTGAGTTGTGAGAGAATCCCCAACCCCTTGCCTCTTGCCTCTTGCCTCTTGCCTTCTTATCCCCTATTTTTTGTACAATTCAGACCAACTTTTGCTATCTAAGCCCCTTGAAGCAAACAGGCGACCGCTACACCTAACGCCGAACCAATGACGACTTGAAAAGGGGTATGTCCTAAGAGTTCCTTGAGGCGGTCTTCATCAAACTCAATGTCTTCATGAAACCAGGCATCAATCATTTGATTGAGAACCCGAGCCTGTTTCCCCGCCGCTTGGCGCACCCCAGCAGCATCGTACATGACGATCACCGCAAACACGACGGCGATCGCAAAATCAGGACTATCCCAGCCGAGAGTTTGTCCCACACCCGTCGCCAACGCCGTCACCAAAGCTGAGTGAGAACTCGGCATTCCACCGGTTTCAATTAAGACTCGTCCATTCAAGCGACGATGTTGAACCGCGTACAACAGTAACTTCGACAACTGCGCGATCAAACAGGCCGCGAGTGCCACAATTAAAATGTGATTATTAAAAACCTGCGCCAAATCTTCCATAACTTCCCTTAGTACTGGCGACGGATAATAAACTCAGCAATTTCGACTAAGGGACGAGCCGCTTCAGCAAACGGTTCAAGTTCTGATTTAGCCTCTGCGATCGCCATCTCCGCCTGTCGCTTCGACTCTTCTAATCCCCATAAACTCGGGTAGGTTGCCTTTTGCACCTTAGCATCCTTGCCGGCCGTTTTACCCAAAACCTCAGACGACGCCGTTACATCGAGGATATCGTCCACAATCTGAAAAGCTAAACCAATCTGATAGGCATAGCGAGACAGACGCTCAACCTCCGTTTCAGAGGCTCCTGCCAATAACGCCCCGGAGACGACACTGGCTTCGAGTAAGGCCGCCGTTTTATGAGTGTGGATAAACTGTAATGTCTCCAGAGCAATATCCGGTTTCCCTTCCGACTCCAAATCCACCACTTGTCCCCCCACCAATCCAGCCGCGCCGACCGCTCGTCCTAAACGAGCCACAACCTGCAACAGATTCACAGCGGGGACATCCTGGGTTTCCACAGCGATATATTCAAAGGCATAGGCCAGGAGTCCATCCCCCGCCAAAATTGCCACATCATCGCCAAACACCTTGTGATTGGTTAATTTTCCCCGTCGATAATCATCATTATCCATCGACGGCAAATCATCGTGAATCAAGGACATCGTATGGACCATCTCCAACGCACAAGCCGTTGGCATGGCCATCTCCCGAGTCCCACCCAGCATCTGGCAGGTCGTCAAACACAAAATGGGTCGTAACCGCTTCCCCCCAGCCAAGAGAGAATAGCGCATAGCCTCATAGACTCGTTCGGGGTAGATGACCGGAAGTGCGCGGTCGAGCGCGGCTTCAACTAACGTCTTCCCCTCCGCCAAATAGGCACGGAGATCAAACTGCTCGTCCCGAGGCGAGTTCCGGTCGTCCGTCATTACCATCCCTTTATCCTTTTTCTGCATCATATCTGACAAGGTGTTTCCGGGCGATCGCATCTCCACAGAAACCCCCATCACTAGGCTACCAGACTGTTTGACATCCTCATGCCTGAAAATCGGGAAAACTCCCAGTCATCACGGCAAAATACCCGCACAATACCGACAACAAAAAGTGGCTCCCAACTCAGTGGGAGCCACATCATACCCTAATTCAGCTCAATTCAGCTCAATAGCAAAGGTCTAACGTCCAGAATTTAACATCCAGAACCAGACTTCAGCCAGAGGCTCTAGTCGAGAGGGTTCATATTCAGAACCGGCTCAGTCTCACGATTGAGTCCCGATTCAAACCCACCCGCAGCAGCGCGAGCGCGTCCAGCGTGCCACAAGTGACCCACCAAGAAGAAGAACGCGAGAATGAAGTGAGACGCCGCCAACCAAGCACGAGGGTTAACGTAGTTAAAACCAGAGTTAGGCTCCGTAATAATCCCACCCACAGAGTTGATGGAACCGTTAGGAGCGTGGGTCATGTACTCAGCCGCACGGCGAAGTTGCCAAGGCTGAATATCATTTTTGAGTTTGTTGAGGTCGAGACCATTCGGTCCACGGAGAGGCTCAAGCCAAGGACCACGGAAGTCCCAGAAGCGCATGGTTTCACCACCGAAGATGATTTCACCGGTCGGAGAGCGCATCAGGTATTTACCCAGACCCGTCGGTCCTTGAGCAGACCCAATGTTAGCACCGAGTTTTTGGTCACGAGCCAAGAAGACAAAGGACTGAGCCTGAGAGGCTTCAGCGTTAGTCGGGCCGTAGAACTCACTCGGATACGCGGTGTTGTTGAACCAAACGTAAGCCGAAGCGATGAACGCCATCAGAGACAGGGCGCCGACACTGTAAGACAGATAGGCTTCACCAGACCAGATGAAGGCGCGGCGTGCCCAACCAAACGGCTTGGTGAGGATGTGCCAAACACCACCGGCGATGCAGATTAAGCCAACCCAGATGTGGCCACCAATGATATCTTCCATGTTGTCCACACCGATGATGGACCCAACGCCACCAAAGGGGTTTCTCACGAGGTAGCCAAAGATGACCGAGGGGTCGAGGGTGGGGTTGTTGATGACGCGAACGTCACCGCCACCGGGTGCCCAGGTATCATAGACACCACCAAAGAACATGGCTTTAGCCACCAACAGTAGCGCACCACATCCCAAGAGGATGAGGTGGAAACCAATGATGTTGGTCATTTGGTTTTTGTCCTTCCAGTCATAACCGAAGAAGGAGGAATATTCTTCGAGGCGTTCGGGGCCACGAACCGCGTGGTAAATTCCACCGAGGCCGAGAACCGCTGAAGAAATCAGGTGAAGAACACCAACGACAAAGTAGGGGAAGGTGTCGATCACTTCACCACCAGGGCCAACGCCCCAACCGAGAGTTCCCAGGTGAGGGAGCAAGATTAGACCTTGCTCATACATGGGTTTTTCGGGAACAAAGTGAGCGACCTCAAATAAGGTCATCGCGCCGGCCCAGAAGACAATCAAGCCCGCGTGGGCAACGTGAGCGCCGAGTAGTTTACCCGACAGGTCGATAAGACGAGCGTTCCCAGACCACCAGGCGAATCCTGATGATTGTTGGTCACGTCCGCCACTGATCATGGCAGTGTTGAACGATGTTGTCACGAGGTTTAACCTCCTCTAAATCTAACGTGCGTCGGGGATAGGAGAACCATCAAGACTTTGGCGTTGATGATTCTCCCGGTGAAAAGGGTCAATGGGGGGATTAGGCTGAGACTTGCATCAGAACAACGATGCTAAGACCTACAGTAGCAAACCTACGGTAGCAAACCCCCCAGTGGTAAACCCGAGTTAATCCAAATTGAGAATCTAGATTGACCAAGGGGATTACCCAGGGTGTTACAGAACGTTTTATAGAACGTTTGACAGAACCTGTTACAGAGCGTTACCGCGAGGTAGAACTTCCTCGGGGAACTCAAAGTTTTGGTGAGGTTGGTCCGTCGGGGCCATCCAAGCGCGAATCCCTTCATTCAAGAGAATGTTCTTGGTGTAGAAGGTTTCAAACTCGGGGTCTTCAGCCGCGCGAATTTCTTGGCTGGTGAAGTCATAGGCTCGTAGGTTCAAACCGAGTCCAACCACACCGATGGCGCTCATCCACAGTCCCGTTACGGGAACGAAGAGCATGAAGAAGTGCAACCAGCGTTTGTTGGAGAAGGCAATCCCGAAAATCTGAGACCAGAACCGGTTAGCCGTCACCATGGAGTAGGTTTCTTCGGCTTGGGTCGGTTCAAAGGCGCGGAAGGTGTTAGCGCCTTCACCGTCTTGGAAGAGGGTGTTTTCCACGGTGGCACCGTGAATGGCACAGAGGAGCGCTCCGCCGAGGATGCCGGCAACCCCCATCATGTGGAAGGGATTAAGCGTCCAGTTGTGGAACCCTTGGAAAAAGAGAATGAAACGGAAGATTGCCGCGACACCGAAGCTGGGTGCGAAGAACCAGCTCGATTGTCCCAAGGGATAGAGCAGGAACACAGCCACGAACACGGCGATGGGACCGCTGAAGGCGATCGCATTGTAAGGACGCAATCCCACCAGACGAGCAATTTCAAACTGACGCAGCATAAAGCCAATCAGTCCAAACGCACCGTGGAGGGCGGTAAAGGTCCAAAGTCCGCCGAGTTGACACCAGCGAGCGAAGTTCCACTGGGCTTCGGGTCCCCACAGGAACAGCAGGGAGTGGCCCAAGCTGTCGGGAGGTGTGGACACGGCAACGGTCAGGAAGTTGCAACCTTCGAGGTACGAAGATGCCAGACCGTGGGTATACCAGGATGTTACAAAGGTGGTTCCGGTGAGCCAGCCGCCAACGGCGAGGTAGGCACAGGGGAACAGAAGAATGCCAGACCAGCCGACAAACACGAAGCGATCGCGTTTGAGCCAGTCGTCAAGTACGTCGAACCAGCTTCTTTCTGGTCCACGGCTTACAGCAATGGTCATAATATCGTCAAGCCTCCTTGCTTTGAAAAATTGTGCAAGGTTTTAATTAAGTTAACATAAGTATATACTATGCCACCAAGTTCTCCAGAATGCTACCCAAGTTTCTAAGAAAGTCGCGGAAATTCCCGCTCAAAGCAGGGACTGAAGGGGTTAAAATACATTAAGAATTTTTCAATTCTGTTGTGCTTGAAGCGCCGATATCACACTTAATATTTTTTGTCAAGACTCAGACATTTTTTTTTAGAAATTAGGTAGAATTTACTATGACCGCACAGACTATTAGCACGAGCGATCGCACCTTAAAACAGCCCGTCTTAGGCTCTCGACGCTTCAGTAACTACTTTTGGGCAACGGTTGTTCTCGTCGGTGGCGTTGGCTTCTTGCTCTCAGGGATTTCGAGCTATACCCAAGTGAACCTTCTCCCCTTCGCCAATCCCACCGAACTGATTTTCGTACCTCAAGGCCTCGTCATGGGGTTGTACGGAACCGCCGCCATCTTACTGTCAACCTATCTCTGGCTCGTGATTCTCTGGGATGTTGGCGGTGGTTACAACGAGTTCAACCTCAACGAGGGAACCGTAACCGTATTTCGCTGGGGATTTCCCGGCAAAAACCGCCGCATTGAAATTAGCTGCGACGTCAACGACATCAAATCCATTCGCGTTGACATCAAAGATGGGGTGAACCCCAAACGAGCCTTATACCTGCGGGTAAAAGGAATGCGGGATATCCCCCTAACCCGAGTTGGCCAACCGCTGTCCTTAGCCGAAGTCGAAAATCGCGCCGCTGAGTTAGCACGTTTCCTCGCCGTTCCCCTCGAAGGCTTATAAGATTAGCTCAGTCCAATTCATTGGTCACAGACTCATGCAACCTTTGACCCAATCCCAGGACCGTTGGTGGCGACTGCGCCTGACGGTGTTAATTGTCCTCAGTATCACGGTACTGGCCAGTTGCACCCAAGCCACGGATCTCGCTCAAACCGATGCCGCGTCAACACCAACTGCGACCTCCGAAGTCCAAGCCGCAGCAGAGATTACGCCTCGCTTAGAAGGGATGGCGACGGTGGTGATCGTCGTTAATGGTTCCCCCATCACCATTGAGGTTAACGGCGACGATGCCCCCGTCACCGCCGGGAACTTTGTAGACTTAGTTCAGAAAGGAGTCTATAACGGAACCCGCTTTCATCGTGTCGTACGAGAGCCAGATCCCTTTGTGGTTCAAGGGGGAGATCCCCTCAGTACCGATCCCGATGTCCCCGCGTCGCGACTGGGAACCGGGAATTATGTCAATGCTGAGACGGGGGAAGCCCGCTATATTCCCTTGGAAATCAAACCCCAAGGAACCGACGAGCCGGTTTATGGTCAAACCTTAGCCCAAGCGGGAGTCCGGGAAGCACCCCTGTTACAACATCGTCGGGGGGCCGTGGCGATGGCGCGATCGCAAGCCCCCAACTCCGCCTCAGCCCAGTTTTATATCACCCTCGATGATCTCAGCTTCCTGGACGGGAATTATGCCGTCTTTGGCTATGTCAGCGAAGGAATGGAGGTCGTCGATGGGATTCAACAAGGCGATCGCCTCGAATCGGCCCGAGTCAGCGAAGGCGCCGAGAATCTCGTCGAGTAGTGGTTGAACAAGTCCAGGTGACGCGATCGCAGATCCCAGTTGTCATCACCGGCATGGGGGGACGCAGTAGCTTAGGAACGTTGCCCACCAGTTGGCGTAAACTTCTCAATGGAGAATCAGGGCTGCGACAGCAACAACCCTTTCCCGCCTTGCCCAGCAAACCCCTCGGGATGCTGAGTTCTCAACCGATGGAGTTGAGTGAACTGACTCAGCAAGCCGTACTCATGACCCTAGAGGATGGGGGCCTGACTCCCCCCCTGGCCGATTGCGGCATTGTTGTCAGTTCCAGTCGCGCTCAACAGGGGCAATTAGAACAACTCGCGACTCAATGGGCCAAACAAAGCAATTTTCCAAACCCCCAAGCCTGGTATGCGGCTCTTCCCTATAACCCCGGAACCCTAGCCGCCGCCCTTTGTGGCAGTTGTGGCCCCGTTTTGTCGCCGATGGCCGCCTGTGCTACCGGAATCGCGGCGATCGCCCGTGGGGTGCAGTTAATCCGGGAGCGAACCTGCGATCGCGTCCTGGCCGGGGCCGTCGAAACGCCTATCACCCCCCTAACCTTAGCCAGTTTTGACCGCATGGGCGCTTTAGCCAAACAGGGCTGTTATCCCTTCGATCGCCAACGAGAAGGACTAGCCCTGGCCGAAGGTGCGGCCCTATTTCTCCTCGAACGAGCCGATTTAGCCCAACAGCGACAGGCCCGGATCTACGGTGAAGTTCTCGATTTTGGCCTCACGGCTGATGGCTATCATGTTAGCGCCCCGCAGCCCGAGAGTTTGGGGGCGATCGCAGCGGTGAAACACTGTCTCGATCGCAGTCAACTCACCAGCCAAGACATCGACTATATTCACGCTCACGGAACCAGTACCCAGCTCAACGACAGTCGCGAAGCGGCCTTGATCCAATGGCTATTTCCCCAAGGGGTTCCCGTCAGTTCCACCAAGGGGGCAACGGGCCACACCATCGGGGCTTCAGGCGCCTTAGGCGTGGCCTTTTGCCTCCTGGCGATGAGCGAAAGTCGTCTTCCCCCTTGTGTGGGCCTGCGAGAGTCGGAGTTTGACTTAGATTTAATCAGCCAAACTCGTGAGCAAGAGTGCAATCACAGTCTCTGTCTAAGTTTTGGCTTCGGCGGGCAAAATGCCGCGATCGCCCTCTCCCGTTATTCCCCTTAAAACTCAATCCCCAGTTGGGCCGGAACTCCCTGAGAAATGGGATGTTTCACGCGAGTCATCTCCGTCACCAAATCCGCCGCCTCAATCAACACCTCGGGCGCATAACGGCCCGTCGTCACCACATGAGAGAGGGGGGGACGAGCCTGAATCGCCGCCAAAATCGGTTCAACCTCTAACTGCTTATTTTTGAGGGCGATATGCAGTTCATCGAGAACCACCAAGGAAATCTCAGGATCTTGAATATAATCCATCGCTTGCTGCCAAGCCGCTGCGGCCATCTGGCGATCCTGTTCAGGGTTCTGAGTTTCCCAGGTGAAGCCGCCTCCGAGAGTATGTATTTTGACGGGAAACCCCTGTTGCGAGAGTTTTGTCAGCAGGAGGCGATCGCCATCGGGATAGGCCTGGGAGTTTTTGACAAACTGAACCACCGCACAGGGGCGATCGTGAGCCAAATGACGATACACCAAATTCATGGCACTACTGGTTTTGCCCTTACCCAGTCCCGTAAATAGAACATAGAGGCCTTTTTCCTGGCCCTGTCGCGCCTCATGGGACTTATCTTTAGCGGCCTTAATCTTCCGTAGCCGCTCTTGTTCCTTCTGCGTCAGTGAATCCATTGGAGAATTGCTCATTAAACCCCTTAAAGAAGCGAATTGAACGAATCAAAGTTCTAAATAACGACGGATTGGTGTTAAATCCAAATAGTCTTCGATCAATTGTGCCATGTCATCGTACAGCCGCCGTTGGACTGCCAGCCAACTCTCGGCGGCGGGTTCATACCCCTCGACTCGGGCCAAGTGCATCAGGTAACGACGGACGGCTGAGGACTCAAATAAGCCATGAAGATAGGTTCCCAGGGTGCGATCGCCCCGTTGGCCTTCAGCCACGCCATCCGCCAACAACAGAGGCCCATAGGTGGAGTCATCAACCCCCCTAGGAGAGAGTGAGGTTTGCCCCATATGGATTTCATAGGCTTGCCAGATTTTATCTTCCCATTGGGCCGCCACTTGACGCACGGATTTCGAGGGAGCAAACTCCGTCACGAGGGGAAGCAAGCCTAAGCCGGGAACTTGGCCCGCATCCCCAGCTAATCCTGTTGGATCAATCAGCCAGTCTCCCAACATCTGATAGCCGCCACAAATGCCGATGATGGGAACACCGCGATCGCGGGCCTGGGTGATAGCCGCCGCTAAGCCGGTTTCCCATAACCAGGCCAAATCTCGTAGGGTATTTTTACTTCCGGGTAAGACGATGACGCGGGCCGCGTCTAACTGCTGCGGCGATCGCACCCATTTCACCTGTACCCCATGATCAAGCCGCCAGGGCTGACAATCTTGGGAATTGGACAAATAGGGAAAGCGAATCCAGGCCAGGATCGCTCCCTCGCCGCTGTTGGATTCCTCCGCCTCCTCACACAAACTATCTTCACTTTCAGGTTGTAGGGCGTCCTGATAGGGTAACGTCCCCAAATAGGGAAAATGAGGTAAATGCTGTTGAAAGTGGCTTGCAGCCTCAGCAAACAGGCTCAAATCACCACGAAATTTGTTGACCACCAATCCTAATCCTGCTTCTTTGAGAGGCTCAGGAATTAACTGATAGGTTCCCACCGCTTGAGCAAAAATCCCTCCCCGTTCGATGTCCCCTACCAGCAACCAACGTCCTTGTAGATGGGCAACTGGACGTAAATTCACGATATCTCGGTGCATGAGATTCAGTTCAACGGGACTTCCGGCCCCTTCGAGAAGTAGAACATCACACCGAGATTTCCAGCCTTCTAGGGTATCAGTAACGACCTGCCAAAGAGCTTCAATATGACGATAATAGAGTTTGGCGGGGATATGCTCTTTGGCCTGTCCTAAAACAACTAATTGTGAGGTACTATTCCCCGAGGGTTTCAGGAGAATTGGGTTCATTTCCACTTGCGGCTGTAACCCGCAGGCTAAGGCTTGAGCCGCTTGCGCCCGGCCAATTTCTCCACCATCTAAGGTGACATAGGAGTTATTGGACATATTTTGCGATTTGAAGGGGGCAACGCGAACTCCTTGTCGATACAACCAGGCTCCCAAGGCAGTGGTTAGCCAACTTTTGCCGGCATTAGATGAGGTTCCTAGGATTGAGATAGCTTTCATATGATTTTGTTTTAAATTTAGTAGGGGCGAAAAATTTTTCGCCCCTACAATTTTGTATACCCTGCAACAAATTCCACCGTAGATCCAGAAGACCCATTTATTTTTTTGATTTATGCCAATTAATTCATGATTGAAAGTCGATAAAACAATGGAAGTTGTGTTTTTATAACAACTTAAATCAGTTCTGATAAATTGCAAAATGGATCAAAACTCAATCCAATCTGATATTGTTGCCTATTTTGTCGATTGCACTATAGAATCATAGGTGGGAATTCTAGTCTAATTCGATGTCCTTAATCAGCCAGATGTGGCCGAGACAACAATTATAAATTCCCAATTTTGCTAAAATTCAGGGTCTGCACTCCCATCTATCGGTTGTCAATTTTTTGTTTCCTAGTTTAGTTTCCAAAAATCACGTGATACGCCATGGCTAGTACGCCCAAGATTTTAAAAGAACGGCGAGAATATAACACCTGGGTCGCTAATGAAACCTTTGAAGACTATTCTCTGCGCTATGCACCCAAATCCTTCCGGAAATGGTCTGAGTTTTTGGTGGCCAATACAGCTCTAGGGGGTATTTCCTTTCTTGCCCTGGAGGCGATCGGTGGTTCCTTGGTCATTAACTACGGGTTTTTTAACACATTTTGGGCAATTAGTCTAGTCAGTTTGATTATTTTCTTGGCGGGGATTCCCATCTCGTATTACGCCTCAAAATACAACATCGATATGGACTTATTGACTCGGGGGGCTGGGTTTGGCTATATCGGCTCGACGATTACATCTGTGATTTATGCCTCGTTTACCTTTATCTTTTTCGCGTTGGAAGCGGCCATTATGGCCCAAGCCCTTAATCTCTACGTAAATTTACCGTTGGCATGGGGGTATTTGCTCTGTTCATTGATTATCATCCCGATGGTGTTTTATGGGGTGACCTTTATTAATAAACTGCAACTGTGGACGCAACCCCTTTGGTTGATCCTGATGGTCAGTCCCTATGTGTTTGTCTTGCATCGGGAACCTGATGTGTTCGCTCGTTGGATTGAGTTTGGGGGAAATGCAGCCAGCGAGTCGGGGTTCAATCCACTACTATTTGGGACAGCGGCGACGGTTTCGTTTTCCCTAATTGCTCAATTGGGTGAACAAGTAGATTATCTTCGATTTTTACCCGATCGCACCCCCCAGAATCGTTACCGCTGGTGGTTAGCCGCGATGGCCGCTGGCCCAGGTTGGGTGGTTTTAGGTTGGGCTAAACAGATTGGAGGGGCATTTTTGGCCTTCTTAGCCCTGGAACATGGGATTTCGAAAATTCAGGCCAAAGAACCTGTATATATGTATTTAGCCGGGTTTGAGGATATCTTTAGCCGCCCTGAAACGGTGTTGGCGGTGGTGACGCTGTTTGTGGTGGTCTCTCAAATCAAGATTAACGTCACGAATGCTTATGCGGGGTCGTTAGCTTGGTCAAATTTCTTTTCTCGTCTCACCCATAATCATCCAGGACGAGTGGTTTGGCTCATTTTCAACGTGGCTATCTCGCTGCTGTTGATGGAGTTGGGCGTGTTTGAAACCTTAGAAGCAGTGTTGGGACTATATTCTAACGTGGCGATCGCCTGGATTGGGGCCTTAGTCGCCGACTTGGTCATTAACAAACCCTTAGGCTGGAGTCCATCCTATATTGAGTTTAAGCGGGCTCATCTCTATAACATCAATCCGGTGGGGTTTGGAGCAACGATTATTGCTTCGTTAGTGGCGATCGCCGCCTTTGTGGGAACCTGGGGAGATTACGCTCAAGCCTATTCTCCCTTTATTGCCCTCGGTTTGGCTGTCGTTCTCTCACCGTTGCTGGCCAAACTAACCCAAGGACGATTTTACATTGCCCGTGCCAATATCTATCAAGCCCAAATCGAGGCCGCCAACCTGATCGCAGATCTCGATGAGCCATTGGCTGGAGCGGTTCGTACCCTAGATAATCGGAATTTGATTGACTGCTGTCTCTGTGACAACTCCTATGAACCCCAAGATATGGCTCATTGTCCGGTGTATGACGGGCCAATCTGTTCGCTGTGTTGTAGCTTAGATTCTCGCTGTCATGATCGCTGCAAACCGGCGATCGACTGGGGAGAGTTTCCTCTGTTGCAGCCGTTGCAAAAGACTTTTCATAGCAAAATTGCCCCTCACCTCGATCAAAAGGTATTACGGTTCCTAGGGGCCTTTACCCTCGTCGCAAGTATTACGGGACTGTTATTTGTTGTCGTCGCGTATCTAGGCTTGAAAGAGTTACCACCGCGATCGCCCCAACTCGATGAAGGCCTATTGACGGTGTTTGTAGCCCTCTACGCTCCCCTACTGGTGATTTTAGGGATCGCCTCCTGGTGGTATGTGCTGAGCGAAGAAAGCCGAGAACTGGCTGAGGAAGAGTTGGCTGCACAAAATCAACAACTGGCCCAGGAAATTCAAGATCGCCAACTGGCCCAAAAGGCTCTGGAGGAACTGACTGAAACTCTCGAACAGCGAGTTAAGGAGCGTACCGAAGAACTGTTACAGGCCCTCAACACCCTCAAGGAGACTCAGGCCCAGTTAGTGCAAACGGAAAAAATGTCAGGTTTGGGACAGTTGGTGGCTGGGGTGGCCCATGAAATCAATAATCCTGTCAATTTCATCTATGGCAATTTGGTTCATGCTGATGAGTATATTGGGGATTTATTGGGGTTTATCCAACTGTATGAGCAGAATTGTCCTCTCGATGATCCCGAGGTGGCTCAACGACGGGATGAGATTGAATTGGATTTTATCGCCAGGGATATTGTCAAAATTCTCGGTTCGATGCGGGTTGGGGCTGAACGTATCCGGGAAATTGTCTCCAGCCTACGGAATTTCAGTCGTCTGGATGAGTCGGAGGTGAAACCGGTGGATTTACATGAGGGGATTGAGAGTACCTTGACGATTTTGGGGAATCGCCTCAAGGCTAAGTCCGATCGCCCTGAAGTCAAGATTATCCGAGACTATGGAGCCTTACCCCAGGTGTTATGTCATGCGGGTTCGATGAACCAGGTGTTTATGAATATCTTGGTGAATGCTCTTGACGCCCTTGAAGAGCGTGATCGCCAGCGTACCGTTGAGGAGGTGTACGCTCAGCCAAGCCAAATTCGTATTTCTACGGAGTTAGATGGGGAGGTGGTTCGGGTGAGAATTGAGGATAATGGCTTGGGGATTCCTGAACACCTGCGATCGCAAGTCTTTGATCCGTTCTTTACCACTAAAGCAATTGGTAAGGGAACGGGGTTAGGAATGTCCATCTGTTATCAGATTGTGGCTGACAAGCATGGGGGACGACTTTTTTATCAACCGTCGGCTGACGGCGGGGCTGGTTTTGTCATTGAGCTACCTCATCAAACTCAAACCTTGTCCAAAACGCTGTCTGACTGATTTGGCTTTTCTTGCTGGGGTGGATTGGCTGATGTGGGCGATCGCGGATCACAGAAACATCTAAACTCTTCTTTAGTGATGCGCGATCGTCGTGATCCGATCATAGCCGAGGGACTGACGGCCGAGAGACCCAGCTCAGTTTAGGGCAGATAGCCGAGTCTGAGCGGGTTTGGGCAATTTCAGTTCCTAGAGATAGTCGCAACCGAGGGTATCCCGAGTTTTATTGCCCGTGACGGGGTTAGTCCCCGAGGCGATCTCACATAACTCGATCACGGTGTCATCGCTGAGAAAGATATCGGTAAAGTCCGCTCCCTCGATATCGGTGTTACGAAATTCTGAGTTATAGGCGAAGGCACTCTCAAGGATGGCATTTTTGAGGTTGCTTTCTAAGAACAGGGCCGAATCTAGGGTGGCGAAGCTCAAATCGGCTCCCTCTAAGTTGACGTTTTTGAATTTGGTTCGGAATAGTTGCACCCCTTGTAAGTTGGCTTTGCTGAAGTCGCTAGCACGGATGGTTGCTAAAGTAAAGTTGGAATCTCGTAAATCTTGACCAGAAAAGTCAGATCCATAGAGGGTTTGCTTTTCATAGGCCACAGCTTGAGCTTGGGAATTGTCCCAGGCTAAGTCTGCGACGGCGAACATTAAGATGCAGATGATGGCCAGGCTGATGTTGAGGCTGGCTTTGGCTGCGATCGCCAGTGGCTGATACCAATACTGTTCATCCTTGTATTTCACAATCGTTCTCTCCCATGACGAAAGGTTACAGTCCGTCTCACGACAGGCACTCCAAGGCTCATCCTAGCAGGAACACCCTGGGAACTCTAGGGGAGGATCTCGTGGCTCAGTGGTTACGGGGAGCCGGGGTGCGTGTGTTACACCAACGTTGGCGATGTCGTTTGGGGGAGTTAGATATTGTGGCGGGGTTTCCTGCGACGGCTCAACAGGCGAAAACTCTCGCGTTTGTCGAGGTTAAAACTCGCAGTCGTGGCAATTGGGATCATGATGGACGAGGTGCTTTATCGGCCGCTAAATGTCAACGATTACACCGAGCGGCGTCCTTGTTTTTGTCTCGCTTTCCCCAGTATGCTGAGCTTCCCTGTCGCTTTGATTTGGCTCTGGTTCGTTGTCAGTCTCTTCCTAACCGGGGATTGAGGGAGCCTATCAATACAAAACTGCCCGATATGATTGCGATCGGACAGCCTGTGATTGTCAATGATGTCCAACTGACGTTACAGGAGTACCTTGTCAGTATTTTGGATTGAGCCTTTTGTATTCGTCACATCAGACAGGACTACATTAACGTCTTTAACCCTTGCTTTGAGACGTTTTTTGGTTTATTTTAGTCCAATCTTAAGTGGCAACTTTTGGGTCTAGAAATGCTGAAGATGATCCTGATTGACCTGACCGATGCTGCGATGATCGAATGCTGCGATCGCTGTCTCAATACCCGTTCAGGCTAAGGTTTCGGGACAATAGCCAAGTCCCCGGACAAACTGACGGCGAAAGGCTTCAATCTCTGCGGTGTCTGGGTTGCCATGACAGACAACAGCCACTTGATAGCGTCGCATAACATCCACAGGAGCTTGGTCTGTTTCTAAACTCCACATCGCCATTTGCACTCGGATGTTGGATGGATAGGGAATTCCGACTTCTTTGAGGTAAGCTTGGAAGTTACCGTGATCCTGACGGCTCAATGGGGAGTCCATCTTAACTCGTAGAACCCATCCGTCGATTTGGTGAATGACGGTGATGAAGCGAACGGGAAAATTTTGTCGTTTGAGATGTTCAACGACCCGTAACGTCAGGCTAGCGTTGGCAAGATAGTAGAGGTAATCCATAGAGAGTGCCTTGAATTGGGGTCTATCCCTATGGTCGCTGACTCAGACCCAACTTCCTAGGGTGAACTCCCCATAGTTGGATGGGGAAGGTTCCCCAATCCTGAGTGAATTGCGAAACTTGCTCGGGGAGGCGATCGCTTGATTTGCCCCTCAGAGTCCTTGATCCCATTGCGTATACTCCTGTTCACTGTTGATGATGTCCTGGTTTAAATTCAACTATGATCCCCACATCTGAGGATGATTTACAACTCGATTCCTATGATTATCATTTACCCGAGGAACGGATTGCTCAGAATCCAGTTACCCCTCGGGACCATTCTCGTTTACTGGTTGTCCATTCACCACAAGATCACAGCCATCAAGTCTTTTGGCAGTTACCGAATTGGTTGAAAGCAGGAGATTTATTGGTTTTAAATGATACTCGGGTTTTACCCGCTCGTCTTCATGGTCACAAACCAAGTGGGGCCAAGGTGGAGGTGCTGCTGCTCGAAGAACAGGCTGAGGATCGTTGGTTGGCTTTGGTTAAACCGGGTAAGCGTTTGAAACCGGGGGCTGAGATCCGTTTTGATGCTCCCCAGGGGTCGTCGGCTGCGGATTTAGGAGCGTTTCAAGCCCAAGTTCTGACGACCGATGAGGCGACGGGAGGTCGGGTGTTACAGCTGATTCCACCCTCGGGACGCACGGTTTTAGAGACCTTAGAAGACTATGGCGAAGTTCCTTTCCCCCCGTATGTGACGCAGTCTCAAGCTGATAGCAGTCAATACCAGACGGTTTATGCTCGCGAGGCTCGATCAGCGGCGGCTCCAACGGCGGGATTACATTTTACGCCGGATCTGTTGCAACGGTTGCACGAGCAAGGTGTGTCTCAGGCCTTTGTCACCCTCGATGTTGGGGTGGGAACGTTTCGGCCTGTGGAAACGTCAGATATTCGTAAGCATGTCATGCACCAGGAGTGGCTAAATGTTCCCGCGACAACGGTCGAAGCCATTCGTCAGACTCGATCTCGGGGAGGACGGGTGATTGCGGTTGGAACGACGGCGGTGCGATCGCTCGAAGCCGCTGCTAGCCAACAGCCATCAGGGGAGATCATGCCGTTTTCGGGCAAAACCGATCTGTTTATTTATCCGGGATATCGTTGGCGGGTGGTGGATGGGTTAATTACAAACTTCCATCTTCCCAAGTCCAGTTTGATGATGATGGTCTCGGCTTTACTGGGACGACAACGACTCTTGGGGCTTTATGAGGAGGCGATCGCTGAAAATTATCGATTTTTCTCCTTTGGGGATGCGATGCTGATCATGCCTGAAGCCCGCTATTAGTAAGAGTTTCAGGTTTAAGTGTGTTTCTCTATCAGAGATTCATGAACATTATCCTTGACATAAGTTAAGGTGAGTGTAAAGATTAGTCAACTTAATCGTTCATCTTCCTATCGGTCTAAACGATACACGTGGGAAGACGGAAGTAGGGCTTTTGCACCGAAGGAACGCACCGCATCCTGAACGAACTTCCTGAATTTGAGGTATTACAGATGTTGGTTGCCTGCTTGGTTGCCCTTGCGTTTGCCGTTGGCTCCTTTTTCCTTAGCGTCAACACGACTGAGGAGATGATTAAGGTTGCAGCGGTGGGTGTTGCGGGACTCTGTGCTGTTTTGAGTCTTTACTTTGCACCCTGGATTGTCAAACTTGTAATTTTAGCTATCCCGTTTCTCTGGGAGCGTTTCTCTAAAGTTAGCCGTTTTGGCTCTCGTCAGATTTAAGCGTCTCCCCTGATCACATCAGAAGCGTGATCCACTGCAAACCCCCCTGAGGTTATCTCAGGGGGGTTTGCAGTTGTATTAGTTGTGATCGAGTCGGGATGACAGGATTTGAACCTGCGGCATCCTGCTCCCAAAGCAGGCGCGCTACCAAGCTGCGCTACATCCCGATGTTTGAGTCGCCCTTTAGAGTATAGGAGATCGATCGCGCTCTTGCCAACTGGTTTAAGTGGGGAAACTACGATTGATTCCTGAGGCTGGCTCAAATTTGGGCTGCGATCGCGGTACGATCGACCTATCTCACTAGGGGAGTGGCATAACAGTTCAATCAATGACCCCCACCTGGCATTTGCCGAGGTGGAGGAGTGACCAGAGATAACCTGGTCGTAGCTGCGAATCGGCCATTGAGGTGCATACGGCAACACGTCCGGTTGCTTCTCTAAACCGGATTATCTGTAAGGCCCTGGAATCTCAGGGAGTGGGGTTAACCCAGACACACCGTATGTACTGGCTTAAGAGACCTGTAGTTTGGGAATTATCTTCCATGCAACGTATCCCTGTCCAAAACCCGGATGGGACTCCCGCCATGCCCACCAAGCGCCATCGCGCACAGCGATGGGTAGAGCAAGGCCGAGCAACATGGGTCAAAACAAATCTCCGCCTTAAGGCCGTGCGCTTAAAAGCCGAACCATCAGGTCGTAAGACTCAACCCATTGTGGTTGGTGTCGATCCCGGCAAACTCTATTCAGGGATTGCCGTTCAATCGGCTAAAGCGACCCTATTTCAGTCCCACCTAGAACTCCCCTATCTCAAGGTGCGGGAGCGGATGGA
>FSSI02000080.1:0-11422 GCA_900149785.2 Phormidium lacuna HE10JO | reverse complement strand
GGTCGGGCTGGTGGTCTGGCTAGTCAATCGTCCCCTCCAGCGACGGTTTGGCTCAAGATTTGCACTCGACCTGACAAACCCCTACAAGATTAGCCCTGGAGGGGAGAAATGGTAGGATGCGTCCTGGCATCAGTTTAGGTATTGACCTACACCGATCGATTGTAAGGGCGAAAAATTTTTCGCCCCTACAAGCCGGAACGCATCGCTCTTTTTCTAGCGACCGGCATTCATCAGACAACTGGGCGATCGCGCCAATTGGCTTTCAATGGTAATCTCTTGATACTCAGCCGCTTGCAGGATATTACGGACAATCATTTCAGCTTCCTGGTCAGCCTTTTGCAACAGACCATCCTGACAGGCTTGTTCACGAATTTGCAGTAGGGCCGTTTGTTGGGCTTCCGTGTAGAGTTGCGCCTCAACATTGGGAGCGAACCAATTGCGATGATGCTCTAAAACACCTGATTCATCAACATCTAAATCCGCTTGCACCAGGTAGGGTGGCGGGAGGAGAATATGAATCTCACCATTGGCGCGATCGACAGATTTGACCTCTAATTGGTCCAGGTCAATTCCAGCGCGAACTCGTCCCACCCCTTGATAGAGAACTACCGTTTGTCCTAAATAGAGATGACCAAACATCCGATCCTGATGAGTGCGGACCACAGTTTCGAGGAGAACTTCGGCGGTAGTGAGTTCGGTTTTCCCCTCAAATTCGCTCACCAGTAAGGCTTTGACCTCCGTGACGGGAGCGGGTGCGGCGGGAAACAGGGCCTCGGTGACTTTCTCCGTGAGGCGTTCAGCCTGAAACGCGGCAATTCCCGCGACGACGACGGAGGACACCACCAGGGGATGGAGGAGAACTTTGGCGAATTTCCGAGGTAAGGACTGGGGTAGAGAGTCAGGAGTATTCATAAAATTGCCGGGTAGGGGGACAGCAGCACCTGATGCAAGCTTAACAGTTGCCTTCGGGTCTATTGTTTTAGATGGTGCGATCGCCCCAGACGTTCCCCAGGTCACTCCCCAGTTCTCTGTGCCACAAATGCCCCGAAACTGGGGTGAAATAGACCATAGTGGCTGCCATCTGCCTGGTTCTGATGGTGCAGATAGGGGGTTAGGCGATCGAGGGCGCATTGCACGTCAAACTCATCAGCGTCGAGGCGTTGAGCGATGTCCTCCACCGTTGCCCCATCGCCCTGAAGCTGCTGCACAATCTCCGCATCCGCCGCCATGTCGTCCCAGATGTCTCCGTAGGCGGCGATGAGGTGGGGGGAGAGTTGGCCGTTGGGGGCGAGGTCGACGCCCTGACGCAAATCCTGGAGGAGATGGTGGGCGACGGCGAAATTGCCGTTGCAGTAGTCCGATAGGGAAGTTGCCGCCGTCTCCGCTGTCATCTGGTGGCGGTTCAGCCAAGGCGAGATGGCCCCCTCACCCCGCTGCAATTCCCGCAGCAGGAAGCGGCGCACGTCCTGACGACAGAGTTGGCCAAACTGGGACAAGTCCAGGGTTTGGGCGGGGCTTTCGACGAGCAGGCCGGCAAGTCCAAGTAGCGTAGCCAGAATATGTGTGTTAACATCGTCGGCATGAAAAAGTTCTTTAGCAGACATTTCAGAAATTCTGCCAACAACTCTACTTAAGCATTCAGATCTAATTAACAAGAATCATATCTTGATTCTGTCTTTTGTATCTGGGGCGTAACGAATTTAGCGACTCTTCATAAATACTCTGGAAGTCATTTCAAGTCAACTTATGCTTACTCAAGAACTGGTAGAAAAAATTGCAAAAGAAAATTCAGTCTTCAAGTATAAATCCCAAGAAATAAATCAGGCAAAATCCCTTCAACTAATATCTGAGGACATTTACTCTCACGGAGACAGATTTATTTACGAGCTTATTCAAAATGCAGAAGATTCCATGTCTGGATACCAGGCGAGTAATGGTAGGGGAGATTTTCAGCATTCTATCAGAATAGAGTTTACACAAAACTTTATTGTCGTATCCCACTCTGGGCGTCCGTTTTTATCTGAAGATTTAGAGGCTTTGTGTCAAATAGGAGTAAGTAGTTCGCAGAAAAAATCTACTCATAAAGGTCGTATAGAGCAAATTGGATATAAGGGAATTGGATTTAAGTCAGTGTTTGCCGAGTCTGACTATGTCCTGGTTAGATCTGAAAATACTTACTTCAGGTTTGATAAAAGCTATTGTCAGTCTCGAAATATTTTGCCCTGGCAAATTGTTCCATTATGGACTGACAAACAAGATATCCCCAAAGAACTTAGAAATACGTGTTTGTATGCGAGCCATTTCTCGCAAAAACACAATTCAGAACGCAATTCAGTATCTACAGCCATTCGTCGCACTCGTGAAGATATTATATCCTTGAGGGAGACGATCAAGGACTTAATCAAAAAATCTGAATTTTTGCTATTTCTTCAAAATTTAAGGATTATAAATCTCGAAAACACGGATATCCAAAAAACAACACAATCTCTTGGTGACTCAGGATGGCAAAAAGTCGTAATTTATAATTGCGGAGAAATAGAAAGTAGCTGGTTAGTTAGGCACGATGACTGGAAATTGGATGACTCAATTAAGAAAGAATTAAAGGAAGATAAAAAGTGTCCAGATAGGCTTAAGCACACAGAATGTACACGCTTGTCGATAGCGGCAAAACTACAAAACAACTCTTTAGTTTCATTAGATGATGAATCGACAGTATTTGTCTATTTACCCACTGAAGTACGCTTAGGCCTGCCATTTTTGCTGAATGGCGATTTCTTAGTTAATGCCTCCAGAGAAAACATGAAATCACCTTCAGTCTGGAATGAATGGCTGATTCAGCACTCAGCGCGTGGCTTGGTCACTAGCATGCATAAATTGCTATGCAATGATATATACAAGTTTGATGTTGCCGCTCTAATCCCCAAACCAAAAAAATATACACTCGAACAATATTATCGTTTGTTTACAACAACATTTAAAGAAATAGCAGAATCTGAAGGTAGTTTGGGTATTTTGTTGGGTAACACACAACAAAATCCACTTAAGGTAGATGAAGCATGCTGGGATAGTTTAAATCTATGTGATGTAGTGGAAAGCCATAAAGTAGAAAAGTTTCTTGGCAAGAAACTAATATGCAGTAAATCTCGATCTATCTATATCGATAGAATTTTAGATTTTTTCTCGGATATAAAACAAATGTCTGAGAAAGATATCGAAAAATTTATAAATCAAGAGTGTGCTGCTAGCCTTGACGTAAACTCATCGTTTAAGATAATAAATTATTTCTACAAGCTATATATCAATACGGACAGTAGTACAAAAAGAAGGAAGATTCTTAAGTCTCTCAAGCAAGCTAAGTTATTTCTTGATCAAGAGGGTCAAAAAGTATCGGCTGCAGAAGACTTATGTATCCCTAGTGAAAATCTTAGTTTTTCAGCTAAAGATTTAGGAGTTGAAATCAAGCTTATTGATTTAGAACTTCTAGAAAAGTTGAAACAAAATAAAGAATTATTGAAATGGCTCAGCAATGAGTTAGGTGTCAAGCGACAAAGCAAATTAAATTTCTTTGAAAAAATACTCAACTCCAAAGTCACTGAGCTAACTAACACGAAACAGAAATCTATAAATCTAGTTCAAAAATTATATAATTTTTATATTGAAGGGAAAATAGACGAGAATGACTTGAGTAAACTTCAAAAAATCTTACTGGTTTCTCAAAAAAATAAACTCTGTAGAGCCTATTCATTATGCTTTTCTGAAGAGTATGGATTTCAAGTGTTTGGTGAATTGAAAGGGCCAATTTTGTGTCTGTCAACTGAGTATATAGATTTTTTGTCTTTAGAAAGTAAACCGAATCTAGAAAAGATAGTTGTCTTCTTCAAAATCCTTGGTGTTATGACTCATATTTGTCCAGTCAAGTGTATTGATGACAAGACTGAATATCTACCAGTAAACAATCAATACTCATATAGTTCTGCTGTGGAAAAGTTTCCTGAATATATGGATTTTGTGTACACAAAATCCGTCAAAAATACAATATATGCAAATTACACTAACCAACACTGTTTAAGGTTGACACCTGTTTATGGACTTTTGTTTACCGTGCAAAAACAGTACTGGAGCTTTGCTAAAACATTCTGGGAATCTGCGCTGCTGAAGTGGGAGCAAGAAAAGTTCTATAAACAACCTGCGTTCTACGATGTCTGGCATGGAAGACACTCGTTTCCAATACCTAACCTATTTGATTTTTACATACATAGAAAGAAATGTTTTCCAGTTGTCAGTGGTGAACTAGCTCTGGCTAGTGAAAGTATCTTAAACTTAGAGAAGTACAAAGATATAGCCGGGGATGCATTGCCTGTTTTGGCACTTGAGGTTAAGATTCCTGATAATGTAGTTGAGATTTTGGGAATCAAAAAGCAGCTTTCAGCTAGTGACTACTTTGCGATTTTGGAAGATATCAAAAATCAGGCTTGGACTGAAAAGTTTGACTATGATCGCTTAAATAAAACCTATAAAGCATTAGCAAGTAATTTTGAGATATTAGACGATATTAAAGCGGTTGAAGAATGGAAAAATCGTGGAGGAAACTTGCTGGCCTGTGATGGTCGCTTTTATCCATGTCGAGAATTGTATTATGTTGACGCGCCTGGATTTCAGAAGATTGTCGAGGCATCGCGGTTCGTGTGGGTTCCAGAATCGCAAACTCCTGAATTTCTAGATCTCATGAGTCGACTGGGTGTTACTCGTGTTCAGGCAGATGAATTGTACTGCAAGTGCGAATCCATGGAGCTGAGTTCAGTTACTGATTTTTTGAGATGGATTACTCCTTTCCTATCCATCATCGTTTCGTTCCAACGTCGTCAGGATGTTGACGACGTACATCAGCATCTCGAAAATACCATTTCTAAGCTGACTGGATATAAAGTGCAGCGTTTATCCCTAGAACTCGTGAAAGAAGAGGAACAAATTTTATGCATGGATAGAAGAGCATGGATCGATATTGGCTCCAGCCATTTGTACTACGTAGGTAGTGAACATAGCTCCATTACTATGTATGCACTCGCAGAGGTTTTATGTCACTATCTCGACATTGATTGTGTCAGAGAGCTACAAACTCTTCTACTAGAGACCGAAACGAGTAGTATATGTGGCTGGCTTTCCGAAGAAGGGTATGAAGTGAGCTGGGTTGAAGATACTCCAAACTTTAGTAGACTAGACGATTCAAATGCTCCCATTATGAAAATCCCAGTAGAGGACCAGGTCGTAGTCAATGATGAAGTTTCACCAGTTCACATAGAACCCGATTCTGAAAGGCGACAAGAGATTGGTCGTAAAGGCGAAGAGTTCATATATCGGGAGCTCGTAAACTTTTACAAGAATCAGTCAGCAACAATTGCATACATATCTCATGGATTTGAGGGTGATGACTTTAAGGTAGAGTGGCTCAATAAAAATGGAGAGTCTGGGCAGCCGTATGACTTTATTGTGAGACATAGAGGTAAAACTTTCTACATAGAAGTAAAGGCGACCACAACCTCATTGAATATATCCGAGAAAATACCACTTTATATCTCTCCGTCTGAGTGGGCGATTTTGCTGGATTCTCAAAACTCAAGCATGGTTGCAAGGGTTTTTGATGTGGAGTCACCACAACCTCGCTTTTTTCTTGTAGAGCTTAAAGATTTCTCAGAACTGTTTAATGAAATTGATTAAGTTGAAAGTGAGAGCCACCAATTTGTTGGATTTTCTCCATAACCAAAATCACTAAATCTGCCTCAACCAACACGGGGACGACCTTCCCCCTTATCAGTATGACCATCGCCAATGCCAAAAAGCAGGAGTCGCAAGAAATTATTGACAAAATCCAAGAAACATGGTAGATGGGAGTATCCGATAATCATATCCTCTCAGTTCGCTCCCTAGCCTCAACCTAGACGCCGACGGGTCCCTTGTCCCCAAATCATGAGGATTCCTTGGCAAACTGTTCGTTGCGGCCAGAGTAACGCTAGACTAGCTCTAACGTGAGACCTTATTGAACCGAAACTGGTTGGGAGAAGCATAATGGGAGATTTTGAGCAGGTATCAGTCGGCATTGTCGGTGCATCAGGATATGGCGGCGTGCAACTGGTACGATTGCTATTGGAGCATCCAAATATCGAAATTGCCTATTTGGGAGGACAAAGCAGCGCTGGGAAGCCCTTTTCAGATATCTATCCCCACCTAGAACATCGCTTCAACAAAGAAGTTGAACCGGTGGATGTCGATCGCATCGCCGAACGCTGTCAGGTGGTCTTCCTCTCCCTTCCCAATGGCTTAGCTTGGCAAATTACCCCCGCTTTACTCGAAAAAGGCTGTAAAGTCCTCGACTTATCCGCCGACTATCGCTTTTTTAATCTCGATACCTATCAAGCCTGGTACGGAGGCGATCGCACCGATACGAACACCGCCGCCTCAGCGGTCTACGGCTTACCGGAACTGTACCGCGATCGCATCCAAGACGCCAATCTCGTTGGCTGTCCTGGCTGCTATCCCACCGCCAGCCTCTTAGCCGTGGCCCCCCTCCTCAAGCAAGGCTTAATTGCGCCAGAAAGCCTAGTCATCGACGCCAAATCCGGGACCTCAGGCGGTGGTCGTCAAGCCAAAACCAACCTACTCCTCGCCGAAGCCAGTAGTTCCATTTCCGCCTACGGTGTGGCCCGTCACCGTCATACCCCAGAAATCGAACAAATCTGTAGTGACTTAGCCGGCCATGAGATGATGGTTCAATTCACCCCGCATCTGGTCCCCATGGTGCGCGGGATTCTGGCCACGGTCTACGCCACCCTGCGCGACCCCGGTTTAGTCCGCGAAGACCTCGCCACTATTTATAATGCCTTCTATCGCGCCTCCCCTTGGGTCAAAGTTCTTCCCTCAGGAGTCTATCCCCAAACCAAATGGGCCTGTGGGTCTAACCTCAACTACATCGGAATTGAAGTCGACCCCCGCACAGGACGAGTGATTGTCATGTCGGTGATTGACAATCTCCTCAAAGGACAAGCGGGACAAGCGGTGCAAGCGATGAACCTCATGTTAGGACTCGAAGAAACCGCCGGACTCCCCAGCTTAGGGTTCTACCCTTAAAACTCCTCGCTGATTTCGAGGTCCAACACCCCTTGGAGTCGTTCATAGGCCTGTTGTACCTGAATAAACTCGCGCTCGCTTCCCCCCGCGTCTGGGTGGGTTTCGCGGGCGCGACGGCGATAGGCCTGGGTGAGTTGTTCCTCGTCGAAGGGATAGGCCAGCCGCAATAGGGCTAAATCTCCCTGAATCCGCTGAAAAATTGGGTCGATCGCGATCGGCTCACTATCGGCGATGGGAACCTCGTCCCACTGGTTAAATTCCGTCGTCTCCGGGTTGCGGGAATAGAGTTCTCGTCCTAAGTCCCGCGAGGCTTGTTGGACAAATTTATAGAGGATGACGGGGAATAAGAGGATCAAAAGACTGATCAGGGGAAGCGCCAAGGTCGGGTTTACGATCGCCGTCAAGACCACTAAAATTGGCAACAGTTGTAAGATAATAAGGATCGGTGGGTTGTCTTTCATTAATTTTAGATCGCAGCCTCAGATCGCGGCCTGATTTAACGGTTGGGGCGATCGCACCCTTTCTCCCTAAGTGTAAAGGATTAGCCCTAAAAGAGTCCTTCGCCGATGGACTGAGATACTAGGGGTGACGGATGACCTCATCACTGAGGTTCCGCCAGATTCGGCTTGATGCTGGGTTTAATGTTCAGTTTGATGCTCAGTTCGATGTTCAGTTCGATGTTCAGTTGCAGTTGAGGCAAAGTTTGTGTCTAAAAAGCGTTCGGGTTGGTTTAGTCGTATTGTGCTGGCCATTGGCTTAATTGCCTTTCTTGGCTTTTCCATCGCCCCCCTACTCGGCGGTGTCTTACAAGCCAATCAGGGTAATTCGAGTCCCACTCCCACGAATACCCCCGCCGCCAGCAACCCCCAGGAGGATCTTCAGGCCCAGGAACGAGGCTACAAACTCGTCCTGGAGCGGGAACCGGATAATCGCACCGCCTTACGAGGACTCATTGACGTGCGGCGTCAACTCAACGACATTGAAGGAACCATCGAGCCGCTGGAACGGTTGGCCGAACTCAATCCCGAGGAATCTCGCTATCGAGTCTTGTTGGCTCAGACGAAACAGTATTTAGGCGATCGCGAGGGAGCCGTCGAAACCTATCGGGAGCTGATTACCCGCGAACCGGGGAACGTGCAAGCTCTTCAGGGACTGGTGACGTTGCTGCTGCAAGAAGACCGGCCCGAAGCGGCGATCGCGGCCATTGAAGATATCCTACAACTCGCCTCCCAAGCCAACCAATCCGAGCCAGGAAGCATCGATGTGGTCTCCACCCAACTGCTGCTCGGACAAGTCTACGCCGAACAGCAACGCTACGAACAAGCCCTAAACGTCTTTGACAATCTCAGCCAAGAACATTCGAGTGATTTTCGCCCCCTGGTGGGTAAAGGGCTGATTTTAGAAGAAACCGGACAACTCGACGAAGCCCAAGCCGTCCTAAACACCGCCCTAGACTTGGCCCCCGCGCAACAAAAAGACCGGATTCAAATCCTGATCGAAGAGATCCAAGCCAGTCAAGCCAGCCCCGCTGAGGCCGAAACCACTGAAGACACCACTGAGGAATAATCCCTTGAGCCTGAACGCTCATCGCCCCTGTCCTACATTGGTTTGTCCTACATTGGTTTGTCCTATATTGGTTAAGGAGTAACCCCGTGGCATCTGAAGAAATCGTCCGCTTCTTCATCGAAGAAGGTAAAGAACACCTCAATACCCTGGAAAATGGGTTGTTAGACCTACCCGCAACCGTCCAAAACCCCGACGAAATTGACGAAATGTTCCGTGCGGCTCACTCCGTCAAAGGGGGTGCAGCCATGTTGGGCTATAGTTCCATCCAAAAAGTCGCCCACCGTCTCGAAGACTATTTCAAAGTCCTCAAACAAGACACGTTACCCATTGATCGCAAACTCGAAAGTCTCTTTTTACAAGGGGTTGATTCCCTAAGGGAACTCCTGGAACTGCTGCAAAGCCCCTTTGGATTACGCGACGAAGATGCAGAAGAGGTGTTTAGCCGCGTCGAACCCGCTTTTGAACAACTCGAAGCCCATCTCAAACATCTACAAGCCGGAGGAACCCCAGACGACACCCCCGCTGCTGGGGCGTCTCAACCCTCGGGGAATCTGCAAGCTGAGGTGACGGATCTGTTGCGACAAATGTTAACCCTCTTCCGTCAGGCGGAAAGTTCAGAAACTCGACAGAAGTTGGCCGTCTTCTGTCAGCATCTGCAAGAACTCGCTTCAGAGTCTCAGGCCTGGAAAGCCTTAACGGAGGTCGCCGATCGCGCAGTCCGCAATGAAAACAACCCCTATCGCATCTTAGCGCCGGTGGTTATTGTAGAATTACGGGAGGCCAGCGAGGCGATCGCCGCCGGAGATGAAGGCGCAATTTCCCCTAGTTTCAGTCTGCAACATCTGGCTGAAGCCGAGGCGGGAGCCTGGGGCCACTACGCGCTAATTCGCCAAGATCCAGCCGCTGCGGTTAAAGCCCTCACGGATGTTTTTGAGAAACCCCAGCTTATGAAACTTGCCAAAATGCTCTACAAAGTCGCCCAAGCCTGAAGAGGGCGACCATAAAGGTACGCCCCTACTCTTGCCTCTTGCCTCTTGCCTTCTTATCCCCTGTTCCCTCTTTATGACCTCCATCACCCTAACCGTTAACGGTGAATCGAAACAGTGCCAACCTGGGCGATCGCTGCCCCAATTCTTAGAAGAAATTGGCTTAAATCCTCGCTTAATTGCTGTTGAATATAATGGCGAAATTCTCCATCGTCAATATTGGGAAAATACCCAAATTCAAGAGGGAGATAAACTCGAAATTGTCACCATTGTGGGTGGGGGTTAATCCTGTCCTAACCCCATCTTTTTCTAGGGTTTTTAGGAAATATTTCTAGGAAATGTTTTTAGGAAATGTTTCCTAGAACAACACTCTGGACAGTTTTTGGCAAACACAGTTTTTGGCAAACAACGAGGGAATTAGGGTTTCAGCCCCATATCGAGATCGTTAATTCAACAAGAGAATGCAGGTTTCAGCCCTTGCTCCCAAAAGTGTCCGGACTATTGGTTTAACTAATCAATAATTTCTACTATTGGAGGTGCTGAAATAATTTCAATTTCTCCCCAGTCTCCACAAAAATTATACTTTCCATCAAAAAAAATCAAAGTATCTATATTTCCGTAATCAGTCTCCTCATTAGCATCTTTATAAGGATACATATTTTTCTTTATCCAATTAACTTCTTCTAGTTGATTAAATTTAAGCAAGGCTTGTTTGTAACAATATTGCTCTTGAGGTAATGGAGGTTGGTATCTCGGGTGATTTTTTGTGACAACTAGATCGAGCAGAAATCGTACAGAAATGCTAGAAATTTGAATATCTAATACATAGCTATCTTCAAGATAGATATTTTTTAGACCGGGAAGTTCGTAATAATTGATTGGCTGAATCATTTTTGGTATTTTTTGTTTTGTGCAAAGAAGTTTAAGAGTGCTATGTAATGTTCTGACTGCTATAGCAGCTGCTATATAAGCAAAGACTTGGGTGCATTGATACCCTGGGTGTGTTGAGTGACCGTTTGCATTCACATCAGGCTCAAAAAATATTTTGCTGTGCAGAGATTCAGGCAAGAATTCACAGAAAGCCGACTTTAAAAATACTTCAAAAGCAACTCCAGCTAAGTTAAAATCGTGCCCGGCACCTCGGCTGAGAAATTGCTGGATCCTACGAGTTGATGAGGCTGAAAAACTTGAGTTAAAAAAGTCTATAGGTACAAATGTTTCTATGGCACTGAAGAAAGCATCAGCCGCCAACCGCTGAGCTCCTGAAACAAGCTGTTCCTTCAGTTCCTGTTTGGTATAAAATTTGATCCCATTAAGTACATTCTGCACGGAGTCTCTTGCGTTTAACTCCATAATGGAAATTTTGCCACTCGGATCGCTATAAACCAGGGGATTGTTATAAACAAACTGATAAGGATTACTACTCTCCGGCACCGTCTCAATCACCTCAACCGGGTCGCGACTAACAAAGCGTCCCGTCTCAGGGTCATAATACCGCGCTCGGAAATGGTACAAGTCCGTATTCGACTCCAACCACTGACCCTGGAAGCGGAAATCTCCTCCCAGTTCTAATGGTAACGCCTCCGGTGTCTGTAAATTGCCAAAACTATCGTAACGGAACTCCGCCACCTCCTGACCATTACCATCCACCAAACCAATGACACTTCCCATCGCATCCGTCAAGTAATACACCGGATTACCCGCCTCATCCACCCGAGCCAGCGGCATATCCCCCACATAAGCAAACG
>FSSI02000044.1:0-36972 GCA_900149785.2 Phormidium lacuna HE10JO | reverse complement strand
TGGGAGGGTTGGAAGCTCCGTGATTGATCGCGGAGAGGAAAACCGACTCAAGCGGCTTTAGCCGCCAGCACCCCCTTGCGGGGTGGAGGGGTATGGTTGCCCCTCCATGGAGCTATGGTTGGCTCCGACTCCCTTGCGGGGTAATGTTTGCTATGCGCTAACGCGCACGCTGCGCGAACGCTAATGTTCAGAGTCGGTACTTTCCCAATCGCACTGTCTTAACCCCTTAGGACTGTTTAACGATTCGGTTCTAGAGCCGGGAACTAGCACGCATTCCCGGGTAGGAACTTTAACTCTTGCTCTGTTCGCGCAGCGTTCCGAAGGAAACGTAGCCAGTTAAGGCTTAAGCTGGTCAGCTACCTGAAGGGGAGGGCACGAAGCCCCCGTGCTTCAGCCGGGGGTGCTGACCGAGGCCATAGAAATAGGGCGTTGACATCCTCCCACGCTAATTCAAAGAATATAGCGTGGGATTCCCACCATTACTGATGAGGTTTCCTCTTTCTGCGACTCGACTTACCTTGAGGAGTTTCCCCACCAAGGCAGAGGTCGATATCTCCAGAGGCGTTAGTTCCCGTATGCCCTACGGTACTTACTTTTTAGCGGGATGTCTGATTTCCGGCTAGGTGTTACGCTTTCAAGTCCTCATAGGCGACCAAGTCGTTAGACTGGCTGACGCACGATGCCATCTTAATGGCAAAGTTTTTACGCTGCCTACTTACCTTGAAGTGTTTCCCGATTATACTACCGTGGTTGCCGCGATTCATCTCAACGTTGAATCAAAAATTACAACGTGAGCCTTCTCGCGGGGTAGGTAAGTCAGCTTCGGCGATCATCGTTTGTAATAGCTTCACTCGGGAGGACCAACCGTGCTGCTGGGCCGAAATTTGCATTCGGTGCAGGTACTGGCGATCGTGAAGCGCCCCCAACCACAGGGGGCCACTGAGAACCCGAGACTGTCCATCTCGCGGACAGGGGGAAATCCGCCCCAATTGTCGCCAGGTGACAGTTTCATATTCGCCGTTCAAGCCGATCCTTGTTGATAACTCACTGGCTGACATCCTCCCCCCTCTCTCTCGACTCGATCGCTTGACCGTCCAAGAACATATGGTATAGTCGAGCCAAGTTTTGGAGACGTCTCGGAACTCTCCCCAACACGTCTGGTTCCCTAGCCCCATTGAAAAGCCCCATTGAAACCGCTCAAGATTCAATGACCTCCCAATTTACCTCAAACCTCAATCCTGATGAAATCAAAGACTTGATTTCCCAGCTTTCGGCCGAGAACGTCACCGACCTCAAAACCGGTTTAGAACATTGGTTGGATACCCCCGACTCCTCCGCGAACGAGAGAGGCGGCTTGGGTGCTTCTCCGGAGGCCTATGACCTAGATGAGCGACGTTAGCTGCGATTTTGGCTAGAATGTAGCTAAAATTTAGCTAAAATTTGGCTCTAATCTTGAATGTACTCTGTCCCTGAGAGGAGTGCCGCCTCAGCCTTAACAAACTCTCGTCCGAGATAGAGGGCATGATCTAAATACGTTAAAGGAGCGGGATCAGCTTGTTCCGTGATTTTCATACCCAGTTCTTTTGCTGTTTTCCCTCGATAGATGGCGCTAGGCCGGCGTTGCGCCCCTCCCTGACAAGGAATTGGCTCTCCCGTCTCGGGGTCAACGGCTAAACCTTGCTCATTAATATCATTACTATAATGCTCGGCGCAGATTAACCCTGCATCACGGTCGAGATAGATTAAAAAATAGCCCGCTGGATCGAGCTTAATAAACCGCTTCGAGAGTTCATCGTCAAATGCAGCTAGGTCGTCGCGGCGAGAAGTTTGAGAAATCATTGTTTCCTTCACATCGAATTTCCTGAACTCATGATTCTAGCTGATTTGGGAATATGAAACAAGGGAAATCTCAGGGGAACCCTTAAAACAAGTTTAAGAAATGTAATATTTCCCCAAATACAGGTTTTCTATGCCAAGATGGCCGTCGTTTGGGTTGAGACTATCCCCTCGACCCAGAATGAACGATAAGCCGACGTAAACCTTGCGTTTTCTCTTAATAAAAGATGTTTACGTATTCCTCAGTCTGAGGAGGCTTTGCTATCGTGAATCCCCGAAATTCCTATCGTCGCTTTACCCGGTTAGCCAGTTTAGCCCTGGCTCTACTTGTCCTGTTCAGTCTTCTGATTTGGGGCCGTCAACCGACATTGGCTCATCGTCCTCATCATGTAGTGACGGATGTTGAGATCTCTGCGGGGTTTAGTGAGGATCAAACCCTTTTTATTGTTGTCCGCAACAACTTATATAAGTCTACCAATGCCGGGAACTCTTGGCAACGACTGGTGGACGGACTCGACAGTCAGGAACTGTCAGGACTGGCCCTATCGAAACAGACCCGCGATCGCCTCTATCTAAGTACCCGAGGTGATGGGGTCTATCGCTCCACCGATGGGGGTCTGTCTTGGACACAACAGGTCAATGGTTTAAGCCGCCTGGACCTAGAGGCGATCGCCATCTCCCCAAACAACGACAATCTAATTCTAGTGGCGGGCCATGATGGAGGTCTCTATCGTAGCGACAACGGGGGAGAGCAGTGGCAATCGGTTTGGATGGACAACCAACCCATCACCCGTTTGAGCTTTACCCCAGACAATCCTCAAGTGATCTTTGCCGGTACCGCGCAAGGAGCGGTCCATCGCTCTGATGATGCTGGGATAACTTGGGTTCGTAGCAGCCAACTGAATGGAACTGGGAATGAGGCTGGGAATGACACTGGAGCAATTACGGCGATCGCCCCCTCTCCCAACTTTAGCCAGGATAATCAGCTTTGGCTAGGAACGGCAACGGCGGGCGTTTTCTATAGTGACGATGGCGGAAATCAGTTCACGGCCATCGACTCAGATTTACCGGATTTACGGATTACCGATCTCTTGGCCCTGGCCCCGAATGAGGGACAACCTCAGTTGCTACTGTCAACCTGGGATGCAGGCTTTTTTCGCTCCGACGATGGCGGCCAAACTTGGAACCCGGCCCAAGGGGAGTTAGCCAAAGACGTGCAAGCCGATGAACTTGAAGAACCTCATTTTTATGGCTTAGCCACCTCGGCTGACGCCTTGGCCGAGGGCTATGTCTTTATGGGGGGCTTTAATAGTCTCTATCGCTCGGAGGATGGGGGTCAACAATGGCAACAGCTCGAAACCCTCTCACCGGATATTGTCATGGCCTTTGATATTTCCCCCAACTATGGCCAAGATCAAACCCTGGCTTTGGGAACCTATGTGAATGGCCTTTATCTAACCCAGGATGGCGGTCAAAGTTGGCAACGTCCCAGCCGGGGTCTGCATCTACCCTGGTTCAACAACAACTTTGAACAGCAGTATCAAGATCCACGCCGTTACTTCCATGTGGCGTTTTCCCCCAACTACGCCAACGATCAAACCCTCTTTGCCTCGACTCTCTGGACAAAACTGGTGCGATCGACTGATGAGGGCGTATCGTGGCAGGTGGTGTCCCTACCTTCGGAAACGCGGGGGGCGACTCTGGTGGTTTCTCCCAACTTTGCTGAAGACGACACGGTCTATGTGGCCGGACAATATGGCAAGTTTTTCCGCTCTGATGATGGCGGTCGTCATTTCCAAAAGGTGGCGGATATTGGGGCCGGTGGGGGAAATGATGCCCCGTCCTTTGTGGCGTCCCCCAATTTCATCGAGGATGGCATCTTATTGGCCACTGGGCCGGGGGGACTTTATCAATCGAGCGATCGCGCCGAAACGTGGGAGCGTCTCACCCCAGACCCCGCCTGGGAAACACGCCGCAATCTGCAAATGGCGATGTCTCCCAACTATGCCGCCGACGGAACGATATTTGTCGGCACAGATGCGGGGGTGTTTTGGTCAGCTGATGCGGGTGCATCATGGCAACCCTTGGCAGGATTAGCAGATTTTGCCGATAACTATATTGAGGCCATTGCGGTCTCACCGGAGTTTGAGCGCGATCGCACCCTCGTGGCCAGTATCCGAGGCCAGGGACTTTGGCGCAGTGTCGATGGGGGTCAGAGTTTTACCCAAATCGGAGATCGCAAACTTCTGTTCTCAAAACTCAGTGGGATTCCCTCAGCGGGGATGGCGATTCAGTTTTCCCCCAACTACGGTGAGGATGACACGGTTTATGCCATGGGAGATCCCAAGACGGCGCTCTATCGCTCTCGGGATCAAGGGTTAACGTGGGAAACCCTGAACGTTCCAGACCTCGAACTGGCTGATCCTAGCCTCGTTGAACAGGGACAAATTTATGGGCATGTCTATCGCGGTCTGATTCTCCGGTTTGGCCTAGCTGCGGCGTTGGGACTGGTGAGTTATGTGGCGTTGAGCTGGTTCACCCGTCGTCGGACGTTGCCGATCCCGCGTGCTGTGATTCCTGTGATTGGAACGATTCTTGTCTTTAGTAGCTCTCTGGTGATTCTGCTCGGGTAATCCCTGCTGTTCGTGAAGTTTCAGGGGCGATCGCGTCTCAAGGTTATTGAGTTTGCCATGTTTATTATCCTACCCATTCTGGCTTGGGGCAGTTTCTTCCTCATCCTACAACGGCATCACCGTCATCCTTGGCGGGAGGCGCTGCTGCGATCGCTGGTGATCTGGGGGGTCACCCTAACGGTGATCACCGAACTCTTGAGCGGCTTACGGCTATTTACTCCTCTCGGTGTTGGGATCGCCTGGTTGCTGGTGATTGGACTCTGTGCTTTCGTGATACATCGTTATGGGGGCTTCAGGATGAGTCCAAACCCGGAATTGGTCAAACAGGCGGCTTCTCGTTGGTCTCTGCCCCTGTTTCCCTCCCTTTTACTGGCTGGGGTGGCTTGGATTGTCGTGATAACCGCCGGGTTGGCGATCGCCTCAGCCCCCAATAACCCCGACTCGATGCGCTATCACCTGAGTCGGGTGATGCATTGGCTACAACATGGCACGGTTGCCCATTATCCCACTCATAGTCTCAAGCAAATCTATCAAAATCCTGGCTCAGAATTTGCGATCGCTCAGTTTCAGCTTCTCAGTGGTGGAGATTATTTTGCCAACTTGGTGCAATGGGGCAGCATGGTGGTTAGCCTTGTGGGGGTATCCCTGATCGCTCGACAACTCGGGTGCGATCGCCGGGGACAGATCTGGGCTGTAGTATTCTGTGCCACCATCCCGATGGGGGTATTACAAGCCGCCAGTACCCAAAATGACTACGTCGTTACCCTGTGGTTGGTCTGCCTGACTTACTTTACATTGCTGATGCTGCATGTTGGCGTGACGGTATCGACAGCGGTCTATATCGGGGCCAGTTTGGGGTTGGCGATCCTCAGTAAAGGAACGGCCTATATTTATGCTTTTCCTCTCTGTCTGGGCTTGTTGGTTTGGACGATTCAACAAAAGCGTGTCCGAGTTTGGCAATTGGGAGGTTTGGCAGCGGCGATCGCTCTCCTCTTAAACCTTGGACATTATCTGCGCAATCTTGCCCTAACCGATTCCCCTCTGGGGGTGGATGTGGGGGCAGAAACCAATAATATCCTCTCTTTGCCGGTTTTCATTGCCAGCATTTTTAAACAACTTTCACTTCATGCAGATTGGGTGCGAGCCTTACAGTTACAAGACTGGATTGTTCCCACCACAGGATTGACCGAAAAAGTTATCACGATTATTCATGATCAGTTTGGATTAGATATCAACAATCCTGCTCTCCTCAGTCCGAAAGTTAGTCGCTTTTATGTCCCTGCCATTTCCCAATATGAAGATATCAGTGGTAATCCGATACATCTGATTCTCATTGCTGTCGCACTTCTCATCCTGCTGAGCCGCAAATCCCTACGCAAACAGTCCTATTTAGCCTGGGGAGCAATCTTATTAGTTGCCGGTTTTTTAATGTTTTGTTTTCTGTTTACTTGGTCTCCTTGGCGCAGTCGCTTACATCTGCCCTTATTTGTCTTGTTCTCTCCCCTAGTTGCGATAATAGTTGTCCGAACATTTCCACCAATCGTGACTGGCTGTATTGCGTTGGTTTTACTGCTGTCGATTCAACCCTGGCTATTTGATAATCAATTCAAGTCGCTCTTGGCAGAAAAATCTATATTTAATACTCCCCGTATTGAGCAATATTTCAAGAGTCAAAGTCATCTCCAAGACCCGTATCAAGCCATGATGACTGAGCTGAATCGTCTCAACTGTTATGATATCGGTATTGGCAGTCAAAGTTTCTGGTTTGAATATCCTCTATGGGTACTGTTACAGCAACAAGGGGAACAGAAGAGTCACCTCTATCATATTGCTGTTGATAATTCTTCAAGTCAAGCTAAGCTGACAACTCACCCCCTCTCGGGAGCCAGTCCGGCACCTTGTGCTGTTGTCTTCCTTCAGGAAGACACTAACGCGACGCCTCCAACCCAACTCACAACAGAATATGGACTCTATGAGTCAGTTTGGTTGACTCCTATCCCTGACCGTAGGGGAACTCTTGAACTGTTACAACGGAGTTAAGATAGTCTTCAATTCTGATGTTTGTTTCACTAATTTCTTGATAAAAATGACGTATTTAATAGTACCTCAAAATCTGCGAGAGCAACTTCGCCATCAAAAAAATGCTGCAATTCAAGCTTACTTTCGGCAGCGGATTTATTCGAGTCCAGACCCTGAGAAAATTTGGGGGCGATCGCAACCCATGCGCATCCTCTTAATTCTCAGCCATATGCGATCGGGGTCTTCTTTATTAACTCATATTTTGACCCATAACCCCGCTATTCTGGGCTATGGTGAAACGCACCGAACTTACCAAACTACTCACGATTTCAAACAACTCATGGCTGATGTCTATTGGCGATGTCATGAGTTTAGACATCTAAGAGATCTCAAACATCTCAGGATGAATCATCACTATGTTTTAGATAAGGTCCTCCACAATCACTTACTGTCAAATCTTAGTCTTCTCACTCATCCCCAGGTGTCGATCATCTTTCTCATTCGAGAACCTGTTGCGAGTTTAGTGAGCTTGCAAAAGTTAAAGCCTCATTTGAGCGATCGCCAACGCTTTGACTATTATTCAAGTCGTCTCCTTCAACTCGCAGACTACGCAAAATTCATCAATAACAAAAATCGTAGCCTATGGGTTACTTATGAGCAACTTCTAGATAATACCCCTTCAGTTTTAAGGTCTTTAAAACAATTTCTGGGTACCAAGCTGGAATTTTCGGAACACTATCAAATTCTCAAGACCACCGGACAAAAAGGAGTTGGAGACTCTCAAGAGAAAATCAAATCTGGCAAAATCATCCGGCAAAAATCTCCTCCTCCAACCTCACTTCCTGCGGACATCCGTGAGGAAGCTGAGGGAATTTACCAAACAACCTATCAAGCCTTATCACACTACTGTACCCCCAGCGTCTCTCTTGACCGTCAAAAATACTAAGTTCCAGAATGAAGTTCCAGAATGAAGTTCCAAAAACGAAAACCATCAATCAAATCATCAAATCATAGGAACACCATGAATCAACACGAAAAACAACCCCTCAACGCACAAACTCCTCAAATAACATCAACAAATACAAATACAAATACAAGTGCAAGTGCAACTTGTCCATCCTCATCCACCCAAACCACAGAAACCTGTTCCCTTTCTATTATGGTCGCTCGGACGGATTTACCGTTCATGATGCACACCATCCCCCATCTCGTTCGTGGTTGTAACTTCCCCTTCTTCAAACGGGTGTTGGTCATGGATACAGCTCCCTTATCCGGTGATAAAGTTAACCGTCCCGGTGTAGGAACAATGGAGGATTTACGAGCCGCATGTCAGACACTCATTGATGAAGGGATCATGGATGAGGTCATTGAAATGGATTACTCTGACTCCTATCGGCGTGAGATCTACAAAAAACACTTTGGTATTTCAGAGATTCGTTTAACCCACAACTACAAAGGCTATCCCATTCTCGGCTCGATTTTTGCTATTGAAAATGTCCCCGGAGATTACATTGTTCATTTTGACAGTGATATGTTGCTGCACCAACAGTCTGGATTTAATTGGATTGAGTTGGGAATGGAGTTACTCAAGCGTCGTGATGAGGTGATGTTTGTTCGTCCCTTTACCGGCTTTCCCTTATCCAGTGAAAGCCAGTTTCATCAAACGAAGTCGTATGACTATGATCCAGAAGGCTTTTATAAATTCACCTTCTTTAGTAGCCGGGCCTTTCTCCTAAAACGTACAAAATTTGAACAATTACTGCCAATGCCAGTTTTATGGCTACGCTTTAAACGCCAGTGGCTGCGTAAGTTACCCCCTCGTGTTTTGACGAGTATTAACAACTGGACGGGCCGAGGAAAGTTAGACTCTTGGGAAGTGATTGTCTCCAATCAACTCAAACACGCTAACTGTGTGCGAGCCACTCTCGCTCATCCCCAAGCCTGGACGCTACATCCCACTCAGCGGAGTCCGGAATTTATCGATCGCCTCCCGGATATTATCGATCGCATTGAACGGGGAGACGCACCAAAGGAACAGTCAGGCTATTACGATCTACAACTAGAATACTGGCTCTAGGAAAACAGCCTCAGATTGTTTTCCGGTTCTAGTCGGCTTCTTCTCTTGTCATTCCTTGATAATCGGGCTATAATTTGCTGGACGAGCAGGGTTGATGCGATCGAATGTGGTGCGAATGTGGTGCGATTATTGTGCGACAGTTTTGCGACAGTTTTGCGACAGCAAGGGGACAACGGCAGCTAAAGCTAAAAACTCCCTTTGCTGTCTTGTTCTATTCTCCTTGCATGATCCCAATTGAACCATGAATCCCAAACCAAATTTGAAAACAATTGCAGTTTGGCAACCCTATTTTATGGGAGGAGGAGCAGAAGCCGTCAGCCTCTGGATTTTAGAAGCCTTAGCGCCTCACTATGATGTCACCCTTTTTACATTAAATTCAATTGATTTAGAGCGCTTAGATGCGCTTTATAATACACATTTAACACAACAAAATATAACTGTTAAAGCGATATTACCTCAAGGGTTAGACACGGAATTTGTCAAACCCTTAATTGCTAACATTTCCAAAGTACGCTCAGGGTTGATTCACTGGTCGGTGCGAGTCTTTAAAGAACTCAACCAAGACTATGATTTAGTGTTGTCAACCTACAATGGTCTAGACATGGGACGGCCAGGGATTCAATATCTCCATTGGGTTCATGTGGTCGACCCCAACCCCAAAACCATGAAGCAATGGGGAAAAATCTTGATGAAAATCTCGGATTTTTCCAGGGAGCGTCTCCAAAAAAACATCACTTTAGCCAATTCCCAACATACCGCTAAGACCATTAAACAGGCCTATGGTATCGACTCTCGTATTGTCTATCCTCCAGTGGTGAGCGAGATTGATGCGATTCCCTGGGAGGAGAAAGAGGACTCATTTCTCTGTAGTGGTCGGATTGTTCGCCCTAAACAACCCCATCAAGTCATCGAAATTTTACAACAAGTGCGCGATCGCGGCTTCGATGTTAAACTACAAATCACCGGCGGCGGTGGAGGGGCTTACCAACAGTCCTATGAACGACGCATCAAAAAGATTGCAGCCCAGAACTCAGACTGGATTCAAGTCTATCAAGATTTACCCTACAAAGACTACCTGAAAATTCTAGCTCGCTGTCGCTACGGCCTGCATCAAAAACCCGAACCCTTCGGCATTTCCGTCGCCGAAATGGTGAAAGCTGGTATGATTCCCTTTGTCCGTAACAAAGGTGGACAAGTCGAAATTGTGGGAACACAACATCAAGAACTCCTCTATCATCGACAACCTGATGCCGTTGAAAAGATTGTTGCTGTTTTAGAAAATAAAGACAAACAAGAGAGTCTCCTAAATTCTCTTAAAAAACAACAAGATCTCTTTTCTGTCGAACAGTTTATGAAAGAGATTCAGGCGGTCGTCGCGGAGTACTTTCACGAATCTGAGTGAATCTGAGTAACGTCTGGTTCAAGGAGATACGTGACCTGAGATTAGTAGGTAAAGAGCAGCGTGGTTGATATTATTAACTATCATGTGAGGCATTCGGTCAATATCGGCGATTTAGTCTCATCTCCATTGAGTTATTTTGACATTCCTGGCTATCACCTTGAACTCAAGGATATTGATGAATTGCTACACCAGCCGGCTGGCCCCCACCATGTGATTATTGGTGGCGGTGGTTTGTTGTTTCCACGTTTCCTTGAGAATCTGCAACAACTTCAGCAACAGCCGAAACAGGGACGAGTGATTCTTTGGGGAGTTGGGCAACAATCCTATGAGAATCCCTCCGAGTCTTGGCGGAATTTTAATTATGCCCCCTATCTTGAGGGCGTTGATTTAGCCGGAGTTCGTGATTATGATGTGGGCTTACCTTGGCTTCCCTGTGCCAGTTGTATGCACCCGGAATTTGACCGTCCTCGTTCTCCGAAACATGAGATGGTGGTCTTTTCTCACAAAAAATTTCGTCTGACGTTTAAGGGGTTGCCAACCTTTAGTAATGAACAGGTCGATTTTCGCGCTGTTTTAGACTTTTTAGGCTCAGGTGAAACTATTATAACCAGTTCTTTTCATGGGGCTTACTGGGGAACTTTGTTAGGACGAAAGGTGTTGGCGTTTCCCTTTAGCAGTAAGTTTTATAGCTTAAAACATCGTCCAGGACTTTATCCTGTAGAACGCTGGCGACCTAAAAAGTATAAGATATCTTTGTTTAGGAAGACCCTCTACCAAAAATTTTCCCAGGATTGGTTTCAATGTCAGACTGACAATTGGCAAGATTATCTTGATACGTGTCAGGCGTATCCTGAGAGTTTAGAGGAGTGTCGAGAGCAGAATCGGCAGTTTTATCGGCAAGTTGTGGAGTTGCTGAAGGAGTCTTGATAGAGTTCCTCATTCAGTTAAGGGCGAAGCACTGTTCGCCCCTACCAGTATTCCCCTACCAGTATTATTGATTATCCATTACTTTGAGAGGTTGCGGGAAGGCGTTTTTCTAGGGAGTCACTACGTTTTTGGGCAACGGAGTTGTCGGGTTCCCGTTTTAAGACCTCTTGATACGCGTCTAAGGCGGCGGCGTCGAGTCCTTTCTTTTCATAAGAAAATCCAAGGTTACTCCAAGCGGTGACATACTCAGGTTCGATTTTTAGGGCTTCCTTATATTGACGAATCGCCAGGTCATATTGCTCCTGAGCTGCATAGGCAAAGCCAAGGGCATTATAGACTAGGGCTTTGTTTTCTTCTTCTTTTAAGTCTTTGGCTTTGAGAGCTTTTTGCAGGTTAAGGACGGCTTGGGAGTAGAGTTTTTTGTCGAGCAGAACGCCGCCGAGTTCATAGAAATCTTTGGCGGTGGCATCTTTGCTACGAACGCGGCTTTGCAGGGTGGCGAGGGTTTTCTCGATGCGCCGAGTTCGTAAGGTTTGACGAATGACAAACCAAGCGGCAACGGCTAATAGCCCAACTAATGTTGCTAGATAAAACAGAGCGAGATTACTATCCATAAAGCAGAAAAAAAGGACTTAAAAACACGTATTCACAAGAGCTTGAAGGGTATTATAAAGCGTTATGGGGTCTTATAAGCCCCATTCTCTGGCACGGTCCACTAACCAACCCTCTTGTTGCCAACGGACGATCGCACCATTGACGGCCTGTCGTAACGGTTCATACTCTAAGCCCTTGGGCATCATCACGGCCAGAGGAACCGAGGAGAGGCGATCGCCGAGAAGATCATAGTCTGGATGGATTTGTTGCCAACCGCTGAGAACCGTTGCGTCACCGGCAAAAGCGGCCACGGTTCCGGCTTCGAGTTCTTGATAGGCTTGTTGATAACTCTCCACGCCGACTAATTCCACGTTGGGGATTTGATGGCGGAGGATGGCGATCGCAGCAGATTGATACAGCACTGCGACTCGACGCTGGGGTAAGTCGGCTAGACGGCGAATCCCAGGCTGGCGGGTAATAATAGCGGTTCCGTCGAAATAATAGGGGGGGCTAAAATTGACGAGGCGCGATCGCCCTGGGGTATGACTCATTTGGGCAATCACCAGATCCACGTCGTCGGCCAGAAGCCAGGGGAGGCGATCGCGGTTGGCCACGGGCCGCAGTTGAATGGCCTCAGCATCCCCGAGGAGGGTTTCGGCGAGGCGACGGGCGATCTCGATTTCAAAGCCCTGTAAGCGTCCGGCTTCATCTTGAAACCCCAAGGGGCGCAGATTATCCTTAACGCCCACAATCAAATAACCCCGCTGCTGAATCTCAGACAGAGGGGCGGCTTGGGCGACTCCCCCAGATAAGACCCCAGATAACCGTCCCACAAAGGGACGCGCCTCGAAAATAGCGAGTCCCACCAGGAGACTCAAACTTAAACTGAGACGCGTCAGCCATCGATAATGTCCGTTGGGGAACGTCGGAGGACGTTGCATCATTGAAGATGTCTCGGGGGAGGTCTCTAGGCGCTTTTAGCCGCCGCCACGACTTTGGCGAAGCCATCAGCATCAAGAACCGCCAATTGGGCTAACATTTTGCGGTTGAGTTGGATGTCGGCTTTTTTCAGGTCTCCGGTGAGACGAGAGTAGGTCGTCCCGTTGATGCGGGCGGCGGCGTTGATGCGGGTAATCCAGAGGCGACGGAAATCGCGTTTGCGACGGCGGCGATCGCGATAGGCGTTGCGTAGGGCCTTCATCACCTGCTGGTTCGCCGTGCGGAAGTTGCGGGAGTGAGATCCCCGGAAGCCTTTGGCCAGCTTTAAGATTTTTTTACGCCGTTTGCGGGCGACGTTACCCCGTTTAACTCGAGCCATGGGTTAGATTCTCCGATGGGTGGACCAATGGGTTTACAAATAAGGGAGCATTTCGCGTACGTTTTCAGCGTCACGCTCGTTGACGACCGCTTTATTGCTGAGGTTGCGTTTGCGTTTACTGCTTTTGTGTTGCAGGAGGTGGTTTTTGAACGCTTTACGGCGCATAATTTTCTTACCACTGCCAGAGAGTTTAAAGCGCTTGGCGGCGGCTTTGCGGGTTTTGAGTTTCGGCATAATTGCAGAAATTTTGACACAGCATCTCATCATATCGCGATCGCCGCTCTCTAGGCAATAGGCCGGTGATTGGCTAAGGGTGGGGGTAATGGTGAATCATGGGTAATGATGGAAAATCAGGAGATTGAGTCGATGATTGATGAGGGTGTCATTAAATATGAGTCGGTCTGGGAACGGGGGGAACCCTTGTCTGAGGCGGTTTTGGGGGAGTTGGTGGGGTGGCGCGATCGCCTCTATGGGTTAGGCCTGATTGGGGCCTATGAGAACGGGATTGGCTTCGGGAATGTCAGCCAACGCCTCGGGGATGGGGATGAGTTTGTGATTTCGGGAACCCAAACGGGCCATCTCCCCCATTTGTCGGCGAACCAGTACACGCGGGTCTGTGAGTTTGACCTGGGGGCGAATCGTCTGCGTTGTTGTGGCCCCGTGAAAGCTTCGTCGGAGTCTCTGACCCATGGGGCGATTTATCAACGTTGTCCTGAGGTTCGGGCCATTTTCCATGTTCACCATCGGCAATTTTGGCGGGGGGTTCTGCATCGGGTTCCCACGACGGGGGCTGAGGTTCCCTATGGTACGCCGCAAATGGCGCAGGAGATGTTTCGCTTATTTGAGGAGGAACATTTGTCTGAGGCGCGTATTTTGGCGATGGCGGGCCATGAGGATGGGGTGATGAGTTTTGGCGAGAGTTTGGATGAGGCGGGGGCGGTGTTGTTGCGGTGGTTTGAGGGCTAATCCTGTAACACTCTGCCTCTTAATTAGGTTAATTAGAATTTCATCTCGAACAAATCCACGGTTTTTAGATAACTGTTCAAATTTCGTCGGCGTCTAAACTATAACGTCAACTTCCACGTTGAATTTTAGCAGTTTTATGACCGATTTAATCCGCTCTAAAAAACGCTCATTGATATCTTTAAAAAACAGCGGGTCACTGAACAGACCCGTCATGAGTCTGTTCAGTGACCATAGACCCGAATAGAATGATGAAGCGTGGCTGATCATGAGTTGTTAAAGCCTCAAGATAACGATTGATTTCTGTCAATCAGCCTAGTCTCGACTTCTTTTTAGGAGGACATGACCCTCGAACGTTTGACCCTTTGCCATCACTAGGCAAAATTGTGACGTATTACTAATCAAGCCGTTGTTTTCCCAGTCGATCCATGCCATAGTATCTACAAGATTCCCATATCCTCCAGTCAGTCCAGCGATCGCCACAGACCCATCGACGGGGTCAGCCTTCACTCAGCCACAAGGACTCAACTCAATCATGACTCAAGATGTCACCACCATCTTCGCCGAGGTGGAAACCCGAGCTAAGCATCTCGTCCGATCCTGGGGCAAGTTTCGGACTGACATGGAACGATACTTACCCGAGAGCTATCACGAGGAGATTCAGACTCTCTCGGACGGCCTCGACGCGGCGTTACAGACGCTACGCCACGACCTGAATCACCCCACCCTCACCCTGGCCACCACCGGAACCACCAGTAGCGGCAAAAGTAGTCTAGTGAATCTCCTCTGCGGTGCTGAAATTATGCCCGTGGCCGTCAGCGAGATGAGTGCAGGCATCGTTACCATTGAACATGGCCCTGAGAGGCTCTTGGTCATCCCCCAGACTCCAGACGCTACCTGGGACTGGGGAGAATGGCGAGGTTTGAGCGATTCAGAGTTTCAGAATCGCCTGCATGATGTGATGTTGAAGTTTATTGACACTCGTGAACGTCAACCGGACTTGTCTTCCCCTCAATTTTATATCCGCTATCCCTTTCGTATCGCCTCCGAGCTTCAACTGCCTCCAGGTGCCAAGATTAAACTGATGGATTTGCCCGGCTTAGCCTCGGTGGGGGACGAAGCCAACCGTAAGATTATCCAACAGCAATCGGGGAAAGCCTTATGTCTGGTCACCTACAATAGTGCAGAAACCGATCAGCAAAAAATCAAGACCTTGTTAGAGGAGGTAGTGGCTGAAGTCAAAAAACTCGGTGGCTCTCCCAGTCGAATGCTTTTCATTCTCAATCGAATTGATGTGTTTCGGGATGATAAGACCTGGCCCGAGTCGGAAGCTCGCTTTACAACCCGCACCGTGCATTCTATTAAACAGGGTCTGAAACATTATTTACCGGAATATCAGCAGCAGATTGATGATATCTGTGTGACAAAACTCAGCACTCTAGCGGCTCTGCTGAGTCTTCAGATTCAAGATAAGGATCGCTCTGTCAGTAATCAGGCTTGTCAAAGGGTAGATGACAAATTTAAGCGCTTGATTGGTAATGAAATTCTGTATGACTTAAAAAGAGACCATGAAAAGTGGACGGATCATGATCGCGATCGCGTGTCCCGGAAATTATGGCATGAATCCCACGGTGGGGAGTTCGACGAAGCCTTGAAGAGACATATTGCTGGAAATTTCCCCCAGCTTGTACTTGAAGAACTGATGGCTAAGTTTAAGGAAGACGGGGCAAATGCGGTTATTGAGTGGTCACAACAAACCCTCCAGGCTCTCTTGCAGAGTTCTAAGGAGAAATATGAGCAAGAGGTCGAACGTCTTAAACATATTCGTCATGCCCTTGAGCAGTTTCTGGATGAGGTGGCGAAAGAACTTCGAGGCCCTTTTGAGGAATTAGAGGAAAAGTTAAAGGAAAGGTTGGAGGACAACCAGACCCCTGGGGGTGAGAGTGATGTTATTGATACCCTAGAGACGCTTCCCGAGAAACTTTGGTCTATCCCAAGGTATAGCAGTTTAGTCGATCCCCTCATTCCTCTTCGTGGATGGAACCGTGAACTCAAGGGTAATGTTACCGAAGTTCTGGAGTCCGTTGCAAGTTCTCTGGAAAATCGGTTGATCAACCTAGAAACGCCTGTCGTGACTTTGGTTGACTATGCCCATTATGATGCACTAAGAAATGATCTGGAAACGTTAATCACTGTTGGCTATGCGGGATCTTTAGCGCGACAAGGAGGAACACAAAAAGTCACATCAGATTCAGACAAAGAAAACCTACGAGCCATCAATGATTCCCTAAATCAGCTCAGTGTTTCCTTAAGTCGTGTCCTGGAGGATGTGATCAAGCAAACATACACCCTAGAGTCAGGGCGTATGTACACCGCCTTATCCTGTCTATTTAAACACTATTTAGATGAGATTGAGAACGGGTGTCATAGTCGGGTACCGGATTATGGAATCAACTTTCCCAAGCATCGCCTCGCTCAAATTAATATCAGTCAAGAAAGTCCCTCAGTCAACCTAAAATCAGGATTTCCCATTACCACCACAGAAGAACAAGAAGCCTACAAAGTTAAGAAAGAGGGACGACTTTGGTGGACATTATGGCTGTGGAAAAAAGTCTATTATGAAACCCAATATCGAAATCGTAGCGTCGATAATGCTGAAATTCCTAGTGCTGAAGTGATGTTAAACGATTGGATTAAGCAGGTTTTAATATCGCAAATAGAAATTGTTGAGCCAACAAGTCACTGGTTTCTGGAACAAGTCAATTCTCTGAACGCCAAGGTGGCGGAGGTCAATTGCGAGATTCTGGATCGATATAAGTCTAGGTTAGATGAGGCGCACAAAAATGCTCAGGAAAACCAGCAGCAAGACGAAACCAATTTGCAGCTCCTTCAACAACAAGTTGCAACGCTTAGTCATCAATTATCTTCCTTTCGCTTAAGTGAGATAATTGGTGCGAAAGATGATTGATGTTGAAATAGGAGAATCAGCGAATGTGTCCTCAAAGAGACAAGTTACGTCAAATCGAAACGTCAAAAGATTGCAACAAAACTGATGAAGAAAAAAATCTAGAACATTGGTTTAAACTCATCATACAGTTCGTTTTAAAAGGGGTAAAATCATTTGAGCAAAAAATTTTGAAGCCAGACTTTATCCAAGACGAGGATGATAGCTCCAACCAAGAATTTCACCAAAATCCATCTAAAGATATTGACTATAAGTATTCAAGAGACTCAAATCAACCGAGTGGAAGCAGCCATTCAATTAATCGTCAAACGACTTATGACCAGCCACGCATCACGGCCGAATTGTGTTTAATCGTTCCAGCACGGCTAGTGAGCAATCTGACCCCTCCGCAAACGTTAACCCGAGAGGAAATCTGTCACCTGATTGACAATTGCGCCTATTTCCGTTGTCTTCCATCGAAAGATTTAGGTTCTCTTGAACAGGATTTGCAACCCACCTCAGAGCCAATTCTTCCCGACAGTGAACGAGATGTTTACATTCGCATTCAAATTGAAGATGGAGAAAACATGATTGACAACCCCAGTTGTTATGGCCTCAAAAAACGCTTACCCCAGACAGGAACTCCCGTAATTCAGGAGTGCAAGCTTCTCGCCAACCTATCCGGCCGACAGCATTTTAACCGCATCTAACCTCCCTCATTTTCTATGGATTGGAAAACCGCCTCCTCTTACTACACCAGCCGTCTCGATGACGCGCTGACGCTCTCTCAGCACGCGCTCAACCTGGCGAACTTACCCCAGGCGGAAGTTCCCAGAGACTTGAGAGAACAATTACAGCAAGAGGTTGAACCAACCCGACGACAACGCGATCGCCTCAAAAAAGGCGAATTTCGCATCGCCGTCGTTGGCTTAGAGAAAGCGGGAAAAAGCACCTTCATCAATGCTTGGCTGCAATGTGACTTACTTCCCGCCAAAGGGGGACGTTGCACCTTCACCACCACACAAATTTACTCGGTGGCCAGTGAAGCCGAACAACGGCTAGAAATCAAAGTCCGTAGCCAGGAACAATTCGAGACATTTTTGCAAGAGTTGGAACAAAGCGAGGCCAAAGAAGACCTCAAAACCATTGATGCGAATCGGCAAACTTTAGCCGAAGTTCGACGGGGTGGGGACTTAACTTTTCCCTTTACCCGTCTCGAAGATATCCGGGAACCTCTCCAGCAATATGTCGCCAACGATCGCTATGCGTATGCTGTCTTAGAAGCGCGACTTTACACCAATCAACTGGCCCAAGCCGATGGAATTGTCTTTTATGACGTTCCCGGTTCCGACTCCGGCTTAGCCAAACACGTAGATGAAGCACAGGCGATTCTTGCCGATTGCGATGCGGTGATTGTCATTCAACGCTTTCGTAGTATCCGAGAAGCAGAACTCGAAATCATCCAATTTACCGAACAGGGAGATAAAAACATCAAAATTGCCGAGAAACTGTTTGTCTTTCTCAGTCATATTGATAGCCTCGGAAGTGCCGAAGCCTTGCAAACCCATATTGAGGAAGCCGCCGCCGACTGGCGCAAACGGGCCAACTTACCCAAACATCGTATCGTCGGAGGGTCAGCGGGAGCCTATCTGGTGTTAAATGGCCTGGCCAATCCCCAAACTCAATCAGAAGTCGGTTCCCCCCAGGCGGTGCGATCGCGCCTCGAAAGCCTCACCCACAGCCACAGCCTAGAGGAGTTAAGCCAACAGGCCACCGGGATTCCCGAAATCAAAACCAGAATTGAGGCCTACATCAACACCGAACGAGTTTCCGTATTACAAAAACGCTGCGAAGCCTCCCTCCAGACAACCTTTAACACCGCCAAAGACATTTATCATCTCGTCCATCAACGCTACCCCGAAAATCCCGAAGAAGCCAAACAACGAGAAGAAGAAGCGCGACGGATTGAGTTCACCCAATGGTGGTCTAAGAAATGGGAGCAAATCAAAGCCGATTTACAAGACTTTTACCGCGCCACCTCCCCATCTAACGACTCAACGCTACATTTCAACGCCGCAGAAAGCTTAAAAAAACTCAGACAACGCTATCTACAAGTTTTAGAGAGCGAAATGCAGCATTTGCGGCAGACCACTCTTGAGAAACGAGACCGTATTTTTGCAGCCAATTCTAACCCAGTGTTTGACCATACTAAGGCCAACATTGTCTGGCGAGAGGATTTATATAACGATGTTAAACAGCATTTGGATGCGATCGCCGACCAATTGGCGATCGAATTACAAGAACAATGTGCCATCTTAATGGCCTACATGACCCAACAGCTTTGGGGAAGTTCGCAAGTGGAATCTCGCCTGATTGAAAACTCAGACTATTACCTCGAAAAACTACAGCATAGCCTGCGAGTCTTATATTTACGCTTCGCGCGTCCCGTTGCCGATGCCTTAATTCGCAGTCCCGTTAAGAGTGACACCCGCCGCAGTATTATCAAAAATCTCGGGGTTGATATTGAAATTTTAGATAATTATTATAGCGGCGACGAACCAGCACTTCGAGTTTTAAAACGCTATGCCAATTATGGCTTTCAACTCCTCCTCGACAGTGCCTTACGCCAGGAAGTCTTAGGAGTCCGAGAAATCACGAGCCTCATTGAAGCCTTTGACGAGTTTAAAAATCCCGAAGATGAGGTGATTTTTGAAGTTGAAACAGATATTAAGATTTTTGAAGAATACTTGCAAATTGCCGTTTTTAATGCTGCTAGTTTAGAATCCTATGCCTTGCAAGAACTCCAGGGATTACTAGACAAATTCCGAGACCTCAAAGGGGCCTGGGATGGGGTGGCGATGAATGAATGGTATCGAGGCAATCCGGCGTTACTCTCAGAACTTCCGGTGGCGTTGCAACCTCGGGAATTGAACCTAGAAGTGAGCGATCGCCTACGCCAACTCGGGACGGCGATCGAGCATATGCAAACCGCTTCCTCAGACCCTTCATTTTGAGGCGTTCATGTTAACGACAGCCAACACGATCGCCTCATCATCTCGGACACCAACTCCCATTTAACGATGACTTACCATCGATAATCCTTCTCCCTGTTGACGTTGCAAAAAACGGCCAATTCAAGAGAGAGAACCACAGAGAACCCGTCCAAACAGGCCTCACTCAACGCCTCATCCACCTCCTGGGCCAACTCAGGCGAGATCTCAGGACAATAGGCGATCGCCTGCTACGACAACTCCTCCAAGGGCCTAAACTGATGGCCCGGAATCGGTAAAAGAATCCGGCGATCGCCCCCCCGCAATAACGCCCCCAGCAATAACGCCGCGTGGGCGCCCTCTTCTCGTCGAGGAAGACAACGCTATTCACGTGAACCCGGTCCGACGGTTAGCACCGTATAAGTACCGAAAACCTTAAGAATTTCAGTAAATTTACGCAGGTGGGCGATCGCCTCGGAGAGAATCACCTCAGTCTCAGGAGCCTCCACATCCACAAAAAAGAGATATTCTCCGAGCAGTCGTTTCGTGGGGCGAGATTCAATGCGAGTCATGTTAATCCCGTAATTTGCCAGCACCTGTAGGGGGTTAAGCAAGGCTCCAGGCGAGTTCTGGGGCAAACTAAAGGCCAAAGACAAATAGGGGCGTCCTGGGGCTTGGGGGAGGGGGATATCACGCTCCCAAGCCCGAACCACCCAAAAGCGAGTACAGTTATCCTGATGATCATTGATCGCATGAGCCAGAATCGGTAGATCATACAGGTGCGCCGCCCGTTCCGAGGCGATCGCCCCCACCGTCGCATCCTGCAAATACTGCAACGCTTCCGCCGTGGAGTTCGTCGAATGTAAACTAACCTGGGGCAGTTGCCGTTCGAGCCAATGTTGGCATTGCGCTAACGCTTGAGGATGGGAATAGACCGTTTTTATCTCATCTAACCCCCCACCCCTCGAAATCAAAGCATGGTGAATCGGCAACACCAACGCCTGTTGCACCTGAAGATGCTCCTTTTCCCAAAACCGGTCTAAACTGACCGTAACACTGCCCTGAATCGAATTTTCAATGGGAATCACCGCCAAATCACAGCTTCGCGTCAAAAGCGCCTCTAAGGTTTGGGAGATGCTAGGATGAGGAACCAATTTACCCTGGCCCCCACAACTGCGCTCTAGCCAGTTGCAATAGGCGATCGCAGCGGCTTCAGTATAAGTTCCGGTCGGACCGAGGTAAGCAAGGGTTAACATTAACAATTGACAATAAACGTTGACAGTTGACGTACCAGTGTTAATACGGTTAAGAGAGATGAAGATGTTGAAATTACCGAAAACAGCTAAAACTGTTGCTGTGAAAGCATCACAAGGATTTTATGCTTCCAGCGGCTCCAACATTACTCTTGACGTCTAAGTATTAATACGGTTAAGACGGGTACATTAGGATTTAGAGTTAGAGCCGGGAGAACATTATGTCAAAGGTAATTGTAACGGGAGCCGCTGGGTTTATTGGCTCGAATTTGGTCGAAGCCTTATTGAGCCAAGGCCATCACGTCATTGGCGTGGATCGATTCACCGACTACTACGATACTCGCGTCAAACATCGTAACCTCACCCATATCCTACGCAGACCGAGATTCCAACTCATTCAAGAGGATATTCGTAACCTAGATTGGACATCCCTCTTAAAAGATGTGGATATCGTCTATCACCAGGCCGCCCAAGCTGGAGTTCGCGCCAGTTGGGGAGAAGGATTCCAAGCCTATACAGAATTAAACGTCAATAGCACCCAGGTTCTGCTCGAAGCCGCCAAAGAGGCCAATCTCAGCCGCTTCGTCTATGCCTCTTCCTCCTCCGTCTATGGCAATGCCATGGCCTTCCCCACCTCAGAAACCACCCTCCCTCAGCCCGTATCGCCCTATGGCGTCACCAAATTAGCGGCAGAACATCTCTGTAGCCTTTACCACGCCAACTATGGCGTGCCGACGGTCTCCCTGCGTTATTTTACCGTCTATGGTCCCCGACAACGGCCAGATATGGCCTTTCATAAGTTCTTGAAAGCCGCCTTAGATGATGAGCCAATCTCCGTCTATGGTGATGGCCAACAAACCCGAGACTTTACGTTCGTTAAGGATGCTGTGGCGGCTAACCTGGCGGCGGGGATCGTTCCTGAAGCCGTAGGCGAAGTCTTCAACATCGGTGGCGGCAGTCGCATTACCCTACGGGATACCATTTCTATTATGGAAGAGGTTGTCGGTAAACCCATTGCTATCAACTACATGGAAAGCTCTAAAGGAGATGCTCGCCACACCTGTGCTGATGGTTCCAAGGCTCAGAAGCTGCTCGATTTTACCCCCAGCGTTTCTCTGCAAGAAGGGCTAACTCAGGAATGGGAGTGGGTCCAACAGTTGTATCATCACCTCCGTTCTTCCCATCTACAACTGGTGGCTTAAGACGGATTGCCACGGTTTAATATCGATAAGGGGCGATCGCAACCTACCACGTAACGTTGCGATCGCCCCTTTCTTGTACCATTTATCCTCTGACGTCTAGTTGGAGTAATGGGTGTCGATATTGACCTGAATCCGCTCCCGTTGTTCCGGCGTGAGAATCGGGGCCACCTGTAACCCCGTCATCCTCAAAATATTGTCCAGTTGCGCTTCCTGCTGGGATGACAACCCCATCAAATCCACCGATTCACTAAATGGCCGTCCCTCCTCAATTAAGGCCTGATGGAAGGTGTGCTGCTGTTGAGAACTTAACACCCGATTAATGCGAGCGTGCGTTTGCTCAAAAATTGGCCGCAGAACCACTAACTGTTGTTCGGTCATCTCAACCCCGGTAAAAATGGGGAGTCGTTGAGCCTGAGCGAATAGGGTTTGCGTATCAGGAGGTTGCGTCTCCTTCTGAAGAATGAATTGGGGGGGTTGGGCGATCGCCGGCCCAGAGAGGCCCAGTAATCCACTGGCGATCGCCCCAAAAACGAGGGGTTGAACAAAAAATTTCATTACATCAAAACCTGTAAGGAGGAACTAAGACGGTAGACGCAACGAATCGGGAGAGGTTTCGGGAAGGGAACAGGGAACAGGGAACAGGGAAGGCAAGAGGCAAGAGGCATAACCCACCCCTAACCCCTCCCAAGAGGGGAAGGCAAGAGGCAAGAGGNGGGAAGGCAAGAGGCAAGAGGCATAACCCACCCCTAACCCCTCCCAAGAGGGGAAGGCAAGAGGCAAGAGGGTAGGGGCGTACCTTGGTCACTGAGCGATAGTCGAAGTGATGGTCGCCCTCTAACCCTTCTCATCCGGTGTTACACTCGCGACGTGACCGGGGTTCCTTGGGGGATAACGCGAGGATTTTGTAGAGCCTCATAGAGACGATTGAGGGCATTGACATAGGCATGAGCCGAGGCCACAATCACATCCGTATTCGCCGCATGGCCTGAGAAAATGCGACCCTCATAGCGTAAGCGAACCGTCACCTCACCGAGCGCATCAATCCCCGCCGTCACCGAATGCACCGTGTATTCAATCAACTCATTGGGGATCTCCACAATACGGTTAATAGCCTTATACACCGCATCCACCGGCCCGGTTCCTAAGGCCACATCCAGCAATTCCTCACCATTGGGACCCCGCAAACTGACCGTCGCCGTCGGACGAGCGCGATCGCCACAGGAGACTTGCACCAACTCTAACTTATACAGTTCAGGAGGCTGCTGGATTTGGTCGTTCACAATCGACTCTAAATCCCAATCGGTGATTTCCTTCTTCTGATCCGCGAAGGCCTTGAACTTGAGGAAGGCTTTATTTAACTCCGTCTCCGACAGTTCAAACCCTAACTCCTTCAAGCGAGTTTTGAAGGCATTGCGTCCTGAATGTTTGCCCAAAACAATCTGATTATCCGTCAAACCGATGGATTGGGCATCCATAATCTCATAGGTCATGCGGTTCTTGAGAACCCCATCCTGGTGAATCCCCGACTCATGGGCGAAGGCGTTGGCCCCGACAATGGCTTTATTGGGCTGGACAAACATCCCCGTCAAGTTCGACACCAAACGGGAGGTCTTATAAATCTCGCGGGTGTTGATGTTCGTTAAAGCGTCTTCCGACTCCACCGGGCGACCTAGGAAGGGATTGTAATACTGACGGCGAACATGTAACGCCATCACCAACTCTTCTAACGCCGCATTTCCGGCCCGTTCACCAATCCCGTTAATGGTGCATTCGAGTTGACGTGCGCCGTTTTTCACCGCTTCTAGGAAGTTGGCCACCGCCAACCCTAAATCATTGTGACCGTGAACCGAAATCACTGCCTGGTCGATGTTACGGACATTCTGGGCAATACCGCGAATCAAGGCGCCAAACTCACCAGGGGTGGTGTAGCCGACGGTATCCGGGATATTGACCGTTGTGGCCCCCGCGTCAATCACCGCTTCTAAGACCTGATACATAAACTCCGGGTCACTGCGGGCCGCATCTTCCGGGGAAAACTCCACATCATCGGTGAAGGTTTTAGCATAGGCGACCATCTCCGGGGCGATCGCCAACACCTCCTCACGACTTTTGCGCAACTTATGCTTGAGGTGGATATCGGAGGTGGCGATAAAGGTGTGAATGCGTTTGTGAGCGGCGGGGGCCAGGGCCTCTCCGGCGGATTTGATATCCCCTTGAGTGGCCCGGGCTAAACCGCAAATGGTCGGGCCGTCGGGGGTTCCCACCTGTTCAGCAATGCCTTGAACCGCCTCGAAATCACCGGGGCTGGCGAAGGGGAATCCGGCTTCGATGACATCCACCCCGAGGCGGGCCAGTTGACGGGCGATGGTCAACTTTTCCTCTTTATTGAGGGTGGCCCCAGGGGACTGTTCTCCATCCCGCAAGGTGGTGTCAAAGATGATAATGCGATCGGGCTGTTGGCTCATAGGATACCTCGGTTGTATCAAGGGTACTCGAAACGGGTCGACCCCCAGGAAACCGAGAGTTTGGAGAGGAACTCCCGGTGTGGGGGGAAAGCGTTAATAGTCTAGTTTCTCTATTTTGTCGCGAATTTCGTTGAGGTCAATGTAGCGATCGGTGGCGTTACGCAATTCACGAGCAATCATCCCCTCGGTGGAGACCACAGTGATGTGGGTATTCTTGGAACGTAGCAGTTCGATCGCCCGCTCGAAGTCTCCATCTCCACTAAATAGCACAACTCGGTTGTACTGATCCACGGTGTTAAACATATCTATAACAATTTCAATGTCCAGATTGGCTTTTTGGGAATAGCGTCCGGAGTTGTCGTCGTAATATTCCTTGAGGATTTTGGTGCGTACCGTATAGCCGAGGCTGATCAGGGCATCTCGGAACCCCCGTTGATCTTGAGGATCTTTTAGGCCGGTGTACCAGAAGGCGTTGACGAGGGTGGTATTGGTGTATTGACTTCTGAAATAGTCAAGAACCCGCCGAGGGTCAAAGAACCATCCATTTTTTTGTTGTGCGTAGAACATATTATTCCCATCCACAAAAATGGACAGGCGATCGGTGTCATAAATCATTAATGCTATACCTGGCTTTGGTTTAGATGTAAAAAGTTAGGAATCAATGGGGCGTAAACGTTAGATATAAGTTCAGCCTACTGTTGAACGACAGACGCGACAAGAAACGTCACGAGAGACGAGATCCTGTCAGTTTCAGGCTCATCTCGGACATTGATGTTGAGACGACTAGGGGGTTGACGACGGGGTTGACGACGGGGTTAACGACACCAGGGGTAATCCTGGGGTCTATTCGTCGCTGATCAACTCAGAAAGGGTCGCTCTTGTCCGCACGTTAGACCCATAAAACCCGCGATCGCACGAGAACCATCGTCTCTAGCTTAACATTTCGTTAAACTTTTCTGGCCCTAAGGGGTTCGTTTCCGGTCTTGTGACGACTCCATCAAAGACCCCATCCAAGACTCAATCCAAGACTCAACCCGTGTTTAATCTCGTGCAAGCCAGAGAATTAAACCATATTGGTTTCAATGGCCCAGCGTGCTAATTCCGTCCGATTATGCAGTCCCGTTTTGCCGAGCATATTCGACACATGACTTTCAATCGTGCGCTGACTCACCTTCATTTCCAAGGCAATTTCCCGATTCGCCATTCCCCGTGCCACCCACTGAACCACTTTCAGTTCCGTGGGGGTCAATTCCACCCCAGCGCGAACTTTCAGCGGTGGCGCATTGTCATGACCCGAAAACTTACGGGCCATCAGACGAGCGGCTTGTTGTAGAGACGACTCCACTTGGGCCACCAATTCATCGGGTTCAAAAGGCTTGACCATATACACATCTGCCCCAGTATTTAATCCTTTAACCCGATCTTGGCTTTGACCCTTCGCCGAGAGAAAAATCACAGGAACCCAGCTCGTACGGGGATTTTCACGCACTTTTTGAACAAAACCATAGCCGTCCATTTCCGGCATCATGACATCACAAATAATCAGTTCCGGGATAGTTTCTTCTAAAATATCAAGGGCTTCTCGTCCATTTTCCGCTGCGGTCACCTCATAACCGCGAAATTCCAAGAAATCTTTGACCAATAAAATTAGATTCGGATCATCATCAATAAGAAGTAAGCGTTTGGCTGTGGAATTTTTCATAGGAAACTGTCAATATCAAAAAAATTGCTTGCTGCTCTGGCACAAGGGTTCCAATAACACCGTTGTTTATTCTAGCCTATTCTTTTCCCTAAGAGGACAAGTCTTGGCAATGATCAGTCGTTAGACAACGGTTGTGGTTGGGATAACTCCTGACGCGAAGGCGCTGAGGACTGCCAAATCACATAGTCCTCAACAATGCGATCGCCGACAAGATGCTCCTGAATAATCCGCTCAAGTACCTCAGGGGTGGCGTGACGATACCAAACCCCGTCGGGGTAGACTAACAGGATCGGTCCTTGAGTACAAACTCGCAGACAGTTGGCTTTCGTCCGGAAAACACAAACCGATCGCTCATCACCACTGCGGTCTAGGTGTAACTCCTTCAAGCGCCGTTTCAGATAATCCCAGGCCGCCACTCCCGCCTCCTTAGAACAGCATTTCGGCTTCGTTTGATCGGCACAGAGAAACAGATGTCGCCCAATCCGGGGAATATCGAGAGCTTCGATACAATGGCGTAGCGCTGTGGGATCACTACAGACAGACAAGTCTGTCGGAGTTTCAGGGGTCGGGGAGGGGATAGGCTCACTCATGGACATAACAAGACGATCGACGCCAAAAAAACGGGATTGGCTGCTCCCAAACTCCAGTGTAGCGGATTGACTCCCCGAAGGAGGACCACTCTAGCGAAGAGACCAGTCTTCTATCTTCCACTCCCCATCAACCCGAACCAAGCGATAGACGACCGTGAGGGGATCAGACCCCGTCGAATTGGTCGCTTGTCCCCCTTCATAGAGAGTCCCGACTTCCTGCACGATCGCCTCAACTTGAGCCTGATCTGAAGTCTCGTCTGCCAACTCCACCGACTGCACCGTCACCTGATGCTGGTCGTACTGCCAATACCAGCCGTTGCGCCGTGCATTTTCGGCCCGGCGTTGCCATTCACTCAAGGCTGGCCCCGTTAACGCCGTGGCTAAGCCATCAAGATTATGATCAGGACCGACGGCCTCAGATTTAACCGAAAGCCAGCGTTCAATGGTCGCCTCGGCAACCTCACCACTCAGAGGAGCATCGGCATCTACGGCGGGTTCGGGTTCCGGGAGTTCAAACAGTGGCTCGCTCAGGCTAACATCAGCACCATTGTCTCTCAGTTGCGGTCCAGAAATGCCCAACAACGCCGCCAGTCCACTCAAAAGACTGCTGAGAACAATCCACAACAGCACCAGGGCCAACAGACCCCCACCAATTAACACCAGGAGGCGATCGAGTTTCACCCCCCCTCGCCGCGCTGACGTGGCCGAGCGAGTCGAGGAGACGGAATCCCGCCGCCGTCGTCGTCGCGATCCAGACGCTGAAGGAGAAGAGGTCATCGCGTCGGGGGTTGCAAAGGGATTCGCCCCCGGAAAACGGGGAGTACTGACGGAGGTGCGTCCTAGGGAACCGGCGTTCTGAGAGGGGGATAAGTCCCACGAAGGACTACTACGGCCCGTTGAACCCGTCGTTTGCCCGGTCATGGCCGAGGATTGAGGCGATCGCGCCCAATGGCTTGTACTCGAGCTTGTACTCGAGCTGGCATGATTCGACATCTGATCACGACTGTAGTCGAGACCATTGGCCCCCGCCAACACCGGCATCGAGTCCGTTGGTGGGGGGAGGGCCGTTTGAGTCGCCGAGACCACCCATTGGGCTGAATCTTCGTTTTCCGGCGGCAGATTTTCCAGATGAGTTTGAACCCGAGGATCGGCGAAATAGTCTTTTAGGGAGGCTGTCAGATGGGTTAAATCACGGAAATGCGGAAACACCTCCTCCTGAAGCCAGCGTTCCCCATAGAGACACAGACCCGGCAGTAAATCGGGAGACCCTTGGGAATGCTCCTGAATCAAGCGGATTGGCTCATCCTCCTGAGACAGTTCTAAGGCCCGACTAGCTTGTTCAGTTTGTCCGAGCAACAGAGCGCAGACCGCTTGTTCGAGATGAACATCCTGGCGGCGGCCGAGTTGAACGAGGAGCAACTTAGCGCGGTAGATGAGTCCCGGTTGTCGTTGGGCAAAGCCGCGACCTATCAAGGCATACACCGCTAGATAGGTCGCTACCGCCGAGGGCCGACGGGCTTCGAGTTCAAAGAGGAGTTGCTGTTCAGCGGCGGTGGTGTACTGACGCAGTTGTTGAATGAAACGCAGAAAATCATTGACATTCAACCCGGAACCATCGTCACCGGTTCCATCGACTCCACCCCGTTCTTGCAGCATCTCCCGCAGTAATTCTAAGCCTCGTTGTCGTAGGCTTTCTTCATCGAGGGGCAGGGCCAGGAGTTCGAGAATCCGGTAGGGACGGAGTTTTTGCAGGTCGTTTTGCATTTCACCGCGCACTTGGGGGAACAATCCTTCTCGTAATAGTAATGCTTGTCCCGCTTCGAGGGAGGAGGCGGCGTTTTCATATTGCCGTTGTTGCCATTGTTCTCGTCCCATTTCCAGATAGGCCACGGCGACGGTGAGAACGATGTCTGAGCGGAAGACGGTTTCGCCGGCGACGCGGCTGTCGGGGGGGCGCTGGGAGAGGTGGGGACGACCGAGTTTAAGGACGAGATCATATTCTCCGAGTTCTAGGAGAATGGCTAAGGCGCCGACGAGTTGATGGGTTTCAATTTCAAGGCTGGGACTTTGGCTGATACGAGGGGGCGCGATGGGGGTCATGCCGTTGCGATCGCCCTGAGGGGAGGCGCTCAACTCCTCTGAGGTGGATGAGGCGGAGTCTAGGCGGTCTGAGTCCTCGGCTAAGTCCGTTTCGTCATAGGTTTTGCTCAGAAAGAGGCTGTCGTAGCGGGCGCGACTCTCGGCATCGGCTAGGACGGTATAGGCTTCGTCAATGAGTTGTTTGCGCCCTTCAACGGCCGCCTCGGAATATTCCCGACGCGGCAACTGTCGCGAGCGATCGCGATAGGATTGCTGGATTTGCTCGGCGGTTGCCTGGATGGGCAAGCCCAAAATACGGTAGTAATCGAGTGGAATTAGCACGATGCTCCACTTCCCCTAGGGTGACGTCTTGAAGAATTTGATCTGGCAACGAGGGCAGCCTCACCCACAGATTAACCTATCCTATAGCAAAAGTTGGTCTGAATCGTACAAAAAATAGGGGAGAAGAAGGCAAGAGGCAAGAGGCAAGAGGAAAGAGGCAAGAGGCAAGAGGCAAGAGGCAAGAGGCAAGAGGTCGGGGATTCTCTCCCAACTCAGAGTGTCCTAAGCCAATCTTCGATTGCTATATCTGAAGATTTGAGTTTTACTGCACTTTTTTCGTCACCGTTGTGATCTAAAATTAGGCTCTCGACAAGCATTAACGTTTGTTAAGTCGTTGTTGACCTATGGACTTTCGGGTCGCTTGTAGCCCTTAACATAGTTGAGCAAAAAAGTCAACCACCGCTTGGGCGATCGCCTCGTTGCCATCTTTCGGCAGCTTGGCGGTTTGTTTGGGGGGGTTGGGGCAGTCTCGCAGAAACTGCCAATCCCCGGCAAAGAAGTCAGCATGGGGGATAATTTGATGCTGGCCCCATTCCTGAATCCCATCGAGGAGAATTTGGGCTTCAGCAAAGCCTTCGCGAGTCACAGAAACGAGGGGAACATCGAGGCGTAGGGCTTCAGCGAAGGTACTATACCCCGGTTTGGAGACGACGCGATCGCACAGGGGCATCACATCGACGGGGCGATAGGCGGGATCGAGGATTTTCCGCAAATTGGGCAAGTCGGGGGCGTTGCGATCGAAGGTGAGAAATTGCCAATCGGCAAAGTCTCGCAGACGGTGATAGGGCAGGGCCTGTAAGCCTAAACCGCCGAACGTGAGGAGAATGGTTTTCTCGCGCGGGGCGGTTAGGGAAAAGGTGTCACGTAGCTGCGCCTCACTGTATTTCGGGGTTCCGCCGGTTAGGCCCACATCGCTGATGTTGGCAAACGCTGACATCGGTTCATGGAGGGGGAGACGAAACAGGCGATCGCAGTCCCCAAAACACTCGCCAATCCAATCAGCAATCTCGATAAATTCCCCACCCCAAGGACGATAAATAAAATCCCAGCCAAAGTTACTCATCATCCAGCCCGGAACCCCAGCATAATGAGCAATTTTAGCCGCGAGAGGGGGAATATCTGCCAACACTAATCCGGCCCGATTTAACTTAATAAAATTCACTTCCCCGGCGATGATGTCATGATGTCGGGTTTGGATATCCCGCAGCTTCTCTAGGGTGGTAGTTTTATCCATATTGAGGCTATCGGCTTGAATCACCCCCACATCCAAGGCGCGAGGGCGATAGAGATAGTCGCCGGGGATGTAGGAGTCGAGAAGCCAGCGGGGGGCGGTTGTCACCATGGCGATGAGAATCTCGGGGTTGAGACGTTGGATGGTGGCGGCCACGGAAGCGGCGCGAACCGCATGGCCAAAGCCATGATTGGTGACGGCGAAGTAGAGAACGGGGCGTGACATGGTTAAGGGACGATGGACTGTTGGATATGGCAGGCTGAGGGTTGGCTGGGGGCAGGTTAGAGGGTTTGTTGGACTTGCTTGAGGAGGTTTACCAGTTGAGTTTGGACAGAGGTATGGGTATATTCATCCTCGGGATGGGGCGATTGTCCGGGTTGTTGGAAATAGGGGCGATCGCCGTAAATTTGTCCCCATTTAAAGTCAACTTGGCGGACAAATTCATACAAAACTTCTGAATTACTGGTAATAGATTTGAGGATTTCCTCTAGGGCAATTAGAGGCTGGTCAATATGTTCGCTGACGCGACTATCTTGCTTGACCCAATCTTGTAAAACAGCTTTTAAAGCCCCAGAAGAATCTCGCAGATTTTTATCAATGAATCCATTGATTTTCGTGACAGCTCGTAGCAAAATAGGGACAGGCGACTCGCCTTTAAAGAAGTTATTGCCTTCGGCCGCAATAGCATCAGCGAGGGTGAATTTACGACCCAAGAAAATATCTTGGCGCAGGTCGTCATCGGGGGTATTGGCGTCGGAGTTGGGAGTGGGGTCAGGGTCAGGACTCATAATAGTTAACTCATAACAATTGGGAAAGATGGACGCAAATGGGCAAGACCATCATCGCTAGTTTAACAGTCAGAACTGGTGCGATCGCCCCCAGTTTAGTTCAGTTGGGGGTGCTTTCCTTTGGGATAGCGGTGTAGGATTAGGGAGGCGATCGCCTCTTGCCCCTAGCTATTCCTGTTGTTGAACCATGTCTAAGCCCCAGTTTGCCGAACTTGTTGAGATTCATCCCCCCCTAGGCGATCGCCTACGGCGGTTTATGCTTGAACGCTTTGGCGCGACTCTGACGTTGCGTAGCAGCATCCCCCCCGAACGGCTTACGGTGCAAATGTGGACCAATATCCCCAGCAAGTACAACAGCGAGGGAGACTGGTACGCCATTGATTTGCCCTATCAGGCTACCCTAGATGGGGTTCATCACTTCGAGGGGGCGTTTTTCCCCACCAGTCAGGGGGAGTATGCCTATACCTATCGTATCGGCGATCGCCAGCAACCGGATATCTGGCAATGGCTGGGCTATCCCCACAATGACGGCTTTCTCAGCGTTCAGGAACCCTCGGACTTAATGCCTTGGGCGCAGGGTCCGAGTTGTATTCGCATTATTAGTAATCTCTATATTGGTAACTATATTGCCGCCTCTCAAGCCGATAAATTGGGGGTCGATGCAGTCTTGAATATGGCAGAGGAATTAGCCTTATCCTATCCGCCTCAAGCCAAGATAACCTATCAGAAACTTGGCACACCGGATGGCGCAGAAAATACTATTTCTGATGACCTCCTCGTTACAGCCGTCAATTGGCTCGATGAACAACGAGCGGCAGGAAAACATAAGATTATGGTCAACTGTCGCGCTGGAATTGGGCGTAGTGGGTCGGTGATGGTGGCCTATTGTTTTGCGAAACATCCCACTTGGACCTATGTGGAAACGGTCGAATATGTTTGGAGTCGCAAGCCCAACATTTATCCCCATCGTCACTTACAACAAAGTTTAGAACGGCTATTTCCGCGCCAATAAGGTCTGAGTGAACGGCGCAATTAACGATGATAAACGAGTGGATTTTGACCTATCGCGGCGAAGTGGCGGCGTTGCTGTCGGCGCTTTTGTGGGTGATCGCAGCGGTTCTCTATCAACGGGTGGGCGATCGCATCCCACCGTTACAACTCACCTTACTCAAAGGGGTGATCGCCATTGGCCTGATTCTACTGACGTTGGTATTGCGAGGAACCGGCTGGCCTGAAATTCCGGGGCGATCGCTGCTGCTGTTAGCCGCCAGTGGTGGGGTGGGGATTAGTTTAGGCGATACCGCCTTCTTCTACGCCCTCAACCACCTGGGTTCCCGGCGCACCCTCTTGTTACAAACCCTCTCCCCCGCCATGACCGCCCTAATTGCGGCCCTAGTTCTCGGGGAACTCCTGGCCCCCCGTTCCGGGATTGGTATGATGCTAATTCTCTTAGGGGTCGCCTCCGTGATTCAGGAGCGTGTTAGCCCCAGCGCCGCCACTCCCCAGGCTCAATTTCCCTGGCAAGGCTTAGCCTGGGCGTTTCTGGCGGCGGCGGCCCAAGCGGGAGGGGCGGTTCTCTCGCGGGCGGCTTTAGCTGAAACCGATGTCAGTCCCCTATTGGCGGCCTTAATTCGCCTAGTGGCGGGACTCGTCTTTTTGCCCCTTTGGATGGCGGCCAGGCCCCGTTCGATCAAGGTCACTTGGACACCAATTGCTTCGAGGCGCACCTGGGCCATGATTGGGGTAGCGGCGTTTCTGGGAACCTATTTAGCTATTTGGCTGCAACAAACCTCGCTTAAGTTTGCCCTGGCGGGGGTTTCGCAAACCTTGAGTGCCATGAGTCCAATTTTTGTGCTACCGTTGGCGGCCTGGACCGGCGATCGGCTTAGCCTGAGAGCTATTCTGGGGGCGGTGATTGCTGTGTCGGGGGTGGCGTTGTTGTTTTCGTGATTACTGAACCACAATATTCGTCGAACTCCCAGCTTTCGCGCTGTTCAGTGATGAAGTGCTTCACGTCTTCAGTCGATTTAAAACGGCTGTGGGCTTTGCCAGAACCCAAAACGTCAAGCCAGTTGTTCGGCTGTTGTTCTCTTGAACCATTCTGGGACATCTGGTTCACACCACTTATCATGACCGGGACCCTAAAAATTCTTCAACCGTTAGTTCGATGTCACTGGCGATTTGCCGTAGCAGTCTCGGAGAAATATCACGCCCCTTATGAAATGGAACAGTTGTTCCCCGTCCATCTGCATGACGAAACTGCTTGTGTGAACCCTTTTGACGGACTTCTACAAAACCGAGATGTTCAAGGAGACGAACAACCTCTTGCGGTTTGAGGACAGGAATGTTACTCATCACTTATCGAACCACAATCTGCTGTGTCCCGATAAACTCCGTCTCAAACAAGACCTCCTCATCTTCCAAAAGCATCTCAAGGACTTCACGAAGATTGTCCTGCAACTCGTCCAAGGTTTCGCCCTGGGAATGCGCTCCCGGAAATCCGGGAACATAACCCACATAGAGGTGAGTTTCAGAATCTCGCTCAACAATGGCCGTAAAGGTTTGCATAAGTTGATGGCACAAATAGACTCATCACCATATTAGCTCGGATGCACGATCGCCCTCCCCCAACCGACTCACCCGAGACGTCGGCTGGGCCAACAAAGATGACCCGCAAAAGATTACAATACATTAAGGAAACTTAAACAGATGTAGGACAACGCAATATGCGAGTTGCGATCGCCGGTGCCGGACTTGCCGGACTCACCACAGCCGTCAATCTAGCCGATGCCGGCCATGACGTAGAAATCTTTGAATCCCGTCCCTTCGTCGGCGGTAAAGTGGGCAGTTGGGTCGATGCCGACGGCAACCATATCGAAATGGGGCTGCATGTCTTCTTCGGCTGCTACTACAACCTCTTTGCCCTCATGGAAAAAGTGGGCGCATTAGAGGCCCTGCGCCTGAAACAGCATACCCACACCTTTATTAACGAGGGTGGACGAGTCGGAGAGTTGGACTTCCGTTTCCTCACCGGCGCACCCTTCAACGGCCTCAAAGCCTTCTTTACCACCTCGCAACTCTCCCTACAAGACAAGTTGCAAAACTCCCTGGCCCTGGGAACCAGCCCCATCGTGCGCGGCTTAGTGGATTTCGACGGGGCCATGAAAACCATTCGCGACCTCGATCGCATCAGCTTCGCCGACTGGTTTCGCGCTCACGGGGGCAACAACGGCAGCCTCAGACGGATGTGGGACCCCATCGCCTACGCCCTCGGCTTCATCGATACCGAGAACATTTCCGCCCGCTGTATGTTGACCATCTTCCAACTCTTCGCCGCCCGCACGGAAGCCTCAGTCTTGCGGATGTTGGAAGGGTCCCCTCATACCTATCTCCATCAACCCATCCTCGACTATCTCCAGGAACGGGGAACGAAAATCCATACCCGCCGCCGAGTGCGTCAAATTAAATTTAGTGACCATGACGGCCACACCGAAGTTGATGCCATTGTCGTGGCCCAGGGGGACACGGAGGAAATTATCGAAGCCGATGCCTATGTCTTCGCCTGTGACGTGCCGGGAATTAAGAAAATCCTGCCCCCCGAATGGCGTCAATGGCCCGAGTTTGACAATATCTATAACCTCGATACCGTTCCTGTCGCCACCGTGCAACTGCGGTTTGACGGTTGGGTGACGGAACTGCAAGATGCCCAGAAACGGCAACAACTGCAAGAAGCAGCGGGATTGGATAATCTCCTCTATACGCCTGATGCCGATTTCTCCTGTTTCGCCGATTTAGCCCTAACCAGTCCTGGGGACTATTACAAACCCGGTGAAGGCTCCTTGATGCAGTTAGTTCTGACCCCCGGCGACCCCTTTATTAAACAAAACAACGAACAGATTGCCCATCATGTCTTGGACCAGGTGCGATCGCTGTTTCCCTCGGCCCGAGACCTCAACATGACCTGGTATAGTGTCGTCAAACTGGCCCAATCCCTCTATCGCGAAGCCCCTGGGATGGATGTCTATCGTCCCGCCCAACGCACCCCCATTCACAATGTCTTCCTGGCCGGCAGTTACACCCAGCAGGACTATATCGATAGTATGGAGGGAGCAACTTTATCAGGAAATCAGGCCGCGCAAGCCATTTTAGAGGAGTTTGCCCGCCGTTAATCCCTAGGCGTTCGTTCACTCTCCCAGGTGGGGGTCTTCATCCGCCTGGGATCTCCTCAACGCACCCAGACTCATTATTTATCGGATAGCCCCAATGACAGATTGGTTAGAACATAGCGTACAAGTTGAAGTCCCGATTACGATTGAGGCAGCCTGGCAGTTATGGTCAGATTTAGAGCAGATGCCTCAATGGATGAAATGGATTGAATCCGTCTCGATTTTGGAGCATGACCCAGATTTATCCCGCTGGAAACTGGCGTCGGGAGCCTTTGAATTTACCTGGCTATCGCGGATTGTGCGGCTGATTCCGCAACAGATTATTCAATGGGAGTCGGTTGATGGCTTACCCAATCGCGGCGCGGTGCGCTTTTACGATCGCCACGGTTCGAGTATTGTCCGCCTGACGGTGGCCTACGGGATTCCGGGTATCCTAGGAAAGATTATGGATAACCTGTTTGTCGGGCGCGTGGTGGAATCAACGATTCAGGCGGATATGGATCGCTTTCGCGAGTATGCTATCCGTCGTCAGCAGCGACAACCCCAGGACGCTTAAGTTACCGCTCCTACTATGCTCCATCTGACGAATCTCAGCTATCATCCCCCCGCCAGTCCGACGGAAATTCTCAAATCCCTCAATTTAGAGTTATCCCCTCAGCAATTGGGATTGATTGTCGGGCCGAGTGGTTCGGGGAAAACCACCTTGTTGGAGATTTTGGCGGGGTTAGCTGAACCGACGTCGGGCCAAGTGACATGGCGCGATCGCGAACTCCTCCCGGAACAATTACGCCAACTGGTGGGGTTGGTGTTTCAGTTCCCCGAACGGCATTTTTGCGGCGGAACCATCCTCGAAGAATTGCGCCTGGGTCATCCTGAAATTGGCTCAGAACAGGTCAAACAGGCCCTAGAATCCGTGGGATTGGGCCATCTGTCCCTCTATGGTGCGCCTCATGATCTCAGTGGTGGCCAGCAGCGACGGCTGGCTTTGGCGGTACAGTTGATTCGTCAACCGCAAGTGTTGCTGTTGGATGAACCGACGGCGGGGTTAGATTGGTCGATGCGTCGTCAACTGGCGAATTTGCTCAAGCAACTGAAGCAGGATTGGAGTTTGTTGGTGGTGACTCACGACGCGGGGGAACTTTTGGACATTGCTGATTCCTGTTGGACAATTCATGACGGAACGGTGACCCCAGTGGAGACCCCCTCGGGGGAACAAACCCCTTCGGCTACGTTACGTTAAGCCTGGCGACCCCTCCTACATCATGATTTCCTAGCCAGGCAGTCATGAATTTTGTGTTTTTATTAAAAAAACTGAATTTTTACATCTTTTGACGGCTTTATGGTTTCAGCGAGATTAGGCTGGAGATATTAGAGCCAAATCGGTTAAAGGACGTAGAACAATGTTCGGAAAAACAATCCTTTTGGGGGATGGTGCGTTCCGGCAAGTTTCG
>FSSI02000030.1:0-58261 GCA_900149785.2 Phormidium lacuna HE10JO | reverse complement strand
TCTTCAAGGGTTAACGTAACATACCAGCCGTCTGCCTTTTTTGTTACCAAAGCCCGCTTAATCGTGAACCCATCTGGCACTCGGCGATGTTGAATCAACTTGACTTCACCCAGCTTGGGTAGTGTGACTTGATTGCCCTGGATGCAGTCGGGTTTGACTCGCTGATAAGCAAAGGTACGATAGCGATTCTTTCCCTTAAATCTAGGCTTGCCGCTACGTTTGCCGTTCTTGTCTCCCTTGATGAACCGAGCAAATGCGAGAGCTACCCGCTTCACCATGTCCTGTAAAACATCAGCATGAATATCCGCGTACCATTCCCGATCCTGTTTAAGTGAGACCAGGGAGCGTTTTTGTCCATAGTATTCGGGCTGTTCTCTGGGTTCAGCGAGACGGCACACCAAAGGGCAGGCATTAACAGGACACCGATTCATCTCCCACCAGTCAAAACGATCTGCCAACAGGTAGTTGTATTGGCAACGCAACATATCGAGCCACTTATCCATGCGACATCGTTGCTCGAATGTAGGCAATAACTTGTACTGGTAGGCTAGTTTCATGTCATGATTGTAGCATATACAAATGTGATTGCTACTCATGAAACAGATAAGCCTTAGAATCTCGGACGTTGAAAAGCAGCATTTAGACCGATATTGCCAACTCACGGAGCGCAATCAAACCGACGTTTTGCGTCAATACATTAGAAGTCTAGGCATTGATGGGGCATTGACCCCCATCAACGCCCCCGCTATTCCTCCCGACACTGACCCTTCGGGTACAGTGCGGGGCTCCTAGCGGTTAAGCTGAGAGAAGCCCTCTATGATAGCAAAACTTATTATGAAATTTCCTAAAAATCCGTAAATTTAACGAGTTCAATCCTGATGGGACTGGGTAGCCTAGATACCATAGAGTTCTAACTTAAACTCAAATCTTAAACTCAACCTTACTATTAAACCAAGACGCTCACCCCTCAAGCCTCCATCCATCTTGAGGTCGGTGAGCAAGGAGCCTAAACCATGGAACGAACTCGCTCATTTGACTGTCCATTCGAGTGTATCATCAGCATTACCTTAACCCTGGCGATCGCCACCTTAACCGTCTGGGGCTATCTCCAAGACGGCTCACTCTACGTCGATGTCCGTTCAGAAGAGGAAACCGCCTTCATCACCGTTGATAGCCCCTAGGCCCTTCCAGGGTCGTCAGACATTAAACCGACTGGTGAGTTCCCACAGGGCAACTCACATTGGTGCCACCGAGACCACAGTACCCATTGGGATTCTTCGCCAAATACTGTTGGTGATAGTCCTCCGCGTAATAGAACTCCGGCGCGTCTAAAATTTCCGTCGTAATCTCCCCATATCCAGCCTGCTTGAGAGCCGCCTGATAGCGTTGCCGAGACTCTTGCGCCAGGCTTTTTTGGTCTGAAGAATACACATAAATCCCAGAGCGATACTGAGTTCCCGTATCATTTCCCTGACGCATTCCCTGAGTCGGGTTATGACTTTCCCAAAACTGACGTAACAGGGACTCGTAACTAATGCGTTCCGGGTCATAGACCACACGCACCACCTCATTATGTCCAGTCATGCCCGAACAAACCTCTTGATAGGTCGGATTCGGAGTAATGCCAGCGGCGTAGCCAACAGCGGTACTATAAACCCCCTCTAGTTGCCAAAAACAGCGTTCAGCCCCCCAAAAACAGCCTAAACCAAACAAAGCTAACTCCATCCCCTCGGGATACGGAGGCGTCAGCGGCGTTTTGAGGACAAAATGCTGCTTGGGAACCGGCATCGCCTGGGAGCGTCCTGGCAAAGCATCTTTAGGAGTGGGCAAGGTCAGCTTTTTCTGAAATCCAAATAACATAACAGGGTTTTAGGGAGTAATAAAGTAACGATCAAACAGCCAATCTGAGATGTCGGGCAAAATTCAACCCTGACTGTTGAGAATGATTAGCTTGCCTCCCTTGATTCTACAACCCGATAGACCCGATCCACCACCGGCTCTACCGACTCAGTCGAGGGACGCGAGGGGCCTAAATCCGGAAGCATGACCTGTTCGACCTCAGGCACAAACCCCAACCATTGACGGGAGAGATTCGCGAACGTTTCGGGACAGCCACTGACGCCGAAGCGAGTCATCGCCCGCCCTGGCGTTGCCCGTAGGCCCAACAAATCCAACTCCTGTGCAGCGGCCTCGACGACATAGGTTGCCGGGTCAACCAGAGTCACCTCCGGCGGAAGCAGTTGCCGCAACACGGGTTCGAGTAGGGGATAGTGAGTACAGCCGTAGACCAGCGTATCAATCCGTTGCTGTAACAAAGGCTGAAGATACTCTCGGATAATCTCACGGGTTTCGGGCCGGTGAATGCGATCGCCTTCAATCAGGGGAACAAACTCAGGACAGCCCATTTCCCACACCTGAGCCGAGGGGTTCATCTCCAAAATCGCCTGGCGGTAGGCCCCACTGGCGGCGGTGGCGGGAGTTGCAATCACCCCAATCCGTTGTCCACAGCCGACAGCGGCCCGCGCTCCGGGCAAAATCAAGCCCAAAATGGGGAAGTCAAATTCCGAGCGGACGGCTTCCAACGCCAGAGCCGAACTGGTGTTACAGGCCACGATCGCCATTTTGACCCGAGCCTGAGCCATCCAGAACAAAATCTCCCGGACAAACTGGCGAATATCCTGGGGCGATCGCGTCCCATAGGGCAAACGGGCCGTATCCCCAAAATAGAGAACCGACTCATCCTGAAGCTGTCGATACATAGCCCGCAGGACGGTTAATCCGCCCACACCGCTATCAAAAACCCCAATCGGCTGGTTGTGGTTGGTCATAGAATTGTCCAAAAAATGTCCGAAAATCGTGCTGAGATCCCAACCTGCCCAGGGGAGCGTCTTCGAGACTCAGTCCATATCCTGAGTGGCTAACAACGAGGACCTGGGCAATATTGGCGAACATATTGCAAAATACCACGGGTAATCGCCTGAGAGAGACGCTCACGATACTGCGGGTCAGCCAAACGGCGAGCATCTTGGTTCCCCGTCACAAAGCCTAACTCCAATAAGACCGCTGGCATTCGGGTATGGCGCAGGACATAAAAGCGAGCCGTCCGCACCCCGCGATCGGGGCCACCCGTTGCCTCAAGCAGGTGACCGTGGATCGTGCGAGCCAACTGGTCCCCCGATTGGAAATAATAGGTTTCAATCCCATTGACATCCGGCCGACTCATGCTAATCGCATTGGCATGGATGCTCACAAAGAGATTCGCATCGAGTCGATTCGCTAATTCCACCCGAGGTTGCAAATCCACCGTGCGGTTGTCCTCACGCGTCAAAATGACCCGTACCCCCTGCTCTTCGAGGAGATCGCGAATCCGGTGAGACATGGGGTTGACAATATGGGTCTCATTGAGTCCGCCAATGCCGACCGCACCGGGGTCACTTCCCCCATGACCCGGATCGAGAACAATCACAATTTGTCCCTCGGGGATCGTACCCGGATCAGGATAATCCGTGATGCCACTCCCCATCCCCAAATTCGGTCGAGGTAATGGCGTTGTGGCCTGATACCCATTGAGTTCTAACGACAGCAAACTGGGACTGGGCTGATTAATCTCACCCACCGACACTTGGGGAGCCGGCATGATGCGCACCATAACCGTCTCAGGATCAGCTTGTTCAGCACGCACCCAAGAGATATCCTGACTGTCTTGAGCATTGGGCGGTTGGAAGTTCTCAGACAAGCGGGCGCCGCGAATTTCAATTTGATACGCCAGGGTGTTTCGATCCCAATAGGAGCGCTGATCGAGGGGGCGATCGGCTCGAATCAAAATGCGATTGCCCTCGATGGTAATATCAATCGCCTCAATAGTGGCCATTGACGACCGAGGGGACTGAGTGAGTGAATCAACCGACGAATCATCCTCCGCTCCTTGAGAGTCCACGGCGACATTCAGGGAATTGGGCGGGGCGCTAGCGTCAAATCCCAGGGTCTTGATATCTGGGGTTGAGGTTTTGATGGGACTCCCTTGGGCAACTGGGGCCAAGTGAGCCAACATTAAAACACTTGTGAGACTGGATAACCACCAGTGAACTCTGAGCATATTTCTCCTTACGGGGTCGACGGCACAACGTTCGGCTTTTGGGGAACACCAGTTGCCCTGATCCGATTGTTGTTGGCCCGTCAAAACCAATTGTGTGTGGTGTTGGGCAAACTGCGTTGAAAAATAGCATAAAAAATTCGCCATTGATAGGGCGAGTGGGTCAGAACCTCAACGGTTTTCCCCTTTAACCTACGAGGACGAGAGAATCGTCACCGGACGGTTATCGACTCCTCGGCCAAGCGAGATGCAACCCAATGACCAATAATCTCGTTGACTTGAGGGGCAGCTTCATCATGGACACAATGCCCTCCATAGTCTAACTCTAGGAGTTCGAGATGGCTTTGTCGTTCGCCAAACTGTTGAGGGCGAGCCAGGGCCGGGGGAACCATGCGATCGCCCCGGGACCAGAGTAATAATCCCGGTGTGGTCATCTTGGGCATCAAATCAAGCAGATTCGGGCAGAACTCCACCTCACTCGCGCCACGAGCTAGGCGAGATAGGGCTTGTGGGGCGCCGCGATCGTACGCCGGCCTCGAAAAAATCTCTAAAAGCTCCTCATCGACATACTCGGAGTTCTCATAGGCGATCGCGGCCCAGGGACGCAGTCGTTGGGGAGGTCGAATCGCACAGAGGAGGGGAGTCAGCAGCAGGGGGGACGTAAACAGTCGTTCAATCGCCGCCACCAGAGGACGGGCAAATGGGGGCAAGAGGGCGCGACGTAGACTCGGATCAGGAAGTGTAATGGCCACATAGCCGCGAACGGCCTCAGGATGACGAGCCGCCCCAACCACCGCCACCAGAGAGCCAATGGAATGGCCCACCCAAACCGCCTGACGACGAACCACCAGACGCCAAAACTCATACACCTGTTCAACCCACAGGGACACATTGTAGGACGTGGCGGCCTTGCTCGACGCCCCAAAGCCCAACAGATCGAGGGCATAAACCGGATACTGCTGACTCAGAGGTCCGAGATTATGCCGCCAATGGCCAATCGAGCCGCCAAAGCCGTGAATGAGAATCAGGGGCGGGGCCTCCGGCCTCAGTCCTGGACTGTAACTATAGGCGATCGTCCAACCGCGCCAACGCCAATAGCGTTGTTCCCCGAGCCGGGGTGGTTTAGGAGAAAAGGGTAAACAAGTCAAGGGCGTATCGAGGAGAGAATTGAGGAGAATCAGGAGAGGGCAAAACTTGCCGCCATTGGCAAGAGTCAGGACTTTATCTTAAGCTAGTTTCGAGTCCGCTCAGTAGAACGCTTAGACGCTGCCACCTCAGCCTTGGGGTGGGGTGAGTCTCTACAAATTAAGAATTTCTATGAAATTTGACCCACATCTAAAGTATTGCGAGTAAAATATCACTAAGCTGACTTAACCGTCGAACAGACTGACACGCCCCCAAGCCCTCTCACGTAACCGAACTAACCGAGACCTGCTGATCGTACGTTGGCTCGTTGAAGGGGCTCGTTGAAGGAGGACCCCCATGCCGTACCTGACCGGGTCGGTGTCGGGAGGAGGTCAGCTCTAAACACACTTACCCCATTACATATGCCTGCAATCGGAAGAAAACGACAACGGGACTTACCCCAAATCAACGAGCGGATTCGTTTCCCCCAAATCCGGGTCATTGCCACAGATGGCGAACAGTTGGGGATTATGACACCGGCCGAGGCGATTACCGTTGCCGAAGAAAAGGACTTGGACTTGGTCTTGGTCAGTGATAAGGCAGACCCCCCGGTTTGTCGGATCATGGACTATGGCAAATACAAGTTTGAGCAGGAGAAGAAAAATAAGGAAGCTAAGAAAAAGCAGCATTCTTCCGAACTCAAGGAAGTGAAGATGCGCTACAAGATTGAGGATCACGACTACATGGTGCGCGTCAAGCAAGCCCAACGGTTCCTCAAAAGCGGTGACAAGGTCAAAGCCACGGTCATGTTCCGGGGACGGGAAATCCAACATACAGATTTGGCCTACCAACTCTTGGAACGGTTAGCCAAAGATCTCGATGACATGGCAGAAGTTCAACAACGGCCGAAACGGGAAGGACGCAGCATGATGATGATGCTGGCCCCGAAAAAACAATCTTAACTGCGATCGCCCTGGATTTAACGTTGTCAGACCGTTAAGCGAAAACTCATGTTGATTCGTCCTCATGTCTTTTTCTTCTGGTGAGCCGAAAGGCTACACTGGAGGGCAGGTCGTGCGCCCGGCTTATCAGCGAGGGAAGACCCGGTAAAATTTGCATCCGGAATTCCTGGCCCAGCCTAGGCTGGACTTTCCCGAGATCCCAACCTTGGGATTGATCGCGGGTAGCGTTCGACTGCGACCCATCGACATCAGGACGAGCTAGGCTGAATGGAACTTAAAAACTGGCAATTCAACCAAGGGGGCTGGAAACAGAAGGTGTTGCAGTGGCTCAACCTGCGCCCGGAGGATGGAGAGCGAACCTTATTGATGTTCGCCTTTTACACTGCTACCTCCATTGGTCTGTTATGGCTAGAAGCGGTCACCTATGAGCTATTTTTGGCCCGCTATGGGGCCGAATCCCTGACGATCATCTACATTGCCGGGGCCGCCATTGGCTCAGGGTTAGGCTTCTTCTACTCCTGGTTGCAAGAGATTTTACCGATGAGGAGAGCGATCGTCGTGATTGCCCTCCTCATGGCCATTCCCGCCTTTGTCTTTCGCTTTGGCTTAGAACTGCCAATTTTGTTTGGCATTACCGTCTTCGCCATGCGGCTATGGATTGATGGGGCCTATATTCTCAACGATCTCAATACCTCCATCACCGCCAATCAGCTTTTCAATATCCGGGAGATCAAACGGACGTATCCCATCATTAGCAGTGGCATCCTCCTGGCTGACGTGCTGGGGGGATTTTCGCTCCCCGTGGTCATTGCCAACTTTGGGGTGCGTAACGTCTTATTTGTCGCCTGCTTCATGTTGGTGGTGGGCGCTTTACTCCTGTTATATCTAACCGAAAACTACCGTCAGGCCTTTCCCGATGCGGCTCGTCGCACCGAAGAAGACGATCCCTCAGACTTCACCACACGCCGTTTCCAAGGACCGCTGCGAACCTATGTTTGGCTACTGGTGAGCTTCTTCGTTCTCGTCGAAGCACTCTATGTGCTGATTGAGTTCCAATTTTTCAGTGAACTAGAACTCTTTTTTCAACAATTACAAGTTGAAGCCCAGGCCGGAGAACTGACCGACAATGCCTCGATGTTTCTAGGGATGCTGGATCTGACAGAAAGTTCCAACTTTGACAGTGGCATTGCCCGCTTTTTAGGGCTTTTTAACGGTTTCTTGGGCATTTTTGAGCTGATTACTCAATGGTTCGCCTCCAGCCGTCTTGTCGAACGCATGGGCGTGTTCTATGCCGGGGGTATCCTACCGGCTCTAGTCCTCTCGATTGGGGTGTTATCTCTGGCGGGGTCGGTCACCGGCAATTTTGAACTCTTTTTTGGCGTGATTGCCATCAAGTTTGTCGATGAGTTGTTGCACTATACCCTAATCGAAGGAACTGGGCCGGTGCTGTTTCAGCCCCTACCCGAAAGCCAACGCAATGGCTTACAGGCTCTGGTGAATGGGGTGGCCGAACCGGTGTCAACCGGGGTGGCGGGGGCCGTGATGTGGCTGGCCATCTGGGGAGGCCGTCGCCTCTTTGGCCCGGAACGTTGGCTGCAATTGCAAAGTCCCATTTTTGTCTCGTTCGTGTTGTTGGTGGCGGTCGCCTGGTTACTGGCCATCTGGTTGATGCGATCGCGCTATGTGGGACTCCTGGTTTCGAGTGCCGAACGGGGCCGCTTAGGAGTCTCAGACGTGGACTTTCGGGCTTTGAAGCGATCGGTGGTCGAAACCCTAGAAAAGCCCACATCGGATGCCGATAAACGCTCCTGTGTGGAGTTACTGAGCCAAATTGACCCGCAAAATGTCGGGGAAGTTCTCGCCCCTTTGCTGGTTAATCTCTCACCCCCCTTACAACGACAGAGTTTAGAGGTGATGCTCCAATGTCCCAAAACTGAGCATTTGCCTCACGTGCGGGCGTTAATTGAACGGCCTCAACCTCCGGAAATTTTAGCCTTGGCCCTGCGCTATATCTGGTTAACGGAAGACACGCCAGATATGCGGCAATTACGCCCCTATCTGCGGTCTGAGGTCGATCCAGTGGTGCGATCGACGGCGGCTTCGTTGATTATGCGTAAAGGGAATCGGGAACAGAAAGCTGAAGCCACCAATGCGCTACGACGAATGTTAACCCATCAACAGGAGCGCGAACGGGTCATGGGAACCCGAGCCTTGGGAGAAGCGGAATTTTTACAGGGATTACGGCTCTATGTGCCAAATCTGCTTCAGGATGAGTCCTTACGGGTGCGTTGCGCCCTGCTCGATGCGATCGCCTCGACGGAACTCGAAGAATACTATCCATCCCTGTTGCGGGGTCTGTCCTACAAATCAACCCGCGACGCCGCGATGCGCTCCCTCGTGCGCCTTGGGAATGATATCCTCGATCGCCTCGTCGAACTGGCCGAAGATATCCACAAACCCGATTTAGTGCGGATGTACGCCTGGAACACCATCGGACAGATTGGCACCCCCGAAGCCCTCGATACCCTCGTCAAACATTTGCTAACCACCTGGGCCACCAGTCGTCGCAACATTTTACGCATTTTGCTCAAAATGCCCGATGAACGGGGAATTGAGGGAGTTCTCGATCGCCTCGGACGCAGTGGCGTTGAAATTCTCATCGATCAAGAACTGATGTTCCTCGGACAACTCTATGCGGCTCGGGTTGACTTCCAGGTGGCCAGTTCGGCTGAATCTCTTGTGGAACTCCATAATGGCAATGGCTATGTTGAACTGAATGCCGACTCGGCCCTCCAACTGCTCTGTAATAGCCTGGAGGATCTACAAAACGACAGTATTGAACGGTTGTTCTTGTTGATGAAGTTCCTCTATCCCCTCAGTTCCATCCAAGCGGCGGCCTTTAACCTCAAATCCGGGTCCCGCTCTTACATGGCGCGAGGATTAGAAATCCTCGATAACACCATTGATATTCCGAGTAAGCGAGCCTTACTGAATGTGTTGGATCGTCAAGGGGATATGGAAAAATTACAAAGTCTCTCGGATCTGATCGAGTATCGACCCCTTCCCCCCCGAGAACGGCTGCGGCTATTGCTTGAGTTACGATATTGTCTCTCGGACTGGCCCTTAGCCTGTTGCTTCCATGTAGCACGCTTAGCACGCTGGAGTTTGGGGGCGGATCAAACCTTAGCGGGATTACGCCACCCGAGGGGGTTTGTGCGTGAGTCCGTCTTAGCCTACTTGCAAGTTGCCTCGCCCCGTGCCTTGATAGAATTGCTACCAAAACTGCAACATGACCCTGATCCTCTCGTGGCCGCCCAAGTGCAGGAGATGATGGTGCAGTTTGGTTTAACGTCGTCGCCTGAGTCGCCGACGTAATCTCAAGTACCCTCGTGTTCTAATCCCCCATGTTAACCAGTGTCGATCGCTTGTTGTTTGTGCGAGGTGTTCCCATCTTCAAGGAGTTACGGGACGATTTTCTGGTACGTCTGGCTTCGGTGATGGATGAGTTATCCTTCCCGAGTAATCACACCATTTTTACGGAAGGACAAGAGGGGCGATCGCTGTATATCCTGGTCTCGGGAGTCGTCCGCATTCACATTGGTGACCAGGACTTAGCGAATTTGCCTCAAGGTGCCTGTTTTGGTGAAATGTCTCTGTTTGATGCTGAACCACGTTCGGCATCAGTCACCACCTGTGAACCCTGTGAATGTTTGATGCTGACACAACAGCAGCTTTATGATGCCATTGACGAAACCCCCGGCATTGCTATCAATATCATTCGTCTGCTCTCCCGTCGGACTCGGGAGTTAAACCAAAAGCTCAATAAACAGGATGGAAAATAGGTCTCCCCACGGCCAAGTCTCCATTCGTGGTGTCCAGTCGCGATCTTCATTCGCGATTTTTCAACTCTCAACTGCTATCAATCCCAGTCAAGGCCCTGATTATGACCCGCTCTCGTTCTGATGCTCTCTCCCCGGTCAATTGTCGTCCACTACGGGGTGTAATTTTTGATATGGATGGTGTGCTAACGGACACCATTGAGTTTCATTACCAAACCTGGCAACGACTGGCTGATGAGGAGGGAATTCCCTTCAACCGTCAGGCCAATGAAGCCTTACGGGGACTCTCACGGCGGGATTCCCTACTACGAATGTTGCAAGGCCGTGTTTTACCAGAGTCGAAAATTCAGGAATTGCTCGATCGCAAAAATCGCTATTTCCGTAGTTTCATCGAAACGATGACCGCCGATTATCTCCTCCCAGGGGTGCGGCCGTTTCTCGATGATGTGCGGGAGGCGGGAATCAAAACGGCGGTGGCTTCGGCTAGCCAAAATGTCTATGTGGTGATTGAAAAGCTAGGGATTGCCTCGGACATCGATATTATTACCAATGTCTATGATGTCGATCGCCCCAAGCCGGCCCCCGATGTCTTTCTCTATGCAGCACAGCAGTTAGGGTTAGGCCCCGAAGACTGTGTGGTGTTTGAGGATGCCGAGTCGGGGGTTGAGGCGGCCCGGGCCGCCCAAATGCGCGTGGTTGGCCTCGGGGATGCGGCCCAGGTGGGGGCGGCGGATTGGATCTTACCGGGACTCGACGGGATTCGCTGGCATCAAGTTCAAGGGAAGTTAGGGGCGATCGCCGCCTAATGGGCCGTGTTCGCGGCCAATCTTCAGTCGATCGCGTATTCTTGCAGGACTTCCAGGGGAATCGTCTCTAGGACGGTCTCATGGGTGGCCGCCAGGACGATTGGGGGCGCGACCCCGGCGCTAATGGCTTCTTGCCAGCGAGAGGCACAGAGACACCAGCGATCGCCGGGTTTTAAGCCCGGAAACTGGTAGGCGGGGACGGGAGTACTCAAATCGTTGCCAAGGTTTTGGGTATAGGCGAGAAATTCCTCGGTGACTTGGGCGCATACGATATGACGGCCAAAGTCTTGGGGGCCGGTGTTACAGAAGCCATCGCGATAGAAACCGGTACGGGGGGCTGAACAACACAGTTCAAGCCGTTGTCCTAGAACATTCTTGGCGGGCTGGGTGTCGGGACGTTGACTCATCAGATCTGATTGAAACTCCAAGAAGGATTATGGCAAATTTTGCCCAACGACAGCAAAAGCCGGCCCGGTTCCCGGTTCCCGGTTGCCAATTGCGATAGCCTAGAGAAGATATTGATTTCAGGAGTTTTAATTATGGAATCGACCCCTCTAACGGGCATAGATTTACTCAATTGCGCTCAAGCCAACGCGAAAGAAGGGCTAGACGCAGCAAGCCAACACTGTGGCTATGGTTCGGATTCTGAGCGCTTTATGGCGGCATTACAAGAGGCGGCTCAAAATAAAGGAATTACCCTGAAAAATTTTAGCGATCTCCTCAATTTCGACGATTTGCGACCCTCTCCGGGAGAAGCGATCGCCCCAGAGAGTCCAGGGGAACTGTAAGACAATTACCGCCGGGGAATTTAAGGGGAGCGATCGCCTTAAATTCCCGGTATGAGCCAAGTTCACCCTTAAGGTAGATGTGTGATCCCAGGGGATTGGGGTCTAATGAACATGGCGAGATAGGCTGATCCCCGTTAAAATAGGGGGTATGTTAACAAACTGATGATTCGCAAGGCGATGGCCACTCGGCGGCCACTCGGCGTCACCGAAACGTTTGATAAACTCTGATCGAAAGCCGTTCCCCTATAAATCTGCTAGATAATAACAATGACCATTGCAATGACTTCTACTCCGAATGTGGCAACTCTTAAAGAGACCCCCATTCTCTGCTATTACACGAATCGAACAGGAAAAGTTCAAGTCGTCCGCATTTCTAACATCCCCAACTGGTATTTTGAGCGGGTTGTCTTTCCTGGACAACGATTGATTTTTGAAGCCTACGAACAAGGGCAGCTTGAAGTCTATAGTGGTGCGATGGCCAGTGCGGTACTGGCAGATTCCATTGGCTGCGATCGCCTGCAAATTACCCCAGTCGAAGAACAGGCGTAAAGTCTTGAAATTCACAAAACTGAGAATAAAGCCTAGAACGGTTGTCAAGTACTGTTCTAGGCTTATTTAATACTTAGTTAACAGAGTTGATCGTTTCAGTTAGAAGAACCAGGACGTTCATGAAACCTAAACGCTTGACAAGACAAGGGTTAAGGCGGGGTAAAAAATTTTTCGCCCCGACTTGCGGTCAAATCTTATCGAGTGTGGTTCTCAAATTTCACTCCGACTCAATCCAATGTTTCGCCCGTTCAACAGCCCTGAGCCAAGTTTTATACTGTTCTTGGACCTGGGGCGCATGTTCACTCGGTTCAAACACCCGATCAATTTGTCGCCGTCCAATCAGGCGTTCATAACTATCATAAAAGCCACTGACTAATCCAGCACCAAAGGCCGCGCCTTGAGCCGTTGCATCGAGAATTTTGGGCCGTTCTACAGGAATCCCCAGTAAATCCGCCTGGAACTGCATCAAGAAGTCATTTTGCGAAGCGCCGCCATCGACTTTGAGCCGTGTGACAACATCCTCACAATCACGATTCATCGCATCGACGACTTCCTTCACTTGATAGGCGATCGCCTCGAGTACCGCTCGCACCATATGCTCACCACGTACCCCGCCGGTAATTCCCTGGAACGATCCCCGTGCATTCATATCCCAGTGAGGCGCACCCAACCCACTCAAAGCTGGCACAAAATAAACCCCATTGTTTCCCTGAGCTTGTCGGGCCAGATTTTCCGTTTCCGCCGCACTGGCGATCAGTTGCAAGCCATCTCGTAGCCATTGAATACAAGCTCCCGCCGTAAACATTGCTCCTTCCATCGCATAGTTGGACTGATCCGCGCGACTCCAGGCGATCGTGGAGAGGAGTTGATTTTGCGATCGCGCCACCTCCGTTCCCGCCTGTGCAATCAGGAAACAGCCGGTTCCGTAAGTACATTTCAACAAACCGGGGCGATCGCAGCCATGAGCAAACAACGCCGCCTGCTGATCGCCAAAAATCGCCATAATCGGAATCTCATCGCCGAACAAATCCGTCGTCCCAAACTCCCCTAAACTGGGTTTAATCTCGGGCATCATATGAGCAGGAATACCAAACAAATTCAGCAAATCCTCATCCCAATCCCCCCGTTCCAAGTTCATCAACATCGTCCGGCTCGCATTACTACTATCGGTCGCGTGAACTTGGCGATTCGTTAAATTCCACAACACCCAAGAATCAATCGTACCGGCGATGACATTCTCAAAGTCAATTTGTGGACGACGTTCTCGCACCCAATCGAGGAGCCAGACTAATTTCGTCGCCGAAAAATAGGAATCGAGAACCAATCCCGTGCGTTCTTGAATTAACTCCGCTTTCCCTTGACGACGCAGAGCATTACACAGAGGCGCCGTGCGACGATCTTGCCAAACAATGGCTTTATGAAGCGGCCGCCCTGTATTTTTGTCCCAGAGTAAACAAGTTTCTCGCTGTACTGTTAACCCAATGGCTGCAATTTCCTTCGCCGTGACATTAGCATCATCTAAAACATCTTCAGCACAGCCGAGAGTATCTTGCCAAATTTCGATGGCATCATGTTCCAACCAACCCGGTTCGGGATAGTACTGTTTTAATTCTTTGTAGGATTGGCCAACCACTTCACCATCACGATCAAAGAGAATCGCGCGGTTTCCAGTGGTTCCTAAATCCAGGGCCAGAACGTATCGTTTATCGTTTGTCATAGTCAGTATATTCTTACATTTTAAGACGGATGCAGCTTGGCATTGTATCAACTACATCCTCCTTTGTGGTCTAAAATACAAGTTTAGCCACAATAATTATGATTTCTTTATCATGAATGCTCCCCCACCTGCGTCCCGCGAGGTGGAGGAATGCGTCGCTATTCTTGTTGAAGCTGACGTGAAGCAGACTTAACGGCGATAGACTTGGGTGGCTGTCGCTTGATCCGTGGGAACCACTAACATTTCGCTAATGTTGACATGAAGCGGACGGGTGGCACAAAACCAGACGAGATCGGCAATATCCTCGCCGGTGAGGGGGGTTAAGCCACGATAGGTTTCACTGGCCCGTTGGCGATCGCCGTGGAAGCGAACCTCACTAAACTCCGTTTCCACCAAGCCGGGATCAATTTCACTGACGCGAATCGGCGTTCCCAACAAATCCTGTTTTAAGCCTTGAGTAATCGCTCGTACCGCCGCTTTCGAGGCACAATAGACATTACCCCGTGGATAGGCGTGACGGCCGGCGATGGACCCGATATTGAGGATATGTCCTTGCTGGCGTTCAACCATACCGGGAATAATGGCCCGCGTCACATACAACAATCCCTTGACGTTAGCATCAATCATTTCTTCCCAGTCGTCGAGATCGCCCTCTTGCAGTTTATCGAGGCCTCGACTCAGTCCGGCATTATTGACGAGAATATCAACAGCTTGCCAGTCAGCGGGAAGTTGCGTTAATTGACTCATCACGGCGTGGCGATCGCGGACATCCAAACTCAGACTATGAACCGCCGTTCCCCAATGACGATGCAGATCGCTGGCCAAGGCCTTGAGGCGATCGCCACGACGGGCTGCTACAATCAACCTGGCCCCGGCTTCAGCAAAGCGTTTGGCACAAGCAGTGCCAATCCCACTACTTGCCCCAGTGACGAGAACGATTTTATCCTTAACAGAATCCATAACCCTTCCAATCTAACGACGATGTGATGGCACTACTCGTCTCATGCTATCACTGCTCTTTGATTTCCTTTGCCTATGGCTGTCCGTCACACCCTGCCACTGTCTGCAAGCGATCTGCACCTGTCTTATCTCGACTGGGGTGCAGCGACAGGAGAACCGATCCTATTACTGCATGGCCTGGCCGATCATGCCGGAGTTTGGCAACCGGTGGGCGAGGCGTTAGCTGCGGCTGGTTTCCGGGCGATCGCCCCCGACTTACGGGGCCATGGTGACAGCAGCAAACCCCCTCAAGGCTATGACTGTCAGACCATTATCAGCGATTTACAGGCACTTCTGAGGCACCTCGGCTATGAATCCGCCCATATCCTCGGTCATTCCTGGACTGGAAAAGTCGTCCCCATCTGGATGCGTCAGTATCCCCAGCAGTTCCGCAGTGCCATTCTCGTCGATCCTTTCTTTATCGGTAAAATTCCCAAATGGTCACGAGTGACCTTTCCCCTGCTCTACCGCGTGTTACCCTTCCTACAAGCCATGGGACCCTTTCCCTCCCATGACGCCGCCGTTACCCAAGCGAAAACCCTCAAACAATATCGCGGTTGGAGTGAACATCAACAACAGGTTTTTGAAGACAGTCTCGAACAAAAGGCCGATGGAACCTGGGGTAGTAAATTCACGGCAGCGGCCCGAGATGGCATTTTTGAAGATGTCATGGTTGTCGATGGTTTAACCGAACCCCTAACGGTTCCAACCTTGTTGATTAAGCCTGAGGGGGGCCTGAATCGCACTCAATGGCAACTGAAACCCTATTATCGCCATCTTAAACATCTCCAAGTTTGTGAGGTTCCCGGCAATCATTGGGCATTTTTAGTTGAACCCACTCCGTTTATTGAAACGTTGCTGAGGTTCTTAAAACAACAGCCATAGAACATCAACCATAAACTCTCAATACTATGGAATTCCCTCAATCTCGGCAGCGATTTTATCAAGAAATCAATCAGAATCCCATCGACTTAGGCAAAGCGGCCCTCTGTATTGCCTTAGAGGAGTATCCTGAGTTAGATATTGACCACTATAGCCAACGCTTAGACCACCATGCTGCTGAAGTTGCCAAAAATCTACCCCAGGAACGCTATCCGTTGCGCGTCATCAATGCTTTAAATGAGTATTTATTTGAAACTCTCAAGTTTCGCGGCAATACCGATGATTACTACGACCCGAAAAATAGCTTTCTCAATGATGTTTTAGAGCGTCGCGTTGGCATTCCGATTAGTTTGTCAGTAGTCTATTTAGAACTCGCCAAACGGCTGGATTTTTCCATGGTGGGCATTGGGATGCCGGGACATTTTTTGATTCGCCCAGATTTTGAGGATGCTGGTATTTTTGTCGATGCCTTTAATGCTGGAGAAGTTTTATTTCCCGCTGATTGTGAACGACGACTGAGCGAAATTTATGGTAAGCCAGTGATGCTTCAGCCCGAGTTTCTCGAACCCGTCACGTCTCGGGATATCTTGGTGCGGATGTTGATGAACCTGAAGGCGGTCTATATTTCTCAGCAAGAGATGAGTCAGGCTCTCGCCGCCATTGAACGGATTTTGTTGTTGGCACCTAATGCGGTTTTAGAGTTACGCGATCGCGGTTTAATTTACTACCAATCCGGTCGTGCGATCGCCGCCACACAAGACTTAGAACGCTATTTATCCCTCCGCCCAGATGCCCCAGATGCCTCCACGATTCAACGCATTTTAGAACGATTAAGATAATTAAAAATCCAGAGTGTGAAGTTGACAATGAGTGATTTTTGTGATAGCTTTATGTCGTCTTGAAAGTAGTTTTGTAACCCCAACTTAAACAGGCAACCCAAAGCATAGACATTTTGCCAAAAGAAGGCGACCCCAGGAGTACGCCCTAAGATATTTCTCCCCTCCACCGGAGAGGTTAAGGGTGAGTTATACCGATTGCCCTGTTCCCTGTTCCCTGTTCCCTGTTCCCTGTTCCCTTCTTTTGCCTCTTGCCTCTTGCCTCTTGCCTTCTTCTTTAACCATGACTGCCAAAATTCTCGCATTTGCCGGAAGTTCTCGCCAAGGTTCCTTTCACAAAGCCCTCGTCAAAATTGCCGCCCAGGGTGCCGAGGCGGTGGGGGCTGAGGTGACCACCATCGACTTAGGGGAGTATCCCATGCCCCTGTATAACCAAGACTTAGAAGCCAAAGAGGGCTTTCCTGAGACGGTTGTAGCCTTCAAGAAACTCCTCAAAGCCCATGATGGCTTGCTGATTGCCTCACCCGAATACAACAGTTCCATTACCCCCCTACTCAAAAATGCCATCGACTGGGCCTCCCGCCCCGAAGAAGGAGAACCACCTCTGTCTTTGACCTGTTTTCGGGGTAAAGTTGCCGCCTTAATGGCCACCTCTCCCGGTGGAATGGGGGGATTGCGGGGTTTAGTTCATGTACGAGATATTCTGCAAAATATCGGGGTTATGGTCATTCCGCAACAAAAGACCATTTCCGGGTCTTATCAAGCCTTTGATGACCAAGGAAATTTAACCGATTCTGATCAAGATGCAGCGATTCGTGACCTCGGAAAAGCACTAGCGACGGTAGTGGCAAAACTCCACAGTTAGCCAGTTAGCTTACAATTTAGCCTTAGATTTAGCTTACATAGACATTAGGAGTCTTGGGAGTCTGAAGAACTGTGAGAGATGGGAATCGTGATAATAAACTCGGTTCCCTCTCCTAAGGTTGACTGACACTCCAAGGTTCCTTTGTGTTTTTCAACAATAATTTGATAACTAATTGAAAGTCCTAACCCCGTTCCTTTTCCCACCGGTTTTGTTGTAAAAAAGGGCTTGAAAATTTGTTGACGAACGGACTCAGAAACCCCAGCGGCGTTGTCTGCAATGCGAATTGTTACCGTATTATCGGGATTACAAACGGTTGTCAAGGTTAAGCTGCTGGGTTGGGCTTCGACCTCTTGATAACTGCGATCTTTATCTCGTTCATCAAGGGCATCAATGGCATTGCTGACGATATTCATAAAAACCTGGTTCATCTGCCCCGTAAAGCATTCGACCTTGGGTAACTCCTGATATGACTTATCAATGACAATCTCGGGGCGATTCGGTTTCGCCTTGATGCGATTTTGTAGAATAACCAGAGTGCTATCGAGTCCTTCATGGAGATCAGACAGCCGCATTTCCACTTCATCGAGACGTGAGAAGTTCCGCAGCGAACTGACAATTTCCTTAACTCGATTTGCCCCGACCATCATAGAACTCAGCAGTTGCGGCAAGTCATCGAGCAAAAATTCAATATCAATGGATTCCGCTTCTTCCGTGATTTCTGGGTTAGGGTCGCTGTAATGCTGCTGATAGAGTTCGAGTAAGCCGAGAATATCCTCAGTGTATTCTTTAGCGTGAACTAAGTTGCCATAAATGAAGTTGACGGGGTTGTTAATTTCATGAGCAATCCCGGCCACCAACTGCCCCAAACTGGACATTTTTTCTGTTTGAACCAGTTGCAGTTGGGTTTGTCGTAACTCATCGAGGGTATCCGAGAGGCTTTGTGAGAGTTGCTGAACCTGAGCCTGGTCGGGGTCTGCGGACTCGTCTGAGGCGGGTATACTAGCGAGAAGACGACCGATCGCATAGAGATGTTCATGATCCTCTAGGGCGACGAGAGTCCATTGATACCAATGGTAGGACCCATCCTGATGACGATAGCGATTTTCCAGCCGTAGCGGGGTGTTGGCGGTCAGCTGGGTCAGGGCGGTGCGGGTCGCGTCGAGATCGTCGGGATGGAGATAGTTGAAGGAACAGGTGTGTTGTACGTCTTGAGGAGAATAGCCAAGTTGCTCTTGCCAAGCGGGGTTCACTTGTTTGAGAATGCCCTCTTGGTCAATGAGACAATGGAGATCCGGGCTATGTTCAAACACCGTTGTCCAGTTGAGGGCGATCGCCTCAGCCGTCTTTAAGACTTCAGTCTGGACGATAACTCCGGCGAGATCGCCGCGTTCATCTCGCCAAGGGGAGAGTGTTTCCTGTAGCCAACAGCGATCGCCATTTCCCAATTTCAGCCAGTGGGGCGGACAGGAACTCGGAACCCCATCAAGACAGCGACGATAGGCCGCTTGCCAAGAGGGAGGGGCCTGGGGAACCACCTCAGAGTACGGCTGGCCCGCATAGGGGTCAACCGCCCAGAGATCTCGCCAGGGTTGAGTCCACAGAACCGACTTGAGATCACGATTAAACAAAGCGATCGCCGTCCCGGATTGGTCAAGGACCTGACGTAAAAGAGTCAAATTGAAGTCGTTGGAATGCTCCACGCCTTCGTGCCTACCTGTGAAAGTTATACGTTGGGGTGAACTCTGCCCGAATGATCGCTGGATGCTCGCGTCATGCTCTCAACGAGTGCATCGAGACAGATACTCAAATCCCCTCCGTCATGGTAGCAAAGCTTGGCGGGAAAGTCTCTGATTGCCAGCCAATCGATCGCAACGCCAGCCAAACAGCACCATAAACCGCCTCATGACGAGGCGCAACGACCTGAATTTGGGGACAAGACGCGGTGATCTGTTGTTGAAAGCGTTGTCTGAGTTGCCCCTGACGTTGCCAAGTTCCCCCCAAGGTAACTAACTCAACGGCATGGTTGGCAGGAAATAATTGCTGATAGACACTGCGGCTGGCGATCGCCAACTCAGCGGCCGCGTCATGGAGAATCCCTGTCGCGACGGCATCTCCCAAGCGAGCCACCTGATCGACCACCGGCGCTAATTTCGCCATATCTCGGGGCAGCCAATCGGGGTCATAGACCCGCCTCACGAGGTCCTGAACCCCGTCTAAACCGAGATGTTGACAAATCGCGAGGCTGAGTTGAGTTTGAGGCGATCGCCCGTCAGCGGCGCGCACCACCGCCCGCAATCCCTGTCGGCCAATGTCATAGGCACTGCCTTCGTCGCCGAGGAGATAGCCCCAGCCGCTGGCCCGGGCCACCTGGCCGCTGTCATTGCGACCATAGGCGATCGCCCCGGTTCCGGCAATCGTCGCCAGGCCCACGTCTCCCCCTAATCCCCCGACAAGAGCGATTTCGCAGTCGGGACAAATTCGCACCCCCCGAGGATGTAAATCCCAGGTGAGGGGCAAACGGCTATCTTGTTGTAGGAGTTGCAGCCAATCGTGAACAATCTGTTGGTCGTGAGGCCGGCCCACTCCGGCTAAACCGAGGGTGACGGCCCGAATGGTGAGGGACTGGTGAGCGGTGGCGGCGGCGATCGCAGCGAGGATGGCGTGATAGGCCGCTTCCCCGCCGACGGTTTGATAGTTCGAGGCGGCGGCTTCCCCTCGCCCCAAGATGGTTCCGGCGGCGTCCACGACCAAACAGCGGGTTTTGCTACCGCCACCGTCGAGACCTAAAACCGTTGGGGTCATAGAAGAAACAGGAGACAACGACGTAGAATATTGAACGTTGAGCATGATACCACCAGGAGAGAACCGAGCTTGATTACCCTTGGCGTCAATATCGACCATATTGCAACCATTCGACAGGCGCGACGAACGACGGAACCGGACCCCGTGGCGGCGGCTGTGTTGGCGGAGTTAGGAGGGGCCGATGGGATTACGGCCCACCTGCGCGAAGATCGTCGCCATATTCAGGATCGCGATGTCTATCTGTTGCGACAAACGGTGAGTACCCATTTGAACTTAGAAATGGCGGCCACGGAGGAGATGGTGGCGATCGCCCTGGATCTCAAACCTGATTATGTCACTCTAGTTCCTGAAAAGCGGGAGGAGGTGACGACGGAGGGAGGATTGGATGTCGATGGGAGTTGCGATCGCCTCACGGAGGTGGTGAGCCGTCTGCAGGGGGCTGAAATTCCTGTCAGTCTGTTCATTGACGCCGATCCCAAGCAAATTCAGGCCTCGGCTGCCACTCAGGCTCAGTTTATTGAACTGCATACGGGCTGTTACGCTGAAGCCAAAACGGAGATTAAGCGTCAACAGGAGCTTGAGGTGTTGCGGACTGGCTGTGCGATCGCCCGTGAGTTGGGGTTACGGGTGAATGCGGGTCATGGTTTAACCTATCTCAATGTCTATCCTGTCGCTTGTATTGAGGGGATGGAAGAACTCAATATCGGCCATACGATTATTGCGCGAGCGGCGTTGGTGGGCATTGAGCGGGCCGTGCGGGAGATGAAACAGGCGATTCGTCGCGAACTGTAACACTTAATTTCCCTAAAGTGTTTCACGGCGGTATGATTTGATATTGCAACTGCCGTACTATCTCTAACGATTCCTTTCGACTGACCATGACAACTTACTACTATGTGGCTGCCAGCCAGAAATTCCTGTTAGACGAAGAACCTCTCGATGAGGTGCTTCAGGAACGGGTCCGCAATTACCAGGAACGGGAAAAGGAGATTGATTTCTGGTTGGTGAAACAACCGGCGTTTCTGGAGGCGCCAGAATTAGCGGCAGCCAAGGAAAAATGTCCGCAACCCTCCGTGGCGATTGTGTCTAGCGATCGCCAGTTCATTACCTGGCTGAAACTGCGGTTAGAATATGTGCTAACGGGTCAGTTTGAGGCCCCCTCTGAGAGTATCCCCGATCCCCTCGCCTCTCTCGCTCAAGCTTAGGTCAGGATGGGGGAGATTGATACATCAATCGCATCATTTGTCAACCCCATTTCAACCAACAGCCCATGCGTTTTCCTCATCCCCTTACAACGGTCATGTCGGTTGCGATCGCCCTGGGTTGGCTCGGGGGCCTAGGACGACTGCCGAAGGCGATCGGGCAATATGCCGCCTGTGCGCCCCCTCGGTCTGGGGAGTTTCTGGTGTTAGTGTTACCTGAAGGCAATGACGACCTGGCCGTTGTGGGGAGTCTTCTGCCGAGTCAGTTCCAGGCTCAACCCTGCACCTATCTCGATGAAGTGGTGTTACGGATTCAGGGATTTTCCGGCCAAGAGGAAGCGTCGGCCGTAGCCCGCAGTATCACCGAGGAAGCGGGCTTAAATGCCTTTGTCACCCGTCCCCCCAGGGCGGACAATGCTGGCCCCTCGACTCCAACCTCGGGGCCAATCTCAGGGCCAACCTCATCGAGTTCCCTGGATCTGCCACAAGTTCAGGTCATCGAGGCCCGCCCCGCCGGTGGGAGGTCGTCTTCGGTCACATCGAGCGGCGATCGCACAGCGGCCCGAGACTTTGACTCCACTTCAGCCTCAGCCCCAGACACCTCAACAGCGGGCGATCGTCGTGATGAGGGCGTTGATTTAGATATCAGTTTAGGGGATTTGCCCCCAGCGAACCTTCCCGATGACAGTTTTGAGAGTCCCGCCCCCGACGGCGATACTGGCGATTTACCGGTCTATATCCCCGTAGAGGACGACGCCGCACCCATCTCGTCAAACAGCATCCCGGAAGCCCAGCCCCTGCCGCAAATTGCCGTCACCAGCCCAAGGAGGGGTTATAATCCTCAGCCATTAGAGGAGGGATATGCGGTTCTCGTCGATTACTTCAATCAACCCCAGGTGGCCCGTCAAGTGCAACGGGCCACGAATCGCACGGTGGGGTTAGTCTCCTATGGACAACGTCCCTATCTGTTGGTGGGCTATAGCCGTGATGAGACGGAGGCCAATGCACTATTGCAACGCTTGAGCAATGAGGGCTTTTGGACGATGGTGGTGGACAGTCAACGGGTGATGTTACTGATGCCTCAAGTCAGTTTGAATGAGTGAGAATTTCTAACGCCAGTATTCCTGTTAGACTTATTGATACCGTTGGCTTAAACATTAACGAATACATGAGGTAAGAATTCATGGCTGATATTGTTGATATTGCCGTCAGTGCCGGGTTATTTGAAACTTTAGTCACCGCCGTTAAAGTGGCAGATTTAGTCGAGACGCTCAAAAGCCCCGGACCGTTTACCGTCTTCGCCCCAACTGACGATGCGTTCGCCAAACTCCCACCAGGAACGGTTGAAGCTTTGGTCAAGACGCCGCCCCAATTGGGTCGAATTTTGACTTACCACGTGGTTTCAGGGAAGTTGACTCAAGCGGATCTCGCTCAAATGGGGTCGGTCACTTCGGTGGAAGGATCACCCATCTCTATCGATTGTTCGGATGGGTTTGAGGTGAAAAATTCGACGGTGATTCAAGCTGATATTGAAGCCGATAATGGGATTATTCATGTCATTGATAATGTGTTGTTGATGGGGTGATGTTTGGAGGGGGCGATCGCCGGTTTGAAATTTTCTTCAGTAACTTTTCTTCAGTGGGCGATCGCCCCGATTCAGAGACTCGGCTTTCATCCTGAAGTTCCGCCAACAGGGCTAGGGCGCAAGACTTCCCATTCGACTAACTAACCTAATGAGTCTTGGATTGACGTTAATCTTGTTTTAGGGAAACCCTCACGGTCTCGCTAGTTGAAACGGGTTCTGGAATCATTTGTCCATCATCTTGCATTCCTTCAAGATGGAATACAATCGCCTCTTGAATCAGTTGTAAGGCTTCTTCTTTACTGTTTCCTACGGCAACACATCCAGGTAAATCTGGGACGTACGCGCCATAGCTAGAACTTGTTTTTTCAAGAATAATTGTGTAGTTTAGATAGGCTTGGCTCATGGTTGATTTTCTTCACTTCAATCCTGCTTGTTTTAAGACACTATTCAGGGTTCCAGGGGGCATATCGACATTGAGTTTTCCCGATATCGTCACTGTACCGGGTTTTGTAGAATGGCGAAATTGTCGATGACTTCCCCGCATTCGGACTTGATACCATTCATCATCCTCTAACATTTTTATCACCGCTTTGACTTTCATGAGTTCAGTCTTAAGGAGCTACTGCGTGCTTTATTGCCTTAAACCTAAGGTTGTAGGGGCTTGCATAGTTTCAGCTTTTACGGCAAGAGTTTTGAATGGCTGCCAATTTTTTTAAACGGTCAGATGTTCTAAATTTTAACTATCTTTAACATTTTGGAAAACTCAACGCCACTGGAGGGATTGCTAAACGGGAGGCTTGGCGATGGGGTTTTCGATACCTTGAGTGGAACTGACTGGGCGGGATAACGATAACCCCTTGTACAGCCTAGCATGGGAGGTTGAGCTGGTGCTTGAGCAGCTAGTAGGGGTCGTAATGTTCGGCGAAGTGGTCGCGCAGGAGAGCGTGGACAAAGCGATAGCCGCCGCCGACGCGCTGGAGGAAGCCGCGATCGGTGCAGTAGCGGAGGAATTTGCTGTAGTTCCAAGGGGCGTAACCGAACAGCCATAGGGTGATACGGAGGCCGGAATGCTGAATTACACTGTTTAAGCCGCCAGCAAAAGCACTTAGTAGAAAACTCGTTCCAGTACCTAGAATTGAAATTTCAGAAAGTGAACTTGATTCGTCCAAATAATGCAGTACAGTTAGTATAAATATGGCAATCGACATGAAAATCATTCCAAAAATTAGAGAGTTTTTAATTGACTGATAGATTCCTTGATTGTCCCTAACTTTCGTACCAATTTCGTCTCCAATCATCTCAAAAATAAGCGATTCGATTAACCAAACAACCAATCCTCCAAGTAACCCAATGATCACCCCAAAAAACAGTCCAAAGCTGCGCCAGAAAGCTAGTCCAATAAATATTCCTGAAACAAGGTATCCTCGCATGAATTTACAAGAATTTATCACTTCAAATGGAAAGGCAATTTTAATGGATTCTACCGTCTTAATCCTGTCTAATCTTTTGACCGTGTTTATTCCAAATATCCAGTAAATTGGCTCTAGAAATAGTCCTCCGATTAGCCCCAAAACTAGCCCAGTAAATAATCCTACGATAAGTCCAAGAAATAGCCCTCCGACTGGTCTATAGGTCAGCCCCCCAATTAAACCAAGAAATAGTCCAAGAACTACACCTCTAACCAGCCTTATGAATAGCCTACAAATAAATTTTTGTTGCGAAGTCTTCAAAAAATAAGGCTGTAACTTCTCAATAAATAATTCAGTTTGAACGTCCTCAATTGACCGAGCTGCCAACCAACCCAGCCAGCGCTTGGTTCGCTCATCTTTTGGATAGGGATTATGCACAGGCTTGCGCTTAGACTGACGATGATCGCCCTTTTGAGACCTTACCAGATAGTTTTCACCACCTCGATAGGGACGGGACAGGCGAGCGTTAATATAAGCCTCAAATAGAATCCGCCGCCGCTCCTTGGCACTCTTATCTTGCCTCCAAAGCTCAGGAGGTAGCTTATCGCTTGCCAACACCAGCATCGACAGGAACAGCGGCGACCTTGCCAACCCGGTTTCCGGGTTCATAATGTCTCGATCCGGGCAAATCGCCTGCCAAAGCCAATCACATTTGGCCTGACACAAATAGGTTTCAATTTTCTTATCCGTCAGTGGTTTCACAATCACTGACCCGTTTAGCCCTAAGTTGCTCTCATACACCTGATACTCCTCGAACCGGGAGCAAACCACCAGGGGCGTTCCAGTCCAGTCCGGCAGAAAGTCATTCAACGCCTGCACGCAAGTCTCCTGACGTTGCGACATCAGTTCATCCAACCCATCCAGTAGCGGCAAAATGTGGCCCGCCTCAATCCAGCCCTCGGCGATGTCTTGACGCACCCCGTACTTCTGCTTGAGATCGACTACCATCCAACTACGGATGTCGCTGTACTGGGTTTTCCAAGCGGAGAGGTTGAGCAACACGGGAACGGGAGCCTTAGCGTTTGCCTCGGCTCGCTGCACTAACTCTTCTGCTAATTGCAACAGCAGCGTTGTCTTCCCAGACCCCGGCGCACCCAGAATCAAAAGCCGTCCGCCAATTTCCTTCTTGTCGAAAATCGTGATAATACGGGTTCCCTCGGGGCATTTGTCCTCGGAGTTATGCCCGAGCTTTACATCCATCGACCAAGGCGATGTGACGTGGCTAGGATCTTCAGTTTTGTCCAGTTCTACGTACACTCGCCGATGTAGTGACTGCGCGAGTCGTGACGCTACCTCGTTTTTAACGGCGTTGAGGAGTTTTGTCTCGGGATCATACCCAGATTCAGGTGGTGCAAAAAAGTTCTGCACCACCTTACCGATGTTGAATTTAGAGTTGTCGTTGGCGTTGAATCCTTGCTGGTCGCGGTTGTTCACGAGGTGCTACTCTAGCTAAAATGCTGGTCGATCGCCTGGTGGAAGTGAGCCGTTCCCTGGTCATTGATGACGATGCCTTGCTGCTTGCGACGGTCAATCCTAATTTCTAGGGACGGAAGCTGGGCCTGAACTTCCTCAATCAGGGCCGCCATTTCCGGATTGTCCCGTTCCGTTGCCACGATGTCCACCAACTGAACCGGATGCTCGAATGGGTCTTCGCACTCTGGAAGCTGCTGCTGCACCCGCGTCCCCAGGAGAGTCAAACTTGCTTGAGAAAGGCGCTCCCCTAGTGGTTTCAGCTTAGCAAACACCGCCTTGAGAACTTCTTTGGTTACTGTGTCGCTGGTCGTTTCCAAGGATTTTTTAGCCATCAATGCAGCTATTGCTAACAATCCCCATTCAACTGGTTCCATAGCCTGACAGGAGTTTTTTAAACTGGCTCCAGCATAACCCAAGCCCCAAACAAAAAACCCCCCGCAAACCCGTTGCGAGGGGAGGTGCATCGAAAGATACACCCGAGTTGGGGTGAGAAAAGTCTCACCCCAGAGCAATCTCTTAGTAGTCGAAATCGCCACCCATACCAGCGCCAGCGGGAGCGCCTTCTTTGGGTTCAGGTTTATCGACGATAATGCACTCAGTGGTCAAGACCATACCGGCGATAGAAGCAGCGTTCTGGGTCGCAGAACGGGTCACTTTCGCGGGGTCAACAATACCCGCCTCGAACATATCGCAGAACTCGCCGTTAGCCGCGTTGTAGCCAACGTTGAAGTCTTTTTCCTTCACCCGTTCAGCAATGACTGCACCGTTTTGTCCGGCGTTCTCAGCAATGCGTTTCAGGGGAGAGGTCAAGGCGCGAGCCACAATCAGCGCACCGGTGAGTTCTTCACTCTTCAGGTTGCTGTTGGCCCACTCTTCTAAGCCAGGAGCCAGGTGTGCCAGGGTCGTACCACCACCGGGGACGATTCCTTCTTCAACAGCCGCTTTCGTGGCGTTGATGGCATCTTCCAGGCGCAGCTTACGGTCTTTCATTTCCGTTTCAGTGGCTGCACCAACTTTGATGACGGCCACACCGCCGGAGAGTTTCGCCAAACGCTCTTGCAGTTTTTCTTTGTCGTAGGAAGAATCGGTTTCTTCCATTTGACGACGGATTTGTTCGCAACGAGCTTTAACTTCGGCTTCGTTACCTTCAGCGACAATGGTGGTGTTGTCTTTGGTGATGGTGATGCGGCGAGCGGACCCGAGCATTTCCAGTTTGGCGCTTTCGAGTTTCAGGCCAGCATCTTCGGTGATGACTTGACCGCCGGTGAGAACCGCGATATCGTCGAGCATCGCTTTACGACGATCGCCGAATCCAGGAGCCTTCACAGCGGCCACGTTCAGTACACCGCGCAGACGGTTCACCACGAGAGTCGCCAGGGCTTCTTTCTCGATATCTTCGGAGATAATCAGTAGGGGTTTGCCCGAACGAGCCACTTGTTCGAGGATAGGAACTAAGTCTTGAACCAAGCTGATTTTTTTGTCAGTCAGCAAGATGTAAGGCTCATCTAACACCGCTTCCATGCGCTCGGTGTCGGTGGCGAAGTAGGGAGAGATGTAGCCTTTGTCAAAGCGCATCCCTTCAGTGATTTCCAGTTCGGTGGTCATGGATTTCCCTTCTTCGAGGGAGATGACCCCTTCCTTGCCAACCTTGTCCATAGCGTTGGCAATCATTTGGCCGACTTCTTCGTCGTTACCAGCGGAGATGGTTCCCACTTGGGCGATCGCCGTGGAATCTTCCACAGGACGCGCATGAGCGGCAATTTTTTCGACGAGATAAGCGGTGGCGCGGTCAATTCCCCGTTTGAGGGCAATGGCGTTAGACCCAGCGGCGACGTTGCGTAGGCCTTCTTTAACCATGGCGTGAGCCAGAACCGTCGCGGTGGTGGTTCCGTCTCCGGCGGCGTCGTTGGTTTTCGAGGCCGCTTGACGAATCAGAGCGACACCGGTGTTCTCAACGTTGTCTTCGAGTTCGATTTCTTTGGCGATGGTGATGCCATCATTGACGATCTGAGGTGCGCCAAATTTTTTCTCTAGAACCACGTTGCGGCCTTTGGGGCCAAGGGTAACGGCAACGGATTCAGCCAGGATATCCATGCCTCGTTCTAAGGCGCGGCGGGCGTTTTCGTTATAAATGATGCGTTTTGCCATAGTAGCTCTTTGGGGGTGAATTTACAGAAAAATGGATGAAATCGAGGGGATGGCTCAGACGTTACTGAACGATCGCCAGGATGTCTTTTTCAGACAGAAGTACGAACTCATCGCTACCGAGTTTGATGTCGGTTCCGGCGTACTTGGAGTAGAGAACTTTGTCTCCAACTTTGACATCTACTTCTTGCCGAGTCCCGTCTTCGTTGCGTTTGCCGGGGCCGACTTGGACGATTTCACCGACTTGGGGCTTTTCCTTGGCGCTATCGGGCAGGAGGATACCACCAGCGGTTTTCTCCTCCGAGGCACTCACCTTAACAAAAACACGATCCGCGAGAGGTTTGACGGTGGAAACACTCAGAGATACGGCTGCCATAGAAAGACTCTCCAAAATTTACAAGTTACGTTAGTCTTATTGAGGTTGTTCCAATCCACGATCCCGGCTCAAACAGCCTCCGAAGCGGTGGACAGTTGCCAAGATTGCGGTGTTGGTGTGAGTGATTTAGCACTCTCAACCTCTGAGTGCTAATGTACCGGAAAACAACACCCCACTGCAACTTGCGGGTTAGTACGGGTTCCCGAACTGAGGAGATCTCATGGGGGCGATCGCCACCACGCCATGAAGACGCTACGACACCACGATGCGGTGCGTTCCGGCAGTTTTAACCCCCTTGGTTGAGGCCAAAAATTGAATGCGGTTGCCTCTTGCCTCAAAGCGGTGCGTTCCGGCAGTTTTAACCCCCTTGGTTGAGGCCAAAAATTGAATGCGGTTGCCTCTTGCCTCAAAGCGGTGCGTTCCGGCAGTTTTAACCCCCTTGGTTGAGGCCAAAAATTGGATGCGGTTGCCTCTTGCCTCAAAGCGGTGCGTTCCGGCAGTTTTAACCCCCTTGGTTGAGGCCAAAAATTGGATGCGGTTGCCTCTTGCCTCAAAGCGGTGCGTTCCGGCAGTTTTAACCCCCTTGGTTGAGGCCAAAAATTGGATGCGGTTGCCTCTTGCCTCAAAGCGGTGCGTTCCGGCAGTTGCCTCTTGCCTCAAAGCGGTGCGTTCCGGCAGTTTGATCCGAGTCGCTTAAAGCCAAAAATTGGATGCAGCCGGGACGCACCCTACCCTATTGCCTTCTGTTCCCTGTTCCCTATTCCCTATTCCCTGTTCCCTTCTCCCCCCAAAGTCGTGAGGAGTTGACAAAACATTTCTCAACGAGCAGCTTTTGCGTTATTACAGAGAGATTGCAAATCAGCGGCAAAACACGATCATGGTAGAGTTGACCCCCAATCCTAGTTACAGTCTCACCCTGCGCTTCCGACTCCCCAACCGCGCCGGAATGTTAGCCGGTGTCGTCGGTTCCATCGCCTCGGTGGGTGGAAATCTTGGGCAAATTGATTTAGTTGAACAGAGTCGGTATACCTCAATTCGGGATGTGACGGTGGATGCGTCGAGTACGGAACACGCCGATCGCATTGTGCAATCGGTGAAAGCCTTAGCCGAAATTGAGTTACTGGAGGTGTACGATCGCACCTTCAACCTACATCGCGGCGGCAAAATCCGCATCGAAAGCCGTCTCCCTCTCAAACATCAGTCGGATCTGGCCATGGCCTACACCCCAGGAGTGGGACGAATTTGTAATGCGATCGCCGAAGACCCCAACCAAGTCTATAACTTGACCGTCAAGGGCAATATGGTGGCCATTGTCACGGACGGCAGTGCGGTGTTAGGACTGGGGAATCTCGGCCCGGAAGCCGCTTTACCGGTCATGGAAGGGAAAGCGATGCTATTTAAGGAGTTCGCCGGTATTGATGCGTTTCCCATCTGCCTCAATACTCAAGATGTGGATGAGATTGTCGAAACCGTCAAACGGATTGCGCCGGTGTTTGGGGGGGTGAACTTAGAGGATATTGCTGCACCGCGCTGTTTTGAGATTGAACGCCGCTTGCGGGCCGAAACGGATATTCCCATTTTCCATGATGACCAACATGGAACCGCCATTGTCACCCTAGCGGCCCTCATCAATGCCCTGCGCCTGGTGAATAAGTCCCTAGAGGAGATTCGCATTGTCATGAATGGGGCGGGGGCTGCTGGCTTGGCGATCGCCCGTTTATTGCAAAAGTCCGGGGCGCAAGAGATCGTGATCTGTGACTCAAAGGGCATTATCTCCCGCGATCGCGACCTACAAGCCGATAAACAAGCCTTCGCCGTGGATCAAGGCGGAACGCTTGCGGATGCGATGAAAGGGGCGGATGTGTTTATTGGAGTGAGTGTGCCAGGAGTCTTGACGGTGGAGATGGTGGAGACGATGGCCCAGGATGCGATCGTTATGGCCATGGCCAACCCCATCCCGGAAATTCAGCCGGAGTTAATCGAGTCTCAGGTGGCGGTGATTGCCACGGGCCGCAGTGACTATGCCAATCAGATTAATAATGTCTTGGCCTTTCCCGGCATTTTCCGAGGCGCCCTTGATTGTCGGGCCTCGGATTTAACCATCAGTATGTACATTGAAGCCGCCAGTGCGATCGCCTCGCTGGTTTCGCCGACTCAACTCAACCGGGAATACATTGTCCCCTCGGTGTTTGATGAGCGGGTGGCCACAGCCGTCTCAGCGGCGGTACAGCGGGCTGCACGAGAGGAAGGGGTAGCACGTAATTGATGAAGATGAATGAATAGATAAACAAAGCCCCGCATCACCCTAAGGAATGCGGGGTCACTGTTTCTATCAGAATGTCAGAATGTCAGAATGTCAGATCATTGGAGGGGTTAGCGGATGTATTCTTTGAGAATACTGTTGCGATTGGGATGACGCAATTTCCGCAGGGCCTTGGCTTCAATCTGGCGAATGCGCTCACGAGTCACATTGAAGATTTGTCCAATCTCTTCGAGGGTCTTCATGCGTCCATCATCTAAGCCATAGCGTAGGCGCAAGACATCCCGTTCGCGGGGGCTGAGGGTATCAAGGACACTTTCGAGATCTTCGCGCAGGAGGCTTTTGGAGACCTGATCCTCGGGAGTTTCGCCATCGGACTCGATGAAGTCTCCCAGGCGAGAATCTTCTTCTTTACCGATGGGAGTTTCCAGAGAAATCGGCAGTTGGGCCGATTTGGCAATAAAGCGCAGTTTCTCGATGGTCATCTCCATGCGAGTGGCGATCTCTTCCTCCGTGGGTTTGCGTCCCATTTCTTGGGAGAGGAGTTTCGTGGTCTTTTTGATGCGGGAGATGGTCTCGTAGAGGTGAACCGGAAGGCGAATCGTCCGGGATTGGTCGGCGATGGCCCGTGTAATCGCCTGACGAATCCACCAGGTGGCGTAGGTTGAGAATTTGTAGCCTTTTTCGTGGTCAAACTTCTCAGCAGCGCGAATCAGGCCCAAACTACCCTCTTGAATCAAATCTTGGAACGAGAGTCCCCGATTCATGTATTTTTTGGCGATGGAGACCACCAGACGCAGGTTCGACTGCACCATTTTGTCTTTGGCGCGGCGATCGCGGTAGAGGCGACTCCGGAAGCTGTTGCTAAATTTACGACTCTGTTTGGACCAAGACTTGGTGGTTTCAGGATCGTTCAAGGCCTCTTGGACGAGGGGCCAAACGTCTTCGATGGTGTCGGGTTTTTCGCCCTTCTCCTTCGTTAGACGTTCCCGAATGGGGTCAGCAATCCAGACAAGTTTTGCCCATTCTTCTGCGTTGGGGAGGTGATCGAACTCTTCTTCAAACTCTTCTTGCAGAGACTCGATATAGAGCAAATCCTCAATCAGACGAGCGAGTTCAATCTCTTCGTCGGCACGCAACAGGCGGATACGTCCGATTTCTTGCAGATACAAGCGAATCGAGTCTTCGGTGTAATGTTTTTTCTTGGGGGCAGCTTTGCGTTTTGAACGAGATTTTCCGGGTTTGGCGGCGGCTTCACCGGAACTGGGGATATAGTTGCCTTCAGACTCATTCTCGACGACCGCTTCGTCGGGTCGAGCGTCATCTTGCATGAGTAGATCGATTTCATTGCCAGATCGACCGACCCCCGGTAGGGTGCTGGATTGAATGGTAAGTACGTTATTCGCCTGGGTCATGTCGCGTTCCTCTTGACTCGGTGTGATTCGACTGATGATGATGTGGAATTTCCTGCGTAATCTTAAACGATCTAACGCAGTTTCGGCTAGACAGTTCGCAGTTAGATCTTCGATAGGTTGTGAAAAGCTTTCTTAGCTTAACTCAAATTCTCTGAGATCGTGTAGGGTCAGGATTTGTCGGAAAAATCCTTGGGATGGTTGAGCTTGGTGATAAGCTAGACCCCATTTCATTGATGTCTGAGGTACGCCCCACTGTTGACTCATCGTTGCCGCAGCTCCGATGAGACAAAGGTTAGGAAATACCTCCCTGATTTTAGCTGTTTTTCCTCAAAATGCCCTCTATGGGGTCATGGTCGCCTCGCTGATGATCGCCGTCAGATTCCTTAAAACTTGGTCAAGGTTGGCCGGTTGTTTTAAGGGGATTTCTGTTTGAAAAGTGTACGGCGTCATACTATCGAGTGTGTTGATCCTGGATCACAGTTGCTGGCAACGGTGTTCAGTTTAAAGGGGTTCAGGTGTAATTTAACGCAACTCTTTGCATCTAGCCACTCTGAACTCCTGACTTAAGATGCCATAATTGTTGAATGTTAACAAATTGATACTTTTTTGACTGTAGCTGCTCAACAATCGTTAACGTTGTTTGCGCCACGTCCTGGCCACCATAGCAGCCATCATGAAGGACAATCAGGGAGCCGGGTTCGACGTGCTTGATGATGCGATCGCACACCCGTTGCACTCCCGGACGACGCCAATCTTCAGGGACTACACTCCACATGACCGGACGATATTGCCAAGATTGGAGTAAATGCAGGGTTTTGGGGGTAAACAGGCCATTGGGAGGTCGTACATCTCGTACATGGGTCAAGACCCAATCTAGGGGGCGATCGCAGGCGGAGGCGATCGCCTCCTGGGTCGCCTCTAAACTCATCTGCAACTCCCGAGAACTCAGGCGAGGAAAGGCCCGGTGCGTGTCCCCATGCAATCCCAGCCAATGACCCCGTTCAAACACCGCTCGTGCTATCTCAGGATAGCGACGCACTGACGCCCCCAACCAGAAGAAACTCGCCGTGACCCCCAACTGCTCTAATACATCGAGTAAGGGTGGGGTGTACTGGGGATGGGGACCGTCATCAAAGCTGAGGGCCACCTGAGGCTGGGTTGGCTTAGCTGACCAAAGACAATCGGGAAAGATCGGGGCGAGGACTCGGTAAAGATAAGGGTAGATCGGCGCAAACATCAGCAATGATTTTTAATGATTTGTTGCATAGTTGTATTGCACAGTTATTTCGAGAGGGACTTGGGAAAAGACCCTCGATTTCCATCAGCTTTGTTCAGGGGGTGCAATGGCTGAACGATCGGCTGAACGATCGGCAACATATCCTTGGGTCTGAGCTTTTACGCGATATTCAGCGAGTTTCAGTTGAGCCGTCTCATACACGGGGGTTCCTTTGGGGATTTGTTGTAAATAGGCGATCGCTTCGGGAAATTCACTGGCGGCGGCTTGGTTATAGGCTTGTTGCAGGAGCCAGGTGGCGTGGATGGTTTTTTGCTCTTGGTATTGAGCGAACTTCTCCTGAGCGCGATCGCCGGCCTCGGTTCCTGGAGGAATCATGCGTAAATAGCCCAAGGCCTCACTAAAGTCCCGCTTGGCGGCGGCGTCATAGGCTTGTTGTAGGAGCCAGGTGGCGCGAATCTCCCGTTTTTGCTGATACTCCCGTAACTTCGGTTGTAGCCGCTGATAATAGGTGCTACCCGGCGGAATTTGCTCAAGCGCGATGATAGCGCCGCGAAAGTCCTGGTGTTGGGCGCGACGTTGGGCCAACTCAATCCAAGAGCGGGCCTGACGATCGAGTTGTTGCTGTTCGGGGGGCGACTCGGCCTCTTGAGTGGGTTGAGTGGAGTCCCATTGGGCGATCGCCGAGGGAGAAACCGCTGCATTCCATAAATAAGCCCCCCCCAGTACGGCCAAAAGATTCACCCCCAAGCCCACGGCTAAGCCGAGAGAGACTGAGGTGGACTCGTCACCCGCCCTCTCGTGATCCTGACGGGTTGGGGGACCGGGAGGCCAGACGCGGGCCTCGATGATCGAGTCATCGCCGGCTGGGGGTGGACTGGGGGGGGCTGAAACGGGAGGACGGGGCGCTGAACTGTGGGGAAGTCGTAATAGGACTGACTCATGGCGGCGAGGTGTCGTCTGAGGGTCAGTCGGCTCAAACACCCAATCGAGTAGAACTAAGGTTCCCTCGTCATCCTCTGTGATCACTCCTTGTAGGGAGGGGGCGATCGCATCTGAGTCAGCTTCAGGGGGTCGGTTGTGCTGGAAATAGAGCATGGGGGTCGTCGAGATCAGAGATTTCAGAGGTTATCGAAGCTACATGAGGCTACATGGCTTTTACAGCAAAGGCGTCCCGCTTTCCGGTCGATCGGAGCTTAACCAGGAGCTTAACCGAGAGTTGACCTGAGAGACAAACCCTTGGCCTTGGCCGCAGCAGCGATGGGAGTTTGAGATTTGGGGAGCTTGTGTGTATGATGTACTAAACAAATACTGCTCAATCAGTTCAGCAATGGTTGACTGGGACTGGGTTAAGACCGGTTTAACGGTGCTAAAAAGTCCGGTGAAAGTTCGTTAAAGCTAGGACAAATCTAGGACAAATCTAGGATAGAATATCCCCCTCGAATGAACCGTAAGCCGAGAATAGCTCAACGTTAGTTCGAGAGTGGTTCGCTTCTGCTAGATGGCGTTTGATAGAGGATAATCTGCAATGGATGTTGATGAGCCGTTAGTGCTAGCGACCGATCTCGATGGAACCTTTTTAGGGGGCACAGTAGAGCAGCGATCGCAGTTCTACGCCTACCTACAGCAGCATCGCCAACGTCTGGTTCTGATCTTTGTCACCGGGCGTAACCTGGATTTGGTGCGCCAACTCTACGGCGATGGGGACTTTCCTCAAGCGGACTATATTATCGGCGATGTGGGAACCACCGTCACCGATGGTCAGACGTTCAGGCCCCTAGAGCCGGTTCAGACTTGGATTGCTCAGACCTGGAATGATAGCACCGAGAGAGTGCGATCGCTCCTAAACAACGAACCGGGTCTGGAGTTACAACCCATCACCCCGCAATATCGCGTATCCTACTACTACAACCCCAACCAACTTCAGTCACAAACCCTGACTCGAATTACCCAGGCTGGGTTTGACTATATCCTCTCCGCCGATCGCTTCTTAGATGTCATGCCCAAAGGAATCGCCAAGGGAGCCACTCTGCTAAAAACCCTAGAGAGCCTTCACCTAGCGCCTGAGCAAACGGTGGTCGCCGGGGATACCCTCAACGATCGCTCCCTGCTCGAAACAGGGCTAAACGGGATTGTCGTGGGTAATGCTGAACCCAAACTGAAAGAATTTGCGCGATCGCGTCCCAATGCCTACATTAGCCCCGAACCGGGAGCCTGGGGAATTTGGGACGGATTGAAACATCATGGCAGAGCCTTCTAAGCCAAGGCCTCTCTAAACCAAGGCCTCTCTAAGCCAAGGCCTCTGTCAAGCGCTAACTAGACAACAACCATGAGTAACAGTCAAGACACTATGAAATCTTCTTTGGTCATTCTCTACCACCGCGAACCCTACGATGAGGTGGTCGATGAAAACGGCGTCACCCATTATCTGGACAAAAAAAGCCCCAATGGGATTGTGCCAACCCTCAAAGGCTTCTTCGATAACGTCGAGAAAGGAACCTGGATTGCTTGGAAGCAGATTACCGCCAAACAACGCAACAAATTCCAGGAACGGGTGCAAATCGAGGGCAGCAACTACGATGTAGCCCGGATTCCCCTGTCAGCCGATGAAGTCAAGCACTTCTATCACATCACCAGCAAAGAGGCCTTCTGGCCCATCTTGCACTCATTCCCCTATCACTTCACCTACGAGTCCTCGGATTGGGAAAACTTCAAGGCCATCAACAAAAAATTCGCCGAAGCCGCCTGTGCTGAAGCCGCCGAAGATGCCCTGATTTGGGTTCATGACTATAACCTCTGGTTAGCCCCCAAATACATTCGGGAACTCAAGCCTGATGCTCGTATCGCCTTCTTCCACCATACCCCCTTCCCCTCGGTGGATATCTTCAACATTCTGCCCTGGCGTGAGGCGATTATCGAAAGTCTCCTCTGTTGCGATGTGGTGGGCTTCCATATCCCCCGCTACTCGGAGAACTTCGTCAATGTGGCTCGTAGCCTCTTTGAGGTAGATGTGGTCAAGAAAGAGGCTATCCCTGAGCATATCACCCCCTGCGGTACAGCCCTGGCGGAACCGGAAATGGTGACTCAGTTGAACTACAAGGGGCAACTGGTGAATGTCGATGCGTTCCCCGTGGGAACCAACCCCGAACATATCCTCAATACCCTCAGCAAACCCGAAACCCAACAGCGGATTACGGAAATCAAAGAGGAATTGCAGGGCCGCACCCTCGCCATCGCCGCCGGACGGGTGGACTATGTCAAGGGGAACCGAGAATTGCTCGAATGCTATGGTCGCTTACTCGAACGCCGGCCCGATTTGCATGGAAAAATCAATTTGGTGATGACCTGTGTGCAAGCGGCCGCTGGGATGCGCGTCTATCGCACGGCACAGCAGCAGATTGAGCAACTGGCAGGGAAAATCAATGGACGTTATGCTCGATTAGGGTGGACTCCGATTCTGCTGTTCACTCAGCCGATTCCCTTTACGGATCTGATTGCCTACTACAAGGCGGCTGATATTTGTTGGACGACTCCCTTACGGGATGGGTTGAACTTGGTCGCTAAGGAGTATGTTGTTGCTCATGAGGGCAAGGACGGGGCGTTGATCCTATCTGAGTTTGTCGGGGCGGCGGTGGAAATGCCTGAAGCGATTCAGACGAACCCCTACTCGATGGACCGGATGGATGAGGCCATTGACCGGGCTTTGAGCCTGTCGGATGAGGATAAAGCTCAACGCATGGCGAAGATGTATGACACGGTCACTCAGTATGATGTGAAACATTGGGCGGATCGTTTGTTTGATATCTTCCAGAAGATTGAACCTCAGTCTGTGGGCGATAAGAAGCCGGTCACAGCATAGGAAAGAGTGATGTGTTGATCGTGAACTGTTAAACGGTATGGCGGGCGCTGCCCGCCTACAAGTTATGAGGGGTTCACGATTGACGCTCAACGGTCAACTGTCAACTGTTAAGGATTATGCGAAATCTGGATCACGTCGAGTCTCAAACCTACGACCTTATTATTATTGGCGGCGGGGTCAATGGAGCTGCGGTGGCTCGGGATGCGGCGTTACGAGGATTGAAACCGATTCTTCTGGAGAAAAGTGATTTTGCCAGTGGAACGTCGAGCTGGTCAACGCGCTTGGTTCATGGCGGGTTACGCTATTTAGAGTATTTTGAGTTTCCCTTGGTGCGGGAGTCGCTCCATGAACGAGAGTTATTGTTACGAAATGCTCCCCATTTAGTGAATCCGTTGATGTTAACGGTTCCGGTGTATGGGAAGCGATCGCGGCCCTATTGGAAAATCTGGGCCGGGATGATTCTCTATGATATTTTTAGTTTTGATAAGACGCTGTTACCCCATCGGATGCTACCGAAGCAGAAGTTTGTGCAGCATTTTCGGGGGTTAGATCCTGAGAACCTCAATGGTGGGGCGCAGTATTATGATGCTCAGGCCTCGCGGGCGGAACGGATGTGTTTAGAGACGATTCTGGATGCGGACGCGGCGGGGGCGACGAGTCTTAATTATGTGGAGGTGACGGCTCTGCACCGTCAGGGCGATCGCATCACCCATTTGACCTGTCGGGATCAGTTGACGGGGAAAACCCTGGAGATCAAGGGGAGCGACAAGGCGATGCTGATCAATACGTCAGGTCCCTGGGTCGATCGCGTGTTGAAGGATGGCGCTCCAGATGCAATTGGCAAAACCCGTAAGATTGGTGGAACGAAAGGGTCTCATATTATTGTGAATCGCTTTCCGGGGGCGCCGGACAGTGCGCTCTATGTGGAAGCTAAAACTGATGGCCGGCCCTTTTTTATTGTGCCTTGGTTGGGCATGGTGTTGATTGGAACCACGGATTTACCCTATGAGGGGAGTTTGGATCGGGTGAAAGCTGATGATGAGGAGATTGATTATCTGCTGACGGAGACGAATAATATCATTCCCAGTGGCCAGTTGACCCGTGAGAGTATTAAGTTTACCTATTCTGGGGTGCGGCCGTTGCCTTACGTGGATAAGAAGTCTGCCGGGAGTATTACTCGTAAGCATATTCTCTTTGATCACCGCTCGGAGGGGGTGAGTAATCTGATTTCCTTGATTGGTGGGAAGTTGACCACGTTCCGCCATGTGGGCCAGGAAATTGTGGATTTGGTCTATAAGAAGTGGAAGCAACCGGCGCCGGCCTGTCCGACGATTCATCGTCCGTTCCCTGGGGCAATTTTGCCCAATGATCCCTTGGTGGGAGAGTTGGTGGACCGTTATCGCGATCGCCTCTCGGTGGAAACGCTCTATCATCTGCTTGACAGCTATGGCCGTCTCGCGGCGGGGGTGTTGGCCCTGATTGATGAGCATCCGGAACTAGCGGCGCCGATTACGCCGGAGTTACCGGATATTCGCGCTCAGATTGTCTATGGGGTGCGATCGGAATATGCCTATCACATGGCCGATATTCTACGGCGACGCACTACCATCGCCATGCAAAGTTGTTATGGCTTGCAGACGTTGGCGGTGCTGTCGGAGGTGTTGCAGCGCTATTGTGGTTGGTCTGCCGAGGACTGCGATCGCCAGGCCGGGGAATATCGTCAGTATATGGAGGAGAACTGCATCCCCGACTATGCGATTCCTCAGAGTCGCCGCTCTCAAGCTGAAGCGGTGTCTGCTTAAGTGAGGCAAACCTGAGGCAAAAAAACCTTGTCGCTAGTCCCAGATATGTTAGGATAAGCAATTAATGCAGTCCTTTGCAGTCTTGGACTAGCCAACGCGGGCGTAATTCAGTGGTAGAATGTCAGCTTCCCAAGCTGAACGTCGCCGGTTCGAGTCCGGTCGCCCGCTTTCCTGAGTTTTTCACCCTAAGTTGTTCACAACGACCCATCATCGCATCGGGGCTTAATCTTCGCAGCGATCGCCGCGAATTGAGCCGAGAATGGTAGCGACAATCACGCAACGTCGGTTGGGGTTATTGCCCCCCTCAACATCAGTAAAGGCGATGCGTGCTAGAGTTGCAGAACCGTCATCGTCTGCATCTTGGTAAAAATCTTCAGAGACAACGCCTCGATCTTCAAAGCGAATGCAGTACTCTCCATGTTCGCACTCGTCCTGAGCCATCGTCGTTCTCTCCTCATCTAAGGCCACGAGGTTTCCCGCTTCTGGGGAAAGGGTCGCCCAAGAGGGATTACCACCAACGGGATAGGCGGCGCCTTGAACCCCTTGTTCCTCGTCGATACGGAAACTGGCTTCCCAGGAGCGGTTCTCGGTACTGGCGCGAGATTGAGCGCGGCGCATCGTTTGCAGGGCTGCGTCGGCGGTGTTTTTAACCCGCTGGCCGTTGACGAACGAGAGCCAACTGGGGGCGGCGATCGCTCCTAAAATGCCAATCATCACAATCACCACGAGGACTTCGATGGTGGTAAAGCCTTGGCGACTGGAGGCTTGAGTGGGCGATCTTCGTCTAAGTCGCTGTAGGAGCGACAGGATGGGTTGAGGTTTGAGTTTCATAACGGGAACAGCTCCTGGGTCATTGAGGTGATGCAAAATCAGTCATATGAGGGATAAGCTTATAGGATCAGCCAAGGGAACTACCTCCATGGGATTAAAACCCTCGGGGACTCTTACGACGAACACTGCGGTTGAGAACCTGAGTCTGAATAGCCGGCATAAATCCTTCGTTTGCACTACGGATTCCCGGCTTACCGGCAGCATTCCCCCGTAAAAACAGGATCACCTTTTGGTTAAACGCTGTTGGATCATCTTCACCATCTTCTACTGCCCGCGCTCGTCGTCCCGTTTCATCAAGAACACAAGCATAGAAATTACGAACTCCCTCAAAGCCATCGCTTAATGTATCATCGCTCGGGGTTAAATTGTAATTGTCAGGACATTCGACTTCCATGCTTTGTACATCTTGGACTTCGGCAATTTGCTCCATAGGCCGATCATCCACAAAATCTACCAAAGTAACCGGAGTAGGCATTTCAACGTTACCACCCTCTCCCGGCCAGGCATCGAATCCTACGTCCATCGGGTTAATGTAATCTCTCTGCGAACCATCAGAGTTAAATTGACGGTAAACAGCCCTTCGGATTCGCCCCATCCCTGCCCAGGGACCCGTCGAACCTTCCTCAGAATCATTGCTGGTTAGGTAGTAGATAACCAGGCTATAACTGCGGGCAGCAACGCAAGGGATTCCCTCCGGAAGATCCTGCGTAAAATCACAGGCATCCCTCACTGAATCGGGAATCTGCTCCAACTTCCAAAAAGCCATAATCGGCACAGTGTTATCAGGAACCTCGATCCGATTAAATAATCCATTACCACAAACATCCCTGGACCCAGACTGGGTCTGAACCCTCACATTCCCCGCCAAACATTCCCCATCGTAGACATAGGCTGCCTCACGAATATCGGCACTGATATAGTCCAGCGCCATTTGCATCTCCTGTTGAGTTTCTGTACGGGCTGTTTCTCGGGCATCAGACGTCAAGAGTTCAACCATAATAGTCATCAAGCCTGACATAATAATGCCAGCAATAATCATAGAAACCAAGATTTCTGTTAGAGTAAATCCCGAATTCACCGAGCCAGCACGAGAAGCCCTAATTCTTTTTGTCGCTCGCTTTACAGAATTTCTTAAATACCTTGAAATTTTCATAATCCTGTTTCCTTTAAAAAATTAAGAGAGAACTCATCTAAATTCACAACTTCCAATCAACAGTTAATAACCAACAGCACATTCTTAAAGCATTTAAGGGCTGTCTTGAAGAAAGTCCCGATATCCCTCCAGAGATTGTGTGGTATCTCCCTGGGACATAACTGTGTAAAGGCTCGCTAAAGGACGTTTAGTCTGCTCTCCTTCTCCAGTGGTCATCACCAGAGAAGCTTGCTCGGTTTCCAACTCACCCATACGAGCATTTCGGTAATACACTCGAACGCCCATGCGGAACATCAGAGGAACCTCAGAATCCCCCCCATCTACATCCGTCCTTGCACTAACTTGATTCGTCCGAAAGGTTTGCATATAAAAATCAAGTTCACAGTCTCCATTGACATCTACAGGAAAGACATCAGTTGGACCCAGTGCTTGTAGATTGTTTAATCGATTGCACGTTGAGTTTGTTGACATTAAGCTATTGACAATGCCAGTTGGAGGACCGACCTCATTGATATTTGTTTCGCCAGCGGTGGGGGGCAACTGTGGGCTGATTTCATCGATGTTTCCCTCATTAATACCTTGTTCCATCAAGACCCGGATTTGGTCAATTTGCCCATGAGCCAACTGTAGAGCCTGTTCAGCTCTGCGGTTTTGAATCCGGGTTGCCACAGAGACAAACATCATGGGTGTGATGCCGATAATTACCGCTGAGACAATCAGAATTGCTACTAACCCTTCAATCAACGTTAACCCAGCATCTCTCCTGGCAAGAGGAGTAAGTTGGTTCTGAATCGGGTTAGGAAATGGTCGTTTTCGGGTGAGAGTGTAGGGTTTCATGATGTTTTCCTGAGTCGCTATCTGTCACTTGGACGTTGAGGGCTAGAGAGTCAGCCATGGGTTAACTCTCTCTGAGAACGTTACGGACAACCCGTCACATTTGGATCAAGGCGCTCTCCATCAGGTCCGGCTGCACAGCGGAGATTTTTGATGTAGGGGTCATCAGCAGACGGTTCTCGGTAAAACTCGCTACGGACTCTTTCGACTTCTACCAAACGAGCTGAGATCGGGGCGACGCGCGCTAGTTGTAAGCCGACGTCATACCCCCACAGACGGTTCGGCGCACCGTAGTAGCCAATTTCTTCAGGAGCCTCGGGACTGTCTGTTGGTTCCCAAGCATCATGGTCATAGGGACCGGTGGCATAGTTACTGAAGTTCAGTTGCAGGAAGGCTCCCGAAATCAAGAGGTTTCGGTTACGCCACTCTTCATTGAAACGTGGGAAGTTATGTAACCCACCATAGGATTGCTCGGCACGAGACGGAGGAATACCACTAATCATCATGGCATTCACCCGTTGCTGCTGAGGTGCTTCAATCAACAAGTCTCGGTTCGCTGGAGGCACTCCCTCAAAATAGCTACCATCGTACTCACCCTCAGCATTGAAGTCTCCAACATTTAGGAACGATTGGGGGTTCCCGTTGGCAGAGATGCGGATGGGGGAGCCGGGATCAGCCGGATTTTCTCGTAACCAAACGGCATTGCTAGGAACCGAGCCATCAGGACGCAGAGTAGCCGAATAAGATGTGAGCTGCCGTGCTGCGTTGAAGTTACAACCATAGACCTGATTGGAACGGCCCTGTGAACTGCGCTCAAGGTTGTCTAAGGACTGGGTCAGTTGAGTATTTAGCCCCCGTGTCGAACCCGTATCGGGAACCACGACAAAGGTATCTTCAAGGCTACCGTCACAGAAGTTATCGGACAGAATGCCAAAGGCATCCACCAGGAACTCGGTATAACGCCAGCTGTCTTGCTCAAGATCAGCAAATCGGTCATCCAATTGACTTGTCTGACTACGCTGATTGTAAAACTGTGCTGGACCCCAATCATCTTGAGTGGACAGGGTAGAACGAAACTCCTCAATTACCTGATTACAACTCCCGCCGGGAGACTTGTGACAGTTAAAGTTTCCTTGAACCCACGCGGGGTTATCGGAGATAAAACTCAAGCCAAAGGGCTGTTGGTCGAGTGGTTCACGAGAGATATCTTCTCCGTTAATCATGCGGAAGCCATGAATCTGCCGATCTGGGTCTGGGTTGAAATTCACCGCTTTGGGGCTGATGCCATTGTCCGGGTTGACCTGCGGGTCGATATTGCCAATAACATCTGTGTTACAGCCGTTACCGATGTCATTGGCTGTCCGACAGTTACCTCCTGGGGGACGTTCGATACCATCTTCGCGAACCGCATCTTCGCGGAAGGCATAGACGATTCCTCCATCCATCGCAGGACGCTGAGTGTCATCCCCCTGGGCTAACCAGGTATCGCCGCCTGTCGGGGTTGTACCATTGGCTTGACCATCAACTTTATTCGAGAGAAGCGCGAGATCCATGTTCAAGACCCGGGCATTGAGTTTATCTCGTCCTACATAAAAGGCCGTATCTTTGAAGGCAACGCGGTGATATTGGTCTTGTTCGCGGTCATAGATGAGGTTGAATTCCTGGCAGTTGGGGTTCGGCTGACCGTTAAATTCTTCACTACAGCTTTCCCGGAAATCTTCGTCATAGGGCAAGACAAAGTTTTCGATACTAGCGACGGGTTTAATGGCTATGCTGACGAGATCGGCTGGCTCAAAGGCTTGGTAGGTATGAGTGGTCACTGTAGCCACATAGGGGTCACTGGTGTACCAAATTTCATCATCCAAACTGTCATTGTTGTTGAGGTCACGACCCAAGTCCATAATGCCGCGTTCCTCTTCATCAGCGACCCAAGTATCGCTAATACCATTTTCGGCTTTGGGTTGCTCTTCCCCTAGGCTGGTGTTAGTCAGGTAGCCATGGTCATCGTTGGGGAAGATGTAGTACAGGGAGGGGAACTTGGGCGTTGCCCCACAGAGGTTGTTGGCTAGGGTGATTCCTTCTGGGGTTTCACCTAATCCGAAGAAGTCGTGGTCTTGGACATCACAGCCGAAGCTGAGAGGAAGAACTAGGTTGCCGTCAGTATCAACCGGGTACTCATCACCATATCCAAGGGTGAAACCGGGTAGGAACTTGACTGTAGTAGTGCCATTGACATTGGTCACTTCCAGACAATCCTCATTGTCTGGGCAAACTGGAGTCCCAGCACCGACGGGATCGCCAACACTCACATCCAGTCCTGCTTCGTCTTCTCCATCTTCTCCATCTTCTCCAGGGTCTCCTCCATTGGTGGCTAACTCGGGAATCTCAATGGAATAGTTATCAGTCTGATACCCCTCCCGACTTGTGGGTGAGGGTAGGAAGCCAAACTGACGATCGCGCTTCACCTGCTCTTTTAAGTAAATCAAGCGTGCTAACTCCTGGGACTGCTCAAATCCATCACCGGTATAAGCCAACGCCTGAATATAGGTCTCGGGAGTCGGATCAGTTCTGACAATAACTTGATTAGAATCATCCACCATCAACAGCGAGCGTCCCTCATCAGTTAGCGTGTCAAAGATAGAGATGGTGGTGTCATTGTACTGATCGGGCAAGGTCGGCGAAAACCGATCCTGTAGCTCATCCCATTCGTCTGAAGTCGGCTTACTGGCTAGGAAGATGACTTCACCGTTGCTGAGATCTCCATCCCGCAACATCTCCAACCGCTCGGCCAATTCAGTCAACTCAGTGTTAATAGTTCCATACTCCAGGGCGTCTAAATAACTGACGTTATAAGCCAACGCCCCTAGAGTCATGGCTGCCGTATGCTTATTGCTGTAATCCGCCAGGCTCTCCAGGTCATCATCGAGAGTTCGCCGTAGATTGGAGAAGTTTCCCCATTCCGTCAATGCCGGGTTCGGATGAATCTCTCCAGCTTGTTGAATTGCCGGAAATGCCCCATCAGGATCTCCGGCGAAATTAGCGAGGTTTTCCAGAGCATCCACGACGGTCTGATTAGTAACGTCTACATCGCTGACATCTAACTCCCAACCATTGGTGCCGCGACCGGTGAAAAAGTCAATGAGCAATTCGTCGTCGTCATCGCCGAAGTTGGGGCCAAATAAGGCAGAATAATCAGCACTCACCCCAAACTGATTGTCGTCGTTAATCTGAGGTTTTTCAAAAATTGCAGCTCGTTTGAGGGTTTCGGCAGTTCCAGGATGGACGGTTGTTAAAATACCTGCCACCGGAGGCTCATCCGTATCGTCGGCGCCTTCACTCCAGTGATAGATGGCTGTCGTTTGAGCGGCGGCTAGGTTATCGCGGAAACTGCGACGTTGCAGGGACTCATGTTCTCGGTTAATGGTTAAATTTCGGTCATCAACCTGTTGATGAATATCACTATCGCGCTCAATTTCTGTGGGACTTGCAAAGGGGTCATTCCCGAGTTCTAAACGTTGTCCCACAATGACGCGCATTCCTTCACGCCAGGCGCGGCGTTCCCAGTAGCCATCTAGTCCGATTTTGATAAAGCTGTCATCTTCCTCTTCATCCTCATCCAACTCAACAGTTAAACTGACTAGGTCATCCTGTTGCTGTGGAATTGGCTCCCCAACGCGAACTCCTAAGTTGATAAGCCTTAGACTATCCTCACCACCATAAATGGGTCGAGGACCATAACGATTATCCGCCCTGTAAAAGTCATCAATCAAGGGTGTTGTTTGACGTTTTCTACCAAGTCGCTCACCCTGTACGATCGGATTTTCAGACCACTGGTTATTTCGATCTACAGTTCCCCGAGGTTGAGACACATCCTCGGTAAACAGGCGAATTGGGTCTAAGGCAACAGCGGATGGTGCAGTTGAACCAACAGAGTCATTCTGGGGTGTCAGTGTCGTTCCGTCGTCAGTGTTAGGCACTGCCGTTTCATCTTCCGGGTAGATATGAAAGATTCCTCCACCACTGCTACTATCTTCTGGCATAAAGCCGATCATGATCTGACCTGTGAACTGGTCTTCATCTTCACGATTCGGAGGCTCAGACACAAGAATTTCCGATGTACTGGGTCCAGCTTTGTAGAGACACGATCCAGGACCACTGATTAGATAAGCCTGAAAACGATCTGTCCGGCGACGGTGACCAATCATGAGATTTCCGCCACTATACATGGCTCCATTCCATTTGAAATCTGGTCCGGGGAAGATTTCTAAATCGTTACGGAACCAAGCTCCCCACTTGTTCAGGCGGTTGGCTTGCCGTTCTTGTTGCACCTCTAACGTGGTGACAGCTCCGTCTTCTCCAGTCGACCTGACGAAAGCATTAATCTGAAAGTTCTTATTCAGGATGGCACTACTGTCAGCATCGCGTAGCCAACCATTCTCAATTTGGATTTCAGTTCCACAGCCGGGCTTCGGTTCACTAGAGACGGGTCCCTGGCGAACTAACAGGTCACTGGCACGGTCGTCTACGCTGGGATTATTATTCGGAAAGTCCCAAATGATTGAATAGGAAACTGCGAGATCATTCTCTCCGTCACCATTACTGTCTTCTTGATAAGTCCAAGCATTGTCGAATTGTCCATCACCATTGATGTCAATGCGGGCTTCTCCGGGTAGGGTGTAGGGGTCTTGCGCTGGGGCATCATCATCCTCATCATAGGCTTCCTCGTTGAGCATGATTCGCGTCAGCAAGTTTTGAGACGGAATCCCCTGGGGTAGACGAGGTTCTTGGTCGCGATCAAACATGAACTCCAACTTGGCCTTAGCCCGGTCGATCGCTGGCGTGGCAGCATTATAGATAATCCGATCGCGCCGAGATAGCATCACCTGTTCCGTCCGGCTAATGGTCCGCAGCAAAATCGCCCCCACAATCAGGGACAACACCAACAGCAGCATCACCGCTGTCGGCAGGACAAACCCCGCCATACGACGCTCGGAACGGCGACGGCGTGGTGGGGCCAGGCGATGCAGGAGACGGCGCACGACATGAGCAAACTGGCTGTAGAGTCGCTTGCTGGTGTTCCGTAACCAACGTTTGATATGAATCCAGATGTGGGGGTTAGCCATAGTTTTAAATCAACTCGGCAGATGCGATTGAGGGAGAGAACGAGCGTAAAGAATAGGAAATCAAGAGAAAATACAATCTCACACCGACGGGGAATTTTAGAAACTTAACAATAGAATTTGCGGTGAAATAATGGAACTGGCTCGGGTTCTACTTTAGTCTTAACTGATCCTCACCGAGAACGCCAAGGGAGAATCTACGGATGTACCCCTAGCTTACCCAGCTCAGAGGCAAAATCGATCAGTTGGGGGTCAAACCCCTCATTGGAGGTACTCCGTAGAATTACGCAACATTAGCCCGTGCTTATACGGAGATTGGGGCGGCTCCATCTCGGCAAAAATAAACCGGGAGTCTGTCTCAATCAACAAACTCCCGGCCGATGACTCCCTCGCAGTGGAGGTCTTAAAACTTGTTCAGATTGAGGCCAGCTTCTTTGGCTACGGTTGCCAATCCCTTGCGTTGGATGGTTTTGATCATTTTGGTGGACACTCGCAAGCGCACCCAGCGATTGCCCTGGGGCCACCAAAAGCGTTTCCATTGCAGGTTCGCTTCCTGAAGCCGTTTGGTGCGACGGTGGGAGTGAGACACCGCATAGGCGTTGTTGGCTTTTTTTCCACTGACTTGGCATCGACGTGCCATAACCGAAAATCTCCTTGACGAACAAATGATGCTGAATCTTAATGGGGTTTAGCTACAAAAAACCCAGCTTTTCATCCTACCATAATTTGGCGCTCCTCTAGTCCCCGGACTGAGCGAATGGTCCCTGCGAATGGTCCCTGCGAATAGTCCCTGCTAATCATCCATCTGCCAAGGCTCGGTGATATTGCCCTCGTCCAAAATCCGCTTAGGACGCAACACCAGTAACAAGCGCCCCAAAATGGTCAGGGTGGGGGGTTCGGCAAACCAAGCTAAACGCACCTGTTGTTCTTCCTCGACGAGAAAATAACTGTTCTCGTCCCAGTCTCGTTGGGCGCGATCGATGGCGACGATGACGGTTTCGCGATCGCCCCCAGGAGAGTTGGGCAACCTGTCACTAGAGGCTAAAAAGGCCACAGGATCTTGGGCTTTCAAGACCACTTGCCAACCGGGAACCGGCACACAGGCCGATCCAGCCGGGAGACGGGTAATCTGGAAGGGTTCTTCGGGGGCGATCGCCTCGACGGCTTTAATCTCAGCAGCCGTTAAGGGCATCTCCCCAGCTAGAGGCAACAGGCGCGGCAACTCCTCGCTGGTTTCCGGGCGATATAAGGGCAACAGGGGCGCTTGGCGAGGGGCAGGGGCCGCTAAATTCTGTAGGAGAGCTTCTAACTGTTGGCGGGCCGTGTCACTTTCGACAAAACGCAATCCTTCGGCAATCAATCGCGCCCGTTGCGAGAGATCCCGCTGGCGTTTGGCCTGTCGCCAACATTGATAGGCCACCGCATCCCCAGGATGGCGGCTAAATCCTTCGGGAATCTGAGCTAAACAGGCGAGGGCTTTGACATCATGACTCAGACGATGAGCGCCATCGACATCGAGACGTTTCTCGGCCGCCAGCATGGCCGCTTCGAGCCGTTGACGCTGATTGAGAATGCGAAGTTCATAGAGGACATCGCTACGGGGTCCTTCGCAGTAGGCTAACACCTCCCCTGGCGGCTGACCCTCAACGATGCTGTCATAGACCTGGGCGGCGACAATGACTTGATTCTGGACCAGGGCCTCAATCCCCGTCTCCTCGAAAATATCCTCAGCGGCATAGCCGGCATCCTGAAGTTGCTTACAGCGTTTGCCCCAGTCAATCCAGTTTCCCTCCTTGTGACGCAGCGATCGCAAGATCTCGCGAACCTCATCATCACTTAATTTGAGTGGTTCAGGTGTTTGTTCAGTCATCGTCAACCAGCATTCTTGATACAATCATCGTAAGCACGATTGAAGGCAAAAGACTACCCCTAAGCAATTTTCACTAGATGTCACGACTGGTCTTGCCACCCTTGTCGACCTGATTATCCCTGTCTAATTACCCCCGTCGCACCTCTGCCCGACCCAAATCTTCATGTCTCAGACTCCTCTAAGCCGCATTCCCACGTCCCTTCCCAAACAGCGCCAACGCCTCAAATACCAAGATACTGCCCTCGGCATGGTTTCGACTCGTAGCTTCCCGGCGATCGTCGGTACTGCTGACATGATGGTGAAATCGGCCGATGTGATCTTGGTGGGTTACGAAAAAATTGGCGCGGGTTATTGTACTGCGATCGTACGGGGGCGCTATCCCGATGTGCGCCTCGCCGTGGAAGAAGGGGCCAAAACCGCCGAACAGTTCGGACAACTGATCTCCAAATCCACCATTGCCCGCCCCATGCCCAACCTAGAGGTGGTGTTCCCCCTCGGCAGCCGTTTGGTGGAACTGTGCAACCAACAACGAGGCTATTCTCGCCTCAGTAACCGGGCCATCGGCCTCCTCGAAACCCGAGGCTTTCCGGCGATGGTGGGGGGCGCAGATGCCATGTTGAAATCAGCTGATGTGCAACTGGCGGCCTATGAAACCATCGGCGATGGACTCTGTACCGCCATTGTCCGAGGAACTGTGGCCAATGTGGCCGTGGCCATTGAAGCGGGAATGCACGAAGCCGAACGGATTGGCGAACTTCACGCGGTGATGGTGATTCCTCGCTTACTCGAAGACCTCGAAAATGTCTTACCGGTGGCCAGTTACTGGCTCGATGAGGCTGAACCCTTACCGGTTCTGGTGTCCTCTCCCGTCGAAACCCAGGCGGCTAAACCGATCGCGTTGCCGGCCTTGGAGAAAGTCCCCGTCGAAATCGAAGAACCCATCGAAGAACCCATCGAACGACAAGAGGAAGAGGCGATCGAAGAACTCATTGCCGAGCCACTCCCGGCCCCTCAACAGGAAATGCCTGATTTTGAGCTGGATTAGCGTGTTGTCCACCAGGCTGCAAATGGTCTAGCGAGTCATTGGTGCTGGGACGGCGTGCTGTGGCGATCGCGATTGAGCCACGGTGTAAGTCGTCGGGGAAATTTGGCATTGCACGGCCTCTTGGTTAATGGGTAGATGACTCAGTACAGGACAAAAAAGCTGAAAGTCTTTGCTCAGGAGGAATCTAGCCGAAAATTCTGAAAGGAGCGCTGCGGGCTGAGGTGAAAGTCGAGGGGTGGGGGGGTAGCGCCAAATTAGGGTGAGAGGGTTAGATCGGAATTACCACAAACCAAACTTCCCTCTCATGAACGAGCTTAACCGATTACGAGACACTTTGCGCCCTCACTTGCCCTGGCACGGGGCGAGATTGAACTTTGTCTGCCTGTTCCTGATGGCGCTAGTCCACACAAAGACGGTTAATCTGACGAAATTGGCGACAGTCTTCGTAACTCCTGTGCAAATTTCCTCAAATGACAAGCGATTACAACGTTTTTCCCAGGAATTCAACGTTGACCTGGCCGAGATGGCCCGTTTCGTCGTTAGCCTCATTGACATTCCCCAACCTTGGACTCTTAGTGTCGACCGCACCTGTTGGTCTTTCGGTCAAACCCATTTCAACATCTTGATGTTGGGAGTTGTCCACGAGGGGATTGCCTTTCCCCTACTGTGGACGATTCCTGAAGATCCGCTAGCGATCGTGCAACTCGACAGCTTTCCGCTGTTGTTCCACGCCAAAGACACCGCCTTCGATGAAGTAGAAGATACCGCCGAGAACCGTCGCCAAGGTTGGCAGCGGATTTGTTTATTCGCCACCTATTTTCGCCCCAGTGTCTTGGATACGCCCCCTTGGGGACAGGTGTTTCGAGAGGCCAAGAAAGCCCGCGATCGCTCGCGGAAGAACTACTTCGGCTTGTATCCGTTTCAATGGCAAATTCAATGGCAAGCCGACTGGCAGCGATCGTTTGCCGCTTTACGGGGAAACGGTCGTCCCTTCGTCGCCCCGGTACTGCGCCAACTCATCCTCAACCGCGCCCCCCAGTAAACCCGCGCTTGGGCCGATCGCGTGGCACAGTGGCATTGGGAACGTCTGGTTCCGGCACATTTCCAAGCCCCCCTCAACGTCTCTCCGGCTGAGTTTCGCGCCGCTTTCGAGTTTCTCGAAGGACGCGACAACTACAGCACCCAGCTTCCCGAGGTGGATTTACAGGTTTTGCGGGATCTCGATCGCGGGTTGTGCGATCGGGGTATCGTCCCCCCACCTCAAACCAGCTAACTTCACACCCTTCTTGCCTCTTGCCTCTTGCCTTTTGCCTTCTCAACCAACCCCCTCTATGACACCTTTGACTTTACCCAAAATGGGCTGTGGAACCTGGGCTTGGGGAAACCGCCTCCTCTGGGGATACGACGAAAGCATGGACGCCCAACTCAAGCAGGTGTTCGATTTGTGCGTGGGTAACGGCGTCGGAACGGTTGCGGGGCATTGATTTGGTGCAGATGCACTGGTCTACCGCCAACTATCTCCCCTGGCAGGAGTGGCCGTTGCTGGATGGGTTGATGGACTTGGTGGAAGCGGGGAAGGCGCGGGGTGTGGAACTCTCCAACTATGGACCGAAGCGACTGCGGAAGGTACATCGACGCTTCGCCGAACGGGGCATTGCGATCGTCTCGCTACAGGTGCAGTATTCCCTGCTTTCGACCTATCCGGTGACGGAGTTGGGGGTGAAGGAAGTTTGCGACGAGTTGGGGATTCAGTTAATTGCCTACAGTCCCCTGGCGTTGGGGTTACTGACGGGGAAATATTCGGAAAAGAACACGCCGAACGGGTTGCGAGGCTTCGTCTGCAAGCAGATTTTACCGGGGGCGCAGTCGCTGCTGGGCTGTTTGGCGGAGATTGCCCAGTCGCGGGAGAAGACGATGGCGCAGGTGGCGTTGAACTGGTGCATTGCCAAGGGGACGATTCCCATTCCGGGGGCGAAGACGCTGGAACAGGCGCAGCAGAATATCGGTGCGTTGGGTTGGCTGTTGGATGAGGGGGAAGTGGCGGCGTTGGATAAGGAGGCGGCGCAGGTGGAGAAGCCGATGGTGCAGAATATTTTTCAGACGGGTTAGTCGGTGTCCCAAATGCTGCAATCTGGGGGTGAGTCGGGTTCGGGTGCGGCTTCGAGTTGGGCATTGAACAGCCTGAAAAGGCAGACTCTTCGGGGTGAGGGCGATCGCCGTTGCCAGTCTCTTTGACCCTGCGGATACTTCAGGGCTGGCTTCTGTTGTCCTTAGGGTGGATTGGGGGGTTAGAGGGGCGAATGCCTAAGCTGCTTGGCGAGGTGCTGTTGGGGCGAGAATTCCTCCGGGACGCTTCGCGATCGCCTGTTCGTTGCTTTGCAGTTTAACGGTGAAGCTCAACGGCGGCAGGCAGCCTCTTGCCTCTGGACGACCAACTAACTGCCGTCCGTTGCAGCGAGGTGTTAGCCTGCTCTAGACTTAGGTATACCTAAGCAACCTGTCCATATTATGAGCTATCGCGACATCATTACGATTGAACCTGATAAGCGCGGTGGCAAGCCTTGCATCCGCCGGATGCGGATTACGGTCTACGATGTCTTGGGGTGGTTAGCAGTTGGCATGTCTACCGCTGAGATCGTTGATGACTTTCCAGAATTGACAGAAACCGACGTTAGGGCTTGCTTGGAGTTTGCCGCCGATCGCGAACATCGTTTAGTTGCGTCGGTGAGTGCTGCTTGAAACTGCTGTTCGACCAAAACCTGAGCCGCAAGCTGGTCAATCGGTTGGCTGATATTTTTCCTGAATCCAGCCACGTTCAGTCCCACAACTTAGCTGAGAAAACAGATACTGAAGTTTGGGAATTTGCTAAGCTAAATGACTTTTGTATAGTGACACAAGTTGCAGATTTCCCTGAAAGAAGTCGGCTTTATGGCGCTCCACCCAAAGTTGTTTGGCTTCGGTGTGGCAATGCACCGACTAGCCAAGTCGAAGCATTAATTCGTTCCGGAGTAATAGCAATTCAAGAACTCTTGAGCAACCCCGATTTGCACTGTCTGGAGCTTCATTAGTTCTCTTTTTAACGACCATTGCACTTGGATGAATTGCACGGGTAACAAAGAAGCTGTATGTTGTCGATGTTATCTGTGCCACCAGCAGTCAGTGTAATGATGCGATCTTTTGTCCAGACATCTTTATATCTGCGATCTGGGCGAGGCGGAATATCTTTCCAACTACGACCGCAGCTAGGACAAGCATCATACTTGGCAAGTTTATCGAGCCATTGGCTCCGAGTATGCCTACCTCCATTGTCTTTTCTACGACGTGAGTATTCAGATGCTCTCCGTCTGCGGCAAACCAAAGTTGGCTTACCGGAGGTCGGTTCCCTGGCAATTGGCTGATGTCATACACATCAAATCCGGTTGAACGCTCAGAACAAAGCGGCTCGGATATCCGAACCGCTTGGAAATCAATTTCTGTTTTCTGAGGTAGCAGTCAGCCCTTCGACAAGCTCAGGACAGGCTTTCAGCAATCAGCGAAGCTTAAGAGTCCATACTCGGAAAGTTTCGGAATTTTCGGATGTCCTGACGACCCCGGCGGTTGCTGTTAAAGGGTTTCGGGCATTGGGTCGGTCAGTCGGCTCTCTCCGTCAATTGTTATTTGCCTTCCGCATTTTTGGAAGTCTTTTTCTTGGACAACGCACCCAATCCCAAGGTCGTCAACAAACCGAAAATCGTCGCGGGTTCGGGAACGGGTTCAGGTTCGGGCGTGGCAGCCGCAGTGCGGAATGCCACTTCGCCAATTCCGACTGAATTACTAGCTTGATAGCTATCCTGAATATCCATGCGGATAAACTGGGCAGTTGTCGGGGCGAAGTCAAAGACTTGGGCAGTGTCAGTGCCAGACTCAAAATCTTGAAGAAAAGAGCCTAAGCTGACAAAGCTACCAGTGTCTCCAGTCTCCGAAGCAAACAGATCGAAGTTGGTCAACTGCGGCAAAACCTCACTGGACATGACGATTGGGTCTTCTCCGTCAGCATCAGCCCCGACGGCAGTACCCTCGTCAGTGGCAGTTGGGATGACACCATCAAAATTTGGACACCTTGAGGGTATCAATGGCTGAGCCGATTTGTTGAACTAAGGGAGATGCGGTAGGTTCTCGTCCCATTTTTCCATGCATCACACCGGATGCGGAGCTAGGGGATCGGGAATCTCGTCATTCAGCTTGTAGTCTAGAGCTACACCTTCAAAAACTCCATCGAGAACGTCCCAATGTCTGGAAAATCTGGGTCTGGAAAATCCGGCGGCATTTCCCCCATCGTCAAAATTTATCTTCTGCTAGCCATCCTACTCGGCGGGAGCGGCTGGTGGGTGGTTCGTCAGTCTGACTTTGAACCCATCACCGTGGTGTCGTGGCTGGCGGGCGACCCGCTGTTCCAAGCCGACCAGACCCTCACCGGACATGACGACGATGTCCAATCCGTCAGCATCAGCTCCGACGGCAACACCCTCGTCAGTGGCAGTGACGATGCCACCGTCAAAATCTGGGACTTGGCGACGGGCGAGCTGCGGCAAACTCTCGCCGGACATGAAGGTTGGGTCAACTCCGTCAGCATCAGCCCCGACGGCAGCACCCTTGCTAGCGGCGGTTTCGATGCCACCGTCAAAATCTGGGATTTGGCAACGGGCGAACTGCGGCAAACCCTCACCGGACATAGCAGTGCCGTCATCTCCCTTAGCATCAGTCCCGACGGCAGCACCCTCGTCAGTGGCAGTTGGGATGAAACCCTTAAAATCTGGGACTTAGCAACGGGCGAACTGCGCCAAACTCTCACCGGACATGGAGGTTGGGTCAACTCCGTTAGCATCAGCCCCGACGGCAGCACCCTCGTCAGTGGCAGTTGGGATGGCATCAAAATTTGGAACCTGGCGACGGGCGAACTGCGGCAAACCCTTACCGGACATGACATTGAGGTTAACTCCGTCAGCATCAGCCCTGACGGCAGCACCCTCGTCAGCAGTGGTCGGGATAACACCCTCAAAATCTGGAACCTAGAGACGGGCGAACTGCGTCAAACCCTCACCGGGCAAGACCGGGGAGCCCACGCCGTCAGCATCAGCTCTGACGGCAGCACCCTCGTTAGCGTCAATGGAGGAAGCATCAAGGTCTGGAACCTGGCGACGGGTCGGTTGCGGCAAACCCTAAGCGGGCATGACGCGGTTGTCAGCTCCGTCAGCATCAGCCCCGACGGCAACACGATCGCCAGCGGCGGTTGGGATAACACCCTCAAACTCTGGCGCGTTGAACCTTGAGAGGCATCACTGTTGCGGACACAGCCCCCCAGGAATCTCGTCATCCAGCTTGTAGCCTAGAGCTACACCTTCAAAAACTCCATCGAGAACGTCCCAATGTCTGAAAAATCTGGGTCTGGAAAATCCGGCGGCATTTCCCCCATCGTCAAAATTTATCTTCTGCTAGCCATCCTACTCGGCGGGAGCGGCTGGTGGGTGGTTCGTCAGTCTGACTTTGAACCCATCACCGTGGTGTCGTGGCTGGCGGGCGACCCGCTGTTCCAAGCCGACCAGACCCTCACCGGACACGATGATATCGTCCAAACCGTCAGCATCAGCCCCGACGGCAACACCCTCGTCAGCGGCAGTGACGATGCCACCCTCAAAATTTGGGACTTGGCGACGGGCGAACTGCGGCAAACTCTCACCGAACACGACGATAATCTCCAATCTGTCACCATCAGCCCCGACGGCAACACTCTCGTCAGCGGCGGTATTAGTAGCGTCAAAATTTGGGACTTGGCGACGGGCGAGCTGCGACAAACTCTCGATAGTAATACCAACTACTCCATCAGCATCAGTCCCGACGGCAGCACCCTCGTCATTGGCAGTTGGGATGGCATCAAAATCTGGGACTTGGCGACGGGCGAACTGCGGCAAACCCTCACGGGACATGATGGTACTGTCCGCTCCGTCAGCATCAGCGCCGACGGCAACACCCTCGTCAGTGGCGGTTGGGATGACACCCTCAAAATCTGGGACTTGGCGACGGGCGAACTGCGGCAAACCCTCACCGGACATGACTATTGGATTAACTCCGTCAGCATCAGCGCCGACGGCAGCACCCTCGTCAGTAGTAGCGGGGATAACACCCTCAAAATCTGGAATCTAGAGACGGGTGAATTGCGTCAAACCCTCACCGGGCAAGACCGGGGGGCTCATGCTGTCAGCATCAGCTCTGACGGCAGCACCCTCGTCAGTGTCAACGGGCCACACATCAAAGTCTGGAACCTGCCGACAGGTCGGTTGCGGCAAACCCTCATCGGACACGAGCATTTTGCGACCTCCATTAGCATCAGCCCCGACGGCAACACGATCGCCAGCGGCAGTGCCGACGACACCATCAAACTCTGGCGCGTTGAACCTTGAGGAGCTTCAACTTCTATCTCCTGCTAGCTATCCTTCTCGGTGGCAGCGGCGGGTGGGTCGTTCGTCGGTCTGCTGTTGAAGCCGCCACCGTGTCGTCTGGGCTGGCAAGCAACCCGCTGTTCCAAGCCTCCCAAACCCTCACCGGACATCACTGGGTTGTCAGCTCCCTCAGCATCAGTCCCGACGGCAGCACCCTCGTCAGTGGCAGTTGGGACGACACCCTCAAAGTCTGGAATCTGGCGACGGGCGAACTGCGGCAAACTCTCACCGGACATAGCAGTGCCGTCATCTCCCTCAGCATCAGTCCCGACGGCAGCACCCTCGTCAGTGGCAGTTGGGATAAAACCCTCAAAGTCTGGGACTTGGCAACGGGCGAACTGCGGCAAACCCTCACCGGACATGACAGTGCTGTTGCATCCGTCAGCATCAGTCCCGACGGCAACACTCTCGTCAGCGGCAGTTGGGATGAAACCCTCAAAGTCTGGGACTTGGCGACGGGTGAGCTGCGGCAAACCCTCACTGGACACGATCGCCATATCCACTCCATCAGCATTAGCCCTGACGGCAGCACCCTCGTCAGTGGCGGTTTGGATAAGACCCTCAAAGTCTGGGACTTGGCGACGGGAGAACTGCGACAGACTCTCACCGGACACGACTATTCGATCGAGTCCACCAGCATCAGCCCCGACGGTAGCACCCTCGTCAGTGGCAGTTTGGACAGAACTCTCAAAGTCTGGAATCTAGCGACGGGGGAACTGCGGCAAACTCTCACCGGACATGAGGACAGAGTCCAATCCGTCAGCATCAGCCCCGACGGCAGCACCCTTGTCAGTGGCAGTAGCGATCGCACGATTAAAATCTGGAACCTGGCGACGGGTCAACTACAGCAAACCCTCACTGGACATGAAGGTGGTGTCACATCCGTCAGCATCAGCCCCGACGGCAGCACGCTCGTTAGTGGCAGTTTTGACGACACCCTCAAAATTTGGCGCGTTACGCCTTGAGGAGCCAAGGGCTGAGCCGATTTGTTAAACCACGGGGATTGTGGCAGGTTCTCGTCCCATTTTTCAAGGCATCGCACCGGATGCGGAGCCAACGCCCCAGAGATTTTGTAATCCAGCTTGTAGCATAGAGCTATACCTTTAACGACTCCATCGAGGAAGTTGCGATGTCTGGAAAATCTAGCGGTATCCCTCCCATTCTCTATCTCCTGCTGGTCGTCCTACTCGGCGGGAGCGGGTGGTGGTGGGGTCGTCGGTCTGCCATCGAACCCGTCACCCGCAACGACGAGTCAATTCCAGAAGACCGCCTCGACTCCGTCCGTCGCCTGCTACCCGGCCAACGCCGCCTCGACCTCAGCCAAGCCGAGCTGACACCTCCCTCGGGGGTCGATTACCGCCCTTTAAACAACCTGTTGCAACAGCGAAACTGGCAAGACGCCGACGAAGAAACGGCCGAGCGGTTGCTCGAAGCCGTCGGACGTAGCGGCGGCGAGTTAACCCTGGCGGATGTGGCGCGAATTCCCTGCGAAGACCTGCAAGTGGTCGATCGACTCTGGACAGATTACAGTCAAGAACGGTTTGGATTGAGCGCCCAGTGGCAAATCTGGCAAAACCTGGGACAGGGAAACGACTATAACGAGCGACTGTGGAAAACCTTCAGCAACCGCGTGGCGTGGCGGGTCAATTCCCAGTGGGTCGATTATGACGAACTCCAGTTTGAAACGTCTGCCCCAGCAGGACATCTACCGCGTCGGCTATTTGGCGATCGGGGATTGACCCTGCCCGGTCTGTTGGCTGCCCATGCCCAACAGCGTTGCGGTGAAGGGTTGTCTGGGCTGGCAGACAACCCGCCATTTCAAGCCGCCCAAACCCTCACCGGACATGAC